>NZ_JAXCWH010000011.1:0-173101 GCF_034045165.1 Massilia sp. CFBP9026
GGGCTATCAAACGCCTGCCGCCGTCGAAGCCGCATTCCGTGTGCCTAAATAACTGTCCAGAAAGTCCGGACCACCTCAGGTCTGACATTCGGACACAAGCTCAGCCGTATTAACCAAGCCATTGTTGAGGCCGTGTCCGAATGTCAGATGTGACCCCGCTTGTGACCCCGCTTGTGACCCCGCTTGTGGAAGCGTCGTTCCCGCGGAGGCGGGAACCCAAGTTTCTGATCGCACCACTCGCGTCGCGCGTAGCGGCAGCGAAAAGGACTTGGGTTCCCGCCAAGGCGCCCGGCGAGGGCGGGAACGACGTTTTTCGGCTAACGAAAGTGGTGGCGTCGGCGATTGGCCGGCTTACTTGCCCCAGCTATCCTTGAGCGTGGTCACACGATTGAACACCGGCTTGCCCGGTTGCGAATCGACGCGATCCGCCACGAAGTAGCCATGACGCTCGAACTGGAAGCGCTGGTCTGCCACGGCATCCTTCAACCCCGGTTCCAGATAGGCGGTAATGGTCTCCAGGGCGTTCGGATTGAGCACCGACTTGAAGTCCTTGCCGCCCGCGTCCGGTTGCGGATCGGTAAACAGGCGGTCGTACAGGCGCACCTCGGCTTCGAGCGCACCTGCCGCGCTGACCCAGGTGATATTGCCCTTGACCTTGTAGTTATCCGCGCCCGGCGTGCCCGACTTCGAATCCTCGAAGTACTTCACGTGCACGGCGATAACCTTACCGTCGGCATCCTTGTCGAAGCCGGTGCACTCGACCACGTAGCCGTACTTCAGGCGCACGCGGCTGCCCGGCTGGTCGCCCACTGGCGGGGTGAAGCGGAAGTAACCCTTGGTCGGGGTTTCCATGAAGTCTTCCTGCTCGATCCACAGCTCGCGCGTGAACGGGAAGGTGCGCTTGCCCATTTCCGGATGGTGCGGATGGACCGGCGACGAGCATTCCACCGACTCGCCTTCAGGGAAGTTATCGACGATCAGTTTCAGCGGGCGCAGCACGGCGATGGCTCGAGGCGCCTTCGGATCCAGGTCGTCGCGCAGCGCGCCTTCCAGCGTGCCCATGTCGATCCAGCCGTCGGCCTTCGAGACGCCGATGCGCTCGCAGAACAGCTGGATCGATTCCGGCGTGTAGCCGCGGCGGCGCAGGCCGACGATGGTCGGCATGCGCGGGTCGTCCCAGCCGGTCACGGTGCCGTCGTCGACCAGCGCGCGCAGCTTGCGCTTGGAGGTGACAACGTACGTCAGGTTCAGGCGTGCGAATTCATACTGGCGCGGCACCGGCTTGTTGAAGAAGCCGCCCTCGGCCAGGGTCGCCACCAGCCAGTCGTAGAACGGACGGTGGTCCTGGAATTCCAGCGTGCACAGCGAGTGGGTGATGTTCTCGATCGCATCCGAGATCGGATGCGTGTAGTCGTACATCGGGTAGATGCACCAGGCGTCGCCCGTGCGGTGGTGGTGCGCATGGCGGATGCGGTACAGGGCCGGGTCGCGGTTGGTCATGACCGGGGACGCCATCGCATCCTCGCTCATCTTGGCGCGCAGGATGTGTTCGCCATCCTTGTACTTGCCGGCCCGCATGTCGCGGAACAACTGCAGCGATTCCGCGGCCGGGCGGTCGCGGAACGGCGAGTTGGTGCCCGGCGTGCCGAAATTGCCGCGGTTTTTCGCCATGTCTTCGGCGCTCTGGCTGTCGACGTAGGCGTACCCCTTCTCGATCAGGTACTCGGCCATCTTGTACAGCTGTTCGAAATAGTCGCTGGCGTAGTACAGGTGTTGCTGGCCCTCGCGCTCCCACGAGAAGCCGAGCCACTTGACGCTATCCATGATGGTGTCGACGTATTCCTGGTCTTCCTTCTCCGGATTGGTGTCGTCGAAGCGGAGGTGGCACAGGCCGGCGTAGTCGCGCGCCAGGCCGAAGTTCAGGCAGATCGATTTCGCGTGGCCGATGTGCAGGTAGCCGTTCGGCTCCGGCGGGAAGCGGGTAATGACCGGGGGTAAACCATCACGTTTGTGCGTGCCGGCGGCCAGGTCGGATTCGACGATCGCACGGACGAAGTTCGACGACGGTGCATTGCCCGGCGCCGGGGTATTCTTGTCGTTGCTCATGAAATAGTTCTGGAAGGGTAAGTTGGGGGGCATTTTACCGTACCCGGAGGCGGCTGAGGTTGCCCGCGTCGCGAGGCGGACATGGGCGCTCGCGCCACGTCCGGCGTTTTCTATAGGATAATCTCTGTTTACCGTATTTTAAGATAGTTGCCGGGAGAGTTTCTGTTGGAAAATTTATATGCGATCCTCGGCGTCGCGCCGAACGCCACCGACGACGAGATCAAGAAAGTCTACCGCTCGCTGGCCATGCGCTACCACCCGGACCGCAACCAGGCGCCCGGCGCGGAAGCGCGTTTCAAGGCCGTCACCAAGGCCTACGAGATCCTCTCGGACCGCGCCAAACGCGATGAATACAACCAGAGCGTGAACCACCGCATCGTGCTGGATGCCGAGGCCGAGGCCTTCGAGTTGTGGCGCTCGCTGTTCGCGCTCAACGGCGTAAACCTGCCGGCCAATTGACCCGGCACTACGGCAACACTGGATGCGGCCGAGCCGCCGCGTCCCATCAACAGGATAGAACATGAAGAACGTACATCCCGAATTCTCCTTCCAGTCGCGTGAGCTGGAAGGCCAGATCGAGGGCACCCTGGGCGACCCGCCCAACCGCAAGAACTACGACATGATGGTCGGCGCGCTGGTGTCCGAATACGCCGACGGCGGCGGCATCGACGACGTCAATATGATGGCGTTCGCCCTGGTCGACAAGATCCGCTTCCTGGATCCGAAGGGCCTGATGCGCGAAGCGGCCGACTACGCCGACGGCGACCCGGCGCGCGTGTTCGCCATGGCCGAGTGCAATGGCGACGACGGCAAGGCGATGTATGAAGGCATGACCGCCAATTACCCGGAACTGGCGCGCCAGGCCATCATCACTGCCTTCCTGTTCAAGAACCAGAACCGCTGGGATGACGAGGACCAGTCGATCGAGCAGCTCGGCCGCAACGACGACGGCGACGACGTCGACGACAACGGCGACGCCACCGACGACTTCACCGGCCTGTTCGACGAAGGAGACCGCGATGAGCGATGAGAGCAGCAAATCCAATCTGCCGGCCCTGGTCAGCCAGGTCGGTGAGCTGGTGCTGGCCGGTTCGCTGGAGCACGCCGAAGAGGTGTTCTCCAAGGCTGCCGACGAGCATGGCGACTACGCCGTGGCCCAGGTCCTGACCGAGCTGCCGCCGCAAGTGACCGCGCTGCACCTGTCGGGCTTCGATGGCGGCAAGACTTCGCTGGCCACCATGCTGGTGCCGCCCAAGGCCTGGGCCGACAGCCTGGCCTTCATCGCCGCCACCTGGCCCGACAACCTGATCGAGGACGATCCCGAGCGCATCGCCGAGAACCTGTTCAACCACGTGCACGGCGTGGTCTACGCCCAGGACGACGAAGAGCGCCGCAACGAGCTGCTCGAGGCGGCATCCGCCACCGACCATGGCGCGACGGTGTTCGCCATCCTGTGGTCGCTGGCGCCGAAGGAAATCCTGGAAGTGGCGGGCGAGATCCTGTCGAAAGGCCGCTACGTCAGCGGCCAGACCAGCGCCGACAGCGACATCGTGCCGCTGGCGGTCGACCTGGCCAAGGCCACCGAAGACGGCTGGGAGCGTTCGCTGCTCGAGCTGTTCCCGGAATTCCGCCACAGCGCCGAGATGGCCGAGATCGAGCTGCCCGACGATCCGGACGAAGAGTCCGAATTCATGCAGCGCTCGACCCGCGACCTCCTGCTGCGCCTGCGCAAGCAGGTGCCGTCGGTGCGCAGCATGCCGCGCCGCAGCCCGCGCCGCAGCATGGGCTCGGACATCTTCTCGTGACGGGAGCCGCCGCTTATATGCTGCCAGCCATCGTCATCGAACAACCGCCGCGCCTGATCCGCGCGATCAGGCTGCTGCCGGGCGAAGCCACGCCGGAAGAAGCGGCGATCCTGGCCGACGAGCTGTCCGGGATCACCGCGATGGTGGCCGAGAAGTTCACCAACGACCGCACCGCCGAAGGGATCGCGCGCGCGCTGCTGCTGACCGTGGGCGGGGTGTCCTTGGGCCTCGAGCACCTGATCCAGAGCGTGGACGAGGGCGACCTGGACGCGCTCGACATCCTGGTGGGGGAGGGCGCCGAACACGCCTTCCAGGCCGGTTTCCGCATGATCCGCGAGCTGGCCGCGCTGCCCGAGGACAGCCTGGTGAGCGAGTACGACAACGATCCGGTGTACGCCCAGCGGCGCCTGAAGGAGCTGTTCGTCGACATCTGCACCGCCGATCCGGGCGAATCGTGGTCGGGCTACGAGCGCTTCCTGGGCCAGGTCCAGCAGCGCCAGCAGGTCCAGGCGACCGTCAAGGCCGCCGAGTGGCTGCGCAAGAACCACTACGAGGGCCCGGTCAAGGATCCCGACCTGAACTCGGAGGGCGTGATCGCGCTGGCCATCATCTTCGCGGCCGAGGGTGGCGCGCGCATCACGGCGCGCACCGGACAGAGCGAGTTCGAGCGCTTCGTGAAGGCGCTGCGCAAGCACCAGCCGGACTTCGAGCAAGGCTGGGCCGAGTTCCTGGCGCGCATCCCGCCGGCCCACCAGGCCGTCGTCGCCGAACGCATCGACATCTACCGCAAGCATTGCACGGTGCTGGAACAGATCGGCACGAAGGCGACGATCGCCCAGCTGATGACCGAGCTGGAGAACTACGCCGGTTCCGAAGTGGACCCGGAATATCCTTGAGCACGCCTGCATGAGCACCCCCGGCGCACGCATCGCCGCCGGTAGCCCGGCCTTCCGGCGCATCAACCGCGCGATGGCGTTCGGGGGCTTTTCCATCTTCGCGCTGCTGTACTGCGTCCAGCCGCTGATGCCGCTGCTTGGTCATGACTTCCGGCTGTCGCCGGCCCAGAGCAGCCTGGTGCTGTCGGTGTCCACCGCCACCCTGGCGCTCGCGCTGCTGGGTTCTTCCAGCGTGGCCGAGCGCTTCGGCCGCAAGCCGGTGATGGTGGCCTCGATGATCAGCGGCGCGGTGCTGACCCTGGTCTGCGCCTTCGCCGCCAACTACACGCAACTGGTCGCCGTACGCGGCCTGATGGGCCTGATGCTGGGCGGCTTGCCGGCCGTGGCCATGGCCTACCTGAGCGACGAGATCGAGCCGACCTCGCTCGGCCTGTCGATGGGCATGTACATCAGCGGCAGCGCCTTCGGCGGCATGAGCGGGCGAGTGATCTCGGCCTTCATCAGCGATGTCGCGTCCTGGCGCGTGGCGGTGGGCCTGCTCGGCGCGGCCGGGCTGTACGCGGCCTGGGAATTCTCGCGCAGCCTGCCGCCGTCGCGCCATGGCGGCGCGCTGCCGGCGCGTGGGCCCGGTTTCGTCGACGGCCTGCGCATCCATTTGCGCGACCCGGGCCTGCCCTGGTTGTTCGCGCTGCCGTTCCTGCTGATGGGGGCCTTCGTCAGCCTCTATAACTACATCGGCTACCGCCTGCTGGCGCCGCCGTTCGGGCTGCGCCAGAGCGCGGTCGGGCTGCTGTCGCTGCTCTACCTGCTGGGCATCTTCAGCTCGATGTGGGCCGGCAAGCTGGCCGACCGCCTGGGCCGGCGCAACGTGCTGTGGCTGGTGATGGGGGTGATGATCGCCGGCTTGCTGGTGACGCTGGTCGATTCGGTGATTGCGGTGGTGCTGGGCGTGGGCCTGGCAACGTTCGGCTTCTTCGCCGCCCATTCGGTGGCCAGCAGCTGGGTCGGACGGCGCGCCCAGCCGCCGCAGGCGCTGGCCTCGGGTATCTACCTGTTCTTCTATTATCTCGGCTCGAGCGTGGTGGGGTGGTTCACCGGCTATGTATACGAGCACTGGGCCTGGCCCGGGGTGGTGGCGCTGCTGGGCGCGATCCTGGGCATCGGCCTGCTGATCGCGCTGCGCCTGCGCACGCTGGCGCCGGTCGCCGTCAGCGGCAGGTAGGGTGGAAGCAAGCGCGTAACCCTGACAGTGCGCGCACAAATGAAAACGCCACGCTGGGCGTGGCGTTGCTTACCGATGAGTGCTGGCGCCGATCAGCGGCGTGCCGCGCGGTTCACCGGAGGACGCGGGCCGGTGCCGGTCTTGCCGAGGTGGCGGAAGGTGATGCGGCCCTTGCTCAGGTCGTAGGGCGACAGTTCCAGGCTGACCTGGTCGCCGGCGATGATGCGGATGTGGTTCTTGCGCATCTTGCCGGAAGTGTAGGCGATCAGCTTGTGGCCGTTTTCGCAATCGACGCGATAACGCGAATCGGGCAGCACTTCAGAGACGACGCCATTCATTTCGATGAGTTCTTCTTTTGCCATGATTGGGCTCCTGTTAGTTTGAATACGAGTATATCTGGCCGGCCTGGCGCAAAGGCGCCCGGGCCGGCGGGTGAGACGGCCCGCGCAAGCGGGCTACGTAAGGTGACCGGGGCGGCGCGGCGCAGGCGCCATGCCGGGGAATGAGAAAGCCCGCACACGCGGCTGGCTTCAATTCGATGTCAGGTATGACGGTTACTTCGTTGGGTGCGACGGCCCGCGTTCCGCGTCGCGCTTCAGGGCTGCGCTGCTGGCGCAGTATTCGTCCGCCGGAACACGATATGGGGACGGAATCAGGAATTACCAGAGGCAATCTCGTGTCGCCAGCCCATCGCGCGAGCGCAAGAGGCTTGATCGATGCCGCACAAGTGATAGTGTAGCACGGTTGGCGCTGCGCTGTCCCGGCCCCGCCTCGATAGAGATATAATCCCAGCAATATCCGTTGTTCCGCGGCTGCACCGCGCGCGACACTTTCCATCCAGGCCATCCCCATCCCGTCCTTGTGCGAAGGCCCGGATGCGCGTGGACCGGCCTACAGCCAGGGCTGCATTTCATGAACGACCGCACTTCGACCGGCATTCCCGGTCTGGACGACATCCTGGGTGGTGGCCTGACGCCAAAACGCCTGTACCTGGTCGAGGGTTCGCCCGGCGCCGGCAAGACCACCCTCGGCCTGCAATTCCTGCTCGACGGCGTCGCCCGGGGCGAGAGCGGCATGTACATCACGCTGTCCGAGACCACCGACGAGCTGCTCGCGGTAGGCCGCAGCCATGGCTGGGACCTGGGCGCCCTGGCGATTGTCGAACTGGCCGGCGACGACGACCTCGACCCCGACTCGCAGCAGTCGGTGTTCCATCCTTCCGAAATCGAGCTGGGTGAAACCACGCGCAAGGTGATGGACCAGGTCGACGCCCTGCGGCCGTTGCGCATCGTGTTCGACAGCCTGTCCGAGGTGCGCCTGCTGGCCCAGAACCCGCTGCGCTACCGGCGCCAGATCCTGGCGCTCAAGCAGTTCTTCTCGGCACGCGACTGCACCGTGCTGCTGCTCGACGACAAGACCGCCGAATCCGACCAGCACCTGCACAGCCTGGCCCATGGCGTGATCAGCCTGGAGCAGATCACTAGGGAGTACGGCAAGGAGCGGCGCCGGGTCAACGTCATCAAGATGCGCGGCATCCGCTTCCGGGGCGGCTTCCACGACTACACGCTCGACACCGGCGGCATCGTGATGTATCCGCGCCTGGTCGCCGCCGAACACGTACGCGATTTCTCGCCGCAGGTCGACTCCAGCGGTTCGGACGACCTCGATGCGCTGCTCGGCGGCGGACTGGTGCGTGGCACGAATACCCTGCTGGTGGGGCCGTCCGGCATCGGCAAGACGACACTGTCGACGGGCTGCCTGCTGTCGGCGCTGGAGCGCGGCGAGAAGGCATCGTATTACCTGTTCGACGAAGGGCTCGGCACCTTCTTCGCCCGCAGCACCCAGCTCGGCCTCGACCTGCGTCCCTATCTCGACAATGGCCAGCTCACCATCGACCACTTCGATCCGGCCGAGCTGTCTCCCGGCGAATTCGCCCAGAAGCTGCGCGACGCGGTCGACCGGCGCCGCAGCCGCTTCATCGTCATCGACAGCCTGAACGCCTATCTGCAGGCGATGCCGGGCGAGCACTTCCTGATCCTGCAGATGCACGAACTGCTGTCCTACCTGAACCAGCAGGGCGTGACCACGATGATGATCCTCGGCCAGCACGGCCTGATGGCCGATGCGCGCACCGACGTCGACCTGAGCTACCTGAGCGACAGCACGGTGCTGCTGCGTTTCTTCGAGGCGGGCGGCAAGGTGCGGCGCGCGATCAGCGTGATCAAGAGCCGTACCACCGAGCATGCCACGACCATCCACGAGCTGCTGCTGGGCCAGGGCGGGGTGGTCATCGGCGCGCCGCTGGACGGGTTCGAGGGCGTATTGTCGGGTATGCCAACCTACCGTGGGGACACGCCGCTGATGGCGCAGGCCGTGCATGCACCGGAGTAGCCCGCACGAAGAACGGATACTGATTTTCGCGCCCCTCGGGCGCGATGCCGATGTCATGGCCTCGGTGCTGCAGCGTGACGGGCTCGGATGCGAGGTCGCCACCGACTTCGCCGACCTGGCAAGCGCCATCGCCGAGGGCGCGGGCGCCGCCATCCTGGCCGAGGAAGCCCTGCACGGCGTCGACGTCGCGACATTGCACGCCTGGCTGGGACGCCAGGCGCCGTGGTCCGATTTTCCTTTTGTCGTATTGCTTGGCAAGACGATCGGCCTGCAGCAGGGTGCGGCGCGCGCGCGCCTGGGCGACCTGGGCAATGTGATCCTGCTCGAGCGTCCGCTCAACGTCCAGACCCTGCGCAGCGCCACCGTGTCGGCGCTGCGCGCGCGGCGCCGCCAGTACCAGGCGCGCGACGTGCTGGCCGACCGCGAGCGCACCGCCGCCAGCCTGCAGCACAGCCGCCAGGAGCTGGTGGCGCTGAACGAAACGCTGGAGTCGCGCATCGAGGAGCGCACCCGCGCGCTGGCCCAGGCCAACGACCGCCTGATGAACGAGATCATCGAGCGCGAACGGGTGCAGCAAGCGATGGCGCAGTACCAGAAGATGGAAGCGGTGGGGCGACTCACCGGCGGCATCGCCCACGACTTCAACAACCTGCTCAACGTGGTCCAGGGCAGCATGGACCTGATCCTGCTGATGTCGAAGGACGAGGTGGCCAAGGGCCGCGCGGAGATCGCGCGCAAGGCCTGCCAGCGCGGCGGCAAGCTCACGCGCCAGCTGCTGGCCTTTGCCCGCAACCAGAGCCTGGACCTGCGCGAGACCGAGATCGGCTTTCTTTTCGACGGCGTGCGCGAGCTGGTCTCCACCTCGCTCGGTTCGCGCATCCGGCTGCGCTTCGAGGTCGACGCCGACTGTCCGCCGGTGCTGGCCGACGCCAACCAGATGGAGATGGCGCTCCTGAACCTGGCCCTCAACGCGCGCGACGCGATGCAGGATGGCGGCGAACTGGTGTTCGTCGCCGCCTGCGGCGAACCATCGCCGGGCTTCCTGCCGCCGGGCGACTATGTGCGCATCGCCGTCACCGACAGCGGCGAAGGCATGGCGCCCGACCTGGTGGCCAAGGTGTTCGAACCCTTCTTCACGACCAAGGGCGTTAAGGGCACCGGCCTGGGCCTGAGCCAGGTGTACGGCATGGCGCAGCAGTCGGGCGGCGCCGCGCGCATCCTCAGCGAGCCGGGCGTCGGCACCACGGTGGAAATCTGGCTGCGCACGGCGGGCGGCGAGGAAGACGCCGAGCCGGCGCCGCCGGCGCGCATGCCGGCCGAGAGGCAGGCGGCGCGCATCCTGATCGTCGAGGACGACGCCTTCGTGCGCGAGTCGATGGTGTCCTCGCTCGAAGCGCTCGGCCACACAGTGCGCCAGGCGCCCGACGGCGAGGCGGGCCTGTGCGCGCTGCACGCCGAGCGGCCCGACCTGCTCATCACCGACTACCTGATGCCGGGCATGACGGGCGCCGAACTGGTGCAGCGCACGCGCGCGATGTTCCCCGGCCTGCCGACGATCATCGCCACTGGCTACGCCGACATGAAGGCGATCGAGCAGGTGATCGGCGACGGCGTGGTGCTGCGCAAACCCTTCCAGCTGGCCGAGCTGGCGATCAGCGTCGGCCAGGCGCTCGACCGCCAGCGCCAGGGCGACGGCGGGGCGGCGAAGGTCCACTGACGCGCAAGCGTGCAAGCCACTTTCACCTGCCCAACTATAATTGCCGCTCATCGGGAGCCGGCAGGTCCCGGACCATCCACCCGAGAACGGCCCGTAATGACGACTGCACCCGACCACTTCGACTATGAAGCGCACCTCGCCGCCTGCGCGCGCGGCGACCGGCAAGCCCTGCGCCGCCTGTACGACCAGGAAAGCCCGCGCCTGCTGGGCGTCGCCCTGCGCATCGTGCGCGAACGCCAGGCGGCCGAAGATGTGCTGCACGACGCCTTCGTGAGCATCTGGACCCGCGCCGCCGGCTTCGACGCCACCCGTGGCTCGGGCCGCGGCTGGATGTACACCGTGGTGCGCCACGCGGCGCTCGACGCGGTGCGCGATGGCGCCCGCGAAATCAACGTCGACGAGGAAGCGTTCGATGCCCTGGGCACGGATACCTTCGATCCCGGCATGCAGGACGCATTCGAACTGCGCCAGGACATGGGGCGCCTGCACGACTGCCTGAACCGCCTCGACGTCGCCAAACGCAACAGCATCCTGCATGCCTATGTCGACGGCTTCTCGCACAGCGAGATCGCCGAACGCCTCAAGTCGCCGCTGGGGACGGTCAAGGCCTGGATCAAGCGCGGCATGAGCGCGCTGCGGGAGTGCATGGTATGAATCCGACCCACGACCCCTACGAGCTGGCCGGCGAATACGTGCTGGGCACGCTGTCGCGCAAACGGCGCCGCGAGGTGGATGCCATGCTGCCGAACGACGCCACGCTGCGCGCCGCCGTCGCCTACTGGGAAGAACGGCTGATGCCCCTGAACGCGCTGGTCGCGCCGGAGGCGCCGTCAGGCGCCCTGTGGCCGCGCATCGAGCGTAGCCTGGGGCCAGTGACCGCAGCGGCAGCCGTCCGTCCGGGCTGGTGGGAACGCCTGGGCCTGTGGCGCGCCCTGGCCGCCGGCGGCTTCGCGGCCGCCGCGATCATGGCCGCCGTGGTCGGCGTGCGCCAGTTCGAGGTCGAGCAATCGCGCTATATGGTGGTGCTGGCCGCGCCGCAGAACGCGGGGCCGGGCTGGGTGCTGGAGCTGGTGGCCGACGACACGCTGCGCCTGGACCCGCTGGTCACGACCGAGGTGCCGGCCGATCGTGCGCTGCAGCTGTGGACCAAGGCTGACGACTGGGAAGGTCCGGTCTCGCTGGGCCTGGTCAAGCCGGGAGAGTCGGTCGAGGTCAAGCTCGCCAACCTGCCGAAGGTGGTGCCGAACCAGCTGTTCGAAATCACATTGGAACCGGCCGCCGGATCACCGATCGGCCGTCCGACCGGGCCCATACTCTATATCGGGCGCGCGGTCAGGATATAGAAGACCGGGTGGCAGCCCGCATGCCGCCACCCATCTCCTATCAGCGCAGCCAGATCGCGATGTCGCGCACGCCTGGCCCGCCGTTGCCGCTACTGCTGCCGATCACCGACGTCGCCGGCGTTGCCACGCCATTGACCAGGGTTGCCGCACCGGTCGTCAGGTTGACCCGGTACAGCGAGCTCGGGCCGCCGGCCGCGGTGCGCAGCGCCGCCAGCACCAGGCCATTTTCGCCGCCACCGATGTCCATGGCGGCCGCGCCCGCCACCGTCACGCCCAGCGCGCCGACGTTGACCAGCGTGCCGTCGTTCGGCGGATTCTGCAGCGCCAGCACCGAACTCGCGCCATCGACGTCGAACAGCTGGGTCGAGGCCGCATTCGGGATGCTGTTGGTGTAGGCGGCGGCCACGACGCGTGGCGCCACGCCGGCGCGGTTAATATTGCCGTCAGTGGTGGTGGCGCCGGTGTCGACGTTGATGCGCAAGCTCTGGCCGCTGTCGCTGATCACGCGCAGGCGATCAGCGGCCGGGTTGAAGTCGACCGCATACGACGTTCCCTGCATGGCAGTGTAGGGCGCGGTCGTGTCGGTGGCGTCGGCGCTGAGCGTCGCCTTGACGGTGGCGGCGCCGGTGGCCGGATCGATGGTGACCAGGCGCGCGGTCGAGGTCAGGCCGTACAGCATGCCGTCCTTCGGCCGCACGTCGATGCCGACCAGGGTTTCGCCGCCCGCCAGGCCGGTGATGGCGACATTGGTGTCGATGGTGTTGGGCGAAGCGACCTTGAAGCCCAGCAGGCGATTGTCGTCCGAGAGACCCAGCAGGACCGGCGCCGTGGCGCCGCGCAGCGCGATGCCGCGGATGTCTTCGGTCACGCCGAGTGCGCCGATCAGGTTGGTCGGGGCGCTGGTGGCGGCCAGGTTCACGCCATATAGATTGCGTGCTCCGCCGACGGTGGCGACCATATAACCCATATTCGTGCGCGCATCGATGTCGAAGCCGTTCGCCGCGCCGATGGTGACGCCCAGCGGCACCGGCTTGGCCAAGGTGCCGTCGTTCGGCGGGTTCTGGGTGTACAGGGTCGAATTGGCGCTGTCGATGCCATACAGCGTGGTCGAGCCGGTGCCGGCGAGCGAATTGGTATACGCCGAGGCCGAGATCGCGGTGTTGGCGGCGCCGCCGTTGATGCTGCCGTCGGTGGTCGTGGCGCCGGTGTCGACGTTGATGCGCAGGCTCTGGCCGGTGTTGCTGACGATGCGCAGGCGGTCGGCCATCGGGTTGAAGTCGACACCGAAGCTGGCGCCGGCCAGGGCGGTGAACGGCTCCGTGGTGTCGGCGGCATCGGCGACGAGGCGCGATTTATTGGTGGCGGCGCCGGTGGCGGCGTCCAGCGTATACAGACGGCCGGTCGAGCCGACGCCGTACAGCATGCCGTCGGCCGGACGCACGTCGATGCCGACCAGGTTCTCGCCGCTCTGCAGGCCCGTCACCAGGACGTTGCTGCGGATGGTACCCGGCGTGGCGCGGTCGAACGAGACCAGGCGGTTGCTGGCGGTCAGGGCGACCACGTCGCCGACCGTCGCGGCCGGCGGCGGCGGGGTGGTCGGCGTCGTGTCGGAGTGGTGGTCGTCGCTGCTGCTGCCGCAGGCGGCCAGGGCCAGGGCGATCGAGGAAACGAGAACGAGTTTGGCGAATTGTGGTTGGGTCATGATGTGTCCTCAGTAAGAATTGCTTGTTTGAATTCGTTAGGAGCGCATCGCGGCCGGGTCGGCCTGCAATGTTGGCGCTTGTACTACTCGCCAGATGCAGGAATGGATGCACCTTGTGAAAAAAATATTTTCACAAGGTGTGCGGCGTGGGGGAAGTCACGTAATTCGTGCCGGCGGGCATGCCGTCACGTGGTGGAGATGCATTAACTCCGGCGCAGGCGCGCCACCAGCGGCGCCAGCAGCACGGCCAGCAACGCGAAGCCCGCCGCGATATAGCCGATCTTGTCCAGGCCAAGCAGCGGAATCGCCGCGCCGCCCAGCATGGCGCCAATGCCGATGCCGGCATTCGCGGCCGATACATTGGTGGTGCCGGCCAGCGCCTGCGAGTGGGTGGCCGATTTCATCACCCGTACCTGGCAGATCGGGAACAGCGCCGTGTACGCGATGCCCCACAGCGCCAGCACCGCGCAGAACAGGATCGTCGAGCCGGCGGCGGGCACCGCCAGCGCCATCGCCAACGCCAGGAGGCCCGAGAACAGCGCCGTGGCCTTCAGTGGTGCGCGGTCGACCACCTTGCCGCCCGCCCAGTTGCCGATCAGGCCGATCGCGCCGAAGCCCATCAGCCACCAGCCGACGTCCAGCGGCGCCACGCCGGCCACCCGCTCGAGGATGTCGGCCAGGTAGGTGTAGGCGGCGAACATGGCCGTAAATACCAGGATCGACAGGCCGACGTTGGCCAAGAAGTAGGGCTCGCGGAACAGGCGCGCCTGGGAACGGAAGTCCACGCGCTTGGCGCGCGCCACCGCCGGCATCAGGAACAGCAGTGCGAGCGCCATCGCCAGCGACAGGGCGGCCAGGATCCAGAACGCGTTGCGCCAGCCGATGCTGTTGGCGGCGATGGTGCCGAGCGGGATGCCGAACAGAAGGGCAGCCGAGATGCCCAGGTAGACCCGCGCCACGCCTTGCCCGGCCTTGTCGGGGCCGGCCAGTTCGGCCGCGGTCTCGCTGGCGGTGCCCCAGAACACCGGCAGCGCCAGCGCCGGAATGAAGCGCGCCAGCGCCAGCACCCAGATATTGGGCGCCAGCGCGGCCAGGGCATTGGACAGCGCGAACACGACCAGCACGCCGATGAACAGCGCCTTGCGGTCCAGGTGCGACAGCCAGGCCGTCAGCGGTGGACCGAACAGCATCACGGTGAAGGCGAACAGGGTCACCAGCTGGCCGGCAAGCGAGATCGAGATGCCGAGGTCGCGCGACAAGGCCGGCAGGAGGCCGACGATCAGGAATTCGGTGGTGACGATGACGAAGGCGGCGACCGCCAGGATCAATATCGACAGCGCGCCGGACGATGAGGATGCCGGGGCCGGCTGCGCGAGCGCGGAGGGTGATTGGGACATGATGTTCTTATTGGGATTAAGCGGGTTGCCATCCTATTTGAAATATCATTTCCTATCTCGGGCATTTTTTCTATACTTGGCGGAATATTATTCCGCAATCGATCATGCAAAACAGTGAACGCCTGAAAGGGGTGGATGTCTTCGTGGCCGTGGCGCAGGCCGGCAGCTTCATCCGCGCAGCCGAGCGCCTGCACCTGACCGGCTCGGCCGTCGGCAAGGCCATCGCCCGCCTCGAGGCACGCCTGGACGCGCGCCTGTTCGAGCGCAGCACGCGCCGGCTGGCGCTGACCGACGCCGGAACCCGCTTCCTGGCCGCCTGCACCCGGGTGCTGGGCGAGCTCGAGGAAGCCGAGCATGCCTTGCACACCGACGGCGAGCTGCTGGCCGGGCGGTTGCGGGTCGACCTGCCGGCCACCTACGGGCGCCTGGTCGTGCTGCCGGTATTGACGGCTTTCCTGCAGCGTTATCCGCGCATCAAGCCGGTGCTGTCCTTCACCGACCGCTATGTCGACCTCGAGGAAGAAGGCATCGATGTGACGGTGCGCATCGGCAGCCCGGAGGCCTGGTCGCCCGCGCTCGGGCATTGCCTTCTGGGCCAGGACCGCAAGGTGTTCTGCGCGGCGCCATCCTATCTCGCGGCCCATGGCGAGCCGGCCTCGGTCGAAGACCTGGTGGAACATGCGGTGATCATGTACGGCAAGGCCGATAGCCGCGTCAGTCCCTTGCTGATCCGGCGCGGCAACGCCCTGGTCGAGCAGCGTGCTTTCGATGCGCGAATCGTCACTGGCGACGCCGAAGTCCAGGCTGGACTGACTGTGGCGGGGCTCGGCATCGCCCAGATGTCGACCTGGCTGATCGAGCGCCATCTAAAGGACGGCAGCCTGGTCGAGGTGCTGCCGGACTATGCGACGCCCGCCTTGACGATGCACGTGGTATGGCCAAAGGCGAAACAGGACGTGCCGCGCGTGCGTGAGCTGGTCGACGTCTTGCGCGCGGCGCTGTCGCAGCCGGTGACATAAAAGTGCTAATGGGAACGCACCGTCATTGTCCCGCGGAACAGGTGAAATCGATGCTTGATAAACCGGGGATCCATCCTAAGCTGGAAGGCTCCAGTGGATTTTTCCACGCATTTTTCAGGAGGGCATCATGCTGCAAACTGCCGAAATCCAGCAACGCTTTAAAAGCGTCCAGCAAGTCGTGAACCAGGCCGAGCAGGTCTGCCAGAGTGACGGTAGCGTCCCCAGCGAAATCCGCGACTGCATCCACAAGATCGCCGAGCAAGCCGGGCGCGCACAAAGCGTCATGCAGTCGAACGACCAGTCGAGCATGATCCAGGCCATCGACGACCTGGAAGCCATGGGCGACGAGGCCAAGCGCGTCTGCACCTCGACCCGTCCGTCACCGCAAGTGCAATCCGTCATCGTGCGCGTGCACGACGAACTATCGAACCTGAAGCACCAGCTGCACTAAGCTTTCAGACAATTCCCCGTTCGCGCAAGGCCGCGATCTCTTCCTCGCTCCTGCCCAGCATCTCGCGCAGTACTTCCGTCGTGTGCTGGCCCAGCAGGGGCGGGGCCATCCCGCTCGTTGCCGGCGTGGCCGACATCCGGATCGGATTGCGCACCAGCTTGACCTGGCCCGCACTCGGATGCGGCAGGTCGATCGCCATCGCGCGCGCCTGCACCTGCTCGTTCGCGAACACTTCGCCGACGTCGTTGATCGGCCCGCAGGGCACGCCTTTTTCTTCCAGCAGCGCGATCCATTCGTCGCGTTTCTTCAGCTTGACCATTTCGGACAGCAGCGGCACCAGCAGCTCGCGGTTGTGCACGCGCAGCGGATTGGTGGCGAAGCGCGGATCGCCCGCCAGGTCCGGCCGGCCGCCGGCCTCGACGAATTTCTGGTACTGGCCGTCGTTGCCGGTGGCGACGATCAGGTGACCGTCCGCGCAGGCGAAGGTCTGGTAGGGCACGATATTGGCATGGGCATTGCCCCAGCGCTTGGGCGGCTTGCCGCTGTTGAGGTAATTGCTGCCGACATTGGCCAGCATCGCCACCTGCGTATCGAGCAGCGCCATGTCGATGTGCTGGCCTTCGCCCGTGCGGTCGCGATGGGTGAGGGCGGCCAGCACGGCCACCGTGGCATACATGCCGGTCATCAGGTCGGTGAGGGCGACGCCGGCCTTTTGCGGACCGCCGCCGGGCAGGTCGTCGCGCTCGCCGGTGACCGACATCAGGCCGCCCATGCCCTGGATCAGGAAGTCATAGCCGGCGCGGTGGGCGTAGGGGCCGTCCTGGCCGAAGCCGGTGATCGAGCAGTACACCAGGTCGGGCCTGATTGCCTTGAGCGATGCATAGTCGAGGCCATAGCGTTTGAGGTGGCCGACCTTGAAGTTCTCGAGCACCACGTCGCAATGCAGCACCAGCTCGCGCAGCAGGGCCTGGCCTTCGCTGCTCGCGATATCGACCGTGAGCGAGCGCTTGCCGCGGTTGGCCGACAGGTAATAGGCTGCCTCCAGCGTATCGTTACCCTGCGCATCCTTCGCATACGGCGGCCCCCAGGCGCGGGTGTCGTCGCCGGCGCCGGGGCGCTCGATCTTGATCACGTCGGCGCCAAGGTCGGCCAGGTTCTGCGAGCACCATGGGCCGGCCAGCACGCGCGAGAGGTCGAGCACGCGGATGTGGCCGAGGGCTTTCGGCAAGGAAGGGGAAGGTGGGCTGGATTGCGTCATGTCTCGATATTTTTTGTGCTATCGGAAAGCGTTGATTATAGCTATCCAGAAGCACGGCGCTTGCCAGCCGCATCCCGATGAGGCGCCGCGACGCCTCATCCGTTGGCGATCAGGTCCCTGACTGTGCCGCAGCGATCGTGTCCGCTTCGGCCTGGGTATCCCCACCGGCCACCTGCTGCCGGCTTTCGGCCTCAGCCTGCAGCGCGCAGCGTTCGGCCTTGTCGGCAGTGCGCAGTTCGACATAACGCCGCAGCGCATCGTCCAGCGCCGGCAGCAGCGCGCCGCGCTCGCTGTGCAGCGAGGAATAGGCCGGCCGCGCCGCCGTGAAGCCGAATTCGGCTGCCGGTTTCGCTTCCAGCGTCGCCGCATCGACGCCGGCCAGTTCGGCCGCGCGCCGCGCCAGTTCGGCCCAGGTCAGCGCGCCCTGGTTGGCCAGGTGCCAGATGCCGGCTTCGCGGTCCACTGCCAGGTCGAGGCAGGCGTGCACCAGGTCGGGCACATAGGTTGGTGAGATGGTCAGGTCGCTGGCGGCCACGAAGGCATCGCCGCGCTCCAGCGCATCGAGGGCCAGGGTCACGAAGTTGTGCTGGTCCCACGGGCCGAAGAAGGCGCTGGTGCGCACCACCAGTGCGCCCGGATGGTTCTCGAGCACGGCCCGTTCGGCATCGAGCTTGCTGCGGCCGTAGACGTTGAGCGGATTGGGCGTATCGGATTCGACATAGGGACGCTCGTTGCGGCCGTCGAACACCAGGTCGCTCGAGAAGGTGGTCAGGTGGATGTCGTGGCGTGCGCAGGCGGCGGCGAGGATGGCGGCGCCGTGCGTGTTCTCGCGCTGGCAGCGCTCCATCTCGTGTTCGGCGTCGTCCACCCGCACGTAGCCGCAGGTATTGACCACGGCCCAGGGCTTGTATTTGGCCAGCGCGCGCTCGACCGAGTCGGCATCGGCGATGTCCATGTCCTGGCGCGACAGCAGCTTGTAGGCCAGGTTGCGCTTGTCGCAGATGCGGGCAAAGGCGCGGCCCAGGGTGCCGGTGGCGCCGAGGATCAGGATCGGCGCGGCCGCCGTGCCCACCAGGCGGTGGCCGTCGGCCGCGATCGAGGTGAGCGCGTCGGGCGTGGCGACAGGTTGCTGGCACAGGAAGCGGCCCGGCCGGCGCCACCAGCCCTGGGCGCGCAGCACCGGATGCGACAGCGGCGCGCCGCTGGATAATTCGCGCATCATCCTGGCCAGCGCCGTCGGCCGCGGCAACGGCGAGCGCACGTCGAGCGGTCCGGGTTCGTAGTAGCCGCGCTCGACCGTCACCAGGCTGTTCCAGTCGAAGGAGCCGAGCAGGGCCCACACCGTGACCGCGCGCACGTCGACGCCGTTGTCGCGCGACTGCTGGGCTGCTTCCCAGATCTCGAGCAGCCAGCGCATCTGGTCTTCGCGGTTGGCGTCGATATGGGCTTCGGTGATGGCCAGCGGGATGCCGTAGCGCTCCCAGATCTCGGACAGCAGCGGGGCGATGCCCGGCGTCGGCGTGGCCAGCACGCGCGAGGCTTCGATGTCGGCGCAGGGGATGCCGTCGGCCATGCCGCGGTGATTTTCGGGGAAGCGTTCGGGACGGTGATCCAGCCAGCGCTCGCTGGTGACGTAGTAATTGACGCCGATGACGTCGGGCGGGCAGGGATTGTCGCGGAACCACAGGAGGTCTTCAGCCGTGGCGCCGCTCTTCTGCAGGTAGTTCCACAGGGCGTGCTCCGGGCCGACCATGCCGCACAGCAGGTCCCAGCCCAGCCAGCGGCGCTCGTTGTAGAACTCGGCCACGTGGGCCAGTTCGGGCGTGCTGTAGGTTTTGCCGAGGTCGTCGGTCTGCACCAGTTTCGCGTTCGGGTTGACGGCGCGGATGGCGCGCATCGACAGCACGGTGGCGCGGCACTGGTTGAGCAGGGCCTGGATGAAGGTGCGGTCGTTGCGGCCGTGCGGATACCAGACGCCGTACAGGCCGGCGAAGCGCGCCGTGGTGCAGATCTCGTTGACCGGGGTGTAGAACTCGAGCCAGGGATAGCGCGCGGCGACGGCGCCGGCGTAGTTGGCGAGTTCTTGCGCGAAACCGGGATCGACCAGGCTCGTGTGACGTGGTCCGCTGCCATGGTGGATCAGCCCGGCGATCGGGGTGACGCCAGCCTCGCGCAGGGCGGCCAGGCGCTCGTCCGGCCAACGCCAGTCGGCTCCATCGATGCCGTCCGGGGCGGTGCGTTCCCACAGGATGGGGTAGCGGATGGCGCGGATGCCGAGCGCGGCGAAGCGCTCGATGTCGCAGGCGCGCCCGCTATGGCCGTTGCGGTCCAGCTGGCTGAAATAGGTGTCTTGCACGCGGTTGACCGTGCATTCGAGTCCGCCCCAGAGTTCGAGGGGGTGTGCTGGGCTGTTCGTGCTCTTGTTCATGGTTGTTCTGATTCCTTGATTTTATGACAACAAAGTTTCGACAATGCGGCGCTACCGACGTTCACACTGCGTGGGGAGAGCCTTGCCTGCCGAGTCACAGTACCGGTAGCGGTTGACAGCGGCGCGCCAACCTGCAACCATGCGGTCCATGATCTTTCCGAAAGCACATCTCATTCTTGCCTGGTGGCGCCGCTCCTAGCGCGCGGCCCCGGAAATGATGTGCATTTCAGCTAACGCCGCCTCGATTTGGGTGGCGTTCATTCATTGACGCAGGACGATCGAGGCATCTACCAAGGAACCTCGATGACCCTGCAACAAAACACTTCTCCTGATTCTGCTCCGATGAGCCAGATCATCCTGACCGGCGACCGTCCGACCGGTCCGCTGCACCTCGGTCACTTCGTGGGCAGCCTGCGCGATCGTGTGACCTACCAGCACCAGTATCGGCAATTCGTCATGCTGGCCGACTCGCAGGCGCTGACCGACAATATGGATGACTTGAGTAAGGTACACCGGAACGTGCTGGAAGTGGCGCTCGATTACCTTGCCGTAGGGATCGACCCGACCAAGACCACGATCTTCATCCAGTCGCAGATCCCGGAGCTGACCGAGCTGACCTTCTATTACCTGAACCTGGTGACCGTGGCGCGCCTCGAGCGCAACCCGACCGTGAAGGCGGAAATCGTCCTGCGCGGCTTCGAGCGCGACATCCCGGCCGGCTTCCTGACCTATCCGGCCAGCCAGGCCGCCGACATCACCGCCTTCAAGGCCGGCGTGGTGCCGGTAGGCGAAGACCAGATCCCGATGATCGAGCAGTGCAACGAGATCGTGCGCCGCTTCAACCGCATCGTCGGCCGCGACGTCCTGGTCGAGGCCAAGGCCTTCGTGCCGGAAGTCGGCCGCCTGCCGGGCATCGACGGCAAGGCCAAGATGAGCAAGTCGCTCGGCAACACCATCAACCTGGGCGCCAGCGCCGACGAGATCCGCGCCGCGGTCAAGAACGTCTACACTGACCCGCTGCACCTGAAGGTGTCGGATCCGGGCCATATCGAGGGCAATGTCGCCTTCACCTACCTGGACGCTTTTGACACCGACAAGGAGGGCCTGGCCGAGATGAAGGCGCACTACCAGCGCGGCGGCCTGGGCGACAGCATCGTCAAGAAGCGCCTCGAAGGCATCCTGCAAGACCTGCTGGCGCCTATCCGCGCCCGCCGCGAAGAGTTCGCCAAGGACCCGGCTCAGGTGATGAAGATGCTGCAGGAAGGCACCCTCAAGGCGCGCGAAGTGGCTGCCGCGACCACCGACGAAGTCAAGAAGGCGCTGGGCCTGTCCTACTTCTAAGCGCAAGTGGTATCGCAACCCGATACTGGCAGTAGCGCACAGCGGGCCTCCATCAACTGCCAGTAGCATGATCTTCCCGACGATGGCAAGCTGCGGGCTTGTCATCGCCGAGGAGTGCTTCATGAGCAAGGGCTTGCGCCTGACCGAACAATGGATGCAGCGGGCCTTGTGGCTCGTCGCCTTCGTCTTCGCCGGTTTCCTGATCGGCCTGGGCGGCCTGGTCGTGCAGCAACTGCGCGACGTCGAAGCGCCGTTGACGGTCGAAGAGTTCATGAACCCGGCCCAGGTCGGCAAGCTGCGTACCGAGATGGCCAGCGAGCAGGCGCGCATCGAAGGCGCACGCACGCGCCTCGAGCAAGCCAGCCAGAAGCACACGGTGGCGCAGTCGAATACGCGCTCGGCGCGCTCGACCTTCGACAACTGGCTCGCGACCCGGCAGGCGACCGCGCGGCCAGAGCAAGACCCCGAACTGATCAAGCGTACCCAGGGCCTGGAGGCCCTGGAGCGCGCTGAACGCGCCGCCCTCGCGGCGGTGGAACGCGAACAGCAGACAATGCTGGACGCCACCCAGGCCTACGAGCGCGCCAAGCTGCGCTGGGACGCCCTGCAAGAACCGGCGCAGCAGGCCTTCGCCGACGAAGTCGAGGCGCGCGAGCTGCGCGTCTTTCTCTACCGCCTGGCACTGACCTTGCCGCTGCTGCTGGCGGCCGGCTGGCTGTTCAGGCACAAGCGCAAGACCGCCGACTGGCCGTTCGCCTGGGGCTTCATCATCTTTGCCCTGTTCACCTTCTTCTTCGAGCTGGTGCCCTACCTGCCGAGCTATGGCGGCTACGTGCGCTACATCGTCGGCATCATCCTGACCGTGGTCGCGGGGCGCTATGCCATCGCCTGGCTGCAGGGCTACCTGGCGCGCCAGAAGCAGGCCGAGGCGCTGCCAGATGCCGAACGGCGCCAGGGCATGCGCTATGACCTCGTCCAGGCGCGCCTGGCGAAAAGCGTGTGTCCCGGTTGCGAGCGCGCCGTCGACCTCAAGGATGGCAAGACCGACTTCTGCCCGCACTGCGGCATCGGCCTGTTCAACCGATGCGGCGCCTGTACGGCGCGCAAGAACGCGTTCGCTCGCTTTTGCTTTGCGTGCGGGACGGCGGCCAATACGACGCTTGCGGAATGATCGCCGCCAGCGCACGCACCGTCACCCCGGCGCAGGCTGGGGTCCAGGCACTGCCCCGGCGCAGGCCGGGGTCCAAGTACCTGATATCAGTCGCGCAGATCGGCCGGCACCTTGCCGCCGTTGGCAGCCAGCTTGTTCATCACCTGACGGTGCAGCCAGATGTTCATCTTGGCCGAATCACTGGTATCGCCGGTGTAGTTCAGTTCGGCTGCCAGTTCCTTGCGCGAGGCCAGGCTGCTGTCCAGGCCGAGCAGCTTGAGCAGGTCGACGATCGAGGTGCGCCAGTTCAGTTGCTGGCCGGACGACTTCTGCATATCGTTCAGGATCTGCTCGACGTCGACCTGCTGGACCGGGGCAGCGGCGGCCGGAGCAGCGGCTGGCGCTGCGGCCGGTGCGCTTGGCGCCGGCGCGGCTTGTGGGTGGGCAGGCGCCGCAGCCGGAGCTGCAGCCGTCGTCGCGGCAGGCGCCGCATCTTTCTTACCTGGGAAAATTTTGTGGAAAATATTGCTCAGGATACCCACGGGACCCTCCTTTTCTGGTGATTGTTTACGGATATTGTTGGCCATATAGCCGAGCGCGACCGCCAGCGCGGCGCCGCCGGCAGCCTTGATCAAGGTTGGATGCTCGGCATAGAAGTCGCTCATACGGTCGACAATGCCGGGATTCTCTTGTTGCGCCTTTTCGGCCAGTTCTTGCACTTGCTCAGGCGAGACTTGCGCCGCCTGTTCCGGCGTTACCTTTGATGGCGCGTTGCCGCCGAAAATCTTGCCCAATGCGCCGCCGGCCACGGAGCCGAGCAAGCCGCCACCTGCGCCGCCCAGCAGGCTGTTGAGCATGCCGGCGCGCTGGTCGGGATTGCTCTGGCCGAACAACTGGCTGACCATCTGGGGGAAGGGCGGGGTCTGGTCCGAGCGCAACGCGCTGGCAATGCCCTGGGCGATGCTGGCGCGGGGCGCGTTCTGCGCCACCTGGTCGAAGTCGTCGGCAGCCTTGCCATTGTTGGCGACGGCGCCCGCGCCGCCGATATATTGCTGCAATAAGTTACCTAAATCGAAAGCCATGTCATCTCCTACGTGATGTGATACCTGTGAGGACTCAGCGTAGGTGTTTGGTATCGTCGGCTCTGTTCGATGACGAACCCAGGAGCGGCATCGGGGAAGTAAATGATGCTGCATTTGCCCAGTGGACATTTGCGGGCCGGCAGCGGTAAGCTGGCGCCATGCCTTACCTGCCGCTCGTCCTTTTTCTCGCCGTCTACCTGTTCGCCAGCCTGGCCTGGGATATGTCCCAGCTGGTCGGCGCCGCCTACCTGACGACCAGCCTGACCTGCTTCGTCGCCTACGCCATCGACAAGTCGGCGGCGCGCTCGCAGTCCTGGCGCACGCCCGAGTCGACGCTGCTGATCCTCGGCCTGGTCGGCGGCTGGCCCGGCGCCTTGCTGGCGCAGCAATGGCTGCGACACAAGACCAGCAAGCAATCGTTCCAGCGCAAGTTCCAGCTGACGGTGGCGCTGAACCTGGGCGCCTTCGCCTGGCTGGCCTGGCGCCTCGGCGTGCCGGCCTGATTGTCGACAGGAGGCGCGCATGTGGCCCCGCATCTGGCCTTACCCCCGCATCCTGGCCCACCGTGGCGGCGGCACCCTGGCGCCCGAGAACACCTATGCCGGCCTGCGCTGCGGGATGCAGGCGGGCTTTCGGGCGATCGAGTTCGACGTCATGCTGGCGCGCGACGGTGTCCCGGTGGTGGTGCACGATCCCGGCCTGGGCCGCACGGTGAAGGGCACGGGCAGCGTATTCGAGCACGATGCCGGCGATCTGGCGGCGATGGATGCCGGCGCCTGGTTCGCCCCGGCGTTTGCCGGCGAACCGGTGCCGCTGTTTACCGAATTCGCGCGCCTGTGCAAGGAGCAGGGCGTGTGGATGAATATCGAGATCAAGCCAGCGCCCGGTTTTGAAACGGAAACCGGCGCGGTCGTGGCGGCGCTTGCCGCCGATCTGTTCGCCGCCGAACTCGCGGCCGGAGACATGGCCCGGGTCCCATTACTGTCCTCGTTCAGTGACGTGGCGCTGGCCAGTGCGCGCGCGGCCGCGCCGCAACTTCCGCGCGCCTGCCTGATCAGCGCGCTGGGGCCGGACTGGGAATCACGTGCGCGCGCGCTGGACGCGGTTGCCATCCACACCAATCACCAGCACCTGGGGCCGGAGATGGCGCGCGCGGTGAAGGATCGCGGCTTCGGCCTGTTCTGCTACACCGTCAACGATCCCGGCCGTGCGCGCACCTTGCTGGACTGGGGTGTGGACGCTTTCTGCACCGACCGCATCGACCTGATCGGGCCTGATTTCGCCTGAGAGACTTTCGGCTCAGCAATATATTTGTCAGGCGGCCTCAAGAATGGTCGCCCGGGAGACGTTAAGTACTGACGATCTCTTTGAAGCAGCAAGCATGGCACCCTCGACCACCATCATCCCGTTGTCCCCGCACGCCGCAGGCGCCCAGGCCGCCGTCAGCCAATGGCTCGACCTCGTCAGCAAGTCGGTGCAGGCCGGTGCGCGCCGGCGCGATACCGATCCGACCGGCGAGACCCGTGCGCGCATCCTGCAAGGTGCGGCCATGACGATGCTGGCCCCCGTCGAGCCGAAGACGCGCGCGGTATCGCACCTGCTGCGCTGAATCCATTGTTGCTAGCAAGTTGTCATTATCTGCATGACCGATATTGACGGCGGCGGCTAGGCTATAATCGTTCCTTTATATGGCACGCTGCCTCATTCCGCCCTCCAACAGACATGAAATCCTCAGACATTCGCGAAAAGTTCCTGAAGTTCTTTGAATCCAAAGGCCATTCCATCGTGCGTTCCAGCCCGCTGGTGCCTGGCAATGACCCGACCATGCTGTTGACCAATAGCGGAATGGTGCAGTTCAAGGATGTGTTCCTGGGCCTGGATTCCCGCCCGTATTCGCGCGCGACCTCGGTCCAGCGCTGCGTGCGCGCCGGCGGCAAGCACAACGACCTGGAAAACGTCGGCTACACCGCACGTCACCACACCTTCTTTGAAATGCTGGGCAACTTCAGCTTCGGCGACTATTTCAAGCGCGAGGCGATCCAGTATGCGTGGGAATTGCTGACGAAAGTCTATGGCCTGCCGGCCGAGAAGCTGACCGTCACCGTCTATTTCGAAGACGACGAAGCCTACGACATCTGGGCCAACGAGATCGGCGTGCCGAAAGAGCGCATCATCCGCATCGGCGACAACAAGGGCGCGCGCTACGCCTCGGACAACTTCTGGCAGATGGCCGACACCGGCCCATGCGGCCCGTGCACCGAGATCTTCTTTGACCACGGCGCCGACATCTGGGGCGGTCCTCCGGGTTCGGCCGAAGAAGACGGCGACCGCTTCATCGAGATCTGGAACCTGGTGTTCATGCAGTTCAACCGCGACGAAGCGGGCAATATGACCCCGCTGCCGAAGCCGTCGATCGACACCGGCATGGGCATGGAGCGCCTGGCCGCCGTGCTGCAGCACGTGCACAGCAACTACGAGATCGACCTGTTCCAGAACCTGATCAAGGCCGCCGCGCGCGAGACCGGCATCGACGACCTGGGCAATAATTCGCTCAAGGTCATCGCCGACCACATCCGGTCGGCCTCGTTCATGATCGTCGACGGCATTATCCCGAGCAGCGAAGGCCACGGCTACGTCCTGCGCCGCATCATCCGCCGCGCGCTGCGCCACGGCCACAAGCTGGGCCAGACGAAGCCGTTCTTCTACAAGCTGGTGGCCGACCTGGACCTCGAGATGGGCGAAGCCTATCCGGAACTGCGCAACGTGAAAGACCGCGTGGCGTCGGTGCTGAAGGCCGAGGAAGAGCGTTTCGGCGAGACGCTGGAAAACGGCATGAAGATCCTGGAAGCCCAGCTGGCCAAGGATCCGAAGAACCTCGATGGCGCCACCGCCTTCACCCTGTACGACACCTACGGCTTCCCGCTCGACCTGACCGCCGACATCTGCCGTGAGCGTAACGTGACGCTCGACGAGGCGGGCTTCGCCGCCGCCATGGAACAGCAGAAGAAGACCGCGCGCGCCGCCGGCAAGTTCAAGATGGCCGCCAACGTCGAGTACGCGGGGGAGAAGACCAAGTTCGTCGGCTACGACTCGCTGGCCCACAACACCCACGTGCTGGCGCTGTACGCCGACGGCGTGAAGGTCGATGAGTTGAAGGCCGGCCAGGCCGGCATCGTCGTGCTCGACACCACCCCGTTCTATGCCGAATCGGGCGGCCAGGTCGGCGACCAGGGTGTCATCGGCGGCGCCGCTGTGCGCTTCGAGGTCGAGGACACGCTCAAGATCCAGGCCGACGTCTTCGGCCACCACGGCGTGCTGCGCGAGGGTTCGCTGAAGGTCGGCGACACCGTCGACGCGCAAGTGGACACCGTCAAGCGCGGCCGCACCATCCGCAACCACTCGGCCACCCACCTGATGCACAAGGCCTTGCGCGAAGTGCTGGGCAGCCACGTGCAGCAAAAGGGCTCGCTGGTCGATCCGGACAAGACCCGCTTCGACTTCAGCCACCCGCAAGCGCTGACCGCGGATGAGATCGCGCAAGTGGAAGCCATCGTCAACCGCGAGATCCTGGAAAACCACCCGACCCAGTCGCACCACATGTCCTTCGACGACGCCGTCAAGCATGGCGCGATGGCGCTGTTCGGCGAGAAGTACGGCGACACCGTGCGCGTGCTGGACATCGGCACCTCGAAAGAGCTGTGCGGCGGCGTCCACGTGACCCGTACCGGCGACATCGGCCTGTTCAAGATCGTGTCGGAAGGCGGCGTTGCCGCCGGCATCCGCCGCGTGGAAGCGGTGACGGGCGAGGGCGCCCTGGCGCTGGTGCAGTCGATCAACCGCAAGCTGGTCGAAGCGGCCGGCGCGCTCAAGACCAGCCCGGACGAGCTGACCACCCGCATCGCCCAGGTGCAGGACCAGGTCAAGACCCTGGAGAAGGAAGTCGCCGCGCTGAAATCGAAACTGGCGGCAGGCCAGGGCGACGAGCTGCTGGGCAAGGCAGTCGACGTCAGCGGCATCAAGGTGCTTGCGGCAACGATGGAAGGCGCCGACGTGGCCACCCTGCGCGAAGCCATGGACAAGCTGAAGGACAAGCTGGGCACGGCCGCCATCGTGCTGGCCAGTGTCGTCGATGGCAAGGTCAGCCTGATCGCTGGCGTGACCAAGGATGCCACCGGTAAAGTCAAAGCCGGCGAGCTGGTGAACTTCGTCGCCCAGCAGGTGGGCGGCAAGGGCGGCGGCCGTCCTGATATGGCGCAAGCAGGCGGTACCGATCCGTCGGGCCTGCCGGCAGCGCTGGCCGGCGTGGCTGGCTGGGTCGGCGAACGCGCCTGATCTTTAGCAAACGCCACCCTTAGCATTTAGCTTCAACACGTCGTCCCCGCGCAGGCGGGGACCCAAGTTTTCATGCGCTGTGTCTACGTAAATCGTAGTCGCTGCGCAAAGGATTTGGGTCCCCGCCTGCGCGGGGACGACGTTTTTTACGTTCGCGACTATGGGCCAGGCAGACTCGCAACCAAGTCGTAACACTTTGTTTTCATGGTCATTCGGACTATTGCACGCCCCAATTCGGACCGCATCTACGGGGTGTGGTGCACCGCTGCAGTGCCGATTCGTGAGCATCCAGTACACACCCAATGTATTTCGGTCAAGCATTTCACATTGCGGTTGCAATCCTGCAACAATGTGTGACTATTTTGGTGCGGTGCGTCATACTGCCCGAATTGGAGTAGTATGCGACTGAAGTTGGACCACTTAATCAAAGCAGGTAATGCGATGAGCGATATCACTTTTGAAACCGACACCATGGAATTCCAGAGAGACCTGGATGCACGCGGACTGAACTGCCCGCTGCCCATCCTCAAAGCCAAGAAGGCGCTCGCCGAGATGGAAACCGGCCAGGTGCTGCGCATCGTTGCCACCGACACCGGCTCCGTGCGCGACTTCCAGGCCTTCGCCAAACAAACCGGCAATGCCTTGCTGGCTCATACCCATGAGAATGGCGAGTTCACCTTCCTGATGCGCCGCAAATAATGCGACAGGCTGCAGCCCATGCTGCAGCCGCGTGCATACCCTGAGGCGGGGCATCCAGCCCCGTCCGCTCCCCTTGTAAAAACCGAAATGGGCCGATTAGGTGATTTCCTCTAACTAAAAATCGCACGATCGTGCTTTAATTTGGCCCGGAGCGTCGATTTCTCATATAATCTATGCCACTTATTTCGATCCATCCCATTTTTAAAGGCACCCTATGAAAGTCCTGGTACCCGTCAAACGCGTGGTCGACTACAACGTCAAGGTTCGCGTCAAGTCCGACAATAGCGGCGTCGATGTCGCCAACGTCAAGATGTCGATGAACCCGTTCGACGAGATCGCACTCGAAGAGGCAACCCGCCTGAAAGAGGGCGGCAAGGTCACCGAGGTGGTGGCGGTCTCGGTGGGCGTGGCCCAGTGCCAGGAAACCCTGCGTACCGGCATGGCGATCGGCGCCGACCGCGGCATCCTGGTGGAAACCGCCGGCGACACCGAGCCGCTGGCCGTAGCCAAGATCGTCAAGGCGCTGGCCGACAAGGAGCAGCCGCAGCTGATCATCCTGGGCAAGCAGGCGATCGACGACGATTCGAACCAGACCGGCCAGATGCTGGCTGCGCTGCTGGGCTGGCCGCAAGCCACGTTTGCCTCGAAAGTCGTGCTGGAAGACGGTAAAGTGACCGTGACGCGCGAAGTCGATGGCGGCCTGGAAACCGTCGCCCTGACCCTGCCAGCGATCATCACCACCGACCTGCGCCTGAACGAGCCGCGCTACGTGACGCTGCCGAACATCATGAAGGCGAAGAAGAAGCCGCTCGAGACCGTCAAGCCAGAAGACCTGGGCGTCGACGTCGCGCCGCGCCTGAAGACCCTGAAGGTCGTCGAGCCAGCCAAGCGCTCGGCCGGCGTCAAGGTGCCGGACGTGGCGACCCTGGTGCAGAAGCTGCGCACCGAAGCCAAAGTCATCTGAGCCGTCTGTCGTTACTTAATACATAGGAATCAACATGGTCGCATTAGTCATTGCTGAACACGACAACGGCTCCCTGAAGGGCGCTACCCACCACACCGTGACCGCGGCCGCCCAGTGTGGCGGCGACGTGCACATCCTGGTCGCCGGCTCGAGCTGCGGCGCCGCTGCCGAAGCCGCCGCCCAGATCGCCGGCGTGGCCAAGGTGCTGGTCGCCGACGCGCCGCACTTCGCCGACGGCCTGGCCGAGAACGTGGCCGAGCAGATCCTGGCCATCGCCGGCGACTACTCGCACATCCTGGCCCCGGCCACCGCCTACGGCAAGAACATCCTGCCGCGCGTGGCTGCCAAGCTGGACGTGGCGCAGATTTCCGAGATCACCAAGGTCGATTCGCCCGACACCTTCGAGCGTCCGATCTACGCCGGCAACGCGATCGCTACCGTGCAGTCGAGCGACAAGGTCAAGGTCATCACCGTGCGCGGCACCGCCTTCGATTCGGCAGCCGGCGGCGGTTCGGCCGCCATCGAGAGCGTGACTGCCGTCGCCGACTCGGGCACCTCTACTTTTGTCGGCCGCGAATTGGCCAAGTCGGACCGTCCCGAACTGACCGCCGCCAAGGTGATCGTCTCCGGTGGCCGCGGCATCGGCTCGGCCGACAACTTCAAGATCCTGGAGCCGCTGGCCGACAAGCTGGGCGCCGCCATGGGCGCGTCGCGCGCCGCGGTCGACGCCGGCTTCGTGCCGAACGACTGGCAGGTGGGCCAGACCGGCAAGATCGTCGCCCCGACCCTCTACATCGCCGTCGGCATCTCGGGCGCGATCCAGCACCTGGCCGGCATGAAGGATTCGAAGACCATCGTCGCCATCAACAAGGACCCGGAAGCGCCGATCTTCTCGGTCGCCGACTACGGCCTGGTGGGCGACCTGTTCGAGGTCGTGCCGGAGCTGGTCAAGGAACTGGGCTGACCGGCCGGCGCGCTCATCGAGACTGACGCGCGCCACAGGCACCCGCACACGCCGTTCCCGCCCGCGCAGGAACGGCGTTTTTTTTGCATGAGAGACCATCAGGAGACAATAGGTGAGCTATAACGCCCCGCTGAAAGACATGCAGTTCGTCCTCAATGAACTGGCCAACCTCGCCGAGGTCAATGCGCTGCCCGGCTGCGAGGACGCGACGCCCGACACCGTGGAAGCGGTGCTGGAAGAAAACGCGAAATTCTGCGGCGAAGTGATCGCCCCGCTGAACCATGCCGGCGACAAGGAGCCGAGCTACTGGAAGGATGGCGCGGTCACCACGACCAGGGGTTTCAAGGAAGCCTTCCGTGCCTACGCCGACGCCGGCTGGCAAGGCGTGCAGCACCCGCAGGAATTCGGCGGCCAGGGTTTACCGAAGCTGGTGGCCACGCCCTGCATGGAGATGCTGCACGGCGCGAACCTAGCGTTCGCGCTGGTCGCGCTGCTGTCCGACGGCGCCATCGAGGCGCTGCTCACCGCCGGCTCCGACGAACAGAAAGCGCGCTTCCTCGAGCCGCTGATCTCGGGCCAGTGGACCGGCACCATGAACCTGACCGAGCCGCAGGCCGGTTCCGACCTGGCCGCCGTGCGCACCCGCGCCGAGCCGCAGGGCGACGGCACCTATAAAATCTTCGGCACCAAGATCTTCATCACCTATGGCGATCACGACATGACCGAGAACATCGTTCACCTGGTGCTGGCGCGCACGCCAGATGCGCCGCCGGGCGTGAAGGGTATCTCGCTGTTCATCGTGCCGAAGTTCCTGATCAATGACGATGGTTCATTAGGGAGCCGCAACGACGTGCACTGTGTCTCGATCGAGCACAAGCTGGGCATCAAGGCCAGCCCGACCGCCGTGCTGCAGTTCGGCGACGGCGGCGGCGCGATCGGCACCCTGGTGGGCGAGGAAAACCGCGGCCTGGAATACATGTTCATCATGATGAACGCGGCCCGCTTCGGCGTCGGCATGCAGGGCGTCGGCCTGGCCGAACACGCCTATCAGCAGGCGGTGGCGTTTGCAAAAGACCGCATCCAGTCGCGCGAAGTGTCGGGGTCAAGCGGTCCCGTGGCGATCATCAACCACCCGGATGTGCGCCGTATGCTGATGTCGATGCGCGCACAGACCGAGGCGGCGCGTGCGCTGGCCTATGTCGGCGCCGGCATCTCGGACCTGGCGCATCACCATCCCGACGAGGCGACCCGCCAGGCGAACCTGGCTGTGTATGAATACCTGGTCCCGGTGATCAAGGGCTGGTCGACCGAGATGAGCGAGAACGTCGCGCGCGACGGCGTGCAGGTGCATGGTGGCATGGGCTTCATTGAAGAGACCGGCGCGGCCCAGCATTACCGCGACGCCAAGATCCTCACCATTTATGAGGGCACGACAGCGATCCAGGCCAACGACCTGGTGGGACGCAAGACGGTGCGCGATGGCGGTGCGGTGGCCAAGGCGCTGATCGCGCAGATCCGCGCGGTCGAAGCCCAGTTGGGCGAGGTGCAGGGAGAAGACTACGCCGCGATCGCGCGCAGCCTGCGGGAGGGCGCGGCCGCGCTGGAGCAGGTGGTCGACTACGTGGTCGCCAATGTCAAATCGGACGTGCGCGCCGTGTTTGCCGGCAGCGTGACGTACCTGAAGCTGGCCGGCATCGTGCTGGGTGGCTGGCAGATGGCGCGCGCGGCGCTGGTCGCGCAAGGCAAGCTGGCTGCGGGCGAGGGCGATGCCGCCTTCTATCGCGCCAAGATCGCCACCGCGCGCTTCTTCGCCGATCACATCCTGTCGCAGGCGCCGGGACTGCGCACGTCAATCGTCGACGGCGCGGCGGGCGTGCTGGCGCTGGACGTCGAGCAGTTCTAACCGTAGGCGCCGCCCGTAAACAGGATGTCGAACAGCCGCGCCATCGTCCCGATCAGGACGATGGCGCCGGTCAGCATCGTGATCACCAGCAGCACCGGCAAGATCCAGTTCGAGCGCGATTGCCGGCCGCTGCCGGCGTTGTGTTTCGCATCCCACTTCTCGTCGGGCGTGAGTCCGATCACCAGTGCTTCGATGAAGCCGGCGATGCAGGACACCAGCAGCGGCAGGATCACATAGAACGGGTGCGGCTTGACCGCGCCCCACAGGATGCCGGTGACGGGCAGCGCACACAGGTGCAGCAGCCCGATCCGGTCGGCGCCCGGCTTGAGATAGAAGCGATGCGCGCCGATCCCGCCCAGCAGCAGGGCGAGCAGGGTGGCGACGGTCTTGTTCTTGTGCGTAGCGGCCATATCATGTTGTTCATTAGTTCAGGACAGCAAGAGTATGGTCGAGATTTGCAGGAATGGCACGTTTCACGCGACAAGCTGCGGATTTGGGCGGATGGCCGGTAGCGGTGTGGTGAAAAATCAGCGATAATGGCTGATTCTTCTGGGACTGCGCGCCCGTTGTCATTAACGCTTGCTGCTGTTCGGTGTCGCGCGCTATAATCGTCGACTTTCTCCGTCCAGAACAACTTTTTCGGAAATATTATGGTCGTTATTCGTTTGGCTCGTGGTGGCGCTAAAAAGCGTCCGTTCTTCAATATCGTTGCAACCGATTCGCGCAACCGTCGCGATGGTCGTTTCATCGAGCGCATCGGTTTCTACAACCCGATGGCTTCGGGCGCCGAAGTCGGCCTGCGTATCGCTGCTGACCGTCTGGCTCACTGGCAAGGCGTTGGCGCACAACTGTCGCCAACCGTCGCTCGCCTGGTCGCCCAGCAAAAGCCAGCTGCTTAATTTTAAGCAGGTAAGCTTGTAGTGAACGATTCAGCAGTAGCGAGCGGGGTGCAAATCCCCGATGACCTGACTCCGGTCGGTTATGTTTCCGGTGCGTATGGCATCGTGGGCGGCATCCGTGTCTCCCCGCATTCGCCCGAGGCCGATGCGCTGCTGAGCGTGAAAACCTGGTGGCTCGACAAGCCGACCCTGCACGCCGTTTCGGTACGGAGTGCAAAACTGCACGGTGGCGATGTTGTCGCTACCCTGGTCGGCATGCGTGACCGCGATGAAGCCGAGGCGCTCAAAGGCGCAACGGTGCAGGTCGCGCGCAGCGAGTTTCCAGCGCTCGAAGAGGGCGAGTTCTACTGGTCCGATCTGATCGGCCTGGATGTGGTCAACCTGCAGGGCGAAGCCCTGGGCAAGGTGACCGATATGATGCACAACGGCGCGCAATCGATTTTGCGCATCACTCCGGTCGCTGATCCAGCGTCCGAAGGCAAGGCGCAAGAGCGCCTCGTGCCGTTCGTGGACCAGTTCGTCAAGACCGTCAGCCTCGAGCAACAACTGATTACCCTGGATTGGGGTCTCGATTTTTGAGCCCGTCCGTTAGAGGAGCAAGTCGCGATGCAGTTTGACGTCGTCAGCTTGTTCCCTGAAATGTTCGCCGCATTGACGCAGTCGGGAGTCACCCGGCGCGCCTTCGAGCAGCAACGCTGGGGCCTGCAGATCTGGAATCCACGCGATTTCACGCAGGACCGCCACCGCACCGTGGACGATCGCCCTTATGGCGGCGGCCCCGGCATGGTGATGATGGCCAAGCCGCTCGAAGCGACGATCAATGCAGCAAAGCAAAGACAAATCGAGCTCGGCCTGCCAAGTCCGCGTGTGGTGTTCATGTCGCCGCAAGGCAAGCCATTGACCCACGAGCGCGCGATGGCGCTCAAGGACGAGCCCGGCCTGGTGATTTTGTGCGGCCGCTACGAAGCGGTGGACCAGCGCCTGCTGGACCGCTGCGTCGATGAGGAAATTTCTCTCGGCGACTTCGTGCTGTCGGGCGGTGAATTGCCGGCCATGGCCTTGATGGATGCGGTGGTGCGCCTGATTCCCGGCGTGCTGGGCGATGATGCCTCGGCGGTCGAAGACAGCTTCGTCAACGGCCTGCTCGATTCGCCGCATTACACGCGGCCGGAAATGTACGAAGACATGCCGGTGCCGCCGGTCCTGATGGGCGGCAACCATGCCGAGATCGTCAAGTGGCGCCGGCAGCGTATGCTGGAAGCGACCGCGGCGAAACGGCCCGATCTGCTGGACAAGGCGCGCGCCGCCGGTCAGCTGAGCAAGAAAGATGAACAGTTTCTGGCAGGGTTGGTCGAACCTGCAAGCTAAGAATATGTGCCGGTACTAAAGGCACATGCAATGGCGGACGCGTTGTCCGTCGTTCAACCCCATCCTCTACTGGGCGAAGGTAGTGCCAGCAAGATGGTTTTTGGAGTCATAAAAAAATGAATCTGATTCAACAACTCGAGCAAGAAGAAATCGCACGCCTCGGCCGTGCGATCCCTGATTTCGCACCTGGCGATACCGTTATCGTCAGCGTCAACGTCGTCGAAGGCAACCGCAAGCGCGCCCAGGCATACGAAGGCGTCGTGATTTCGCGTCGTAACCGTGGCCTGAACTCGAACTTCATCGTTCGCAAGATCTCGTCCGGCGAAGGCGTCGAGCGTACGTTCCAGCTGTACTCGCCGCTGATCGCTTCGATCGAAGTGAAGCGTCGTGGTGACGTCCGTCGTGCAAAGCTGTACTACCTGCGCGAACGTTCGGGCAAGTCGGCACGTATCAAAGAAAAACTGCCACAGCGTCGCGTCAAGACCGTCGCTGCTGCCGAGTAATCTTACTCGTGCTCAGAAAAAGGCATCCGCAAGGATGCCTTTTTCTATTCTGGCGCAGTATTGCAAAGGATTCAGTTTGGCCAAATTCGTGTTTGATCCGACCCAGTTGCCGGTGACCAGCCTGGCCGGCGAGGCGCCGGTTGCGCCCGCGCGCCTGATCCCGGCCGCGCTGCGCGCACGCTTTGCGCAAACCCTGCCATGGGAAGAGGAAGCGTCGGATGAAGGCCGCGGCATGACGAGCGCCACCTTGCGCCGTGCATCCGTGCTGGTGCCGCTGGTGGCGCGCCCCGAGGGCGTGACCGTGCTGTTGACCTTGCGCACCGACCATTTGTCCAGCCATGCCGGCCAGATCAGTTTTCCCGGCGGCCGCGCCGAAGAACTCGATTCGTCCCCGATCGAGACGGCGCTGCGCGAAACCGAAGAAGAAGTCGGCCTGCACCGCCGCCATATCGAGATCATCGGCGTGCTGCCCGATTACACCACCGTCAGCGCCTATCGGGTGACGCCGGTGGTGGCCCTGGTCCAGCCGCCATTCGAGCTGCAGCCCGATCCGGGCGAAGTGGCCGAAGCGTTCGAAGTGCCCCTCAGCTTCCTGATGGATGGCCTGAACCACCAGCGCCGGGTATTCGAATTGCCGCAAGGAGCGGGGCGGCGCGCCTTTTATACGATGCCGTACGAGCAATATTTCATCTGGGGCGCGACTGCCGCCATGCTGCGCAACCTCTTCCATTTCCTTCGCGCCTAAGACTTACTTACACTCAGGGATTTGATTCTGGCAGGCTTCTCCGCTATCGTAACGGGGCAGTCGTATTGCCATAACAAAAAAGGGTTCCTGAATGACATTCTTTTCCATCCTGTGCGCACTGCTCATCGAGCAACTGAAACCGCTGCGCGCCGATAACCAGGTGTATGGCGGCGTCAAGTCGCTCGCCGTGCGCATCGAGACCTGGTTCAATGCCGGCGAGCAAAAGAATGGGCGCATGGGCTGGATCCTGATGATGAGCGCTCTGATGCTGCCGACCTGGCTCGTCTACTGGTTCTTCATGCACTACAACCTGGTGTTCCTGGCCTTTGCCTGGAATGTCCTGATCGTCTACCTGACCCTCGGTTTCCGTCATTACAGCCATTACTTCACCTCGATCCAGTTCGCGCTCAATTCAGGCGACGAACCGCGGGCGCGCACCCTCCTGGCCGAATGGACGAGGCTGGACACCGTCGGGATGGATAGCACCGAGATCACCCGCATCGCGGTCGAGAAGGCCTTGATCACGACCCACCGCAATGTGTTCGGCGTGTTCTTCTGGTTCCTGATGCCGCTGGGGCCGGCGGGCGCCGTGATGTACCGCGTGTCCGAATACCTGTCGCGCGCCTGGAACGAGCCCGACCACATGCGCAACGAAGCCTTCGGCCAGTTCGCCGCCAAGGCCTTCTACTGGATCGACTGGGTGCCGGTGCGCCTGACGGCGGTGGCCTTTGCCGTGGTCGGCAACTTCGAGGACGCCGTCTATGCCTGGCGCAATTTCGCCAACCGCTGGACCGACGAGGCGCGCGGCATCATCCTGTCGGCCGGCGGCGGTGCGATGGGTGTGCGCCTCGGCACGCCGAACGAAAATGCGCCACAATTGCTACCGGCGGACGCCGCCACGGTGGACTTGAGCGAAAGCGATGTGGATGTGATGCCGGGCGAGGAGCCGAACGTCCGCGCCCTGCAGAGCACGGTCGGACTGGTGTGGCGTGCACTGATCTTGTGGATGATCCTGCTGTTGCTGACGTCGAGCGTGGCCTGGCTGCGCTGAGTGTGGCGCGCCGGGCCTCGTCCTCAAGTCTTCTATAAGATATAATACTGCCTGTACCGAGCAAAGCCGTATTGCACTGAGCCGAATTTGCTCTCACCCACGCAGTCTTTTCTGTCTGAGCCCGTAGGACTATGACCGACCAAGCGCCACCCAAGGATGCCGAGCTCGCTGGCGAGTTTTTCATCCTGGGCATCACGAATAAAGGCAAGACGTTCCGCCCGAGCGACTGGGCCGAGCGCCTGTGCGGCGTCATGGCCTGCTATTGCCCCGGCTCTGGCGGCCCCAATGCCCACCTGAAATTCTCCCCCTACGTCTACCCGACCGTGGTCAACGGCACCAAGGCCGTCGTGGTCAACCGCAGCTTGCAAAAGATCGAACCGATGGCCTATCACTTTGTGATCAGTTTCGCCAAGGACAACGATATGCAGGTGGTCGACGCCTGTTTCGTGCCGCTGCCGGGCGAAAAGAAACCAGGCGCCGCCTGAATATCACCGCAAGCTAGCCGCCATTGGCGCTTTGATCGAAATCAAAGCGCCAATTTTGTTTTGGCCTAGCCTCACCCGGATCAGGGGAGGCCCATCATGCGCATCGGCGAAATCTGTACCACCGACACCATCTGCTGCACCCGCGACGAGACCGTGCAGGGCGCCGCCATGCTGATGCGGCGTCACCACGTCGGCGACCTGGTCGTGGTCGACACCGATGGCGGTGGCAACGTCCCGCTCGGCATCCTGACCGATCGCGACATCGTGCTGGCCGTCGTCGCTCCCGGGCTCGACCCGGCCAGCCTGCTGGCCGGCGACATCATGAGCGACGACCTGCTCACCGCGGGCGAATCCGACGACGTCTATGAGACCATCGAGCACATGCGCCTGCGCGGCATCCGCCGGGTGCCGGTCGTGGATGCCCAGGGCAACCTCTGCGGCATCGTCAGCGCCGACGACCTCCTCGAGTTCCTGGCCGAAGAGATGAGCGAGCTGTCACGCATCGGCTCCTGGCAGCAATCGCATGAGCGCCGTGTGCGCCAATAGCTGCCTGCCGGCAAGTCCTGTCAACTGGGTTGGCGTATAGGTCACGGGCAAGACGCCCGTCTGCTACCATCGTGGAGCAGGCGGGACGGTTGGCGTCCCGCCGAGTAGACGGGACACCATGGATTCGAGATTTCAGTTGCGCGGGATGGCCGCGCATATAGCAGCGGGCTGCCTGGCCCTGGTCATGATCGCGCCGGCGACCGCCGCCGCCCCTGCAACCCCAGGCGCCAACAAGGCCGCCAGCGGCGCGGCCCTCCCCAAGGGCGTGACCCTCGGCCCGTCGGTCGAAGGCATCACCGAATACCGCCTGGCGAACGGCTTGAAAGTGCTGTTGTTCCCGGACGCCTCGCGGCCGACCGTGACCGTCAACGTCACCTATCTGGTCGGTTCGCGCCACGAGAACTATGGCGAGACCGGCATGGCCCACCTGCTCGAGCACCTGCTGTTCAAGGGCGCGAAGAACAACCGCGACATCACCAAGCAGTTCTCCGAGCGCGGCATGCAGTTCAACGGCACCACCTCGCTCGACCGCACCAATTACTACGAAGTGTTCCAGGCCTCGCAGGAGAACCTGGACTGGGCCTTGCAGATGGAGGCCGACCGCATGGTCAATTCCTTCGTCTCGGCCAAGGATCTCGCGTCCGAGATGACCGTGGTGCGCAACGAGTACGAAGCCGGCGAGAACGAGCCCGGCAACGTGCTGTTCAAGCGCATGCAGAGCGTCGCCTACGACTGGCACAGCTATGGCCGCTCGACCATCGGTAACCGCAGCGACATCGAGAACGTGCGCATCGAGAACCTGCAGGCTTTCTATCGCACCTACTACCAGCCCGACAATGCGGTGCTGCTGGTGGCCGGCCAGTTTGACGAGCGCACGACCCTGGCCAAGATCAACCGCCTGTTCGGCGCGATCCCGAAACCGAAACGCACGCTGCCGGCCTTCTGGACGGTCGAGCCGACCCAGGACGGCGAGCGCAGCTTCGCCGTGCGGCGCCAGGGCGATATGCAGTTCGTGGCGGTCGGCTACAAGATCCCGTCCGACCTGCATCCCGAGGCCGAGGCGCTCGGCTTCGCTGCCGAAATCATGGGCGATGCGCCCAACGGACGCCTGCACAAGCTGCTGGTCGAGACCGGCAAGGCCAGCCAGGTGTTCAGCTTCGGCCAGACCGGCTATGCGCCGGGCCTGCAATTCTTCGGCGCCGTGGTCAAGCTGGGCGAGCCGATCGAGCCGGTGCGCGAGGCACTGACCCAGGCAGTCGAGGAACTGGCCAGCAAGCCGCCTACTACCGAGGAACTGGAGCGGGTGCGTCGCTCCTGGCTGAACACGGTCGAACGCAGCCTGAACAATCCGCAGGCGGTGGGCGTGGCCCTGTCCGAACCGGTCGCCCTGGGCGACTGGCGCATGTACTTCGTGGGCCGCGAGCGCGTGCAAAAGATGACGGCCGAACAGGTCGCCGCGAGCGCAGGACGTTATTACCTGCGCAGCAACCGCACGACCGGCACCTTCATCCCGGAAGAAGCGTCCAAGCGCGCCGACCTGCCGCCGGCGCCCACGGTGGCTGAGGCGATGAAGGACTTCAAGCCCGCCGTCTCGAACCTGGTGTCGGAGAATTTCGAGCCGAGCCAGCAGAACATCATGAAGCGCACCACCCTGACGACCGCCGGCGGCGTCAAGCTGGCCCTGCTGCCGAAAAAGAACCGCGGCGAGACCGTGACGGTCGACCTGCGCCAGCACTTCGGCGACGAGAAAAGCCTGTTCGGCAAGGGCACGACCCAGGCCCTGACGAACCTGATGCTGATGCGCGGCACGGCCCGTTATACGCGCGCCGAACTGGCCGACGCCTTCGACAAGCTCAAGATCGCCGGCAGTCCCACCCATTTCCAGACCACGCGCGCCAACCTGGCGGAGGCGCTCAAGCTCGTCGCCCATGTGCTCAGGGAGCCGGATTTCCCTGAATCCGAATTCGAGCAATTGCGCCAGCAACTGCTGGTCGGCATCGAAGCGGGCCGCAACGAACCGCAAAGCGCGGCCGTGCGCGCGCTCAGCCAGCACTTCAATCGCTATCCGCGCGGCGACATCCGTTATTCGCCGAGCCTGGAAGAGCAGCTCGAAGAAGCGAAGGCGGCGCGCCTCGCGGACGTCAAGGCCTTCCACGGCCAGTTCTACGGCGCCAGTCCGGCCGAGATGGCCATCGTGGGCGACTTCGATCCGCAGGAAATCACGCCGCTGGTCAATACCCTGTTCGGCGCCTGGAAAGCGCCGCAGGCGCACGCGCCGGTGCTGGTCGCGCATGCCGAGGTGGCCCCGGTGGTGCGCACCTTGAATACCCCGGACAAGGAAAACGGCTTCTATATCGCACGCCTGAACCTGGACCTGAACATCGACGATGCCGATTATCCGGCCCTGACGCTGGCTAACTACATCTTCGGCGACGGCGGCCTCAAGTCGCGCCTGATGGACCGCATCCGCCAGCAGGATGGCCTGTCGTATGGCGGCGGCTCGGACGTGTCGCCGGGCACCCTGGACCGCGCCGGCAGCTTCACGATCAATGCGATCGCGGCGCCGCAGAACCTCGCCAAGCTCGACGCGGCGGTGCGCGCCGAGCTGGCGCGTGCGCTCAAGGACGGCTTTACTGCCGAGGAACTGGCTGGCGCCAAGTCGGGCCTGATGCAGCAGCGCCTGCAGTCGCGCTCGAACGACGGCGCGCTGGCCTCGGGCTGGACCTCCTTCCTGTACCGCGGCAAGACTTTCGAAGCATCGGCCGAGCTCGAACGCAAGCTGGGGGCCGTGACCTTGCCTCAGCTGAATGCCGCATTCCGCAATGCGATCGATCCGGCTAAGCTATCGGTATTCATGGCGGGCGACCAGGCAAAGGCAAATGGTCCGGCGACACCCGTAGTTACTATGCCGTAACTACAACAGTTTCCTGACAAAAACTCTCTGGATTGTGACAATGCACGAAGCCATGCGTTAAAATGTTTCTTTTCGGAAGCAAAAGTTTCATCCAGGGAGCATCATGAAGGCCATCAGCAAGCAGCAGCCAGGCGGTTTGTCGTTCACCGGCAAGGTCGTTTTGGTTACCGGAGCCGCCAGTGGCATCGGTCGCGCCATCGCCCTGGCGTTCGGCCGTGCCGGCGCCAGCGTGGTCGTGGCCGACGTGTCGATCGACGGCGGGCACGCGACCGCGGCGATGATCGTGGAAAACGGCGGCAAGGCGCTGTTCGTGCAAAGCAACGTCACCCGCGCGGGAGACGTCGAAGCACTGGTCGAGAAGACCATCAATTACTATGGCCGTCTCGACTTCGCGATCAACAATGCCGCGGTCGAGGAAGAGCGCCAGCCGCTGGCCGACGCCGACGACGAGCAGTTCGACCGCATCATGAACGTCAACGTCAAGGGCGTCTGGCTGTGCATGAAATACCAGCTGCGCCAGATGCAGAAGCAGGGCCATGGCGCGATCGTCAATATGGCCGGTATCGCCGGCCTGGTCGGCAGCCCTAACCATGCGATCTACGGCGCCAGCAAGCACGCGGTGGTCGGCCTGACCAAGAGCGCCGCCGCCGAGTACGCGCGCGAGGGCATCCGCGTCAACGTGCTGTGCCCGGCCGCGGTCAAGACGCCGATGCTGGCGCGCGCCTTCGAACGCGATCCGGGCATCGAGAAGAAGCTCAAGGCGGCGCATCCGATGGGGCGCTTCGCCGAGGCGGGCGAGGTAGCGCAGGCTGCACTATGGTTGTGCTCGGACATGGCGTCCTACGTGAACGGCCACGAAATGGTGGTCGATGGTGGTTTCACCGCCGTTTGAGCCGGTTTTCTTGTCGGAAATCTTTACAGTGCGCCGCGTATTTACGATCCGGAAAATCCCAAGTCCCTGTTTTTAATCAAGTATTTCCTAGTGGCATAAATTATGCTTATTGGTTGGATGTCGCCGCATGTGACTAACGCATTTCCATCTAGTGAGACCAACTTGAAAAAGACTTTTGCCGCACTGGCGCTCGCCGCCGCCCTGATTCCTGTCGCAGGCGCCCAGGCCGCCGTGATCAGCTTCAACGACAGTATCGGAGTCACGGAAACGGATTGGTCCGAGACGCTGCGTTTCAGCAAGTTCAACACCAAGCTCGGCACCCTCAATTCGATCAAGTTCGACTTGAGCGGCTTGGTCAGCGGCGCCGGCTTCGCCGAAAACCGGGGCAGCAGCGCGGCGAAGGTCACCCTGACACTGGGTTCGACCATCGAGCTGACCCGCCCGGATGGCAGCACGCTGGTCGTGGCCAACCCTGTATTCGACCAGCTTTACAACCTTGGCCGCTATGACCGTGTTCTCGACTTCGCTGGCACTTCCGGCGTCAATACCGGGACGGTCGAGGCAAGCAAAGCCGAATCCTTCCTGAGCAGCAGCGCCAGCGATTTCGCCCTGTTCTCGGGTAAAGGTTTCATCGAGCTCGGCCTGAGCGCGCTGGGCACCTCGTTCGCGAAGGGGCCAGGCAACGTGACGACCGGATTCGACACGTACGCATCCGGCGCGGTGCAGGTCACGTATGACTACACCCCATTTGCCGAAGTTCCGGAACCAGCCACGCTGGCGACCATGCTTGCCGGCCTCGGCCTGATCGGGGCCGTGCGCCGCCGCCGCCAAAGCAACAAGGCGTAATCCCGACACGCGCCGGCGCGCTGCCGGCAGCGGAAAAACCGTCATTGCCTACCTCGGCATGACGGTTTTTTTCATGAAGCGCCGCTTCAGTTGTGGATGTACTTGGCGAACACGTCGCTGAAGTCGCGTTTGGTGTGCGTATCGAGCATGGCCGTGTTCAGCGCTTCCAGCAGTTCGCCGTACTGGCTGACCAGGCTGCCGGCCCCCGGCGCGATATTGAGCTTGTGGACCGAGGCGGTGGCGTCCAGCGTGCGCAGCGCATTGTCGCGGCAGACGGCATCGCGCCGTTGCTGCTTGCCGATGGTGGTCAAGGCCTTGTAGATGTCCTTCAGCTGTTCGATGAAGGATTTTTTGACGTCGATTGAGAACTTGGTGTCGTTGACGTTGAACTTGAGTTCGATGTCCATGTCGAGCGTGCCGGCGGTTTCGATGCTGACATTGGTGATGAGGTTCGACGAATACTCGTAGCGCTTGATCGAGCGCTTCGAGGACACGGCCGAATCGCCGTCGACGTGGATCAGGGCAAGATTGGTGAAGCAGTACTCGTCCTTCTTGCTCTTGATCAGGAAGAAGATCTGCTCACCGTCCTCGGTGAACAGGTAGTCGTCAGCATCGACCTTGCTGTAGTCCGCCGGTCCGACGATGACACCGATATCGCTTAACCCCAATGCTTCCGCCGCCATTCTCTTGAACATGATCGTCCTCGTGTGGTGAAAAAGGATAGATTAGCATTACTTCATCGGGCTGCGGGCATCAGGCTGCGGGCATCAGGCTGCAGTGAGCTCGGCCACGAAATCATAGGTATCGCCGCGAAAATACGAGCGGCAAAACTCCACTGCACGTCCGTCGCGCAAGAAGCCCAGCCGTTCCACGCACAGGCCGGCATCGCCTTCGCGCGCATCGAGCAGGCGCGCCTGTTCGGCGCCCAGCAGCAGGGCCGACAGGCGCTGCAGCGCGCGCACCGGACGGTTGCCGGTCGCCTCGAGCGCCTCGTACATCGAGTCGCCCACCGCGTCGAGCGAGGGCAGGGCAAAGGCGGCGATGGTAGCGTACTCCAGGCACATCGGCGCATCGTCGGCGTAGCGCAGGCGGTTGAAGCGGTACACCGGCGTGCCCGGCGACAGCCGCAGGCGCAGCGCTTCCTCGGGCGTGACCAGGCCTTCCGAGCGCTTGAGCCAATTGCTTTTCGGCACTCGCCCACGGGCGCGCATGTCTTCCGAGAACGAACTCAGCTTGGCGAAATTCTTTTCGATGCGCGTGTTGAGAAAATTGCCGGAACCGGCGCGCCGCACCAATAGACCGTCGTCGACCAGGCTGTCGATCGCCTTGCGCACCGTGATGCGCGAGATGCCCAGCTCCAGCGCCAGCTGGCGCTCGGCGGGCAGGGCGCTCGAGGGGCCGTAGACGCCGTTGTCGATCGCCTGGCGCAGCGCGCGCTGCAGTTGCTGGTAGAGCGGCAGCTTGCCGGCGCCGGCGGCGAGGCTGGCCTTGGCGGCATCGTGCATCAGTTGGACGAGTGGATTCATTCAGCAGGCATGGAGGCGGGAGCCCCCATCATACCGCAGGCCGCCTGCCGCTCAGGGCAGCGGATGGACGAGGTTGACCAGCATGGACAGCCCGACGAAGCAGGCGGCGGCAAGGATTTCGTGGCGCCGCGTCTCCAGGCGCGCGCCGGTGACGGCCCAAGCAATCAGGGCGCAGGCGACCAGCGGCGTCAGGAAATTCGCGTCGAGCGCCTTGCCCAGTTCGCCATGCACGAGCTGGTGCATGCCCTCGGTCATGCCGCTGAACAGATTCTTGATGCCCAGGTAGCGTTCGAGGGGGCCTGGCGACAGGCCGAGCAGTGCTTCGGCGCGTACCAGCGGATTGGCCGGCAGCCAGGCCAGGGCGGCGGTCGCCAGCAACAGGCCCAGGCGACCGGCGACCGTCCGGATCATGCGATACGCGGCTTGCGAACGATGAGATAGATCGGCACCGCGACGATGCAGATCAGGAAGGAGAACAGGCCCCAGCCGATGCCGCTCATGCCACGCGCCTTGGCATCCTTGCCGATCAATACGCCAATAATCGCTGCGATGATGAGTCCGCCAACTGCTTCCATATCAGATGATCCCCAGTAGTGTGTTTCCATAATTCTACTGAGAATCAACTGTGTAAAACTCGCCAATAATCACGCCCGCCGCCGGCCGCGCGCCATTATTTCGGGCGCGGATCCTTCAAGGGCTGGCTGACCACGGCGACCCGGCCCGCGCGCACTTCGCGCACCGCGGTGGCCACCGCGCGCGCCACGTTGCGCGTCTCTTCCTGCACCGCGGTGTCCTTGTCGAAGGTCTCGTGGCTGTCGGCATACGATTCGTAATAGCCGATGTAGCGGTCGAGCTGGCCGAAACTGCCCGAGTTGATCAGGCCCATCCATTCAAGCCAGTCCGACAGCGAGCGCCGCGTGCCTTCGATGCCGGCCACGTCGCCGTGCACCAGCAGGCCGAAGGCGCGGCCGGCCAGGTGTTTCGGATAATCCCAGCCGTCGCGCTCGATCTGCTTGGCTTCTTCGGCGTCCTTGCCGTGGGTCGACGTCGGGTCGGGATTGCCGCCATCGGCGCAGACCAGGCGGTCGATCATCAGTTTCAGCACCGCCGGGGTCTGGTACCAGTAGACCGGGGTGATGATGATGACGCCATGGGCCAGCACCCAGCGCTCATAGATCTCGTTCATCCAGTCGTTGACCTGGCGCTCGGCGTGGTTCGGGTAGCAGCTGCACGGCCAGTGGCACAGCGGCATCGCGGTCGACACGCAGCCCTTGCAGGGGTGGATGTGGCGGTCGTAGTCGGAATTGAGCAGGGAGAGGTCGAGCACGTCGGCCTCGAAGCCCTGTTCCATCAACACGTCCTTGGCCATCTGCGTCATGCGCCAGCTCTTGGAGATTTCGCCGGGACAGGTGCCGTCGTTGCGGGCCGAGGCGTTGATGAGGAGGATGCGGTTGCGCGAGTCGGGATCCTTCTGGTGCCGCTCGGCGCCGAGCAGGCGGTCGCGCGCCTCTTTCCACTCGACCGACAGGTCGTAGCCGGGGTCGGCGAAGCCGGGACCGGCCTTGACCGTGTGCGGGGCCTTGCGGCCGTCCTGATACGCTTCCCAGGCCACATCCTCGATTGCCGCCAGTTCGCGGTCGAGCGTTTCGTAGCCGGGGTCCTGGAAGGCCTTGCGAAAGCGCAGGTGGAATTCGTTGCGTCCCAGCTTGGCGGGCGCCTGGCCCTTGCGTACCGTGGTCATGCTGCCTCCGATGCAAATAATGCAATTATCGGACGGGCTCGGGGGCATTAATGTACGGGGGCGCACCTTGGACGGGTAAAACCGCCGGCCGGCAGCGGGACAGGATGAACCGTCCATACGAAAAAAGGCGCTGTCATCGTTAGCTGTTGATGACCCCGAATGCAATACGCAGCAATTGCTCGACGGAAGTGACTCGGCCGCCATCGAGCGCCCAATGCCAGCCCAGGTAGTTGGGTAACCAGCGTGACGCCACGCCATGGAAGCGCGCCAGCCATTCCTTGAAGCGCCGGTGATAGGCGTTGACATTTTGAACGTGGATGGCCCCCTCGGCGCCGTTGCGGACTCGCTCGCCAGCGCTGAGATTGACAGCCTGGTGGGCGATGCCATGGGCGAGGGCGAAGGGGGGATAGGCGGCGTTGGCGTCGGTGACCAGCAGCGCCTGGGGATCGAGTTTCGGCAGCAGATGCTTGACCAGTTGGGCCACCTTCAAGGCGCCGCGGCCGGTGATGGCATCGATGGTCTGCCCGCTGCGGTCGCGCGCCACCAGGATGCAGTCGAGGTGATGCGAAATTCCGCGCAGGGCCGCCCTGCCGCCGCGCTTGCGCGGCTTGCGATCGAGCTTGCGTGAACCCTTCTGCGATTCGAGCAGGAACATCTCGTCGGCCTCGACGATGCCGAGCAGGCGCTCGGGCCGGTCGTCCTTGACCCGGTCGAGAAAGCGGTGGCGCCAGCGAAAAGTGGTGTTGGGGTGCACGCCGAGCCGCTTGGCCGCAGAGCGGACCGTGCGCGAATCGAGGACCGTGTCCAGATAATCGAGCCACTTGCCCTTGTGCCTGAGCCGCGCCAGTGGCGTACCGGTCAGGTCATTGAAAGTGCGTCCGCATGCGCAACAGCGAAAGCGTTGCAGGTCATTAGCGTGACCATGCCGGTGGCAACGCTCGTAGCCGCAATCCGGACAGCGCCGCCCCTTCGACCGGATCTCGTCGATGAGGGCAACCACCCGATCGAGCCCGGCAGCCGGATGCAGAGCGGCGAGTACTTGCTGGCGCTGCGGCTGGTTCAGCAGCGCCAGCTGCGCGAACAGCTTCTCAAAGTTCGGCGCTTTCATCGTGCGCTCCCAATCGATGGCGACCGGGATTGGACCGCGGATCAGCTCAGCAGTTCAATGCTCATCCATATTTAACGATGACAGCGCCTACGAAAAAAGCGGGCCGGGCAGCGAGCCCGGCCCGCTTTCGCGGGTCCATCGTACAACGAAGGATTATTTCTGGTTCAGGTGAACGATCCAGTATTTCGCCAGGTCGCCGGCGCCGCCGCCGCCCTTGACGGTTTGGAAGGTCTGGATGGCTTCGGCTTTCTTGCCGGCCAGCGCCTGCGCCATGCCCAGGCGCAGCTTGGCTTCTTCAGGGTTCTTCAGGCCGCCCTTGGCGATGCCTTGCTGGATGAAGCCGACACCCTTGTCGCCCTGGTCCATGGTGGCGTAAGCCCAGCCCAGGTTGACCAGGCCGGCGCCGGTCTTGGCCTTGGAGGCCGAGGCTTCGCCGGCGGCGATGTTCTTGGCATCGTCGGCCGCGCCCTTGGTCGCCTTGTCGCGCAGGGCGGCGTGGGACTTCGCGTTCGAGCCCTGGCCCAGCACGCCGGCGGCGTAGCCGGCGTCCATGGCCTTCTTGGCTTCGGTCGGGAAGCCGTCGCGCAGCGCCAGCTCGGCCAGGTCGACGTATTCTTCCGGCGCCATCTTCTTGACGGTGGCCGCTTCCAGGCGGTACACGTTGATCATATTGGTCTGCGGATCGAAGCCGGACTTGCGCGCCACGCCGCGGTTCAGGACGTCGGTCCAGAAGTCGTCGTTCGGGTAGTGGGCGACCAGTTTTTCCAGCGCGACCAGGTAGCCCGCGTCGTCCTTGACCTTGTTGGCCGACGAGGCCAGCAGGCGCAGGTCTTCCTCGCTTGGCTTCTGGCCGGCTTTCTCGGTCGCTTCGATGGCCGGCAGCAGGGCCGTCTTGGCGCTGGCGAAGTCGCCGCCCAGGTAATGGGCGCGGATCAGCGAAGAGGTGACTTTTTCAGGAGTCGGGCTTTCCTTCTGGTAGCGCTTGAACCACTCGATCGCCTTCGCGTAGTCCTTGGCGTTGTAGTGCATATTGCCCAGGGCCAGGATGAAGTCGGCCTGTTCCTGGCCTTGCAGGCGGCCGGAATTGATCACGGCTTCGAGCGCCGGCATGGCGATCTCGTTATTGTTGGTTGCCGAGCCCACCGACAGCTTCATGCGGTTGACGACGTAGTCTTCGTACGGCGTGCGGTTCGGGAAAGCTTCGGCCTGCTGCACGCGGTTCTGTACTTCGGCGTAATTCTTTGCATCCATCAGCGGCTTGATCGCGGCCGGGTCGAGCAGCTTGAACAGCTCTGGGCGGACGGTGTCCGCCGGCGCGGCGGCGGCGGCAGGCTTCTCTTGCGCATGGACGGCGGTGGTCAGGGCCGGGGCCGAGAGGCCGACGGCGGCCAGCATCAGGCAGAGGCGGGCAAGACGGAGTTGGGACATTCTGTATCCTTCTATCTAGACAAAAAATCGACGAAGCGCGCTTTCGGCACGTTCTTTCGCTACGCATTTTCACCAATATAGCAAAAATGCCAATCTCGGACAAAGCGTGCATTGTCCCATAGTCAGCCATTTTCTGGCTCGCCAATTGTGCCGTAGAGCCCGCGGGCGCGCCCAGCGTCGTTACATCGCGTTACCTCGTCGTTGGCGGCGCGCTGTCGTCTACCAGGTCAGGCACGGTCGAAGCCGGGCACCGGGCAGGCGCCTGGCGCCCCGATCTCGCCATCCAGCCAGGCCATGGCCGCCTCCAGTGCGGGCGGAGCGAAGCCATAGCTCATCAGGGCCGGGGCCGGGAAATCCAGCGCCTGGTAAGGGTTCCACAGGGCCAGGTGCAGGTCGGGGCGCCAGCCGGCGCGCGCGTTCGGACCATAGCGGCGGCGCGCGGTCGAGGCCAGGATCGTGAAGCGCCCGTCCTGCGGCAGCGCCGACCAGTCGAAGCTTTCGCTGTCGGCGAAGGTGACGAGTTCGACGTCGTACAGGGTCGCCAGCGCCTCGGCGATGCGGGCCGCCGGCACGCCGGCTTCCGATATGCCGTCGCTGACCACGTCGGCGCGCGCCACCAGGCGCACGCGGCTGCCGCGTGCGGGCCGTTGCGGCCGGCCGAGTTCGGTCAGGCCGGCGCGCCAGGCGCGCGCCATCAATGCGCGGTCGTCCTGTTCGCGGGCGTAGGCGATGGCGCGAGCGGGATGCGCGTCCGCCAGCCTGGCAAGACGCGCCAGCTTGGCCTCGACTTCCGGCAGCGGCAACACGCCGTCGCGGATCGCCGCGGCGATCGCGTGCACGGTCTCGACCTGGGTCGCGCGGGTGCCGATCGCCATCACCATGTCGGCGCCCGCCACCAGTGCATTGACTGCGGCCTGGCCGGCGTCGTAGCGGTGCGCGATCGCATGCATGTCCATGCCGTCGGTGATGATCACGCCGTCGTAGCCGAATTCCTCGCGCAGCACGCCGGTGAGGATGGCGCGCGACATCGTGGCCGGATTGACGGGATCGAGGGCGGGATAGACGATGTGGGCCGTCATGACCGCCGGCGCCGGCGTTGCCGCCCTGGCGGCGATACGGAACGGCGCGAACTCGAAGCGTTCCAGCTCCGCGCGCGGCTTGTCCACGTGCGGCAGGTCGCGGTGCGAATCGACGTGGGTGTCGCCGTGGCCGGGGAAGTGCTTGACGCAGCAGGCCACGCCTTCGCTCTCGCTGCCTTCCATCCAGGCCAGCGCAATGCGGGTGGCCTGCTCCGGGTCGGCGCCGAACGAGCGCTCGGCGATGACGGGATTGTCCGGGTTGTTGTTCAGGTCCAGCACCGGCGCGAAATTCCAGTTGAAGCCCAGTGCGCGCACCGCGCGCGCCACCGCCGCGCCGACTTCGCGCGCCAGTTGCGGATCGTTGGCGGCGCCCAGGGCCATCGCGCTCGGCGGCGCCGGCACCCAGGTCGAGCGCACCACGGCGCCGCCTTCCTGGTCGAGCGCGACCAGCGCGCGCGGGCCCATGGCGTCGACCAGGACGCCCGTGAAGCGAGTCAGCTGGGTGGCGTCCACCATGTTCTGGCGGAACAGGCACACGCCGCCGATCTGGTGGGTGCGCAGGAAGGCGTCGGTGTCGGCATCGAGTTCGGTGCCGAACAGGCGCACCATCATCAATTGGCCGGCCAGGCCGAGGTAATCAGTCATGGTGCGGGACATAAGATTCGTCGTCAGTTGGTCTTGGTGACCTTGCTCAGGTGGCGTGGCTGGTCCGGATTCATGCCGCGCGCGGCCGACAGCTTCGCCGCCATCGTATAAAAGGCCTGCACCGCCGCGATCGGGTCGAGGTCGGGGATGGCGGCGGTGGGTAGCGTGAGGTCGCGGCTGGCGACGTCGGCTGGCGCGGCCAGCAGCACGCGCGCGCCGCGGCCGCGCATCTCGTCGGCCAGGGCCACCAGGCCGGCCTGGGTCGGGCCGCGGGTGGCGTAGACCAGCAGCGGGTAGCCTTCCTCGATCAGGGCCATCGGGCCATGCTTGATCTCGGCGCCGGAGAAGGCTTCCGCCTGCAGCGCCGAGGTTTCCTTGAACTTGAGCGAGGATTCGAGCGCCAGCGGGAAGCTGATGCCGCGGCCCACGACCATGATGTTGCGGGCCGGCGCCAGAACCTCGATCGCGGCCGACCAGTCCACTTCGGTGGCGGCGCGCAGCGCATGGGGCAGGGCGGCGATGCCGTCTTTCAGTTCTTTGTCATCCTGCCAGTCGGCGACCAGGCGCGCGCCGGCCACCAGGCTGGCGATGAAGCTCTTGGTCGCGGCCACGCTTTTTTCAGGGCCCGCATGCAGCGGCATGGTCCATTCGGCGGCGTCGGCCAGCGGCGAGGCGGGGTCGTTGACCAGGGCCACGGTGGTGGCGCCGCCATCGCGGAAGTAGCGGATCGGCTCGACCACGTCGGGGCTCTGGCCCGATTGCGATATCGCCACCGCCAGCGTGTCGCGCGCGACGATCGGCGATTTATACAGGGTGATGAGCGACATCGGCAGCGAGGTCACCAGGCGGCCCATGCGCGCCATGATCAGGTAGGCCAGGTAGTTGGACGCGTGGTCCGAGCTGCCGCGCGCCACCGTCACCGCGCTGTGCAGCTGCGTGGCGCGCAGCTTCGCCCCCAGCTCGGCGTAGCGCTCCACGTCCTGGGTCAGCTGGTGGGCGATGCAATCGGCGGCCGACAAGGCCTCCTGCAGCATGAGCGACGGGGTGGCGGCGTTGGTCACAGGAGTTCTCCTTCGATATGGACGGCTTTGATGTTCAGGTCGCGGTCGAGGACCACGAAGTCGGCATGGCAGCCCGGCGCCAGGCGGCCGCGCAGGGTTTCGCCGAGGTAGTCGGCGGCATTGGTGGAGACGCGGCGGCTGGCGTCTTCGATCGACAGGCCGATGCTGACCAGGTTGCGCAGCGCCTGGTCCATGGTGAGCGTGCTGCCCGCCAGGCTGCCGTTGGCCAGGCGCACGCCGCCCATGCATTTATGAACCACCTGGCGACCCAGCATGTATTCGCCATCGGGCATGCCGGCGGCGGCGGTCGAATCGGTCACGCAGAACAGCTTGGGGATGCAGCGCAGCGCGGTCCTGATCGCGCCCGGATGCACGTGCAGCAGGTCGGGAATGATCTCGGCGTATTCGGCATGCGCCAGCGCCGCGCCGACCATGCCGGGATCGCGGTGGTGCAGGCCGGGCATGGCGTTGAACAGGTGGGTGAAGCCGGCCGCGCCATGCGCGAGGGCGTCGACACCGACTTCGTAGCTGCCGGTGGTGTGGCCGACCTGGACCCGGATGCCGGCATCGCTGAGTACGCGCACCAGCTCCATGTGGCCGTCGATCTCGGGCGCGACCGTGATCAGCTTCATCGGCGCCTGGGCGTCGAAGCGCTTCACTTCATCGAGGCTGGCTTCGCGCGCATACGGCGGCTGGGCGCCCAGCTTGCCGGAATTGATATACGGGCCTTCCAGGTGCACGCCCAGGATGCGCGCTTCGCCCTTGCCGCGCGCGGCGCAGGCCTGGCCGATGGCGGCGAGGGCGCGGTCGATGTCCTCGATCGGCGCGGTCATGGTGGTGGCCAGCAGGCTGGTGGTGCCGTGTTTCGCGTGCAGGGCGGCGATCACGTGCGGCGCGTCGCCGCCTTCCATCATGTCGCGTCCGGCGCCGCCGTGCACGTGCACGTCGATGAAGCCGGGCAGGATGTAGTCGTCGCCGTTGGACGCCGGATCGGCGGCGGCGCCGTCGATGGCGTCGATGTGGGCGCCGTAGCGCAGCGTGCCGCGCACCCAGCCGTCGGGAGTGAGGATATTGCCGTTGATTGAGCGGGTCATGCCGGGGTGTCTTTCAGGTGCAGTTCGATCATGCGCAGCGCGCCCAGGGCCGAATCGCCATGGGGCGGGCTGCAACGCGCCAGCGTCTCGGCCGGCAGGTACAGGCGCAGGGTGTCGCCCAGGCCGCCGCACAGCGACAGCGGCAGGGTTTCGCCGGGGTCGAGCGCGCGCGCCATGGTGGCCACTTCGCGGCCCGCCTGCTCGAGGATCGCGCCGGCCACCGGGTCGAGCGCGCCATGTTCGACCACGAAGCGCGCCAGGCTCGCGTAATCGGTCTGGGATGCCTTGCCGAGCCAGACCTGGATCGCGTCGCGCCCGCCGCCGCAGGCTTTGATGACGTCGCGCGCCAGCGCGCCGCCTTCGGCGCGGCCGTCGAGCACCTGCTGGACGTGCGCAATCGCGCGCAGGCCCATCCAGGCGCCGCCGGCTTCGTCGCCGGAGGGGAAGCCCCAGCCGCCGACCTCGACCCGCGTGCCGTCCTCGCGCAGGGCTTCGCCCACGCTGCCGGTGCCAATCGCGACGATGGCGCCAGGGCGGCCCCCGTGGGCGCCCATCAGGGTCGAGAAGCCGTCGGTATCGAGCACCAGCGCCGCGTAGCCCGGATTGGCGGCGCGGAAAGCGGCAGCCCATTCCTTATTGTGCACGCCCGCCAGGCCCAGGCCGATGGCGCACGACTGGCGCGGAATCGCGTCGATGCCGATCGCGGCGAAGGCCTTGGCGGCGGCATCCTCGACCGCGCGCCAGGCCTTGTCGATGCCATGGACGAGGCCGGAAGCGCCGCTGCGGCCCGTGGCCAGTTCGGCGCCGTCGCGCCCGGCCAGGCGCACGCGGGTATTGGTGCCGCCGCCGTCGACGCCGATGAGATAGTCGATCATGGTAGGTGAGGGAAATGGGGTCAAGGCACTATAGGCAGGCCCTATCTCGATGTCAACAGGTATTTAACTGGTATTCGCCAATGCAGACCAAAGGCCAGGTATAGCTTGCGCTTATGCTGGCGAACGGTCTGGTAATAGAACGTAGGATTGGTATTGTTATTGGTACTGTGCGGAGCGTGGGCGAGGGCGTGGAAGGAGCGGCGGAAGAAGTATCGCCGAGACGGTACCGCTGGCCCCGGCGCAAGGTCAGAACGGCGCGCCGCAGGCGGCGGCCGTTGTTTGTGGTCTACTGCGGCGCGTGGCTGCTGCCGCGCCGGTCGACCACCAGCAGCTGGCCATTGCCGCCCGTCGGCGCATTGCCCGCGCGTTCGGCCACGTGCACCCTGGCCGTGCCGGGGCCGCTGACCGCGATGTCGGCGCGGTCGGCCTTCAGACGGTTGCCGTCCAGGCTGCCCGAGCCGCTCAGGCGCGCGTGGACCATCCCGACCTGGCCGCTGATGCGGGCGCCGCCCGGGCCGTCCGAGGTCAGGACCAGGCGCTTGCCCTGGATCGCCGATGTCAGGCTGCCCGAGCCGCGCAGCTCCGCCTCCAGCGTGTCCGAGACCTGGGCCAGTTCGATGCCGCCCGGGCCGCGCGCCTTGAGCGTGGCTTTGGTGACGGCGAGGCCGCCGGCATCGAGGTCGCCCGAGCCCGACATCTGCGCCTTGAACTCGCCCACCGTGCCGGCCAGCCGGGCGTCACCTGGACCATGCATGCGCAAGGTGGCCGCCTGCGCGCGCAGGCCGAGCGCGGTCAGGTTGCCCGAGCCGCCGACTTCGGCGTCGAGCTGGGCGATGGCGCCGCCCAGGCAGATGTCGCCGGGACCGCTCTGCATGGTGCTGGCGCGGCCGGCGGCCAGGTCGCAGGCGTCGAAGGAGCCGGAGCCGGTCACTTCGGTGCGCACCTCGCCGCTGGCGCCGCGCAGCACCATGTCGCCGGGGCCGGACAGGCGTGCGTCGAGGCGCGCCAGGCGCAGGCCGTCGGCCTCGAGGTCGCCCGAGCCGCTGATCCTGGCGTGCAGGGAGCCGTCGATATTGGCCAGCCGCACGTCGCCGGGACCGGACATCGTCAGCGCCACATTGCTGGCCCGCAGTCGCTGCAGGCTGGCGTCGCCGCTGCCGCTCACGGTGAGCGCCAGGTCGCGCACCGCGCCGGAGACTTCCAGGTCGCCCGGCCCACTGAGGTCGAGCGCGAAACGCTTGCCGCTCACCTGGCCCAGCGTGGTGTCGCCGCTACCCGACATCGAGAGGCTTTTCAGTGCCGGCGCGCCGATGTGGATGACCACGGTCTCGCGCCGCTGGCCGAAGCCGAAGCTGAACAGCTTGCCCCCTTTGGGCCGCACCACCAGGGTGTCGCCGCGCACGAAGGTCTCGACCTCGTCCAGCTGCTGGCGTTCGCCGCGCAGGCTCAGGCCGGCCCGGCCCTGGGTGTCGATGGCCACCTCGTACGGACCGTTCAACTCGATGGCGCTGAAGGCGGCGACATTGCGCTGTTCGGAGACCGCCCTGGTCGGCGTATCGGCCTGGCTGTCGTCGATCGATAGGAAGGCGGCGCCGAGGGCGACGGCCACCAGGGTGGTCTTTTGTACGATATGCATAGTGTTCCTGGCCTGGAGTCGATGGGAGCCTGAACGATACGCCGGCGGCGCGCGCGGCGTATGACGAAACCGACGGAACGGTGGATTCGGGGACTCGACTGCGCCTGCAGGCGACGAACCGTGCGTCGTTTGCGACAATCCGCGGTGCCCGCCAGGGCGTGGAATGTCATAATGTCGAGATCGTCGAAAAAAGGATGTCCATGATTCGCCACCCAGGGCTGCAGGGCAAGACCCGGTCCATGCTGCGCGCCTTGGCGCTGCTGGCAGGACTCGCTTGCTCCGGCGCGATGGCGGCGCCGTCGACCTTCGGCCCGGTGATCGGCAGCGCGCTGCTGTGCCGCAGCCAGCTGGACAACGCCTATTTCCACGCCTACCTGACCCAGGCCTTCGGCCCGGCCTACAAGCGCGAGGGCGGGGCCTGGTGGTTCAAGACCGAGGCTTCGCTGTGGGGCGCCCAGGTGAGCGAGGTGATGGTCAGCGACGATAGCAGCAACCTGGTGTTCGTCGCCGCCATCGTCGACAGCAAGCCCGAGGAATTCGAGAAATCGGTGCGCGACGGCGCCGGCGTCGCCTTCAAGCCGGTGGATGCCTCGCGCTACCCTTTGCGTAAATCCAACCCGGGCAGCACGATCGCCTACGCCAGGGACAAAAGCAAAATATACTGCGCGAAGTTCAAGCCCCAGCCTCCGGGCCGCTAGCCACGCCACATCGTACGGTCCAACGCATGTACAACCACTATTTCCAGCTCAAGCACGCCCCGTTCTCGATCGCGCCCGATCCGCGCTACCTGTTCATGAGCGAGCGGCACCGCGAGGCGCTGGCCCACCTGCTGTACGGCATCGGCAGCGGCGGCGGCTTCGTCCTGCTGACCGGCGAGATCGGCGCCGGCAAGACCACCGTGTGCCGCTGCTTCATCGAGCAGATTCCCGATAACTGCCGTTTGGCCTATATCTTCAATCCGCGCCTGAACGCCGAAGAGCTGCTGCAGACGATTTGCGACGAGCTGCACATCGCGCTGCCGCCAGGAGTGAGCGGCGTCAAATCCCATGTGGATGCGATCAACCGCCACCTGCTCGAATCGCATGCCCAGGGTTTGAACAATGTGCTGGTGATCGACGAGGCCCAGAACCTGTCGAGCGAGGTGCTCGAGCAGCTGCGCCTGTTGACCAATCTCGAGACCAGCGAGCGCAAGCTGCTGCAGATCATCCTGATCGGCCAGCCCGAGCTGCGCACCATGCTGGCACGGCCGGAGCTGGAGCAGCTGGCCCAGCGCGTGATCGCGCGCTATCACCTGGGGCCGCTGTCCGAGCAGGAAACCGGCGCCTATATCGCGCACCGGCTGGCGGTGTCCGGGGCGGCCGGGATGCCGTTCCCTGCGGGCCTGACGCCTGTGGTGCACCGCCTGACGCATGGCGTGCCGCGCCGGATCAACCTGCTGTGCGACCGTGCGCTGCTGGGCGCCTACGTCGAGAACTGCCCGCAGGTCACGCGCGCCATCCTGCAGAAGTCGGCCGAGGAAGTGTTTGCCGGCGAGCCGGCGGCACGCAAGCCGCTGCGCTGGCCGCTGCTGGCGGGCGGGGCGCTGGCCGGGGTGGCGATCAGCGCCGCGGCCTGGCAGATGCTGCCGCAGCAGCAAGCGCGGCCGGCCACCGCGCAGGCGGCGCCAGCATCCGTGAAACAGGTGGCGGCCAAGCCGGCGCCTGTGTCGATCAAGGCGGCGCCCGTGGCCGGCGCCGATTTCGCGGCCGGCAAGAGCGAGAACGATGCGTTGCGCGCGCTGGCCGCCCTGTGGGGGCCGTCGTTCGCCGGCATTGCCGGCGCCAGCCCGAAGGCGATCTGCGATGCGGCCCAGCGCGCCAACCTGCGCTGCCACGGGGGGCGGGGCGGCCTGTACGAGCTGCGCCTGCTGGATCGGCCGGCCGTGGTCACCCTGCACGACGGCCCGCGCACCGGGTATGCGGTGCTGGCCGGAATGGACGAGGGCAGCGTGCTGCTGGCCGTGGACGGGCGCCGCGAGCGGGTCGCCATTCCCGCCTTCGTCGCGCGCTTCGGCGGCGAGTTCACGACCTTCTGGCGCATGCCGGGGGCGTTCCGCGACGTCGTGGGGCAGGGCGACCGTGGTCCCGACGTCGACTGGATCGCCCAGCGCCTGGCCGGCCTGAACAAGGCGACCGCGCCGGCGCTCGACCAGCCCCTGGATGCGCGCACCCAGGAATGGTTGCGCACCTTCCAGGCGGCCCAGGACCTGAAGGCGGACGGCGTGGCCGGACCGCGCACTTATATGCGTCTCAACCAGCTGTCCGGCGTGGTCGAGCCGCGCCTGATGGCCAGTCCGGCGGCGGGAAACTGATATGTCGTACATCCTCGAAGCACTCAAGAAGGCCCAGGCCGAACGCCAGCTGGGCAACGCCCCCACCATCCATGCGCCGCCGCCCATGTATGCGGCGCCGGACCGCGACCAGGGCGGGAACCGGCGCAATCTCGTGATCGGCCTCGGCCTGGGCGTGCTGGTGGCGGCGGGCGCCTTGCTGTGGGTGCGCCATGGGGGCGAACAGCCGGTGCGGCTGGCGACGGCGCCGGTGTCTACGCCTGCGCCCGCACCTGCTCCCGCGCCCACGGCGGTTGCTGTGCCGCCTGTCGCACCAGCGCCGGTGCCGGTCCCAGCACCAACACCGGCACCGGCACCCGCACCGCGCGAAGCCGCCCCAGGGGCCACGAAGCCGGCTCCGTCCCCGGCGAAGGTAGCCGAGCCGGCGCCGCCGCCAGTGCGCGTGGCCGAAGCGCCGGTATCCGTAACGCCTGCCGGCGAGGACAACCTGCGCACACTGCAGCAATTGCCCGAGGCGGTCAGGCGCGAGATCCCGCAAGTGAGCTTTGGCGGCTACATCTATTCGCCGACGCCGGGCGAGAGCTTGCTGCTGGTGGACAAGATGCTGCGCCGCGAAGGCGAGGAAGTCGCGCCCGGCCTGGTGCTCGAGCGCCTGATGCCGAAGGCGGCGGTGATGAACTACCGGGGAACCCGCTACCGTGTCGCGTACTGACGTGCCGGATACGGCGCAAGGGCAGGGCCCCGGTCCGGTCCTGGGCGTGGTGGGCTGGTCGGGCAGCGGCAAGACCACCTTGCTGGAAGGGCTGGTCGCGCGCCTGGCGCAGGATGGCTTGCGGGTCAATATCGTCAAGCACAGCCACCATGACATCGAACTCGAGCCGCCGCGCAAGGACAGCGCGCGCCTGCGCCTGGCCGGAGCGGCCGAGGTGATGATCGCCTCGCCCTTTCGCATTGCCATCATGCGCGAGCTGCGCGCAGCGCCGGAGCCAGCACTGGACGAGCTGCTGGCGCGGCTGTCGCCGGCCGACCTGACCCTGGTCGAAGGCTATAAATGGGAATCCCTGCCCAAGCTCGAGGTGCACCGCCCGAGCCTGGGCAAGCCGCCGCTGTTCCGGGACGATGTCACGATCCTGGCCGTGGTCTCGGACGTGGCGCGGCCGCTTGACGCGCACGCCGGCCTGGCCTGGCTCGACTTGAACGACCTGGGGCGGGTGGTCGATTGGGTTTGCGGATGGTTAAAGACGAGGCCTCAAGTTTCGGTCGATGGGGCCGTTAAAGACTGACAAGTCTTTTTCTGGAGAGGTGTATGGACGTCACGAACATTGCCAAGCTTGCAACCAGCATGGCCGAAACCGGTATCCGTCAGGAAGTGGGCGTTACGATGCTCAAGAAATCCATGGACATCCAGGCGGTGTCGGCCGCCCAGCTGCTCGACGCGCTGCCGCAACCGCAAAACCTGCCGCCACACCTGGGCAATACGATCAACACCAAAGCCTGAGTCCAGGGCTGGCATCCGGCGCGAACTTAAGCACGAAAGCCGGATCGAAGATCACATGGGATTGCGTCTTGCCCGTTGAAACCCGGCTTGCATGCCGGGTTTTTGCTTTCGTCATTCAGTGGAAGGCGCGCAGGATACGGTCTTCGCCGGACCTGTCCTGGTAGCGGTCGTTGGCGGCGCGGGTGGCGGCCATCATGCGCTCCAGTTGCGCATCCTCGAAGCGCGACAGTTCTTCATTCGCCGCTTCCAGGGCGAGCGACAGCTTGGCGCGCGCATTCTGGTACAGCGCGCTGGAATAGTGATCGGTATTCTTGAGCAGTTCTTCCGCGTTTTCGATCACGAGGCGCAGGTCGCCGATCAATTGCTCCTGCGATTGTGCATGGTGTTCCGGGGTTTCCATCGCCTTCACCTCTAAGCCGTATGAGTGACGTCTTAAAATATAAACAAGGAAGCCCCGCTCTGTTTGTTAGCGCGCAAACATAAGAACGCCGTTCTGGCGCTCCATTTCTTCGCACTAGAAGCCCGGTTGCGGGCTCCAACAGCTTACTGCACGGTGATGCGCACGTCGCCGACCGAGACGGTCTGGCCAGTGCGGATCTTCGCCGTCTTGCGCAGCTCCTGTTTACCATCGACCGACACCACGCCGCTGGCGACCATGTTCTTGCCGGCGCCGCCGCTGTCGACCAGGCCGACCAGCTTCAGCAGCTGATTGACCTCGACGAATTCTGATGTCAAATCGAAAACTATTTTTTGCATTCTATCCTCGGGTTGGTGAAGGCGGCGTACGATTGATGAGGCCGCTAAGTATGTGCGCACGCGAAGCGCATGCGCGTGGGTTGGCGGCTGCGCCAACCCTGCGCGCCCTCGTCGGATTACGCTGGATCCGGACGCGTCATGTCGATCGGCACGATCCATTGGTCGAACTGCTGTTCGTCGACGAAGCCGCTCTGCAGGGCGGCCTGGCGCAAGGTCAGGCCGTCCGTCGATGCCTTCTTGGCGATCTGCGCGGCGCGATCATACCCGATGTGCGGCGCCAGTGCAGTCACCAGCATCAGCGATTTCTCCATCAGCTCGCCGATCCGGGCGCGATTCGGCTCGATACCCTGTGCGCAATGCTCGTCGAAGGAGCGCATGCCGTCGGCCAGCAGGCGCGCGCTTTGCAGGAAGTTGTGCACGATCATGGGCTTGAACACATTGAGCTCGAAATTGCCCTGGGAGCCGCCGACCGTGATGGCGACGTCGTTGCCGAACACCTGGCAGCACAGCATGGTGAGGGCCTCGCACTGGGTCGGATTGACCTTGCCCGGCATGATCGAGCTGCCCGGCTCGTTCTCGGGGATGGTGATCTCGCCCAGGCCCGAGCGGGGGCCGGACGCCATCCAGCGCACGTCGTTGGCGATCTTCATGAGGGCCGTGGCCAGGGTCTTGAAGGCGCCGTGGGCGGCGACCATGGCGTCGTGGGCGGCCAGGGCCATGAACTTGTTCGGCGCGGTCTTGAACGACAGGCCGGTGCGCGAGCCGAGCTCGGCCGCGATGCGGGGGGCGAATTCGGGGTGGGCATTCAGGCCGGTGCCCACGGCGGTGCCGCCGGCGGCCAGCAGCAGCAGGCCGGGCAGGGCGGACTTGAGCTGCTGCTCGGAATACTCGAGCTGGGCCACGTAGCCGGAGAACTCCTGGCCCAGGGTCAGCGGCGTCGCATCTTGCAGGTGGGTGCGGCCGATCTTGACGATCGGCTCGAAGTCGCGCGACTTGCGCAGCAGGGTGCCGCGCAGCTGGGCCAGCGCCGGCAATACTTCCTTGGCCAGGGCCCAGGCAGCGGCCACGTGCATGGCGGTCGGGAAGATGTCGTTCGACGACTGGCCCATATTGACGTGGTCGTTCGGGTGCAGCATGCGGCCTTCGCCGCGCTCGCCGCCCAGCAGCTCGGAGCCGCGGTTGGCCAGCACCTCGTTCATGTTCATATTGCTCTGCGTGCCCGAGCCGGTCTGCCACACGGCGAGCGGGAATTCGGCCGGATGGCGGCCGTCGAGCACTTCGTCCGCAGCCCGGATGATGGCGTCGGCCTTGTCGCTGGAAAGCTTGCCGAGCGAGCGGTTGACCGCCGCCGCCGCGCGCTTGACCTGGGCCAGCGCCGCGACCAGCTCGGGCGCCATGCGCTCGGTGGAGATGTGGAAGTGGTGGAGCGAGCGCTGGGTCTGCGCCCCCCATAGACGATCGGCGGGCACGTCGATCGGGCCAAAGCTGTCCTTCTCAATCCTGTTTTCCATAGACATTCCTGTTATGCAAGGGGCTGGGATTAAAGAGTTTATCGCAATGTCCGTTAATCATGCTTGGGCTTCACTCTCGGTATTCCTTATGGCTAGCCGCCTCCCCCTGATCATCACATGCGCGCTGCTGTCCGGCGCCGCCGGCGCGGCCGAACTGGGCGATGCGCAGGTGCGTTCCTATATCGGCCAGCAGCTCGCGGCCGACATCGAACTGACCATGCTCGACGCCCCGGCGACCCCGGTCCAGGTGCGCCTGGCCGACCCGAACGTCTACCGTGGCGCCAATATCGGCATGCCGCACGTGCTGTCGACACTCAATATGACTGTGACGCAGCGTAACGGCCGTCAGTTCCTGCACGTGACCTCGCTGGCGCCGGTTGAATCAAGCCGCCTGCATTTGTTCCTGGAATTGGCCGATGGCGGCCAGCGCGGCGTTCGCCTGGTGACCTTGTCGATGGCGCCGAATCCGAACCCGCCGCCACCGCCGGCGCCAGTCAGGATCGCGGCGCCGGTCGTGGCCGACACACCTGCGCCCGCGCCCGTCGTGGCCAAGCCGCCGCCACGCCCGCGTCCGCCGCCACCGCCCAAGCCGGTCGTTGCGAAGATCGCACCGAAGCCGACGCAGGAGCCCAAACCCGAATCCAAACCGGAACCGAAACAGGAAGCCAAGCCGGCACCTGCAGCCGAGCCGAAGCCGGCCCCCAAGGCGCTGCCCCTGCCACTGGCCGCCCCGGCCGCCTGCGCGCCCGCGCCCGATGTCGACCGTTCAACCGTGTGCGCCGCGCTGGACTACAAGAATGCGCAGTTGCGCGAACAGATCGGCCAGTTGGAAGACAAGGTAAAAGTATTGCAGGTCGCGCTAGGCGCCAGTCCGGCCGCCGTCAGCAAGCCGCGGCCGGCCGACCCGAACAAGCCCCATCCGGCACGGCGGCGTCCGGCGCCCGAACCGGAGGCGTCGACGCCCTGGGGCTGGATCGCCGGCGGCGTCGGCGCCGTGCTGGCGCTGGCCGGCGCTGCGATCCTGATGGTGCGTCGTCGCAAGCGGGGAGGGGGGATCCAGCCCATGCCCGGAGTGCCCTTGATGGCCCGCCTGCGCCAGCGTTTCGGGCGCAAGAAAGCGAGCCAGGAACCGGTCGAGCCGAAGCTGGACGACGCTGAACAGGAAATGTCTACACAAGTTTGATTTTGCGTTATACTGGATTTGTGATCGACGAGGTCACAGACGGCACAGGGTCTGCGCAGCCACCACCGATAGCGTGGCGCGACAACAGACGACCGTTGATGAAACGCCTGTGATCGGAAGCAGTCCACTTGCCTGCAGTGGCAATGGACGCCGGGAGCAACCGGCAAGAGGCGACGCCAGCAGATAGCTGGGGTTCGTCCTCCACCCGATTCGCGGTCGAGCTTCTGGCTCGATGGCAGCCAAGGCGCCCGATGGGCGCTTTTTCTTTGGCGCTTCGACCGCCCCACGCGCCACTGTTACTTATTCCGGCAACAAAAAAAGGCACCCGCAGGTGCCTTGGTTCAGGATTCGCCAGGAATCAGTGCGCTTGCAGCGCGCGCTCCAGCTGGCCATCGTATGGCTCGGTCACGTCGCGGATCGCGCGGTCGTTGGCCATCAGCTGCTTGAGCAGGTCGATCTTGCGCAGGCGCTGGGCGCCTTCCAGGGCCGGCATGCCGGCGGTGGCGCTGCGCGCTTCGACCTTGGCTTCCACGTTCAGGTTGGCAAACTCGTTCCAGTCTCCGGCTTTGGCGGCATCCGACATCTGACGGGTCAGGCCAGCCAGGTTTTCGTACATCGCGAGGACTTCGTTTGCGTTCATGTTGCCACCAAAACAATGAAACTCCGGCCGGATTGCCGGTTGTCTGGTTCTTTTACGGCAGCGATTTTGGGAACTTTAGGGTTTTTTTGAATTTTTTTTGAATTTTTTTTCTGGGGCCGCCAGCTGGCATACTGTCGTCATGGATCATGAGAACAATCACGACAAGCCGCAAGACGCGCACGACGACATCGCCCGCCGCACGCTCGCGCATTACGAGCACAATGCCGATTCCTTTTTCGCCGGCACGATCGACCACGACGTCAGCCAGAACATCGCCGCACTGCTGGACGCGATCGCGGTCCCGGCGCCCTACACCATCCTCGACCTGGGCTGCGGACCGGGGCGCGACCTCAAGACCTTCAGCGCGCTCGGCCATCGCGCCATCGGCGTCGACGGCAGCGAACGCTTCGTGGCCATGGCGCGCGATTACAGCGGCTGCGAGGTGTGGCACCAGGATTTCCTGCACCTTGATCTGCCTCAAGCGACCTTTGACGGCATCTTTGCCAATGCCGTGCTGTTCCATGTGCCCAGCGCCGCCTTGCCGCAGGTGTTGACACATCTGCACGCCGCACTGAAGCCGGGAGGGGTGCTGTTCAGTTCGAATCCGCGCGGGGATAACCAGGAAGGCTGGAACGGCGCGCGCTATGGCAGTTATTACGACTACGCCACTTGGGAGCGCTACCTGCTTGCAGCTGGCTTTACCGCCCTGCATCACTACTACCGTCCGCCTGGTTTGCCACGCGAACAGCAACCGTGGCTGGCCAGCGTTTGGCGTAAGCCTGTTTGTTAAGCGTCGAACAGAACCGCCTGGAAGTTACCCTTATTCTCAAGGCTCATCCACGTAACAGGCAAGGAGATTGCAATGAACAAGGATCAAGTCAAAGGCAAGGCGAAGGAAATCGGCGGCAAGGTGCAGCAGAAGGTCGGCGAAGCTGTCGGCAGCCGCCAGCAGCAGAGCGAAGGCCTGTCGAACCAGGCCGAGGGCAAGGCTCAGAAGAAGGTCGGCGACGTGAAGGAAATCGCCAAAGGCAATCGTTGATCCAGCCTGTCTTCCGGAACGGCCCGGTCGTGAACGCGACCGGGCCGTTCTGCTATTTGGCCGCTGTCTTGAAATAGGACTGGATACTGTCCGCCGCGACTATCTTGGTGGAGTTGTGTTCGCGGATGATGCGCCAGCCATCGGCATGGCAGCGCCAGGTCAAGGTCATCAGCGTGCGGATCGGACGCGTCGCGCCGTCGGCCGGTTCGATCAGGGCGACGAATTCGAGCGTCGAGACGGCCAGGTTGCCGCCATACACCGCCGTCGGTTCGATGCTGATCGCGTGGCGCGCGCTGCGCAGCCCGCTGAAGATCGGCGCCCAGATGGCGCCATAGGCATCGGGATCGCGCACCGGGCGCGGATTGGGCGAGAAATCGTCATAGTAGAGGCGGTCGCGGGCGTCGGACCATTCGTAGTCGCCGGCGAACTTCTCGCGGAACACCAGCGGGCCGTCGCCTGGCTTTCTTTCCCATCCCACCATGACGACGTCGCGGGCGCGCCGCTCGGCGCTGCCCGGGCCGCTGGTAGGACACTGGCCAGCGACTGACTGAGTTTGTGCATGCGCCGCATGTACGCTGGCAAGGACCAGCACGACAATGATGGCGTGGCGTCTCATCTTCGTTCCTTTCGCGTCGTGGAAGCAGGCTTCCATCATGACGCCGGTCAGAACGCACACGTAGACCTGAAACTCCGAAAGATGTGCCTGATCGCCCGGCGCCGGCTCAATCGGGCACCGCTCCCTTCGCCGGTCTGTCCCCCAGCACATCTTCTATATAAAGCATCTTGACCAGCACCGACAGCACGGCCGCCAGCGGCGTCGCCAGCGCCACGCCGGCGAAGCCGAACAGGGTGCCGAAGATCAGCTGCATCACGATCACCAGCGCGGGCGGCAGATCGATCGCCTTGGCTTCGATCATCGGCTGCAGCACATAACCTTCGAGCATATTGATCGCCGCGAACAGCAGCAGCGCATACATCGCCATTTCCGGACTGATCGACAGCGCCAGCAGCACCGCCGGGATGCCTGCCATGATCGGGCCGAGGTAGGGGATGAAGTCCATCAGGCCGGCGATGATGCCCAGGATCAGCGCCAGCGGCACGCCCAGCAGGGAAAGGCCGATCGCGGTGGTAGTGCCGACGATCAGCATCGACAGCGCCTTGCCGAGCAGCCAGCTGGCCAGCGAATCGCCCATCTCGTCGATGACTTCGCGCGCGCGGCCGCGCTTGTGTTGCGGGATCAGGCGGATGAAGCCGCCGGTGTAGACGCCAGGCGTGGCGGCAAAATAAATGCCGACGAAAATGATGATGACGACGTTGCCTAGCGCGCCCAGCACGCCCGTGAAGAACAGGCCGGCATTCGGCACCATCGAACTCATCTGTTTGACGATGTCTTCCGGTGGCGGCAGTTCGTCCACAACGCGCTTGAGCAGGGGATGCTGTGCGACTTCGCCCTGCAGGCGCTCGATCGCGGCCGGGATTTCCTTCGCCAGCTGGGTCGACTGCTCGGAAATCTGCGGCGCCATGGCCCAGCCGCCCAGGCCGACGATGGCGCCGAGTAGCAGCACGACGATGCCGAGCGCGAGCTTGCGTCGCATGTGAAAGCGCCGATGCATGATCTCGCTCAATTTGTAGAGCAGGATGGCGAACAGGATGCAGGCGAACACCAGCAATAGCGCATCGGCCGCCAGCACGACGGCGGCCAGGCCGAGGATGAACAGCACGGCGATGCCATTGACGAGGGTCACGCGGCGCGCCAGGCGGCGCTGGGCCTGGGGGGCTTCCTGGGTTGCCGGCACGGTGTCGGTATTGTTGTTATTCATGGAGGATTCTCTTCTTGAGCGGCGGGCCGCGTTGCAAGAAAAGATTAGCATTTAAGCCATAAAAATGTCGCGCGGATGGGGTCGCATCGCTGTGTGCGTGCGCTAACAGATGAGCAAGCGCGAAAGGGCTATTCTGTATCCATCGCATGGCCATCCAGGCATGCATTATTCAAGGAGAACACCATGAACAAAGACCAAGTCGAAGGCAAACTGAAAGACATCGGCGGCAAGATTCAAGAAGGCGCCGGCAAAGTGGTGGGCAGCACCGAACAGCAGGCCAAGGGCCTGGCGAACCAGGCTGAGGGCAAGACCCAGGAAGCCTATGGCGACGCGAAAGAAGTCGTGAAGGATGCCGTGGACGAAGTGAACCGTCCAAAGCCACGTCCGTAAGCTTTCAGCAGCTGAAAAACGTCGTCCCCGCGAAGGCGGGGACCCAAGCTTGCAAGCGCCTCGATAGCGCAAGCAGTACTTGGGTCCCCGCCTTCGCGGGGACGACGTGCATTTGACGTGCAGTTTCTAGCTTGATCAGTTCGGCTGCGTGCCGCCCAGCTGCTTCTTGAAGTAGGACTCGATCAGGCCATACACATGGCGCTGGTTGGTACGGCCCGACATGCCGTGCTTGGCGCCCGGATAAGTCATCAGGTCGAACTGCACATTGCGCTTCACGAGTTCGTCGATCAACAGGGTGGTGTTCGAGAACAGCACATTGTCGTCGGCCATACCATGGATCAGCAGCAGGTGCGATTTCATGCCGTCCAGGTGGGCGAACACGCCACTGCGCTTATAGGCTTCCGGATCGCCCTTCGGCGTGCCGCCGACGTAGCGCTCGGTATAGTGGGTGTCGTACAGCGCCCAGTCCGTCACCGGCGCCACCGACACGCCCATCGCGATCTTGTCCGATGCAGCCGACAGCAGGCGCAGGGTCATGAAGCCGCCATAGCTCCAGCCGAACACGCCCACCCGTTTCGGATCGACGAAGCTCTGCTTGGCCAGCCAGTCGATGCCGGCCACCTGGTCTTCGACTTCGTGCTTGCCCAGGTTGTTGTGCAGCACGTCGGTGAACTGGCGCTCGCGCCGGCCCGAGCCGCGGTTGTCGAGGCGGAAGACCACGAAGCCCTGCTGCGCCATGTATTGGTCAAAATAATTGCCCCAGGCGCGGGTCACGCGCTGCGAATGCGGGCCGCCATAGGTGAACAGGAACACCGGGTAGCGTTTATTCGCATCGAAACCGGCCGGCTTGATGATCGAATAGTGCAGGGTCTGGCCATCGGCCGCCTTCAGGGTGCCGTACTCGGTCGGCAGGTGCGCATCGAGGTGGCGCGTATATGGATGGTTGGCATTGAGTTCGTTCTTCTCGATCCACTCGACCATGCTGCCGTCGGCGCGGCGGATCGACACTTGCGGCGGGGTGTTCGGGTTCGAATAGGTATCGACGAACAATTTACCGTTGCCGGCGAACGAAGCCTCGTGCCAGCCGTCGCCCTGGGTGATGCGGGCCGGCTTGTCGGCGCCGCGGCCATCCAGCGACAGCGCATAGGTCTGCTTGTCGATCACGGCGTCGCGGTTCGACGACACATAGATCTTGCCGGCGCCTTCATCGACGGCCAGGATATTGTCCACGCCCCAGCCGCCGCGCGAGATCGGGTGCAGCAGCTTGCCGTTCAGGTCGTACAAATACAGGTGCTTGCGGCCGCTGCGCTCGGACGCCCAGACGAAGGCCTGGCGGTTCTTGAGGAAGCGCAGGTCGTTATGGACTTCGACCCAGGTCTTGGAGGTTTCGGAGAACAGCGGACGCTGGGCCAGCGAGGCGACGTCGACCGCCACCAGGTCGAGGCGTTTCTGGTCGCGCGTCTGGCGCTGGTAGACGAGGGTCTTGGCGTCGGCGCTGAAGTCGGCGCGCACCAGGTAGATGTCCTTGTCCTGGCCGAGGTCGATCTTGCGCTGCGCGCCGGTGGCCGGATCGACGATCATCAGCTCGATCGCCACGTTCGGATCGCCTGCGGCCGGGTAGTGCTGGTCGATCACCTCGGTGCGGTCGGCGAAGATCTCGAAGCGGCGCACCACCGGCACCGGCGCGTCGTCGTAGCGGCGGTAGGCGATGTGCGAATCGTCCGGCGCCCAGTAGTAGCCGGTGTGCTGGTCCATTTCTTCCTGGGCGATGAATTCCGCTTCGCCATTGTGCACGGTGCCCTTGCCATCGGTCGTCAGCTGGCGCTCGGCGCCGGTGCTGAGATCGATCACCACCAGATTCTGGTTGCGCACGAAGGACACGTAGCGGCCGCGCGGCGAGATCTTCGGATCGATCACGTTGCCCGAGGCGACCTTGCGTGCGGCTTCCGGCTTGGCGGCATCGACGAGGTACAAGTCGCCGCCGATCGGCACCAGCAGGCGCTTGCCGTCCGGCGACCAGTAATAGTTGAGGATGCCCGACAGGCCGGCGGTACGCGCACGTTCGCGGCGTGCTTTTTCCTCGAGCGACAATTCTTCGTTCGGCACCAGTTGCTTGGAATCGACCAGGCGCTGCGTGGCCTTGCTCCTGGTGTTGTATTCCCACAGGTCGAGACGGTACTGGTCGTCGGCGCGCGGGCGCAGGAAGGTCACGCGTTCGCCGTCCGGCGACACGCGCAGATTGCGCACGCTGGCGCCGGCCAGCGAGGCTTCACCGTAGATGCGGTCCAGTGTGAGGCGTTCGGCCATGGCGGGAGAGGCCGCGAGGGCGGCCAGGAGAAGGAGAAGAGGGCGCATTGATGTCTCTTGAGGATTATTAATTTACAGCAATCGCGAGACGATACCAGAGTCAGCGGGGCTGCGCCATCGCGCCGTCGCGGATACGCTGGCGCGCCAGCTTCTCGAACTGCCAGGTCAGCAGGACTGCCGCCACCGTCAGCGCCACCACCAGGCCGATCCAGAAGCCGGTGGCTTCCATCGGCGCGGCAGGCGACCACGGGAACCAGGCCGGCGCCAGGCCGAGGATGCAGCCGAGCGGCAGCGACAGGCCCCAGAATGACAGTAACTGGATCACCATCGGCGGGCGCGTCACCTGGTAGCCGCGGATGGCCGAGGCGGTGGCGACCTGGGTCGAATCCGACAGCTGGAACAGCGCGGCGAACAGCAGCAGGTTGGCGGTGACCTGCTGCACCGCCGGGTCCGAGGTGTACATGGCCGCGATCTCCCAGCGGAACAGGGCGATGCCGAGCGCCGCCACCACGCCGAAACTGACCGAGACGCCCACGCCGACCCAGCCGACGAAGCGCGCGCGCACCGGATCGCCTTCGCCCATTGCCTGGCCGACGCGGGTGAGCATGCCGATCGCAAAGCTGAGCGGCACCATGAACACCAGAGAAGCGAAATTGAGCGCGATCTGGTGCGAGGACACCTGCACCACGCCATAGCGCGCCACCAGCAGGCTGATCAGTCCGAAGGCGCTGACCTCGGCAAAATAAGTGACGCCGATTGGCAGGCCGAGGCGCAGCTGAGCGCCGATCTCGCGCGCATCCGGCCCCTCGTAGCGGTCGAAGGGGTAGGTCAGGCGGTAAGCGGGCGCGCGCGTGACCCACCACAGCATGGCGCCCAGCATCAGCCACAGCGCGCTGGCGGTGGAGATCGCACAGCCGACCGCGCCCAGTTGCGGGAAGCCGAATTTGCCGTACACCAGCACCCAGGCGACCACGGTATTGAACACCAGGCCGAGGATGGCGATCCACATGATCGGCTTGGTCTGGTTGATGCTGGTGGTGTAGCCGTACAGCGCGCGGTACACGCCGAAGGCCGGCATGCCGACGCTGATCACGTGCAGGAACAGCGAGGCGCGGTCGGCCACGTGGGCCTCCATGCCGATATGGTCGAACAGCAGGGTGCACAGGTTGGCGAACAGGCAGCCGACCAGGCCGACCAGCAAGCCCTTCCACATGGCCTGGCGCACCGAGTGCGGCACCCGGTCGTGGCGGGCGGCGCCGATCTCGTGGGCGACCACGGTGTTAATCGCCATCATGGTGCCCATGACGGTCACCAGCACGATCGACCACACCGCCGTGCCCAGCGACACCGCCGCCAGCTCGTCGGCACTGACGTGGCCGGTGAGGGCGACGTCGACCACGCCCATGCCGACCGTCGCCAACTGTCCGACCAGCACCGGCCACGACAGGCGCCACAGGGTGGCGATCTCGGTGCGGACGGGCGTGGCGGTGGCGGTGGTGTTCATGATGAGGCGCGGGAATGGTGGACCCGTGATTTTACTGACTTATCGTCAAGTGAGTGTCAAGTCAGGAAATTGCGCCGCCGCAAGACAAGCTGCGGCGATCTGCACCACCGTAGAGCGACAGCCCGAGGAGGTCGTCATGGAAGAACTGTTGCCGTATTTCGAGCGCGAACTGGTCTACCTGAACACCGTCGGTCGCGAGCTCGCCCACCAGTATCCGCGGCTGGCGGCCGAGCTGGGGCTGGGGCCCGAGGGGAGCGAAGACCCCCATATCCGGCGCCTGATCCAGGCTTGCGCGCTACTCAATGCGCGCACCGCGAAAAAGCTCGACGACGACTATCCGGAACTGACCGAAGCCTTGCTGGGCAGCCTGTATCCGCACTTCCTGCACGGTCTGCCGAGCTGTTCGATCGCGCAGGTGGACGGCGGCGACCAGCTGGCCCGGGCCGGCAAGGTCGAGCACGTGCAGGCGGTGCCGCGCGGCACCGAGATGAGTTCGCTGAAGGCGCGCGGCGCGCCCTGCGTGTTTCGCACCACGGCCGAGCTGGCGCTGGCGCCGGTGAGGGTGGCGCGCGCCTGGTTCGAGCCCGTGGCCCACGTCCCGCCGCGCATCCGGCTTCCGCCGCGCGCGGCGAGCCGCATCGGCATCGCCTTCGACAGCGCGCTGCCGGCGCGCATGTTGTACGGCCGCGGCCTGCCGCGCCTGCGCCTGCACGTGGACGGCGACGGCCTGCTGGCGGCGGCGCTGATCGACGCCCTGGGCATGAACGTGGTCGAGACCTGGGTCGAGGCCGAAGGCATGGAGGGCTGGCGCCGCCTCGACGGCGCTGCCCTGCACCTGGGCGGCCTGGAGCCCGACGAGGCGCTGGTGCCGGAACAGGACCATGCGCATCCGGCCTACCGGCTGCTGACCGAGTACTTCGCCTTTCCCGACAAATTCCACTTCCTGGACCTCGACCTGGCCCGGCTGGCGCCCTTGCTGCCGGCCGGCGCGCGCCGCTTCACCCTGCATTTCCTCCTCACCGGCATGCACGCCGACGCCAGCCCGGCGCGCATCCTGCGCACGCTGTCGGCCGCCAACCTGCTCACCGGCTGCGTGCCGGTGGTGAACCTGTTCCGCCAGGCGGCGGCGCCGGTGCGCATCACGCACCGCTCGGCGATGTACGACGTGGCGCCAAGCCGGCACGAGGAGGGCGTCGAGGTCTACAGCATCGACGCGGTGCACGTGCTCAGCACCGAGGACGGCAAGACCGCCAGCGTCGAGTATCGTCCCTATTATGGCCTGCGCCATGGCGAAGGGGACGAGCATGGCCAGCGCTACTGGTTCGCGCGCCGCGATGACCGCGGCGACAGCCGCCACCGCATGAAGATCGCCTTCACCGGCGACGACTTTTCGCTGCTGGGCGAGGACGCCAGCGTGGCCTCGATCGACCTCACCTGCAGCAACGGCGCGGCCGCCTGCGGCGTCGGCATCAAGGCGCCGGGCGGCGACCTGGCCAGCGAGACCGCCACTAGCGGCCTGCCGATCCGCCTGCTGCGCAAGCCCTCCGCGCCGCTGCGCTTCGGCAACCGCAACGGCACCCACTGGCGCCTGGTAACGCAACTGGCGCTGAACCACCGTTCGCTGGCCGACCTCGACGCCTTTCGCGAGACCCTGGCGCTGTACGACCTGCCGCGCTCGGGCGCCTCGCAGCGCCAGATCGCCGGTGTCAGCGCGATGGCCTCGATCCCGGCCACGGCCTGGCTGCGCAACCGCTACGGCGCAAGCCTGGTGCACGGCATCGAGGTGCGCATGACGGTGGACGAGGAAGCCTTCGCCGGCAGCAGCCTGTTCGTGTTCGCCCAGGTCGTGAGCCGTTTCCTGGGCTTGTATGTGCACCTGAACAGCTTTACCCGCCTGGTGCTGGTGTCGGGGCAGAGCGACAAGGAGTTGCTACGATGCGAGCCCCGCAACGGCAGCCTGGCGCTGGTGTGACCGCCGCCAGACGTACCGGCGCCATCGTCGACCTGCTGCGGCAGCCGCAACGCTACGAATTCTTCCAGGCGGTGCGGCTGCTGGTGTGCTGGCTGGCGCACCAGGGCATCGCGCCCGAGCATGCGCTGGGCAGCCTGATCCGCTTTCGCAACAGCCTGGGACTGGCCTTTCCGGCCAGCGAGATCGAGGCCATCGTACCCACCACCGAGGGCGTGCCGGCGGTGAGCGTCACGCCCACGCTGATGGGTTTGTTGGGCGTGATGGGAACCTTGCCGCTGCATTACACCGAACGCTTCGCCGCCTGGGAGCTCGCGGTGCGCGACGAGGGACCACGCGCCTTCCTCGACCTGTTGTCGAGCCGCCAGGTGGCGCTGTTCTACCGGGCCTGGTGCAAGTACCGGGTACGCCATGCGATGGAGCCGGACGCGGACCGCTTCCTGCCGCTGCTGCTGGCGCTGGCCGGCGTGCCGGCGCGCGCGCAAGACATGTCCGGCGTGGAGGCAGCCAGCCTGGCCTGGTTCGCGGCGCCGCTGCGCAGCCGGGTGGTGAGTGCGGAGTCGATCGCGGGCGTGTTGCGCGCCTATTTCCGGGTACCGGTGCGGGTGGAACAATTTACCGGATGCTGGGACGTGCTCGCGCCGGGGCAGCGCACGCGGCTGGCGTGCGGCAATTGCGTGCTGGGGGAGGGCGCCACCGCGGGAGCACGGCTGTTGCGGCCCGAGCTGGGCATCCGAATCCGGCTGGGGCCGGTGGATGCGGATGCCTTTGAGCGCTTCCTGCCTGGCGCCGAAGGGGCAAGGGCGCTGGCCGCCTTGCTGGACCGGTTCGCGATCGACGTGCCGTATCGCGAGCTGCAGGTGGTGCTGCGGCGCGAGGACGTCGATGGCGCCTTCCTGGATGGCTCGGTGCGGCTGGGGCTGGATGGTTTCCTGTGCACCCAGACGGGCGGACGCGATCGCGATGACGTGTGCTATCTGCTGGACTGAATCCGGGAGGAGCGGGCGCGACATGCTGACAGGCATGCGCGCGCCGCGGACGCGGCAGCCGACCTACAATCGATGCGAATGAACCGCACTGATTAAGGAGGCTTTATGCAACAAGTAGAGAACATGCAGCCGGCGGATCACGTCGAACCGGCCGCCACCCAGTCGCTGCAGGGCCGGCGCGTCGCGGTCCTGATGACCGACGGCGTCGAACAGGTCGAATACACCGAACCACGCCGCTTCCTCGAGGGACTGGGCGTGAAGGTGATCCTGGTCTCGCCCAAGAAGGCCGGCGAGGAGATCCAGGGTTTCAATCACCTGACGCCGGACCAGAAATTCAAGGTCGAACTGAGCGTGCAGGATGCCAAGCCGGGCGACTATGATCTGCTGCTGTTGCCGGGCGGCGTGGCCAATCCGGACAACCTGCGCCTGAGCCCTGAGTCCATCGCCTTCATCAAGGCCTTTGGCGACGAGGACAAGCCGATCGCCGCGATCTGCCACGGCTCCTGGCCGCTGATCGACGCCGGCGTGGCCGAATCGAAGCACTTGACCAGTTGGCCGACCTTGCAGCACGACTTGCGCAATGCAGGCGCCGAGTGGACCGATGAAGAAGTCGTCGTCGACGGCAAGCTGATTACGAGCCGCAAGCCGGACGACATCCCGGCCTTCAATGAAGCGATCCAGAAGCAGCTGATGGTGTTGCAGCAGGCGGGCAGCGATCCGGGGCCGACGTCCTGAAATCTTTGTGTCGCCCGGGATCTTCCTTCGTTAGCCTGAGCACGTCGTCCCCGCGCAGGCGGGGACCCAAGTCATTCGATCGGAATCCAGCCGCTCGAATGACCAGCATCACTGTAGATGCTCATACAACGTAACGCTACCCACCGCAATCAACACCAGCCCACCAAAGATCTCCGCCCGCTTGCCCACCACGGCCCCGATGCGGCGGCCGATCAGCAATCCCAGCGTCACCATCGTCAGCGTCGCCAGCCCAATCGCCAGCGCCGGCCACAGGATGCCGGTATCCGCAAACGCCAAACTGACCCCGACCACCATCGCATCGATGCTGGTGGCAAACCCGGTCAGCGCCAGCAGCCAGAAGGGACGAGCAGGATCGTCCGCGTCGTCATCCGGCTCGCCGCAGCCTTCGACGATCATGCGAATTCCCAGGCCGCCGAGCAGGACGAAGGCGATCCAGTGGTCCCAGCTTTCGACGTAGGACGCGGCGATGCTGCCCATGGCCCAGCCGACCAGCGGCGTCACACCCTCGATGATCCCGAACAGCAGGCCGACCTTGAGCGCATCCTTGAACAGGACGTGGGCACGGCGTGAACCCATGGCGATCGCGACGGCGAAGGCGTCGGTGGACATGGCGAGGGCGAGGATGATGATTGCAGCGAGAGTCATGACAGCTTTCCGATCGGGCACGACACAAGGCATGTCGCACGGCCCGATCGTCGCGCGAACATGCCAATGGTCTTGCCAACCAGAAGGCTTCCGCACCATGACGTGGAGACGTCAAGTATGTTGATACGGGAACTTCCGTTGCGGAAGTAGGCTACTCCCCAAGGGCGGGGGCATGGTAACGCAAGAATGGCTTGGAGACAAGAAACGCACTGGTTCGGGCTTCACGGTGGCCGGCTTAATCCACGTCATGCGGAACGCGTCGATCTTGAACTCGTCGGTATTTTGCGGGTCTTTCAGTTATCAGGAACTGGCTGACAGGAATCCATTGTGCGAGACACCGCCACGCCGTCGATTGCCCCGCTGGGGCGGGCTGAAATCGAGCTCTTGTTGCCGATCGCGCCGGGATGGATCCTGGTCGAGCGGGTCGTCGAATGCCGGCCGCCGGACTATATCCGCACCTGCCGCCGGATCGAAGCTGGCGACGCTTTCGTGGCTGCGCACGTGCCGGGTGGTGCGCAGGTCTTGCGCGAGTCCTTGCTGATCGAGTTCGCGCAGCAGTCGGCCTACCTGCTCGTGCTATTGTCGCGGACAGGACCGGATGACGTGTGGCAGCCGCGCCCGCCGACACGCTGCAGCGCCCAGTTCCTGGCGCCAGCCTGCGTTGGTGAGTTGCTGGTGGCAGAGGTGATGCTGGACGATTCGGTCGATGGCGTCATGCTGCATGATGCCACCCTGACTTGCGGCGAGCGGATTGTCTGCAGGACGAGGATGTTTGCGGCGCCGGATCCCACGGCGAAGCGGCGCATGAAGACAGCTGGACCCAGTAGCTCTACGTGGGAAGGCGGGGCGCGTCGACGCGGAATTGCTGGCGTGGACTGACCCGCCAATGACGACGGTCGAAATGAAAAAGCCGCTGACGAATCAGCGGCTTTTTGAATGCGGTTGGTGGAGGCGGCGGGAATCGAACCCGCGTCCGCAAGCACTCTACAGACAGTTCTACATACTTAGCACTATCATTTGATTTGACCTGTACAACGGGGATGTGCACCCTTTGTACAAGCGAGTTACCTTAAATTTCGGAAGCAACCAAGTAACCCGATTGATTCCTAGCCTCTGTAAATGACTCTACTAGTCTTGCGACTCACCCCAGAGGCGAGGTGTTGTAGAGCTAGCAGCAATTAAGCTGCTTGTGCGTACGAGTTATCGTTTGCAGTTATTGATTTCTGGATGTATTTACGAGGTAACCAGTCCTCGGTATGCCCTGCGCTGCTTTGCAACCCACGTCGAAACCAGGTCGCCCCCAACGTCAAGAACCTCTATTGTACTCCAAGCGCCGAGGATGTACAGCGCCGTTCCTTAGCGTCTGCTTAAAGTCTGTCATCATAAAAAACCTACAATGCATAGCTTAATTGCAATATGCTGAGGGGGTCGAGATGCTCACGAGGTTAGACATGACGTGTATCGTTTGTGGCAATACCAAGGTGGCCGGTCTGGCCGGATGGCATGCAACCTGCCCGGCTTGCAACTATGAAAGCGCCGCCCTGAGCGTTGTCATCAATGCGCATACCGGTCCCGCCGTGGACGAAGCCGAGCGCGAGGCCGGCCTCAAGGCGCTGCGTCTCGAAAACTTCCGCACCATCGTCGCCTGGGCCCGGCGCCACGTCGGCGTCAGCCGGCCGCGCCTGCTCGACGTCGGGAGCGCTCACGGTTGGTTCCTCGAGACGGCGCGCGAGCAATTCGACGTGCTGGGCGTGGAGCCGGATGCCGTGGTCGGCGCCCGCGCCGCCGCGCGCGGCTTGCCGGTACGTTCCGGTTACTTCCCCGACGTACTCAGGGAGGGCGAACGCTTCGACGTCATCGTGTTCAACGACGTGATCGAACACATTCCCGACATCCGCAGCGCGCTGGCCGCTTGCCATGCGCGCCTGCACGACGGTGGCATCCTGATCCTCAACCTGCCGAACAGCCGCGGCTTCTTCTACCGGCTGTCGAAGCTGATCGCGCGCCTGGGTTGGCGTGGGCCGTTCGAGCGCTTGTGGCAGAAAGACCTGCCTTCGCCGCACGTCCATTACTTCAATCCGCGCAATCTGCAGCAACTGGTGGTGGGGCAGGGCTTCGAGCTGGCCGAGGCGGCCGAACTGCCGGCGCTGCGCGCCAAGGGCTTGCTGGAGCGCCTGCGCTGCGCCGGCAATGTGCCGACCGTGTCGCTCTATCTCCAGTACGTGGCGATCATGTGCGCGATTCCCGTACTGCGCATGTTCCCGAGCGATATCATCGTCGGCGTGTTCAAAAAAAAGGCCGCAGACTGAAAGTCCGCGGCCAAGGGGAGAGACGGTAAGTTAGCGCTTGCTTAGCGGCCGTTGCGGTTGGCGATTTCGTTGCCGATGATGCCGCCGCCGATCACGCCGGCGACAGTCGCCAGCTTCTTGCCGTTGCCGCCGCCGATCTGGTTGCCGATCAGGCCGCCGATCACGGCGCCGGTGCCGATGCCGACATAGTTAGGCTGCTGGGCCGGCGCCGGCGCAGGCTGCGAGTACCGCGGTTCTTCATAGCGGACGGGTTGCGGCTTGGCGTGCACCACGCGGGTTTTCTCGACCACTTTCACCACCGGTTTTTCCTTGATGATCACGGTCGGCTCCGGCTGCACCTGGGCGACCGGTTGGGCATATGCCACCTGATGGGCCGGGACCATCGCGGGAACCATGGCCGGCACCAGTTGCTGACCGTTAGCTGCCACCGGCGCCATCTGGCCAGGCTGGGCGACGTAGCCGTTCGGCTGCACCATACCCGCCTGCGGCATCGCGTAGGGCGAGGCAGCGGCCAGCGGCATGCTCGGCTCCGGCGCGCTGTTCGAGGTCGGCAGCAAGCCGGTGATCGCGGCGGCGCCAGTCAGGCTGACGACGATGACCGACGCGGCGGCAGCGGCCATCAGTGGGTGGATGCGGTTGGTGGTCGTGGTTTCCATGATCTGCTCCGTTTGGTATGGCGTGTTCGTATGGACGTAGATTACTGGCGAGCCGGACGGAGAGATAGACGTGCCCCTGTATCAATCGTAAATAGATGTAAGCATGTCGGCACAAAAGAAAACGGCGCCGGAAAGGGCGCCGTGGGAGAGAGTGACCAGAGCCTCAGGCCGCTTGCTCGGCCTGCCGCGCCGCCTCGGAGACCTGCCCCAGCAGCGCCAGCAGCTGCGCCGGCGTCTCGAGCAGGTAGTCCGCGCCCCAGGTCGACGGCTCGATCGCGCCGCAATAGCCCCAGACACAGGCGACGGTGACCATGCCGGCCGCGTGTCCCGCCTCGATATCGCGCAGGTCGTCGCCCACGTACCAGCACTGTTCTGGTGCAATGCCGAGCCGGCGCGCGCCTTCCAGCAGTGGGGCGGGGTGGGGTTTGGCGAAGCCCGTGGTGTCGCCCGACACGATGCAGCCGGCGTGCGCCAGCGCGATTTGCGGCACCAGCGGATCGGTGAAGCGCGACGGTTTATTGGTCACGATGCCCCAGTCCATGCCGGCGTCCGTGATGCCGTCCAGCAGCTCGGGAATGCCGTCGAACAGGGTCGTGTAGGTCGACATTGCGGACTGGTAGCGTTCAAACCAGGCCAGGCGCAGTTCCTCGTAGCCCTCGTCGCCCGGCGCCAGGCCGAAGGCGGCGCCGATCATGCCGCGCGCGCCGGCCGAGGCGGTCGGACGCAGCACCTCGTACGGGGTCGGGTCCAGGCCGCGCTCGGTGCGCAGCCAGTTCACGGCCGCGGCGAGGTCGGGCGCGGTATCGGCCAGCGTGCCGTCGAGGTCGAACAGGATGGCACGCGGTGCCGGCATCACGGTCGGAAAAGTCATGTCGTTCAGAGCGGTTTGCTGCACGCCACCATGTAGTTCACATCGGTGTCGTTGTTCAGCGAATAGATCTTGGTCAGCGGGTTATAGGTCAAGCCCTTCAGGCCGTCGACCTGCAGGCCGGCCTGGCGCACGAATTGCGCCAGCTCGGCCGGCGTGATGAACTTGCCGTAGTCGTGGGTCCCGCGCGGCAGCATGCGTAGCACGTACTCGGCGCCGATCACGGCGAACAGGTAGGACTTCGGATTGCGGTTCAGGGTCGAGAAGAACAGGTGGCCGCCCGGTTTCACCAGCTTGGCGGCGGCGCGCACGATCGAGGCCGGGTCGGGCACGTGCTCCAGCATTTCCATGCAGGTGACGACGTCGAACTGGCCGGCTTCCTGTTCGGCCATCTCTTCGGCCGCGATGTGCTTGTAGCGCACCTCCACGCCCGATTCCAGGCTGTGCAGGTCGGCGACCTTGAGCGCCTTCTGGGACAGGTCGATACCGGTCACCTTGGCGCCCTTGCGCGCCATCGATTCGGACAGCACGCCGCCGCCGCAACCGATGTCGATCACGTTCTTGCCGGCCAGCGGCGCGCGTGCGTTGATCCACTCGAGGCGCAAGGGGTTGATTTCGTGCAGCGGACGGAATTCGGAGGTCGGGTCCCACCAGCGGTGGGCCAGTTCGCTGAACTTCTGGATTTCTAATGGGTCTGCGTTTGTCGTCGTCATGGCTCGAATAATAGCGGAAATCGATCTCCGCCGGCAGGCGAAGGTCGTCCCCGCGCAGGCGGGGATCCAAGTGTACTTGTCTCCGGCGCAAAAACGTCGTCCCCGCGAAGGCGGGGACCCAAGTACTGCATGCGCTATCGAAACGCTTGCAAACTTGGGTCCCCGCCTGCGCGGGGACGACGTGCTTACGACAGTGGCTTGGAGCCGATTACTTGTTGACGGTACGGGTACCGACGACTTCGATTTCCACGCGACGGTTCTGTGCGCGGCCTTCGGCGGTCTTGTTGTCCGCTTTCGGCTGGCTTTCGCCCTTGCCTTCGGTGTAGATGCGGGTGTCTTCGATGCCTTTGCCTTTCAGGTAGGCCTTGACGGCTTCGGCGCGGCGGATCGACAGCTTCTGGTTGTAGGCATCGGTGCCGATCGAGTCGGTGTGGCCGACGGCGATGATGACTTCCAGGTTCATGTCGCCCAGCTTGGCGCTCAGCTCATCCAGCGAGGACTTGCCGGCTGGCTTCAGGATCGCCTTGTCGAAGTCGAAGAAGGCGTCGGCCGAGTAGCTGACTTTTTCCGAGGTCGGCACTGGTGCGGCCACGACTGGCGCAGGTGCTGGAGCAGGCGCCGGCGCTGCTGGTGGCGGCGGAGCAACGCACTTGCCGTTTTCAAGTTTCTCTGGCTCGACGCACAGCGGTGCGTCGCAACCTGGGACCGCATCGGCCGGGGTCCAGTAGCCAGTGCGCCAGCACAGGCCGAAAGGATTGCGCGCGATCACGCCGCGAGCGTCCTGCACATAGGCGCTGTACGGGGTACGGGCCTGGATGTCGGTGGTCAGTGGCGCGTAAGGTGGGGCGCTTTGGGCGGAGGCGACGCCCGCAATCGCGGCCGACGCTGCGAGCAGAACAGTGATCAGTTTCTTCATATTCTTTTCCTTTCGGTTAATTCCGTAGCGATTCAAACGGGCTCCCATGTGTGGTCATAAGATTAACACGGCGGCCGCACCGTCTGTTTCGTATTGTGAAACAAGCAATTGACTTCCTGTCCATTTTGCCACATGCACCAAAATCGCACGACTGCACCCAAATCAAACATCAAGCATTAATTGCTTGACGTTGTTTCGCCGCAACATTTTCTCAAGCGGAGCGGGCTGGGGACGACAATGCTGGAAATTTGGTGTGCATTCCATCGTCCCGCCCGTGATTTCCAGCATCCAGAGTGGACCGGTCGGAATTGAGCATCTGCTATCTGTCGCATGGTAGAATCGTCCGTTGCAACTTATAACCATCGCCTGAAAGCAGTCGACCCGCCCAATGGATCAATTCGCAAAAGAAACAGTCCCGATTTCCCTCGAAGAAGAGATGCGCAAGAGCTACCTCGATTACGCGATGAGCGTGATCGTGGGCCGTGCGCTGCCGGACGTACGCGACGGCCTGAAGCCGGTGCACCGCCGTGTGCTCTACGCGATGCACGAGATGAACAACGTGTGGAATCGTCCCTACCTCAAGTGCGCGCGCGTCGTCGGCGACACGATGGGTAAATTCCACCCGCACGGCGACTCGTCGATCTACGACACCCTGGTCCGCATGGCCCAGGACTTCTCGCTGCGCTACACCCTGGTCGATGGTCAGGGCAACTTCGGCTCGATCGACGGCGACAGCGCCGCGGCGATGCGTTACACCGAGTGCCGCCTCGACAAGATCGCCGGAGAGATCCTGGCCGACATCGACAAGGACACCGTCGACTTCCAGCCGAACTACGACGGTAAAGAGAAGGAACCGACGGTCCTGCCGACCCGCATCCCGAACCTCTTGATCAACGGTTCGTCCGGCATCGCGGTCGGCATGGCGACCAATATTCCGCCGCACAATCTGTCCGAAGTGATTGCCGGCGCGATGCACGTGCTGCACAACCCGGACTGCACCATCGACGAGCTGATCGAGCTGATCCCGGCGCCGGACTTCCCGACCGCCGGCATCATCTATGGCGTCTCGGGCGTGCGCGACGGTTACCGCACCGGCCGCGGCCGCGTGGTGATGCGCGCCAAGACCCACTTCGAGGAAGTGGGCCGCGACGGTAATCGCACCGCGATCATCATCGATGAGCTGCCATACCAGGTAAACAAGAAATCGCTGCTCGAGCGCATCGCCGAAAACGTGCGCGACAAGAAGCTTGAAGGCATTTCCGACATCCGCGATGAGTCCGATAAATCGGGCATGCGCGTGGTGATCGAGCTCAAGCGCGGTGAAGTGCCTGAGGTCGTGCTGAACAATCTGTACAAGCAGACCCAGCTGCAAGACACCTTCGGCATGAATATGGTGGCGCTGGTCAATGGCCAGCCTAAGCTGCTGAACCTCAAGCAGATGCTCGAGTGCTTCCTGTCGCACCGCCGCGAAGTGGTCACCCGCCGCACCGTATTCGAACTGCGCAAGGCGCGCGACCGCGGCCACATGCTGGAAGGCCTGGCCGTCGCGCTGGCGAACATCGACGACTTCATCGCCATCATCAAGGCCGCTCCAACCCCGCCGGTCGCCAAGCTCGAGCTGATGGAGCGCAGCTGGGATTCGTCCCTGGTGCGCGAGATGCTCAATCGCACCGAACTGGGCGAGTCCGGCGGCATCGCCGCCTTCCGTCCGGAGCACCTGCCGAAGCACTACGGCATGCAGCAGAGCGGCCTGTACAAGCTGTCGGACGAGCAGGCGCAAGAGATCCTGCAGATGCGTCTGCAGCGCCTGACCGGCCTGGAGCAGGACAAGATCGTCAACGAGTACAAAGAGGTGATGGCCCACATCGCCGACCTGCTCGACATCCTGTCCAAGCCTGAGCGTGTCACCACGATCATCGTCGACGAAATGACCGCCATCAAGGCCGAGTACGCCGACAATGGCAAGGACACCCGCCGTTCGAGCATCGAGCACAACGCCAGCGACCTCGAGACCGAAGACCTGATCACCCCGCAGGACATGGTGGTGACCCTGTCGCACGCGGGCTATATGAAAGCGCAGCCGATCTCCGAATACCGCGCCCAGAAGCGTGGCGGCCGCGGCAAGCAGGCGACGGCGACCAAGGACGAAGACTGGATCGACCAGCTGTTCATCGCCAATACCCACGACTACATGCTGTGCTTCAGCAATCGTGGCCGGATGTACTGGCTCAAGGTGTGGGAAGTGCCGCAAGGCTCGCGCAACTCGCGCGGCAAGCCGATCGTCAATATGTTCCCGCTGCAGGACAACGAGAAGATCACCGTCGTGCTGCCGCTGCAGGGCGAGAACCGCACCTTCCCAGAAGATCACTACGTCTTCATGTCGACCTCGCTGGGCACCGTCAAGAAGACCCCGCTGCGCGACTTTTCCAATCCACGCAAGGCCGGCATCATCGCGGTCGACCTGGATGAGGGCGACGTGCTGGTCGGCGCCGCGCTCACCGACGGCAAGCACGACGTGATGCTGTTCTCCGACGGCGGCAAGGCCGTGCGCTTCGACGAGAACGACGTGCGTCCGATGGGCCGTACCGCGCGCGGCGTGCGCGGCATGAACCTCGAAGAAGGCCAGCAGGTCATCGCGCTGCTGGTGGCCGAGAGCGAAGAGCAGACCGTCCTCACCGCCACCGAGAACGGCTTCGGCAAGCGTACCCCGATCACGGAGTACACCCGCCACGGCCGCGGCACCAAGGGCATGATCGCGATCCAGACCAGCGAGCGTAACGGCAAAGTGGTGGCCGCGACCCTGGTCGAGCCAAGCGACGAGATCATGCTGATCACGACCGGCGGCGTGCTGATTCGCACCCGCGTCTCCGAGATCCGCGAGATGGGTCGCGCGACCCAGGGCGTGACCCTGATCGCGGTCGAGGATGGCACCAAGCTGTCCGGCCTGCAGCGCATCGTCGAGACCGACCTCGAAGAAGTCGAGCTCGAACCGGCGCCGGAATAATGGCGCCCGGGTGCAAATGCTGATCCAGCGTTTGCACCCTTCGTTCAATTCGATGGGCGTCTGCGCCCGCTTGGAAAGCCAATGAAAAAAATCCTTCTCGCCGTGACCTGTGCCGCCGTCTTCGCCGGCGCCCCTGCGTTCGCCCTGGCGCAAGGCGCTGCCCCTAACGCCCAGGAAACTGCCGCCGTCAAGGAATTGATGGACGCGATGGACGTGCGCAAGATGATGACCGCCTCGTTCAACGAGATGGAAAAGGCGCTGCCGCAGATGATGCGCGCCCAGGTCACGGCGGTGATCAATGCCGATCCGACCGCCAGCGACGAGAAGAAGAAGGCTGCGCTGGAGAAGATCGAACAGGTCTTGCCGGGCGCCGCCGAGGCGGTCAACCGCATGTTCCGCGATCCGGCGCTGATCGACGAGATGATGGCCGAGATCGGGCCGCTGTATGCCCGCAACTATTCGGTGGCCGAACTGAAACAGCTGAGCGCCTTCTACCGCACCCCGCTGGGCCAGAAGATGCTGGCCCTGAGCCCGCGTCTCGCCGCCGAAAGCATGGCGGTCGGCCAGAAGATCGTCGCGCCGCGCCTGAACGGCCTGATGCTGGAAGTGATGCAGAACGCCCAGGCTAAATAACATCTTGGAAAGGACCGCATGACCCACGTCTTCAATTTCTCGGCCGGCCCCGCCGTCCTTCCGAAAGAAGTGCTGCTGCAGGCAGCGAGCGAGATGCTCGACTGGCATGGCAGCGGCATGTCGGTGATGGAGATGAGCCATCGCGGTCCAGAATTTTCCAGCATCCACCGCCAGGCGCTCGATGACCTGCGTGAGCTGCTGGACGTGCCGGCCAACTATAAAATCCTGTTCCAGCAGGGCGGGGGGCTTGGGCAGAACGCCATCGTTCCCCTCAACCTGGCCGGCCGCCGCAACGAACCGGTGATCGACTTCGTCCACACCGGTTCGTGGTCGGGCAAGTCGATCAAGGAAGCGGCGCGCTATGCGCGCGTCAACGTCGCCGCATCGAGCGAGGCCGAAGGGTTTGCCCGCGTCCCGGCGCGCGATGCCTGGAAGCTGTCGCAGGACGCGGCCTATCTGCACATCTGCACCAACGAGACCATCGACGGCGTCGAATACCCCGACGCGCCGCAGATCGATCCAGATGTGCCGATCGTGGCCGACATGTCCTCGCACATCCTGTCGCGCAAGATCGACGTCTCGAAATATGGCGTGATCTTCGCCGGCGCCCAGAAGAATATCGGCCCGGCCGGCCTGACCCTGGTGATCGTGCGCGAAGACCTGCTCGACTACGCGTCGCCGCAGTGCCCGTCGGCCTTCAACTGGAAGACCTGCGCCGAGCACGATTCGCTGTACAACACGCCGCCGACCTATTCGATCTATATCGCCGGGTTGGTGTTCGCCTGGCTCAAGGCCAATGGCGGCGTGGCCGCCATGGAGGCGCGTAATATCGAGAAGGCGAAGCTGCTGTATGAAGCGCTCGACCGCGACGATTTTTACGCCAACCGCGTGGCGCCGGAATTCCGATCGCGCATGAACGTGCCGTTCTACCTGCGCGACGAATCGCTGAACCAGTTATTCCTGACCGGCGCACAAGCGCGCGGTCTGCTGCAACTGAAGGGCCACAAGTCCGTCGGCGGCATGCGGGCATCGATCTACAACGCGATGCCGATCGAGGGCGTACAGGCCCTCGTCGATTATTTGAACGAGTTCGCCGGTCGTTGAGACCCGCCCCGGCATGCCGGGGCATTCAGGCGTGCAGCAGCGGTCAGGCGAACCAATCGACCACACAGCATAACGATGACAGACAAACTCAAACCCCTGCGCGAACGCATCGATGCGATCGACGCGCAAATCCTCTCGCTGTTGAGCGAGCGCGGCAAGGTCGCGCAAGAGGTCGGCCACGTCAAGGCCGAAACCAACGCCCCCGTATTCCGTCCCGAGCGCGAAGCGCAAGTGCTGCGCGGCGTGGCCGACCGCAATCCCGGTCCGCTCAAGGACAAGGACGTGCAAACCATCTTCCGCGAGATCATGTCGTCCTGCCGCGCGCTCGAGAAGCGCGTGACGGTCGCCTATCTGGGGCCGAGCGGCACCTTCAGCGAGCAGGCCGTGTTCCAGCAGTTCGGCACGGCCATTCACACGCTGCCTTGCGTGTCGATCGACGAGGTGTTCCGCGCCACCGAGGCCGGCACCGCCGATTTCGGCGTGGTCCCGGTCGAGAACTCGTCGGAAGGCGCGATCAACCGCTCGCTCGACCTGCTGCTGGCCACCACCACCATCATCAGCGGCGAGGTATCGATCGCCGTGCACCACAGCCTGATGACCAAGACCGGTTCGATGGACGGCGTCAAAGTCGTCTGCGCGCATTCGCAGGCGCTGGCCCAGTGCCAGGTCTGGCTCAACCTGCACCACCCCGACGTCGAGCGCCGCGCCGTGGCCTCGAACGCCGAGGCGGCGGTGCTGGCGAGCCAGGATCCGACGGTCGCCGCGATCGCCAGCGAAATGGCGGGCGAGCAGTACCAGCTGGGCGTGGTGCAAGCCCACATCCAGGACGATCCGCACAACCGCACCCGCTTCCTGGTGATCGGCCAGCTGCAGACCGGCCCGTCGGGCAAGGACCGCACCGGCATCGTGCTGGCCGTGCCGAACAAGGCCGGCGCCGTCTACAACCTGCTGGCGCCACTCGAAAAGCATGGCGTCTCGATGACCCGCTTCGAATCGCGCCCGGCGCGCATCGGCACCTGGGAGTACTACTTCTACGTCGATATCGAGGGCCATGTGCATGACGCCGCGGTCGCACGCGCGCTCGCGGAACTCAAGGACAACGCCGCCTTCTTCAAGGTGCTGGGCTCCTACCCGCAAAGCCTTTAATTAAAGATAGAGAGAGACACCATGTCGAAATTCGGTCCCGAATACGTCCGCGCCATCGCCCCTTACCAGGCCGGAAAACCCATCGCCGAAGTCGCCCGCGAGTTCGGTCTCGACGAAGCGACCATCGTCAAGCTGGCCTCCAACGAGAATCCTTTCGGCCTGCCGGAATCGAGCCGCGCCGCGATGCTCGAAGCCGCCGCCGATCTCGGCCGCTACCCGGACGCCAACGGCTTCGAGCTCAAGACCGCGCTGTCGCAGCGCTACGACGTGCCGCTCGAGTGGATCACCCTCGGCAACGGCAGCAACGACATCCTGGAGATCGCCGCACACGCCTTCGTGCAAAAGGGCGAGGCGGTGGTCTATTCGCAGTATTCGTTCGCGGTGTACGCACTGGCCACGCAGGGCGTGGGCGGACGCGCCATCGTGGTCCCGAGCGTGGACTACGGCCACGACCTGGATGCGATGGCCGCCGCGATCGATGCGGACACGCGCCTGGTCTACGTCGCCAACCCGAACAACCCGACCGGCACCTTCATTCCGGCCGAGCAAGTCGAAGCCTTCCTGCAGAAGGTGCCGGCCAACGTGGTCGTGGTGCTGGACGAAGCCTATAACGAATACCTGGCGCCGGAGCACCAGTTCGAGTCGAGCGCCTGGGTGCGCAAATACCCGAACCTGATCGTCTCGCGCACCTTCTCCAAGGCCTATGGTCTGGCCGGCCTGCGCGTGGGCTTCGCCATCGCCCAACCGGAAGTGACGGACCTGATGAACCGCATCCGCCAGCCGTTCAACGTCAACTCGCTGGCGCAGGCCGCCGCGATCGCGGCGCTGAACGACAAGCCATTCCTGGAAAAGGGCGCCAAGAACAACGCCGAGGGCTACAAGCAGATGATCGCCGCCTTCGAGGAGCTGAAGCTCGAGTACGTGCCGTCGTTCGGCAACTTCGTGCTGGTCAAGGTCGGCAATGACGACCAGGCCGGCGCGCGCGTGAACACGGCGCTCCTGAAGCAGGGCGTGATCGTGCGTCCGGTCGGCGCCTACGGCCTGCCGCAGTGGCTGCGCATCTCGATCGGCCTGCCCGAAGAGAATGCAGCCTTCATCGCAGCCCTCAAGAAATCCCTCAGCTGAATGCTCGCTAAAGTCGTTATCGTCGGCGTTGGCCTGATCGGCGGTTCGTTCGCGCTGGCGCTCAAGCGCGCCGGCCAGGTGAGCGAGGTGGTCGGCATCGGCCGCCACCCGGAAGCGCTGGCGCGCGCGCTGGAGCTGGGCATCGTCGACCGCATCACCGAGGATCATGCCGACGCGCTGCGCGGCGCTGACCTGGTGCTGCTGGCCGCACCGGTGGCCCAGACCGGCCCGATTCTCGAAGCGCTGCTGCCGCACCTCGAGCCGCGGACGATCGTGACCGACGCCGGCAGCACCAAGTGCGACGTGGTCGCGGCCGCCCGTGCGGTGCTGGGCGACCGGGTGCACCAGTTCGTGCCGGGCCACCCGATCGCGGGCAGCGAATCGAACGGCCCCGACGCCGCACTGGCCGGCCTGTACCAGGGCAAGAAATGCGTGCTGACGCCGCTGCCTGAGAATGCGGCGCACGACGTCGAGAAAGTCGCCGGCGCCTGGCGCGCCTGCGGCGCCGTGATCCACACGCTCAGCCCGGACGACCATGACCGCGTGTTCGCCGCCGTCAGCCATCTGCCGCACCTGCTGGCCTATGCGCTGGTGGACGACATCGCCGCCAAGCCGCATGCCGACCTGCTGTTCCAGTACGCCGCCAGCGGTTTCCGCGACTTCACGCGCATCGCCGGTTCGTCGCCCGAGATGTGGCGCGACATCAGCCTGGCCAACCGCGCCGCGCTGCTTACCGAGCTGGATGCATATCTGGCACAATTGACGTCGATGCGGGCCATGCTTGCGGCCGCGGACGGCGTCGGCTTGCAAGGAATCTACGCGACCGCCCAGCGCGCCCGCCGCGAATGGCAAGAAGCCATCGAAGCCGGCTCGCTCGAACGGCGTTCGCCCAATCAGGAAAATACATGACGCAGCAAAAACACTACCCGCAGCATATCGACCTCGAGCCCGTGCTGCATGCGCAGGGCACGGTGCGGCTGCCGGGTTCCAAGTCCATCTCGAACCGCACGCTGCTGCTGGCGGCGCTGTCCGAGGGTACGACCACGATCCACGACCTGCTGGCCTCGGACGACACCATGGTGATGCTGGGCGCGCTGCGCTCGCTGGGCATCCAGTGGGACGAAGTCGACGAGCGCACCGTGGTCGTGCACGGCAATGGCGGCGAGCTGCCGAACCATGAAGCCGACCTGTTCATGGGTAATGCCGGCACCGCGATCCGTCCGCTGACTGCCGCCCTGGCCGTGATCGGCGGCGATTACACGCTGCATGGCGTCTCGCGCATGCACGAGCGTCCGATCGGCGACCTGGTCGACGCGCTGAACGAAGTCGGCGCCCAGATCGAGTACACGGGCGAGCAGGGCTTCCCGCCGCTGCGCATCCGCCGCGGCCGCGTCAATCCGCAGCGCATCGCCGTGCGCGGCAATGTGTCGAGCCAGTTCCTGACCGCGCTCCTGATGTCGGCGCCGCTGATGGCCAAGACCCATCCGGTGGCGATCGACGTCGTCGGCGAACTCATTTCGAAACCCTATATCGAGATAACCCTGAACCTGATGCGCCGCTTCGGCGTCGAGGTCGAGCAGAATGGCTGGTCCTCGTTCACCGTGCATCCGGGCCAGCGCTATCAAAGTCCCGGCACCATCCACGTCGAGGGTGACGCGTCGTCGGCATCCTACTTCCTGGCAGCTGGCGCGATCGCCGGCGGTCCGGTGCGGGTGGAAGGCGTGGGCGAACACAGCATCCAGGGCGACGTGCGCTTCGCCGATGCGCTCGAGCGCATGGGCGCCATTATTACCCGCGGCGACAACTGGATCGAAGCGAGGTCGAACGGCGTGCTGAAAGCCATCGATGCCGATTTCAACCACATCCCGGATGCGGCGATGACGATCGCGGTGGCGGCGTTGTATGCCGACGGCCCGAGCACGCTGCGCAATATCGCCAGCTGGCGCGTGAAGGAAACCGACCGCCTGGCGGCGATGGCCACCGAGCTGCGCAAGGTCGGCGCCGAGGTGGAGGAGGGGCCGGACTACATCCGCATCACCCCGCCGGAAGAACTCAAGCCGGCCACGATCGACACCTACGACGACCACCGCATGGCGATGTGCTTCTCGCTCGCTTCGCTGGACGGCAAGGCGCGCCGCGGCAACGCGATGCGCATCAACGATCCGAAATGCGTCGCCAAGACCTTCCCCGATTATTTTGAAGCGTTCGCGGGCATCGCGCGCGACGAGCTGTTCTAACCGATTGCCAGGATCCGCATGCCGAATTCGAACGTACCAGTCATCACCATCGACGGCCCCACCGCATCCGGCAAGGGGACGGTCGCCAGCCGGGTCGCCGAGCGCCTCAGTTTTCATTTGCTCGACTCGGGCGCGCTGTACCGCCTGACGGCGCTGCAGGCGCTGCGGCGCGAGGTCGAGCTGCGCGACGAGCACGCGATTGCCAAGCTGGCCGAACACCTGCCGGCGCGCTTCCAGGGCGAGCATATCTATCTGGCGCAGGAGGATGTGACGCACGCGATCCGGGCCGAGGAGGTGGGCAATATGGCGTCGAAGATCGCCGCGCTGCCGACCGTGCGCCAGGCGCTGTTCGGGCTGCAGCTGGGCTTTCGCCAGACGCCGGGCCTGGTAGCCGACGGACGCGATATGGGCACCGTGATCTTCCCCACCGCCAAGCTGAAGGTGTTCTTGACCGCAAGTGTTGAGGCCCGTGCGCAACGCAGGTATAAGCAATTGATTGACAAAGGGTTTTCTGCTAATATGAACGACCTCCTGGCAGATTTGCAGGCGAGAGACGAGCGCGACACCAATCGCGCGGTCGCCCCTCTAGCCCCGGCAAGCGATGCGCATCTGCTGGACACGTCCGAAATGGGCGTGGATCAGGCAGTGGAACAGGTCATGGCCTGGTATTCGCAAAAGTAGCCCGGCAAAAGTAATCAAGAAGAGTTTTTAAAGACTTTGAATGGCGTTTCGATGCTTTCGGCGTAAGCCGTTGGCGTCAAAACGTCATTCCCGCGCAGGCGGGAATCCCAGTTCGATGCATACCGTTGGCTCGAGTCATCGCCGTGGTGTGCAGGCAAACTTGGGTCCCCGCCTTCGCGGGGACGACGGTCTCCGGGCCGGCGTCCTTTGGTGCTTGCAACAGATTTTTTACCGTTGCAGGCGTGTTTTAACCCTAACCCAGTTCAGTCCGCATATTGTCGGCCTGCTGGTTAACATGAAATATCCCACTTTTATGTCTACTGCAACTCAAGATACCGGTATGGAAAGCTTCGCAGCCCTCTTCGAGGAATCGCTGCAACGTCAAGACATGCGTTCGGGCGAAGTCATCTCGGCTGAAGTCGTGCGCCTGGATCACAACTTCGTGATCGTCAACGCAGGTCTGAAATCGGAAGCCTTCATCCCGGTCGAAGAATTCAAGAACGACCAGGGCGAACTGGAAGTTCAAATCGGCGATTTCGTTTCCGTGGCTATCGAGTCGCTGGAAAACGGCTTCGGCGACACCATCCTGTCGCGCGACAAAGCCAAGCGTCTGGCTTCGTGGCTGGCACTGGAAAAAGCGATGGAATCGGGCGAAATCGTCACCGGTACCGTCAACGGTAAAGTCAAAGGCGGCCTGACCGTCCTGACCAACGGCATCCGCGCCTTCCTGCCGGGTTCGCTGGTTGACACCCGTCCAGTCAAGGACACCACCCCATTCGAAGGCAAGACCCTCGAATTCAAGGTCATCAAGCTGGACCGCAAGCGCAACAACGTCGTGCTGTCGCGTCGCGCCGTCATCGAAGCATCGATGGGCGAAGAGCGCGCGAAGCTGATGGAAACCCTGAAAGAAGGCACCGTGGTTACCGGCGTCGTCAAGAACATCACCGACTACGGTGCGTTCGTTGACCTGGGCGGCATCGACGGCCTGCTGCACATCACCGACCTGGCATGGCGTCGCGTGCGTCACCCGTCGGAAGTCCTGTCGGTTGGCCAAGAGATCACCGCTAAAGTCCTGAAATACGATCAAGAGAAGAACCGTGTTTCGCTGGGCGTGAAGCAACTGGGCGATGACCCATGGACCGGTCTGTCGCGTCGTTACCCACAAGGCACCCGCCTGTTCGGTAAAGTCACCAACCTCACCGACTACGGCGCGTTCGTCGAAGTGGAACAAGGCATCGAAGGCCTGGTCCACGTGTCGGAAATGGACTGGACCAACAAGAACGTGGCGCCAAACAAGGTTGTCCAGCTGGGCGACGAAGTGGAAGTCATGGTTCTGGAGATCGACGAAGAGCGTCGCCGTATCTCGCTGGGCATGAAGCAGTGCAAAGCGAACCCATGGGACGACTTCGGCATGACCCACAAGAAGGGCGACAAGGTCAAGGGTTCGATCAAGTCGATCACCGACTTCGGCGTCTTCATCGGCCTGCCAGGCAATATCGATGGCCTGGTCCACCTGTCGGACCTGTCGTGGACCGAAGCCGGCGAAGAAGCCGTGCGTCGCTTCAAGAAGGGCGACGAGCTGGAAGCAGTCGTCCTGGCAATCGACGTCGAGCGCGAGCGTGTTTCGCTGGGCGTGAAGCAGCTGGAAGGCGACCCGTTCAACAACTTCGCTTCGCTGAACGACAAGGGCACCCTGGTCACCGGCACCGTGAAATCGGTTGAGCCAAAAGGCGCCGTGATCGCTCTGAGCGAAGAAGTCGAAGGCTACCTGCGCGCTTCGGAAATCGCACGCGACCGCGTGGAAGATGCCGGCACCCACCTGAAAGTGGGCGACAGCGTCGAAGCCCTGGTCATCAACATCGATCGCAAGGCTCGCAGCATCCAGCTGTCGATCAAGGCGAAAGACAATGTTGACACCCAGGAAGCAATGAGCAAACTGGCCAACGACAACAGCGCAGCTTCGGGCACCACCAGCCTGGGCGCACTGCTCAAAGCCAAGTTCGACAACAAAAACTAATCAGGCTAACCCCTGACTGGAGCGGCAGATGACCAAATCCGAGCTGATCAACCGACTGGCTGAGCGTTATTCCCAGCTGGTGGCGAAGGATGCGGAGTTTGCTGTCAAGACCATCCTCGATGCGATGACCAACGCCCTGGCGACCGGGCAGCGCATCGAGATCCGTGGTTTCGGCAGCTTCTCGCTGAACAGCCGTCCTCCGCGCATCGGACGCAATCCGAAGTCCGGCGACAAGGTGATGGTGCCCGAAAAACGGGTGCCGCACTTCAAGCCGGGCAAGCAGTTGCGCGAGCGGGTGGATGCGATGGTCGGGCAACCGATCATCAACGATTAGTCGTCGAGCAGCCCCAAGAAAACGGCATCCGAGAGGATGCCGTTTTTTATTTGCCTTTCTCCAAGTGGCTTCTGGCCCACGCCCGGTGTCATTTTGAAATATCATGGCGAATATGCGACACTTCGCCCTCACACCATTCTCCAGCGGAACCTGCTGATGAAATTTGTCTCGACCATCGTCGGAATCGTCCTGTTCATTCTCTTCTTCGGCTTTGCCCTGAAGAACACTCAGGAAGTCGACCTGCATTTCTTCCTGCAATATGAATTGCGCGGCCCGCTGGTGCTGATGCTGCTGGCCTTCTTCGTGGCCGGCGCCGCCTTCGGCATCCTGGCGCTGGCCCCGACCGTGTTCCGCCAGCGCCGCGAGAAGTGGCTGAACAAGATCACCATCCAGTCCCTGCAAAGCGCCGCCGGCACCGGCAACGCAGCGCCGACGCCGGACAGCGTGACCCCGCCGCCTGCACCGCGCCCCTGAACAATAAGAAAACTAGAATCCATGGAATTTGAACTCTGGATGCTGCTTGGCATCCCATTCTTCTTTGGCCTAGGCTGGCTTGCCGCCCGGGTCGACATCAACGAACTGGTTTCCGAATCGCGCACCTTGCCACGCGGTTATTTCAAGGGCCTCAACCACCTGCTGAACGACCAGCCGGACAAAGCCATCGATTCCTTCATCGAGATCGTCAAGCTCGACCCCGAATCGGCAGACATGCACTTTGCCCTCGGCAACCTGTTCCGCCGCCGCGGCGAAACCGAGCGCGCGATCCGCGTGCACCAGAACCTGCTGGCGCGGCCCGATCTGCCGGCCGAGGACAAGGCGCATGCCCAGTACGAGCTCGGCATCGATTACCTGAAGGCCGGCCTGCTGGACCGCGCCGAGGAAACCTTCAACCAGCTGGTCGACACCTCGTATGCGGTCAAGGCGCGCCGCTCGCTGCTCGAGATCTACCAGCGCGAGAAGGAATGGAAGCGCGCCATTGCGGCCGCCGAAGGCCTGCAGGATTCGGGCGCCGGCTCGCGCCAGAAGGAAATCGCCCAGTTCTATTGCGAACTGGCCCAGGATGCGCTGGTGCACACGGCGTCGGGCGACGCCATGCAGTTGCTCGACAAGGCACTGGAAGCCGACCGCCACAGCGTACGCGCCACCATCCTGCGCGGCGACGCGCAGCTGGCCCAGGGCGACGTCGAAGAGGCATTGAAGACCTGGCGCCGCGTCGAGCAGCAGAGCGTGCCGCACGTGGCCCTGGTGGCCGCGCGCCTGATGGATGGCTACCGCAAGGTGGGCCGCCCGCAGGAAGGCGTTAACCTGCTCAAGTCCTACCTGGCCGAGGCCTCGTCGATCGACCTGATCGAGGTCGTGTTCAAGGCCGTCATCGAGCTCGATGGCGTGCAGGCGGCTAAGGAACTGGTGGTCGAAGAGCTGCGCCGCAATCCAACCCTGCTGGGCCTGGATAAACTGCTGGAAGCGCGCCTGATGGATGCGCCGGCAAATATCTGGGAAGAGCTGTCGATGGTCAAGAACCTGGTCCAGCGCTATACCCAGAAGCTGGCGCGCTACCAGTGCAGCCACTGCGGCTTCAAGGCGCGCCAGTTCTACTGGCACTGCCCGGGGTGCAACCGCTGGGATTCCTACCCGCCGCGCCGCACCGAAGAACTGAATGTGATGAACTGAGTACGATGAACAAGCCGACTCCAAGCCGCCTGCTGGTGGCTGACGATTTCCGCCTGCAGGCGGCCCCGCAACTGTCTTCCGTGCGCCTGCTGGTGGTGGGTGACGTCATGCTCGACCGCTACTGGTTCGGCGACGTTTCGCGCATCTCTCCCGAGGCCCCGGTGCCCGTGGTGCGCATCCAGAAGCGCGAAGAGCGCCTGGGCGGCGCCGCCAACGTGGCGCGCAATGCCGCCGCCCTCGGCGCTCACACGGGCCTGTTGGGCGTGGCCGGCGCCGATGAAGCGGGCGACCAGATGGAGCAATTGCTGCAGGATGGAGGCATCCACAGCTACCTGAAGCGCGACGAGGCGATCTCGACCATCATCAAGCTGCGCGTGATCGGCCGCCAGCAGCAGATGGTGCGCATCGACTTCGAGGATGCGCCGACCGAGAACGTCCTGCGCGACAAGCTCACCCAGTTCAAGGCGCTGCTGCCGGACTACGACGTCATCATCCTGTCCGACTACAACAAGGGTTCCCTGGTCGATGTGGCCGAGATGATCGCGCTGGCGCGCACCGCCGGCAAGATCGTGCTGGTCGATCCGAAGGGCGACGATTTCACGCCGTATCGGGGCGCGAGTATCCTGACCCCGAACCGCTCCGAGCTGCAGCAAGTGGTGGGCGGCTGGAAGACCGAAGAGCAATTGCTCGAGAAAGCGCAGAAGCTGCGCCAGGAACTGAGCCTGGACGCATTGCTGCTGACCCGCTCCGAAGAAGGCATGAGCCTGTTCACGCAGGACGAAGTGCTGCACGTGCATGCCGACGCGCGCGAGGTGTTCGACGTCTCCGGCGCGGGCGACACCGTGATCGCCACGCTCGCCACCATGCTCGGCACCGGCGCGCCGCTGGCCGAGGCCCTGGTGACCGCCAACCGCGCCGGCGGCATCGTGGTCGGCAAGCTGGGCACGGCGACCGTGACCCGCGAGGAGCTGTTTCCGTAATCAACCCGCCTGACGCTTGATCGCGCTCAGTCCCCGGCCCCCAACATTAGCCGGGGTCATCCGTCTAAGTGAACACCGGCGGCGCCCCGCCGTCGGGAGTATTCACTTACGGAGAACATTCAATGATCAAGAATCTGATGCTGGCGGTCGCCGTCCTGGTCGCCTCGGCCGGCTTCGCCTTTGCCCAGGTGGACGTCAACAAGGCCGACGCCGCGGCGCTCGATGGCGTGAAGGGCGTGGGACCGAGCATGTCCAAGGCCATCCTGGACGAACGCGCCAAGGGCGAATTCAAGGACTGGTCCGACCTGCAGGGACGCATCAAGGGCCTGGGCGACAAGAAGGCCGCCAAGCTGTCCGAGGCCGGCCTGGTGGTCAACGGCAAGGGCAAGGAGGGCGCCGCTGCGGCCAAGCCGGTCGCGAAAGACGCCAAGCCGAGCCAGGCGGCCGACGCCAAGGCCGCACTGTGATCGCTTGATGACATGTATTGACTGACATTCCTGCGGCCGCGTGGCAAGATGTGCAAGCTCATCTGTTACAGCTTGCACATCAATACCAGAAAGGTAACCATGCCTCACGCCCGTGTTTCCACCGCCTTGCTGGCGGCCCTGCTGGCCGCGTCCGCGACGGCTTCTGCCGCCACCCCGGCCCAGCCGAACATCACCGCCCAGCAAGCCCAAATCAACAAGATCCTGGGCGAAATTTCGCAGAAGCGCATCGAAAGCCATATCCGCAAGCTGGTCAGCTTCGGCACCCGCCACACGATGTCGGAGACCGAATCCGAGACGCGCGGCATCGGCGCCGCGCGCCGCTGGATCAAGGCCGAGCTGGAGCGCTGCGGCGCCGGCACGCCACTGCAGGTGGCCTTCGACAGCCACATGGCGCCGGTCTCGGCGCGCATCTCCAGGCCGACCGAGATCGTCAACGTGGTCGCGACCCTGCCGGGCACGCAGGCCGCCTCGAAGGACCGCATGTACGTGGTCAGCGGCCACTACGACTCGCGCGCCTCGGACGTGATGGATGCAACGTCGGATGCGCCGGGCGCCAACGACGACGCTTCGGGCACCGCCGCCATCATGGAACTGGCCTGCGTGATGGCCAAGTACAAGTTCGACGCGACGCTCGTGTTCATGGCCGTAGCGGCCGAAGAGCAGGGCCTGATCGGCGCCCGTCACTGGGCGACCCAGGCGCGCGAAAAGGGCTGGAACGTGGCCGGCATGTTCACCAACGACATCATCGGCAGCTCGCGCGGCGACGATGGCAAGGTCGACGATAAATCGGTGCGCCTGTTCGCCCAGAGCATTCCGGCGACCAAGGAAATGAGCGAGGCCGTGCGCCAGCTGGTGGCCACCGGCGGCGAGAACGATTCGATCTCGCGCCAGCTCGCGCGCCACACCAAGGAGCAGGGCGAGCGCTATGTGAAGGGCTTCAAGGTGTCCGTCATCCAGCGCCACGACCGCTACCTGCGCGGCGGCGACCACATGCCGTTCCTGGAGCAGGGCTATGCCGCGCTGCGCTTCACCGAACCGGCCGAAAACTTCGACCACCAGCACCAGGACCTGCGTACCGAAAACGGCAAGGTGTTTGGCGACACCATCGACCACGTCGACTTCCGCTACGTTGCCAACGTGACCAAGGTGAATGGCGCCGCCATGGCGTCGCTGGCGCTGGCGCCATCCGCGCCGCAGGAAGTGAAGCTGCGCACCGCGGGTCTGACCAACGATTCGACCCTGGTGTGGAAGGCCAATGCCGAACCCGACCTGGCCGGCTACCGCCTCGTGTGGCGCGATACCACCAGCGCCAATTGGGAAAACTCGAAGTGGGTCGGGAATGTAACTGAAGCGACCGTCGACCTGTCGAAAGACAATGTGTTCTTCGGCGTGCAAGCAGTCGACAAGGATGGCAACGTCAGCCCGGCCACGTATCCCTTGCCGCTGCGCTAAACCAACGTACGTCCTGCCTGTAAATTGATGGGGCGGGCATCGGTGGACAAGTCCACTGATGCCCGCCCCGACGCCGTATTGCTTCTCAGATTAAAATGGCGCTTTGGTATCGCAAGGAATAGAGAAAGCAATGGCTTACAAGACCATCGAAGCCACGATCGGCAACACGCCGCTCGTGCAGCTGCAGCGCCTGCCTGGCGCCGACATCGCGGCCCGCAACAATATTATCCTGGGCAAGCTGGAAGGCAATAACCCGGCCGGCTCGGTGAAGGATCGCGCCGCCATGTCGATGCTGCGCGGCGCCGAGCTGCGCGGCCAGATCAAGCCGGGCGACACGCTGATCGAAGCCACCAGCGGCAATACCGGCATCGCGCTGGCGATGGCGGCCGCGATCCTCGGCTACAAGATGATCCTCCTGATGCCAGACAATTTGTCGGTCGAGCGCCGCCAAAGCATGGCCGCGTATGGTGCGCAAATCATCCTGACGCCGAAGTCGGGCGGCATGGAATACGCGCGCGACATGGCCGAGCAGATGCAGAAGGATGGCCAGGGCATCATCCTCGACCAGTTCGCCAACTTCGATAATCCGCGTGCGCACTACGAGACCACCGGTCCAGAAATCTGGCGCGACACCGAAGGCCGCGTCACGCATTTCGTCAGCGCCATGGGCACCACCGGCACCATCATGGGCGTGTCGCGCTACCTGAAGGAACAGAACGAGGCGATCCGCATCGTCGGCGCCCAACCCGAGGAAGGCTCGTCGATCCCGGGCATCCGCAAATGGCCCGAAGCCTATCTGCCGAAGATCTACGAAGCAGCGCGCGTCGACCAGGTCGAGAGCGTGAGCCAGGCCTCGGCCGAGCAGATGGCGCGCCGCATGGCGGCCGAAGAAGGCATCTTCTGCGGCATCTCGGCCGCCGGCGCCTGTGAAGTGGCGCTGCGTATCGCCCAGACGGTGGAAAACGCGACCATTGTGTTCGTGGTGTGCGACCGCGGCGACCGTTACCTGTCGACCGGCGTCTTCCCGGCCTGAACGGCGCCGCGCCAAATGAAAAGGCCGCCTGGATGACAGGCGGCCTTTGTTGTATCAGTCGCTGGGACTGCTTAGACCGTTCGGCCAGCGCGTAGCTGGGGTATCCGGTCGTCCGCCAATGCGGCGGCTCGTACGCCCGCGCGGGCGTACGCACTACTCATCCGGCGGCGCGCAAGGCGCCGCCCATCCTTGTCAAGGCAGAAGTCCGGGCGCCAACTGCCGCGCCCGCGACGACTCAGTCCTTCGAAGCAGGAGCCGCGCCTTCTTTCGGCTTGAACTGCTTGTCGCTGATGCGGAACTTCGCACGGCGATCGCCCATCAGGTAGCGCAGGTCGCGGATCGACAGGTCGCTGACTTCGTGCATGCGGATCAGCAGCGAAGCACCGACCGGCAGGCGGTGGTGGCGGATCTTCGAGATCACCGGCGGCGCCACTTCGAGTGCGCGCGACAGGGCTGCGTCGTTCTTCAGGCGCAGGTTCTCGATCAGGGTATCGAGCAGGCGGTTCGGGTTGTACTGAAGCAGCTCATCGCCTTCCGAATCGCTGTTCATATCAATGCCGACTTGGTTAGTCATGATTCAAATTCCTATCTGGGGTTGAAACGGAGTCGCTGGCGGCGTTCGATTCCGGAAGTTTAATTTCGTAATTTTCTATTCAATTGTACAACTATTTTTATTCCGATACTCATGAGCAAGTCGGAATCATTTCTCTCACCTAGGATTTTGTTGTCTCAATGCAACAATAGCCGCAATGCAATTCTCTCACAAAGTCACTAGGGAAATATATTGTTTTTTATTTAATGACCAGTGTACGGGCATCCAGCATTTGATGCCGCACGGTACGAGATTTGCTGACGAAATGGAAAGAAACAGGGGGGTATGTTGCTATCAGTGCTATTTTTGTCACGGACACAACAATGTTGTCGGCGGATACCCCTGGGGGGTATGTAGGTGAATGCCTACGAGTAAAGGAAGGAGAAAACGGGAAACCTGTTACAAAGGATTACAAAGTTTCCCGCTAGGAAAGAGTCAATCAGGCCGTGCCGCCCGCACCGCGCGACCCAGATCGACGACCGACATGGCATAGAAGTAACTGCGATTGTATTTAGTAATGGCATAGAAATTATCGTTAGCCACCCAATACTCTGTTGCTTCGGCGCCATTCTGCAGGTCAATCAGGCCATACAGGCGGTCGCCCGGCAGCGCCGTCCCCGTGACCACGCCCGCTTCGCGCAGTTCCTCGGGGCGCAGGGTTGCTTCCAGGCCGCGCCCGAGCAAACCTTCCCAGGCGCGCTTCGGCGAGACGTCGGCCGCGAACGCGGTCGGGCCGCGGTGCTCGGGATTCCAGCCATGCTGGACCAGGAAGTTGGCCACGCTGCCGATCGCATCGGTTGCCGAACCGCGCAGGTCGACCCGGCCGTCGCTGTCGAAGTCGACGCCATACTTGAGAATATTGCTCGGCATGAACTGCGGCATCCCGACCGCACCGGCGAACGAGCCCAGCAGCGAGAACGGATCGTAGCCGCGCTCGCGCGCCAGCACCAGCGTGTTGGCCAGCTCCTCGCGGAAGAAAGCCTTGCGCGCTGCCTGGTTCGGCGCTTCCGGATAGACGAATGCGAGCGTGGTCAGGCTGTCCAGCACGCGGAATTTGCCGGTATCGCGGCCATAAATGGTCTCGATGCCGATGATGCCGACGATGATCTCGGCCGGCACGCCATAGGCCGCCTCGGCGCGCGCCAGCGCATCGGCATTCTCGTTCCAGAAGCGCACGCCGGCGCGGATGCGGATCGGCTCGATGAAGCGCGCGCTATAGGCTTGCCAGTTCTTCGGCTTGCCCGGCGGCGCCGGCTTGACCAGTTGCACGGCGCGGTCGATGAAACGGACCTGGCCGAACAGGGTATGCAGCGCTTCGCGCTCGAAACCGTGCTGCGTGACCATCTCTTCAATGAACTCGCGCACCGGCAACCATTCGACGAAGTTGACGTGTTCCGGGTCCTGGTCGGCCGCAGCCGTCATGGCGGCCTGGGTTACGGTGGTCTGGGGAGCGGCGAGGGCATCGCCATGCGCGCTGGCAGCAAGCGCGAGCGCGGAAAACAGGATTGCGATCGATTTCATCTGACTTGCGACAATAAGCTTTTCAAGGTGGCGGTAAGCCGGGGATCGGTTGTCGGGGGCGCATAGCGCCAGGCGCTGTAACGACGCAGGAAGTCCTGTGCCGCCGTGCGCGTTTGCGGCGCCAGTTCGCTGGCGCCGGCGACCCGCGCCGCGTAGGCGCTCGGTCCTTCGTCCTGCGCGCGCGCCAGGCCCAGCTGGCCGAGACGCTTGCACAGGGTCGAGTATAGAGCATCGACCGGGTGGATTTCCCGACGCCGGCGCAAAAAGACGAGCAAGGCGAGGCCCACGGCAACAGACGTTAGCAGAGCGATAAAAGGCCAGCCGAACAGTTTGCGCTGCAGGTCGCGCACGACCTCGCGCTGGCGCTCGGGCGTATAGTTGAGCACCCACTGGTTCCAGCCATTGTTGACGGCGCTGGCCGCGTTGCGCAGCTGGGCCAGCCAGGCATTGGCGCCGCTGTGGAAGGGATTCATGCCGCGCAGCGCCTCGATGCCGAACGGGGCTGGGCGCTGCACCGAGGCGTCCAGGCCGCGCCGCACGCGCTCGGGCGCCACCGCCGCGGTGGGGTCGACTCGCTGCCAGCCGATCCCCGCGATCCAGACTTCGGCCCAGGCATGGGCATCGGACTGGCGCACCGTCATGAAGCCGTCGAGCGGATTGATCTCGCCGCCCTGGTAGCCGGTCACCACGCGCGCCGGCACGCCGGCGGCGCGCATCAGGAACACGAAGGCGCCCGAATAGTGTTCGCAAAAGCCCGAGCGGGTGCCGTACAGGAATTCGTCGACCGTGTGCCGGCCCAGCAGCGGCGGAGACAAGGTGTATTCGAAGGGCTGCTCGCGGAACTGCGCCAGCACGGCTTCGACCCGCTGCGCCGGATCGGGCAGCCGGCGCAACTCGCGCCCGGCGGCCAGCGCGCGCGGATTGAAGCCATACGGCAGCAGCAGCCAGCGCTGGGCGTCGTCCAGGCTCGGCCCGCCCTGGAAAACGAATTGCAGGTGCGAGCTGGCGCGATAGCGCACCCGGCTGGCGATGGCGTCGTTCGCGGTCAGCTCGAACTGCGGCGAGAGCCGCAATTCGTGGCCCGCCACCTGCGGCAGCTCGCCCGGCATCTCCAGCGTAAATACCCAGCGCGACTGCGAGGGTTCGAGCGTGACCTCGTAGTCGATCGCGTCGCCATGCACCGTCAGGTGCAGGTCGCGGCCCGAGGCCTGGCTGGCGCCGCGCGACCAGGTGAGGCCGTCGAAGAAATCGAGCACCGGGCCGCGCCAGTAGCGCTGGGTCTGCACCGGGGGAGGCGTCAGGAAGCGCACGCGAAAGGCAGTCTCCTCGGACAGGGCCAGGTTCGACATCTGGCCCGGCGCCATCGAATCCGACAGGCCCGAGCTCGGGCCGGCGGCATCACCCGGCATGGTCCACAGCGGGCCGTGGATGCGCGGGAAGACCACGAACAGCACGATCGCGATCGGCAGGGCGAAGGCCAGCGTGCGGCCGGCCATCGCCAGGCGGGTGCGCAGCGGCGGCACGGCGCATGCGAACTGGAACGATAGTTGAGTCGCAAGCAGTAGCAGCACCGAGGCCACCGTCAACAGGGCAGTGCCGATGCCCTGGGAATAGAAGAAGTTGGTCAGCACCAGGAAGAAGCACAGGAAGATCACGACGAACAGGTCGCGCCGCGCATGCATCTCGAGCATCTTGAAGGCGACCAGCAGCACCAGCATCGCCACTCCGGCATCCTTCCCGAGCAGGGTCTCGTAGCTGAACTGCACGCCGGCCATCGCGGCCACCGCCACCGGCAGCAGCACCAGGGCCGGCGGCATGCGCTTGCCGCGCAGGGTGATCGCGGCGCGCCAGGCCAGGGTGGCGCCGCACAGCAGCGAGACCCAGAGCGGCAGGTGCAGGGCATGCGGCGCCAGCACCAGCACCGCGCTGCCCAGCAGCAGCAAGGTGTCGGCCTTGTCGCGGGTGAGCGGCGTCGCCAGGAGCTTCATGCCGCTTCCCCAACGCCCTCATCGAGCCCATGCAGCGCCAGCGCGCGCAGGCAGGCCGCCTGGTGGGCCGCGCCCAGGGCGGCGGGCAAGCGCAGCGCGCCCAGGCGGAAGGCATAGGGCAGGGCGCGGCTCTCCGCCTCCAGCACCCAGCGCGTCAGGCGCGACAGGCGCAGTTCGAGGTCGAGCGTGGCCGGCAAGGCATCGAAATCGAGCACCAGTTCGTCGCCGCCGCCGCCCTCGAAATGCTTCGACACCAGGGCGCCGCCGATGCTGGGGTCTAGCCGGGCGATCTGGCGCCAGGCCAGCTGGCGCGGCGAATCGCCGGCCTGGTAATTGCGCACGCCGGCGAAATCGTCGTGGCCGGCGGCGCGCAGGCTGCTGCCGCTGCCGCCGCCCAGCGGCAGGCCCGGTGCGCCATCCTCGGGGCGCGGATAGACCAGGGCGCGCGCGGCCGGGCGCCAGTAGCTCCAGGCGTTGAACAGGCCGAGCGGAAAATGCGTCGACAGCTTGACCCGGGCCGGCGCCAGCCAGCCGCGCTGCAGGGTCGGCACCGACAGGGTCAGGATCGCGTGGGTGCCGGGCGCGATGTCGGCCACGTGGCGCGGCTCGGCGGCGTCGGAAAAATCGGCGCGGACGGCGTAGCGCGCCAGGCGCGTGCGGTTGAAGACCTGCAGCTCGAACTGGACTTCCTGGCCCGCGAACGCGGGCGCGACCCGGCCCTGCTGCAGGGCCAGGTGCGCCAGGTTGCGGTAGGTGGCGACCATGTCGACCAGCGCGCAGGCCAGCGCCAGAAAGGTCAGGCCAAAGCCCAGGCCGAGCGCATAATTGATCGAGCCGATCAACAGCACCGCCAGCAGCACCGCGAAGCCCAGGCCGGCCCGGGTGGGCAGGATGAACACGCGGCGCTGCTTGAGCACCACCTCGCCGGCGTCCAGCTTGCCGGCGCGCGGCAGCCAGGCGCCGGTCGCGCGGCGCAGCCGCCCCCGCAGCCCCTGCCGCCCCTGCACCTTCTGCTGCGCCTGCGCCATCAGACCGGGACCGCCTTCTGCAGCTGCAGCACCAGGTCGCGGCTGGCCAGCGCGGTGCCGTGGGCGGCGCGCAGGGGGCGCAGGCGGTGGGCGCAGACCGGCACCAGCACGGCCTGGATGTCTTCGGGGATCACGTGGTCGCGGCCTTCCAGCGCGGCCCAGGCGCGGCCGGCCTGCAGCAGGGCGATCGCGGCGCGCGGCGACAGGCCTTCGGCGAACAGGCCGTTCTGGCGCGAGGCCTGGGCCAGCGCCTGCACATAGGTGACCAGGTTGCTTGACGCGTGGATCTCGCGCAGCTGGCGCTGGGCCTGGGCCAGTTCCTCGGGCAGCATTGCCGGCTGCAGGGTTTTGAGCATGCTGCGGCGGTCTTCGCCCATCAGCAGCGCGCGCTCGGCGGCGGCGTCCGGGTAGCCCAGGCTCAGGCACATCAAGAAGCGGTCGAGCTGCGATTCGGGCAGCGGGAACACGCCGACCTGGTTGGCCGGATTCTGGGTCGCGATGACGAAGAAGGGCTCGGGCAGCGGCCGCGTGACGCCGTCGGCCGACACCTGGCGTTCTTCCATCGCCTCGAGCAGGCCCGACTGGGTCTTGGGCGTGGCGCGGTTGATCTCGTCGGCCAGCAGCACCTGGGTGAAGATGGGGCCCGGATGGAACACGAACTCGTTCTTGTCGCGCTCGTAGATCGAGATGCCGGCCACGTCGGCCGGCAGCAGGTCACTGGTGAACTGCACCCGGTTGAAGCGCAGGCCGAGCGAGATCGCCAGCGCATGCGCCAGGGTGGTCTTGCCCACGCCCGGCAGGTCGTCCAGCAGCAGATGGCCGCCGGCCAGCAGGCAGGTCAGGGCCAGGCGTACCTGCTGGTCCTTGCCGACCACGACTTCGTTGACCTGGCGTGCGACGGCGTGCATTTTGTTGAACATGGATTTTCCGTGGTTGGTCGAGGCGGTCGATGCGTCTGCAATACGGCGGCGGCCGAGCGGGGCCCCGGCTTGCCGTGGTAGATTAGCGCCATTGGCAAGCTTCATGCCCTGGCAAGCGCCAGCCGTTCCAAGGGATTCTATGCGAGAACGGCGACACGGGGTGTGAATGGATGAGCATAGTCGGAGACGAGAGCACCATGAGTACAGCGATTTACAGCCACCCGGACTGCCTGCGGCATGAAATGGGCAGCTGGCACCCCGAATCCCCGGCCCGCCTGCAGGCGATCGACGACCAGCTGATCCTGGCCCGGCTGGACGGGCTGATCGAGCAGCGCAGCGCGCCGCTGGCCGAGGTCGAGCAGGTCTTGCGCAACCATACGCAAGGGGCGCTGGCGCTGGTGCGCGACCACGTGCCGGCCACGCCCGGCGACTACTATCCGCTCGACGGCGATACCTCGCTCTGTCATTACAGCTACCAGGCGGCGCTGCGCGCGGCCGGCGCCGCGGTGGCCGCCACCGACGACGTCATCAAGGGCAGCGTCTCCAACGCCTTCTGCTCGGTGCGCCCGCCCGGCCACCACGCCACGCCGACCGAGCCGATGGGGTTCTGCTTCTTCAATAATGTCGCGATCGCGGCGCGCCATGCGCTCGAGGCCCACGGCCTGGAGCGCGTGGCCATCGTCGACTTCGACGTCCACCACGGCAACGGCACCGCCGATGCCTTCCGCGACGAGCCGCGCGTATTGATGGCCAGCTTCTTCCAGCATCCGTTCTATCCCTACAGCGAGGTCGAACCGGTCACGGCCAACCGCATCAATGTGCCGGTGCCCGCGCGCGGCGACGGCGACGCGGTGCGCGCGCTGGTGCAGGAGCAGTGGCTGCCGGCCCTACACGCCTTCAAGCCGCAGATGATCTTCATCTCGGCCGGCTTCGACGGCCACCGCGACGACGATATGGGCGGCATGGGCCTTGTGGAGGCCGACTACGCCTGGATCACGCGCCAGATCATGGCGGTGGCGAAGGAACACGCCGGCGGGCGCGTCGTGAGCTGCCTCGAAGGCGGCTACGACCTGTCGGCGCTGGGGCGCAGCGTGGTGGCGCACCTGAAGGTGATGGCGGATCTGGAGTAGGGTGGTTGACAGGGTGGCTTGCGTGATGGCTTGGGTTCCCGCCTGCGCGGGAACGACGTTTTTTCGCAGAGCCTGAACGCCGTTGACGCGACTTCGAATATGTACGTCAGTACGTCGTTCCCGCGCAGGCGGGAACCCAAGTGACTCTCCTCACCACTAACGCATACCGGCAGCCACTCAGCCGCTTTCGCGTAGAGGAGATAACCGTGAACAAGAAACACACCCTGTGTGCGCTTTGCCTGCTGTCGGCCGCGGGATTGGCCGAAGCAACCAACTACACCCTCTGGATCAACGGCCGCAACGGCGGCGGCACCCCCGGCAACTATGCCGACTTCCGCTACTGGGGGCCGGACACCACGCCCGCCGGCGTCAACAAGAAGGCCGTCAACTGGGACGGCTACAGCAGCATCGCTTCGCAGAGCGGGCGCGTGCGCGACGCGCTCGACTGCTTCTGCACCGGCCAGAACTGGTGCTATATCGCGGCCTACAGCGCGGGCGAGCCGCTGCTGGGGTACACGCTGGCCAATTTCGGCGGCACCACGCGCGCGCTCAAGAACGCCACGCCCAATGGGGACGGCGTCTGCGGCGACGCGGGCGGCGTGCAGGGCGGCTGGAACATCAAGTGGGTGAGAGTGGCCTCGGGCGCCGCGGGCGGCTCCGAACTGGCCAACGCCGGCGCCTGGACCACCTCCGAACCGCTGGTGCAAGACCTGCGCACCGGCACGGCGCGCGCCATGTACAACCACAACGACACCCGCAATATCTGGTTCTACCGCTACGCCGGTGCGCGCGGCACCGTGTATTCCTTCCTGCTGCCGGGGCAGGACGACGAAGTCGTGGCCTACCACAGCAGCGGCGGCGCGGCCGGCAATTCCGGTCGCTCGCTCTGCAATCCGGGCGACTGGTTCTGCGACGACCTGCGCTATGGCACCGAGCCGAACCAGGGCGGCAGCGTCAAGTGGAGCTGGCACTCGGTCGCCTTCCGCGACGATGGCGAAGACTTCGACCACTACGGCGACGGCAACTGGGAGGGCATCATCGGAGTCGTGCGCGAGGCGACGGTCAACACCGCCAACTAGGGGCACGGTATGGGGTGGCGTTGGCGCTGGCCAGCCGCGGCTGGGGTGGCGGCCTGCATCGGCCTGGGGCTGATTGTCCTGGTGGACCGAGGCGAAGCGGTGCCCGACACGGCGCAGGCGCCGCCGTCCGTGCCTCCTGTCGCCGTGGCGCGGCCCGTCGAGCAACCGCCCGAGGACCGCGCGGCGCGCCGGCGCCAGCTGGTCGAGCAGGTGCGCCTGACCGACCACACCTATTGCAGCTACCTGGCGCATTCGCGCTACCCGCACGAGTCGCGGCCGGCCGGCCACCATCCCGACCAGCTATACCCGAACCAGCCGCTGCACGAGACCAACCCGATGCGGGCGGAGGGCGGCGACAGCCATCCAGACGTCCAACTGCAGACCGCGCAGTCGCGGGTCTACCTGGCGGCGGGCGAGCAGGCCGCCTTCACGTTGCGCGCGCTGGACGCGAACGGCCAGCCGTTGCCGCTGGTCGTCACGCGTGCGCTGGCCCAGGGCATGACCTATGGGCCGAGCCGTCCGGCGCCGCGGGTCGCCGTGCCGTTCGCGGACGAGGGCGGCGCCTGGCGCGGGACACTGGCGCCGGCGCAGACGGCGCTGGCCGGGTTCCACGGCACCATCCGGCTCGAGGTCCGCTACCAGGCCGGCGGCCGCGAAGGTGTCGTGCTGTTCGACGTCATCTACTCGCCGCAGTCGCCTGCCACCTGGAGCGGCGCGCCGCGCGAGGCGGTCGACGGCGGCGCGCTGCAGTTCGCGCTGCCGCTGGACGTGCGCCTGCCCGGACGCTACGTGGTCACGGGCCGCGTCGACGATGCGGCTGGCCGGCCGTTCGCGCTGGCCACTTTCAACGAAGTGCTGGGGCAGGGCGCGCAGCAGGTGCGGCTCCAGGTGCACGGCAAGCTGCTGCACGACGGCGCGCCGCGCCTGCCGCTGCTGCTGCGCGACGTCGAAGGCTATCTGCTGCGCGAGAATGCCGACCCCGACCGCCTGCTGTTGCCGCGCCTGGAAGGCAAGGTGTTTGCCAGCCGCACCCGTTCGCTGGACGGCGTGCCGGATGCCGAGTGGCAGAGCGAGGAACGCAGCCGCTACCTGGCCGAGTATGCGAAGGACCGCGCCGCGGCCCGCGCGCGGCTGACGCGCTTCGATCCGCAGGCGACCTTGCCGCCGGCGGCCTGCGGGCGGGATTAGAACCTATCCCGGTAGGTGGGGGGAAGTTCATGGCGATGCATGGCGAGCGTGAGCAAGGCGCGAGGAGGCCGCATGGCTAGCCATGCAACGACGAGCAACGCAGCGCACGCTTGCCAGGCGCGGCAGGAACAACTCCCACCTACTGGGATAGGTTCTTAGTAGGGAAGCAGCGGCAACTGCTCGACCAGCGCCGACACCACGATGGCGCAGCACAGCATCAGCACGCCATACCAGCGTGCCAGCGACCGTTTCAGTTTTTCCCGTACGCGCATTCCCATCTCCATCTTGTGCAGGCAAGAGAGCAGTGTGCGCGCGGAATATGTCATCAGTGTTGCAATAGCTCAACGGTATGTGCGATGGAAAGAGGGCTTGTGGCGGCGCCGCTACGTTTGTGTCGACGCTCAGCGTAAAATAGCGCCTTGGACGAAAGATTAAGAGAGCAATAGCATGTCGATACAATGGTTCCCTGGCCACATGAACGCGGCCAAGAAGGAAGCAGCCGAGCAGATGGAAAACATCGATCTGGTGATCGAGGTCCTCGATGCGCGCCTGCCCGAGGCGAGCTGCAACCCGCTGGTGGACCAGCTGCGCAAGTTCCGCCAGCGCCCCTGCCTGAAGGTCCTGAACAAGATCGACCTGGCCGACCCGCACGCGACCGCCGCCTGGAAAGCCTATTACGACGCCCAGGATGGCGTGACCGCCTATCCGATGACGACCAAGAAGCCGGCCGACGTCGCCCGCATCCCGGAGCTGGCCCTGTCGCTGGCCCCGCACCGCGGCGTGCCGACCAAGCCGCTGCGCATCATGATCATGGGCATTCCCAACGTGGGCAAGTCGACGCTGATGAACGCGCTGCTGAAAAAGCGCGTGGCCAAGGTGGGCGACGAGCCGGCCGTGACCAAGACCCAGCAGCGCCTGTACCTGAACAAGAACGTGGTGCTGGTCGATACCCCCGGCATGCTGTGGCCAAAGATCGCCATGGCCAGCGACGGCCTGATGCTGGCCGCCAGCCACGCGATCGGCACCAATGCGCTGGTCGAGGAAGAAGTGGCCGAGTACCTGGGCGAGCTGCTGCTGCAGCGCTACCCGCAGCTGCTCACCGCGCGCTACGGCTTCAAGACCGAAGGGATGGACGGCGTGGCGGTGGTCGAGGGTGTGGCGCAGCGTCGCGGCTTCCGCGTGCGCGGCGGCGACTACGACTACGAGAAGGCGGCGCATACCCTCTTGCAGGATTACCGCCAGGGCGCGCTGGGCCGCATCAGCCTGGAAACGCCCGAGTCGCGCGCGGCCAGCCTGGCCCAGCATGAGGCCGAGGTGGCCGAGAAGGCCCGCATCGCGGCCGAGAAGGCAGCCGCCAAGGCCGAAGAAGCGGCACGCGGCAAGCGCGGGACGTAAGGCGCGCCTCTAGCGTGCGTTTCCAGCGTTAGCCTCAAAACGTCGTACCCGCGAAGGCGGGTACCCAAGTGTGCCAGCGTTACGGTAGCTCACGCAGTACTTGGGTACCCGCCTTCGCGGGTACGACGTGCTGGCGGCGCAGCAGATTGCTTAAACCTGCGGCGGCTCTCCGAACCTGAAACTCGACACCGCCAGATTCCCCATGAACGCGTCTTCATGATAGACGCAGGCCGCCGCCTCCTGTTCGGCCGCCCCTAATGCCACCATCAGCGGAATCAGATGTTCCTCGCGCGGATGCGCCGCCCGTGCCTGTGGCGCCGTGTCCCAGCGCAGCAAGGCTTGTTCACGTTGCGACGGATCGAGTTCAAGCAGCGCGTGCTGCAGCCAGCCATCGAAGGCTTGCGAGGCTTCGCGCCCATTCGGCCCGAACTGGCGCAGGTTGTGGTACGACAGCCCGCTGCCGATGATCAGGATTCCCTCATCGCGCAGCGGCGCCAGCGCGCGGCCCGCCGCCAGGTGGGTGGCCGGATCGAGGTCGCGCCGGATCGACAGCTGCACCACCGGCATGCGCGCTTCCGGATAGACCGGGTACAGCATCGAGAACGTGCCATGGTCGAAGCCCCGTTCGGCGTCCAGCGCGGCCGGGTGGCCCGCAGCTTCCAGCAAGTCTGCCACGCGCCGCGCCAGTGCCGGCTCGCCCGGCGCCGGATACTTCACCTGGTAGGTGTGCGGCGGGAAGCCGCCGTAGTCGTAGATCATGCCGGGCGCAGTGCCCGACGACACCATGAACTGCGGCGTCTCCCAGTGGGCGGTCACGACCAGCACCGCGCGCACCGTCTCTCCAGCCTCGGCGCGCATGGCAGCCAGCGAGGCGGCCAGTTGGTCGTAGGCAGTACCGTACTGCTCGCGCATCCACGGCCAGGGGCCTCCGCCGTGAGAGACGAAGTAAGTGGGTAGACGTGCCATGGCAGCTCCTTATGAAGCATGAAAACAACGATGGTAGCCGATCCCGCGCCAAGCTGCCGGCGGCCGGGCAGGCCGCACCTTGTCAAGGTATAATCGCCCCGTTTTGGTGCTCTCGCGCACATCCAGGTGCGCGAAGTTAAACGGGAAACACGACATGGCCGCGCCACGCGCCGTCATGGAAGTGTGCTGCCCCCGCAACGGTCAACAAGCGCCGCGCTCCCATTCAACAGGCGTGGCGGACGGTCTCGACAACCACTGTGCATGACGCGCAGGAAGGTGAGGCCGTCATGCTTGCCAGCCCGGATACCGGCCAAACCAGGTGGAAGCGCCAGGCGCTTCCGTTGACTCCGGCCTGCGGGGAAGCAGGCCGGTGCCTTTTATCGAGAACACATTCATCATGATTTTTGCTGCCGCACCGCGCCGCGCGCCACTCGCACTGGCTTGCGCTTTCGTCCTGTCCGCCCCTTATGCCGCTGCCCAGGACACTGTCCCTTCAGTCCTCATCACCGGCCCGCGCTTCCCGGCCCAGGCCACGCCGATCGGCGCCACCGTCGTCACCGCCGAGCAGATCCGCAGCGCCGGCGCCACCGACGTGAACCAGGCGATCCGCAAGATCGGCGGCGTGTTCGGCCGCCAGAGCCTGGACGGCTCGCCGGACTTCGGCCTCGACCTGCGCGGCTTCGGCACCAATAGCGCCCAGAACACGGTGGTGCTGGTCGACGGCGTGCGCCTGAACGAGAACGAGCTGGCGCACACCGTGCTGTCGACCATCCCCGTGGACACGGTCGAGCGTATCGAGATCACGCGCGGCGGCAGCAGCGTGCTGTATGGCGACGGCGCAACCGGCGGCGTGATCAACATCGTCACCCGCCGCGGCGGTAGTGCCGGAACGCACGGCTCCCTGTTCGCCGAAGCCGGCCGCTTCGACCACCGCGACCTGCGCGCGTCGATTACCCATGGCGCCGGCCCCTGGTCGTTCGACGCCGCCGTGGCTGACCGCAGCACCGATAACTACCGCGACAACAACAAGTACGAACAGACCAGCTTCAGCGGCGGCTTGCAGTACGCCTATGCGCCGAACGGCCGCGCTGGCCTGCGCTTCGAGAGTTCGCGTTCCGACTCGCGCCTGCCAGGTTCGCTGACCGAAGCGCAGTTCCTGGCCATTCCGACCCAGACCAAGACGCCAAAGGACTTCGGCTCGCTCGACACCGATCGTGTGACCGCCTTCGTCGAGCACCGCATCGGCGCCTTCGAGCTGGCAGCCGAGCTGTCGCACCGCGAGCGCGAGGTCACGTCGACCTATGTCTCGACCCAGTTCGGCACGTCTGCTTCGCGCTACGAGGCCGAGCAAACCCAGTTCTCGCCGCGCCTGCGCCACACCCTCGATTTCGGCGACAAGCGCAACGAATTCGTCACCGGCATCGACCTGATCCGCTGGGACCGCAAGGTCACGTCCGACTACTCGGCCGGCGATGCGCGCCAGGACTCGAAAGCCTTCTACCTGCGCGACGAACTGCGCTGGAATGCGCCGCACAATGCCCGTCTGGCGGTTGGCGGGCGTCATGAGCGCTTCGAGAAGGACTACAGCGACCCGCTGGCTTTCCCGGCTGTCCTGGGCGAGCACCGCAAGCAGTCGCTCAACGCCTGGACCGTGGAAGGCAGCATCGACGTGATGCCGCAGGTAGCCGTGTTTGCCAAGGCCGGCCGCAGCTATCGCATCGCCAACATCGACGAGAACTCCTACCGTTCGACCCTGGACGTGCTGGAGCCGCAAACCTCGCGCGACCTGGAACTGGGCGTTAGCGCCGGCACCGATGCTCGCAAGGCGACTGCGCGCGTGTTCCGCCACCGCCTGACCAATGAGATCTACTACGATCCGACCATCGGCTTTGGCGCCAACACCAACCTCGACCCGACCCGCCGCCAGGGCGTGGAGCTGGAAGGGCAGGCGACCTTCGCCGATGCCTGGCGCCTGACCGGTTCGTGGCAATACGTGCAGGCCGAGTTCCGCGACGGCCCGAACGCCGGCCGCGAGATGGTGCTGGTGCCGAAGCACGTGGTCACCGCGCGCCTGGCGTGGACGCCGGGCGACGGCCAGACCGCCGACATCGGCGCCCAGTGGGTCGACAGCCAGCGCTACGGCAACGACTTCACCAACGGCTGCAGCACCCGCATTCCATCGTTCACCACGATCGACGCGCGCTATGCGCGCCGCTTCGGCCCGTGGGAAGTGGCGGTGTCCGGCCTGAACCTGGCCGACCGCCAGTACTACAGCCAGGCCTTCAGCTGCCGTGACGGCATCTATCCAAGCGATGGCCGCCAGCTGAAACTGTCGCTGCGCTACGACTTCTGACGCCATGCAGCGTCTGATCGGGTTGGTGCTGGCGGTACTGCCGGCCTTCGCCGGCGCCAGCGTCACGGTAGTCGACGACGTCGGCCGTACGGTGACGCTGGCGCAGCCGGCTCGGCGCGTGGTGTCGCTGGCGCCGCACGTCACCGAGCTGCTGTTCGCGGCCGGCGGCGGGGCGCGGGTGGTCGGCGCCGTCAACTATAGCGACTACCCGGAGGCGGCCAAAAAGCTGCCCCAGGTGGGCAGCTATAACAAGCTCGACTTCGAGCGCGTGCTGGCGCTCAAGCCCGATCTGATCGTGGTCTGGCACAGCGGCAACCCGACGCGCCAGGTCGAGCAGCTGGAGCGGCTCGGGATCCCGGTCTACCACAGCGAGCCTGGGCGGCTGGCCCAGATCGGCGACAGCCTGCTGCGCCTGGGCCGGCTGCTCGGCACCGAGCCGGCCGCGGGGGCGGCGGCGCGCGACTACAGCGACCGGATCGCGGCGCTCAAGGCGCGCTACGCGGGCCGGCCGCCGGTCACCGTGTTCTATCAGGTGTGGCCGCGGCCGCTCTACACATTGAATGACGACCACATCGCCAGCGATATGGTGCGCCTGTGCGGCGGACGCAATCTGTTCGGCGCGCTCAAGACGATCGCGCCCGAGGTCGGCGTCGAGGCGGTGATCGAGGCCGACCCCGAGGTCATCCTGGTTGGCGGACGGGATAATCCGGACGACCCTGGCGGGAAGATGTGGCAGGCGTTCAAGGGCATGACCGCCGTCCGGCGCGACAATATCTTCACGATCGATGGCGATTTGACCAACCGGGCGGGGCCGCGTACGGCCGAGGGCGCGGCGCAGCTGTGCGCGATGCTCGAACAAGCGCGCGGGCGTCGCCCCCGGTGACTTGACTATTCACGCCGCCGGCGTAGATTGAAAGTCACCACGCCCTTGTTTCAGCCGTAAGCAAATGCAAAAAATCGTGCTCCCGGGACAGGGGAGCCGCAAAAAGTGGTAATCTCGCGGTCGTTCGTTCATTCTTCTGGAAGGATTTTATGCGCACCCTGCGTTTCGCCCTCGTTGCCGCTGCCCTGGTCGCCGGTTTCGCCAATGCTTCGCCAACCGATCCACGCGTCGGCGCCGAATATACCGTGCTCGCGAGCCCGCAGCCGACCCAGACCGTGGGCAAGAAGGTCGAAGTGGTCGAGTTCTTCGCCTACCACTGCGGCGCGTGCAATGCGTTCGAACCAAGCCTGGTGAACTGGGTCAAAAAGCAGGGTGACAATATCGTGATGCGCCGCATCCCGCTGCCGTTCCAGGGCGCCAGCGATCCGGAAGCACGCCTGTTCCTGACGCTCGACGCCATGGGCAAGCTGGAGGAGTACCATCATCGCGTGTTCCGCGCCGTGCACGTCGAGCGCAAGCGCCTGATGAAGGACGACGACATCATCGCCTGGGCCACTTCGAACGGCCTGGACAAAGCCAAGTTCCTCGAAGCGTGGAACTCGTTCGGCGTGCAGACCAAGCTCAAGCGCCTGCCGCAGATCGCCGAAGCGTATAAGGCCAGTAGCACCCCGACCGTCGTCATCGACGGTAAATACGTCGTGTCGCCGGCAACGGTGGCGCAATCGAACAAGATCCAGGACATGGGCCAGCTGATGACGGCGACCGGCCAGGTCCTCGATGCACTGGTGGCGAAGGCAGCCAAGGAAAAATGAGCGATAAAGTCGAAGGCGAGATCCTCAAGATTTACGAAGGGTCCCGGCCCAAAGAGGAAAACTTGTTCGAGACGAGTAACGTGAATCACGTCGCGTGGGCGCTCGCGCTCATCTTCGTCCTGACGACCGTCTGGTTCGGCATTGCGCTCGTCAATGCCGAAAACCAGCGCCATGCGATGGCGTCGAACCTCTGCCCCGATCAAGTGTTCAAACAGGGGTTCGACAAGAAATGCATGTTGACCGTGCGTTCGCGCGATCATTGGTGGGAGCATCTGTGGTATGGCGTGACCCATGTGCGTTCGCATCCCGACCACGACGGGCGCATCGATACCCGGAAGTAAGACAGAACGGCGTCCCCAGCGGACGCCGTTTTCATGTCCGGATACGCATCAGGTACTTTCCAGATGTGGGCGGGGACTGCGGGCGCTCCAGCGCCGCAGGGCCACCGAGGCCCAGGCCGTCAGCAGCCCGCCAACCACCAGCACCAGCCGGGTATCGATCAGCGTGAGCACGGCGCCGGCCAGCGCCATCAGGATATTCGCCAAGCAAAAGATCGTGGACAGCAGGGCCATGACCGAACCCTGGCCGTGCTGCGCGAATTCGTCGGCCGACCAGGTTTGCAGGGCGGTGTTGTAGAAGGCGTGGGGCGCGCCGAACAGGACGATGCCGGCGATGCCGACCCACAGATTACCGAAGCCCACGCACAGCACCGCGGCGGCGGCAATGGCCGCGTACCAGCCGGCGCGCAGGCGGCCTTCGACCCGGCTGGCATGGCCGGCGAACAGGGCGGCCGTGGTCATCAGCGCGCACATGCCCATATTGACGAGGGCGATCTGGCGCGCATCATAGCCGCCCACATCCACCAGCCACAGCGGGAAGAATTCATACAGCGCGGCGACGCCGCAGCAATACGCCAGGTGCACCGTGAACAGGGTGCGCAGCGGCGCATGGCGCAGCAGGGTGAGCGCATGGCGGTCGCGCGCCACCGCCCACCAGCAGTGCGCGTGCGGTGGCGCCGGCGTGGGCGGGATCGACACCAGCACGCCCACCGTCCCCAGCAGCAGGGCGCCGGCAGCGATATAGAAAGGCAACTCGGGGCCGAAGGCCATGGTGAAGCCGGCCAGCAGCGGGCCGACCAGCCAGCCGAGGTTGAACGAGCCGTTCAGCCACGACAGCGCATGGTTGCGCAGCGTGCCCTTGATGCGCTCGATGACCAGGGCCCGCATCACCGCGCCATTGCCCTCCAGCAGACCGGTGAAGAACCGCGCGGCCAGGAACAGCAGATACGATTCCATCACCATCGCCACGGCCGTGAGCAGGTGGCCTACTGCCGCCCCGACGGTGGTCAGGAGCAGGGCGCGGCGCCGGCCGAAGCCGTCCGACAGCGGTCCCAGCACGGCGCTGCCGATCAGCAGGCCGATCGGATTGATCATCAGTGCGATCCCCAGCAGCAGCTTGGGCGGCAGGCCGAGGAAGCTGTTCAGGCCGTTGACGCCGCCGTCGGCGAACAGCGGCGCCAGCATCGGATAGGGCAGGGAGGCGCCGACGGTGGACAGCAGTCCCAGGCCGCACAGCGTCGCGATCAGCAGGCGTTCGTTCATGCCGGAAGCCTGATGACAAAGCGGGCGCCGCCCAATGGCGAGCTTTCCACGTGCAAGCTCCCGCCGTGCAGCACCACGGCCTTCTGCGCGATCGACAGGCCGAGCCCGAAGCCGCCGGTGGAGCGGTCGCGGCTGCGGTCGAGGCGGTAGAACGGGTCGAAGATCCGGTCGCGTTCTTCGGCCGGGATGCCGGGGCCGTCGTCGTCGACCGAGATATCGACGCCATCCGGCGTGCGCCGCGCCGACAGCACGATCCGTCCCTGCGCATACTTCTGGGCGTTACGCAGCAGATTGCCGACCGCACGCGCGATCAGGCGGGCATCGAGCTCCATCGTGCCGAGCCCGGCCGCCAGCTCGCAGGCTACTTCTTGCAGCGACGGCGGCAGGGTGGCGCAGCAGTCGCGCAGCAGGGCGTCGAGCTCGACCGGGGCGCCTTGCAGGGTGCGCGCGCTGTCGAGCTTGCTCATATCGAGCAGTTCCTTGACCAGGTTGTTCAGCTCGGACAGGTCGCCTTCCATGGCGGCGATGCGGCGGCTCAGCTCGGGATCCCTGGCCTTGGCGTCGAGCAGTTCGAGCGCGAATTCCAGGCGTGCGATCGGCGTGCGCAGTTCGTGCGACACCGAGTGCAGCAGGCTGCGCTGCGACTCCATCAAGTCCTCGATGCGGCCGGCCATGTGGTTGATCCGTTCCGCCAGCGGATAGACGGCGTCGGACGGCTTCAACTGCGCGCGCACCGACAGCTTGCCGGCCCCGAACTCATCCGCCATGCGCGACAGCGACTGCAAGCCCTGCCAGTGCGAGCGCGACCATAGCGCGATCGGCAGCAGCAGGGCGATGGCGACGATCACATAGCGCAGCAACTCCATCTTGAGCGCCTGCCCGATATCGATCGGCAAGTCCTGGGCGTGCAAGACCTCGTCCTGGCTGCCGATATAGCGGTCGCCGTCCAGGTCGACCCGCCGGTAAAAGGATTTGCCGGCCACGTCGATCACGATGTCTCCCCGTTCGAGCTCGGCGCGCTGGCCGGCGCCGAGGGCGTCCAGCGCCTGGGACAGCGGCATCAGGTCGTAGCGCACGTCAGACACTTCGCGCACATTGTTCAGGCGGGTCAGCCATTCGTCGCCGGGCGCCTGGTCGACATAGCCTTCGAGCAGGAAGATCTGGGCCGCAGCCTGGCGCCGCGCAATGTCGTCCAGCGGGTCGCCGAACAGGCGCGCGAACGCGAAATAGATGACGAAGGTGGCAGCGGTGATCGACAGCATGACGAGCACGAAGAAGCGGAAGAATATCCGGTTCACGGGTGCGTCCTGGGTAACTGTCGGTCTGGCGGTGGTGCCGGCTGCATGGTTTCTCCTCGGGCACGAATTGTACAGGCGCAATGGTGGTGCAGGTAATCCAAAGGAGGGAGCGAAGGCGCGACTTACAAATTGACGACAATTGGCCGACATCTGGAGGGTGCACGACGGGAGGCCGAACGATTACCATCTTTCCCATCATCAGGTTTTCCGTTTGCCCACCTGATGCGCCAGCAATGGAATATCGGTGGGTTTTTTTATTCAAGTAGGAAGCGACCCGGTTCGGGCCGCGCCTCGACCATAAGGATGTGCTTATGAGCATGGTGCGCGCGAGCAACACCGTCGAGCCCGGCGCCGCGCCGGTCGGTTCCGAAGCGCCAGCGCGGCGCACAGCACGGTTCCATGAGCTGACCACGGACGCGATCCCACCGGGAATGCGGCGCTTGTCATAATGGGATGGGAGAGCGAAGCTTGCTCGACGTAAAATATCGACAAACGAACTCTCCGAGTAATTTCACGATGAAACCATTCTTCGCCCTGGCCCTGGCGGCTGCGAGCACCGCAGCAAGTGCACAGACGCCGGCCACCAACCCGATGCCCGACGGCAGCCGCGACATGTACGCAGGGCTGGGCGCCGTCTCGCGGCCGCGTTATGAAGGGGCGGACAGCCAAAAGGTTTCAGCCTTGCCGGTGCTCCAGGTTCAATGGAGCAACGGCCTTTTTATTTCCGGCATGAGTGCAGGGATGCATCTGTCCAACCGTCCGACGGTCGAGTACGGTCCGCTGGTGTCGGTCCACCCCAACCGTGACGAATCCGGCTCGGGCCGCATCGTCGACGGGGTCGGCGTATCGACTTCGCCGCTGCACTACGCACGGACCGGGAACCGCCTGGACGGCATGCAGGACGTCAGCACCCGGATCGAAGGCGGGTTCTTCTTCAACTATTACCTGGCGCCGGAATGGCGGCTGACCAGCAGCGTGCTCTACGGCGCGGGCAATGACCGCGACGGTGCACGCATGGAACTGGGCGTACAGCGCCTGGCCGTGCAGCTGGCGCCGCAGCATACGATTTCGTTCAATGCCGGCGCCACGATCGTCAACGCCGACTACAGCCGCGCCTATTTCGGCGTCACCGGCCAGGAATCCTGGCAAAGCGGCAATCCGCCCTATCGTCCGGGCGGCGGCCTCAAGGATGTCCGCGCCGGCGTGCGCTGGAACTGGGCGCTGACGCCGTCCTGGATGCTGGTCACCAATGTCCAGGCCACGCGCCTGGTTGGCAGCGTCCGCAATAGCCCGCTCGTCGAGCGGCCCACCAACGTGACGGTTTCGGCCGCCTTCGCCTACCGGTTTTGATGATGCGACGCGCACACCTCACCGCCTGCGTGACCTTGCTGCTGACGGCCGGAATGGCCGTGGCGCAGCCGCGCGCCGGGGAATGGGTGAACTATCGTGACGCCTACCGCGCGATGGTGCTGTTTGACAAGTACGGTGGCCCCAAGAATCTGCTGAACAACCAATTGCAGGTACTGCCGCGCGACAAGGGCGTGCTGGAGCCGGGCGTGCAACTGCTCATGAAGGGCAAGACCGTCCAGACCAGCCTGGCGCTGGATCCGCTCGGCCGCGCCGTGCTGCCGCTGCTCAAGGCGGCCTATGAAGAGAACGCGGTGTTGACGCCAAACCGGCCGCTGGGCGGCTTCACGGTCAAGCCGCGGGTGTCGCTGGCGCTGCGCGCCGACGGTTCGTACGAGGTGGCCGACCTGCGCGCGGCCTGCGAGCAGGCCCTCGGCTTCGCCCGCTATGCCGACAATTCGGCGCGCGGCCGCCAGTGCGTCGGCGTGCGCCTGGTATTCCCCAAGAACGGCGAGGCGGCGGGCGTGCGTGTCCGCACGGGCGGCGCCGAACAGGCGCTGGCGCCTTCGCGCGGGGCCGCCTTCGCGGGCGACGCAGCCGACGACTTCCCGATCGTGACCTACCGTTTCGGCGCACAGCCGGCGGGCCAGGTCGTCACTTACAACGTCCCGCTGGCGATCGTGCCGCTGTTCGAATAAGCGCCTGGGCAGGCGCCAGGCGTAAAAAAACCTGCGCAGGGCAGGTTTCATGGGCAGGTCTTCAATTCCAGGCCGACGGCGAGAACAGATAGCCTTCGCCCCACACCGTCTTGATCTTTTCGGATTCCGCATCGTCGAATTTGCGGCGCAGCTTCGAGATGCAGTTGTCGATGCTGCGGTCCAGGCCGTCAAACTCGATCCCGCGCATCTTCTTGAGCAGGGCGTCGCGCGACAGCACGCGGCCGGCCGCCTCGGCCAGCACCAGCAACAGCTTGTACTCGGTATTCGACAGCACGCAGGGCTGGCCGCGCCAGACCACGCTGCGGTCGGAGGTGACGATGCGCAGGGCGCCAAACTGCAGCACGCGCGCATCGACGCCCGACTTGGCCTGGGTGCGGCGCATCAGTGCGCGCAGGCGCGCCAGCAGGACGCGCGGTTGGACCGGCTTGTTGACGAAGTCGTCGGCCCCTTGCTCGAGACCGGATACTTCGTCATAGGAGTCTTCGCGCGCGGTGAGGATGAGGATCGGCACGTCGGACTGGTCGCGAATCTGGCGGCAGACGACCATGCCGTCCAGGCCCGGCAGCATCAGGTCGAGGATCACGACGTCGGGCGTCAGTTCCTTGAAACGCTCGAGCGCAACATCGCCGCGCGTGACCAGTTCGACCGCGAATTCATAGCCGGACAGGTATTCGGTGACGAGCTCGGCCAGGCGCGCATCGTCTTCCACCAACATCACTCGGTACATACAATTTCTCCTTGGTCTCGCATTGTATAAGACCAAGTGTCCAATTAACACATCCTCCAGACATAGAAGACAGTTAATTACAGTTTGACGACAATTGGAAGGGCTTGCAGCTTGTCGGGACAATCACGAGCGTGGCCATCGTGCCAACTTGCGGCGGGAGGTGACATTGTAGATGTCTGGCTCTATCCATCCGGGATGTCCTAAAAACGGACTGATCGATGTCAAACGGGCGCGATCGAACGGCGGTTAAAAAGGTGATCTTTCTATTTTGATCACCCGAAGGATTCGCCGTGACGACCGCACCGCTTGACGCGCAATTCGACCTCCATCCCGGTCCGGGCGATCCGCACGGCGGCTGGCTGCCCCGCTACGGCAGCGCCGGTATGCGGACGTACGTCGGGCGCGTACTGGGCGCCGAAAGAACGGCGCTGGCGCCGTCGGTTCAGGCGCTGGCCACCTATATCGAGGATAACGAGGTCGTCCGCCGCCTGGCCAACAATGCCTGTGCCGAATGCCTGGCCATCGTCGATATGCATTCGCCGCGCATCGGCGACGTTGACGCCTTGCTGCACGGTTTCAACACGATCCTCACCCATGCGCCGGGCTTCATCGATGGCGAATTGATCGGCCTGCCGTTTCCCGCCTTGATGGCGGATATCGGCCGGACCGCGAGTGGCGCGGCCCTGTTCAGGCAGCCGACCGTCAATCTGCTCATGTCGAACATCCTGAACGACTGGCATGCCTTCCTGGACAGCCCGGCCTCGAACGTGGGTTTCCGTGTCGATGGCGAACAGTGGCTGTCAGCGACGGCGAAGGAGCGATACCGCTTTCCCCTGTGGAGCAAGGATGCCGGCACGCCGCCTTACTGGAAAAGCTGGAATGCCTTCCTGACCCGTACCTTCCAACATCCCGCGCAAGCACGTCCCGTCGCCGATCCGGAATCGAACCGGACCGTCGTTTGCCCGACCGATGGCGCACCGGTGCGCGACGACGTATTCCGCTTAGGGAGCAGACATTGCACGCTGGCCGATCTCCTCGCAACGAGCGTGCCGCAGCAGCAGGCGCTGGTCGACTATTACCGGCTGGTCGACCTGTTCGAGGGCGGCCGGGTCTTCCAGACGACGCTGGGGCCCTATGACTACCAGCACTGGTGGGCGCCAGTCCATGGCGAAGTGCTGTTCGACCCGTTCACCATTCCCGGCCGCTTCGCCAGCGGGGTGATCGTGATCAGGACCGCCGACCACGGCCATGTGTGCTGCATCCCGCTGGGCATGGGTGCGGCGTCCAGCATCGTGTTCGATCCGGCCATGCGGCGTGGCGCGCGGGTGCACAAGGGCCAGGAGATGGGAATGTTCAACGGCGGTGGCGCGTCGTTCGCGCTCTTTTTCGAAAAGCTGCCCGGCAAGGAGCTGCTTTTCCTGAATGCCGACGGCGTGCGGTGTTCGCGGCATTCGCTCTCGATCGGTGCGCAGATCGGCGCCTGGTACGTCAGGAAATAGAACTGGGAGCGTCACTAATATTGCCATAAAACAATGAAAGCCCCTGCAATATATCGCGATCGGATGTTGCTAAAAAATAATTGTCTATACAAAAAAATATCTGTAATAATCGAATCACTTTCTGCCGATAACTGAAGGTTTCGAACAGAAAAATGGATGCCGAACCGGCGCAGCTGCCGGTAGCGCATCTCTTGCTCCTGCCTACAACACACTGCTTGGCGGCCAAATGATCATCCGACACCTTCCAACTACCCGGAACGGATCAGCGGCAGGCTGCCAGTCATCCATCTTTTCTCCGTCAACGACCTCGTGCACCTTGCACGGCCCATGCGACGCCACGCTGCGCGGCTTGTCCTGCGTCAGTCCCGCGGGTGCACAGCATGCCAAGCCTTCGACTGCCGGTTCTCAAAAATCTCAAAACATAACCGCGGTCAATGATTCTCGAAATCGGCTCCAGCAACATCATCTCACTTTCACTGTTTTGATTAACCCCGATGCAACGGCGCCTCCCAGGCGCTGAAGTGAAAGCAGGGAACGCAATACCTTTGCGGTCGTCCAGGGCAGCAATCTTGCAGAAAGAGGAGAGCGGCTATAGCGCACATTCAAAGTCTGGTGAGCACTGTTGGAGAACTGTATCAAGCGGCTGTCTCGCCTGGTGGGCAGTTCGGCCGCCAGGAGCATGCCGACGTCCTTTTTGATAGCAGGGTGCTGTAGCTATTCAATGAGCTTAATTTAATTAGAAAAGGCGTAGGGGTTGGCGCGCGAGTCCCGGACTCGACGTGGAGCATGCACATCACACCAAAAAAAGTGGAGACATGAAAATGCTGGAAACCATAACCAGGCAGGTGCCCCCGGCGCCCGCACATTCGTCTGCAGGTCTGAAAGAAGAACCCCTCACCGGTCAAGGAGCGCCAAATGCATAATTCATCGGCAGCCGCGCTTCAGCCCGGTCAACCAGTCTCCAACAACGCGCGCTGGTTCCAGCTCGCCGTTGGCGTCGTCTGCATGATCGCCACCGCGAACATCCAGTATGCGTGGACGCTGTTCGTTCCCGAGATCCAGGAAACCTATGGCTGGTCGCGCGCCAGCATCCAGGTCGCCTTCACGCTGTTCGTCATCGTCCAGACCTGGCTCGCGCCGCTCGAAGGCTACTTCATCGACAAATTCGGTCCCCGCATGATGGTCGCCTTCGGCGCCATCTTCATCGGACTGGCCTGGATCATCAATTCGCAAGCCACGACCCTGGCCGGGTTCTACGTCGGTGCGGCCGTCGGTGGTATCGGCGTGGGCTCGATCTATGCCACTTGCATCAATAACGCGATCAAGTGGTTCCCGGATCGCCGCGGCCTGGCCGTCGGCCTCACCGCGGGTGGCTACGGCGCCGGTTCGGCCGCCACGATCCTGCCGATCGCGGCCATGATCGAGTCCTCGGGCTTCCAGCAGACCTTCCTGTTCTTCGGCATCCTGCAAGGCACGCTGGCCTTCATCGCCGCCTGGTTCCTGCGCTCGCCGACAACGGCCGAGGTCAGGAAGTCGAGCAAGCTGGTGCAGTCGACGCACGACTACACGCTCAAGGAAGCGCTGAACACCAAGCTGTTCTGGCTGATGCTGGTGATGTTCGTGCTGGTGGTCACCGGCGGCATGATGGCGGTGGCGCAGCTCGGCGTGATCGCGCAGGATCTGGGCGTGAAGGAATTCCAGGTCGACCTGCACTTCTTCGTGATGGCGGCCTTGCCGCTGGCCCTGATGCTCGACCGCATCATGAACGGCATCTCGCGACCGCTGTTCGGCTGGATCTCGGACCATATCGGCCGCGAGAAGACCATGGTCATCGCGTTCACGCTCGAAGGCTGCGGCATCATCGCGCTGGGCTACTTCGGCCACAATCCGTATGCCTTCCTGATCCTGTCCGGCATCGTGTTCCTGGCCTGGGGCGAAGTGTACTCGCTGTTCTCGGCCCTGGCCGGCGATGCCTTCGGCACCAAGCACATCGGCAAGATCTACGGGGTGCTGTACACCGCGAAGGGTATCGGCGCGCTGTTCGTCCCGGTCGGTAACCTGATGATGGAGGCGACCGGCACCTGGTCGACCGTCCTCTACACCGTCGCCACCATGGACCTGATCGCGGCGCTGCTGGCGATCACGGTGCTGCGACCGGTGCTGCGTAACCACGTCAGCTACTCCAGGAGTCGCTACGCGGAAGAAAACGCGGTCGGGAAGGGGCCCTTGCCTGCCTGACGCCCTCGTCACGGGTGCGTCCTGATGCAAAAACGGGCTTCTTCGGAAGCCCGTTTTTCTTGCCCGGGCTGGCCGCGTTTCGATGTCAAACTTTCATTTCACGGATCTTGACGGCGGTCATTGAGCTCGGCCGGTGCGCGCCACTAAGATCGGCCGACACGCTGGTAATAATGTTTGCACTAAGGCTTGCACGGAAGCATTGCTAAGCGCAAAATTCAAATAAGCTAGGTTAAATCTTCGGAGGAAACTGGTATGGGCAAGGCACTGGAAGGCGTTCGCATTCTCGATTTCACCCATGTCCAGTCCGGACCGACCTGCACGCAGCTGCTGGCCTGGTTCGGGGCCGACGTCATCAAGGTCGAGCGCGCCGGCGAGGGCGATGCGACACGCAACCAGTTGCGCGATATCGCGGGCGTGGACAGCCTGTATTTCACCATGCTCAACCATAACAAGCGCTCCATGACGCTCGACGCCAAGCGGCCGGCCGGCAAGGAAGTGCTGGAAACGCTCATCAAGCACTGCGACGTGCTGGTCGAGAACTTCGCGCCCGGCGCGCTGGACCGGATGGGTTTTACCTGGGAGCGTATCCAGGAACTCAATCCGCGCATGATCGTGGCCTCGGTCAAGGGCTTCGGCCCTGGCCCCTACGAGCACTGCAAGGTCTATGAAAACGTGGCCCAGTGCACCGGCGGCGCAGCGGCCACCACGGGTTTCGACGATGGCCCGCCAATGGTCAGCGGCGCCCAGATCGGCGACAGCGGCAGCGGCCTGCACCTGGCGCTGGGCATCGTGACCGCGCTCTACCAGCGCAACAGCACGGGCCGCGGCCAGAAGGTGCTCACTTCGATGCAGGACGCGGTGCTGAACCTGTGCCGGGTCAAGCTGCGCGACCAGCAGCGCCTCGAGCGCAACGGCGTGATGGAAGAATATCCGCAGTTCGCCGACGGCCAGTTCGGCGAGTCGGTCCCGCGCGCGGGCAATGCCTCGGGCGGCGGGCAACCCGGCTGGATCCTCAAGTGCAAGGGCTGGGAGAGCGATCCGAACGCGTATATCTACTTCATTGCGCAGGCCCAGGTCTGGCCCGCGGTCTGCAAGCTGATTGGACGCGAGGAGTGGATCACCGACCCCGAATACGCGACGCCGAAGGCGCGCCTGCCGCGCCTGATGTCGATCTTCGCCACGGTCGAGGAGTGGAGCACCACGCTCACCAAGTTCGAGGCGATGGATATCCTGAACAAATACGATATTCCCTGCGGACCGATCCTGTCGATGAAGGAGATCGCCCAGGAACCGTCGCTGCGCGCCACCGGCACGATCGTCGAGGTCGATCATCCCGAGCGCGGCCCCTACCTCAGCGTGGGCAATCCGATCAAGCTGTCCGACAGCCCCACCGAGGTGCGGCGTTCGCCGCTGCTGGGCGAACATACCGATGAAGTGCTGGCCGACCTGGGGTATTCGCGCGAGCAGATCGCGCTGCTGCGCGACGAGCGGGTGATCTAGGGCCGTGCCGCTGGCGGTCGCGTCCAGTATCCCGGCTGGGCGTAGACCGCCTTGAGAGTATCGATGAAGCTGCGCACCCGCGCCGGCAGGTGGCGCTGCTGCATATAGACCGCCATGATGTCGTAGTCGGGCAGGGCGTACTCGTCGAGCACCGTCACCAGTTCGCCGCTGGCCAGCTGCGCCTGGATCTCCCAGGTGGAGCGCCAGGCCAGGCCGAGTCCTTCGCTGGCCCAGCGGTGCAGCAATTCGCCGTCGTTGCAATCGAGGTTGCCGTTCACCTTGATGGTCACCGGCTTGCCATCCTTCTGGAAGTACCAGCCGCGCTGCTGCCCGCCCTGCAGGTTGAAGGCCAGGCAGTTATGCTGCGCCAGCTCCTCCAGCGTGCGCGGCACGCCGCAGCGCGCAAGATAGTCTGGCGTCCCGCACACCACGCGCCGGTTGGTTGCCAGCCGCACCGCGACGAAACTCGGATCGAGCACGCCGCCGATCCTGATCCCCAGCTCATAGCCTTCGCGCACCAGGTCGACCACGTGGTCGGTGAGGTTGAACGAGATCTGCACGTTCGGATTGGCCGCCAGGTAGGCCGGGGCGTGCGGCGCCACGTGCAGCCGCCCGAACGCCGCCGGCGCCGAGACGATCAGGTGTCCGCTGGCCTGGTCGCGGCCTTCGGACACGATGGTCTCGGCCAGGTCGATGTCCGCCAGCAGCCTGCGGCAATGCTCGAGGAAGACCGATCCCGATTCGGTGAGTGTGAGGTGGCGCGTGGTCCGGTGCAGCAGCTTGACGCCCAGGCGGCGTTCGAGCGCGTCGATGCGGCGCCCCAGCATGACCGGCGTGATGTCCTGCCCCAGCGCGGCGCGCGCCAGGCTGCCCTTGTCGACCGCGTCGACGAAGGCCCACATCTGTTTGACCTTGTCCATGCCTCCAGTATTCCATACTCCAGAGATCGAATACACCTACTTTTTGTGTTCTTATCAGCAGCGCTACTACGCTCTAGCATACGTTCATCGCAATCGTGCGTTCATGAGCCTGGAGGTCGGAATGGCAAGGATGACAGCAGCAGAGGCAGCGGTGCTGGTGATGGAAAAAGAAGGCATCGAGGTCGCCTTCGGCGTCCCCGGCGCCGCGATCAATCCCTTCTACGCAGCGCTGCGCAAGCGCGACAGCATCCGCCACTACCTGGCGCGCCACGTCGAAGGCGCCTCGCACATGGCCGAGGGCTATACCCGCGCCAAGGCCGGCAACCTGGGCGTGTGCATCGGCACGTCCGGGCCGGCCGGCACCGACATGATCACCGGCCTGTATTCGGCGCAGGCCGATTCGATACCTATTCTTTGCATTACCGGCCAGGCGCCGCGCGCCCGCCTGTACAAGGAAGACTTCCAGGCGGTCGACATCGAATCGATCGCCAAGCCGGTGACCAAGTGGGCCGTCACGGTGCGCGAGCCGGCCCTGGTGCCGCGCGTATTCCAGCAGGCCTTCCACCTGATGCGTTCCGGCCGGCCCGGCCCGGTGCTGATCGACCTGCCGATCGACGTGCAGATGGCGCAGATCGAGTTCGACGGCGACACCTATGCGCCGCTGGCGCTGCACAAGCCGCGCGCGAACCGCGCCCAGGTCGAGAAGGCTCTCGACATGCTGAACGCGGCAAAGCGTCCCCTGATCACCGCCGGCGGCGGCATCATCAATGCCGACGCGTCGGCGCTGCTGGTGGAGTTCGCGGAAATCACGGGCGTGCCCGTCATCCCGACCCTGATGGGGTGGGGCGCGATTCCCGACGACCACCCACAGATGGCGGGCATGGCCGGCCTGCAGACCAGCCACCGCTACGGCAATGCCACCGTGCTGGCCTCCGACTTCGTGATGGGCATCGGCAACCGCTGGGCCAACCGCCATACCGGCGGCATCGAGGTCTTCACCAAGGATCGCACTTTCGTGCACATCGATATCGAGCCGACCCAGATCGGGCGCGTGTTCGGTCCGGATCTGGGCATCGTGTCCGATGCGAAGGCCGCGCTCGAACTGCTGGTCGAGGTGGCGCGCGAGTGGCGCGCGAGCGGCCGCCTGCAAGACCGCAGCACATGGCTGGAAGAATGCCAGGAGCGCAAGCGCACCATGCTGCGCAAGAGCGATTTCGATACCGTGCCGGTCAATCCGCTGCGCGTCTACCACGAGATGAACGCGTATTTCGGCCGCGACGTGCGCTACGTGGCCAGCATCGGCCTGTCGCAGATCGCCGCCGCCCAGTTCCTGCACGTGAACCACCCGCGCCACTGGATCAACTGCGGCCAGGCCGGCCCGCTGGGCTGGACCATCCCGGCGGCCCTCGGCGTGCGCGTGGCCGACCCCGATGCCGACATCGTCGCCATCTCGGGCGACTACGATTTCCAGTTCCTGATCGAGGAGCTGGCGGTCGCGGCGCAGTTCAAGCTGCCGTACATCCACGTCCTGGTCAACAACGCCTACCTGGGCCTGATCCGCCAGGCCCAACGCGGCTTCGAAATGGACTACTGCGTCCAGCTGGCGTTCGAGAACGTCAACGCGCCCGAGCTGGAAGGGTATGGCGTCGATCACGTCGCCGTGGTCGAGGGCCTGGGCTGCAAGGCGCTCAGGGTGTTCCGGCCGGACGACATCATTCCCGCCTTCGAGCGTGCGCGTGCGCTGATGCAGCAGTACAGCGTGCCGGTGGTGGTCGAGATCATCCTCGAACGCGTCACCAATATCGCGATGGGCACGGAGATCGACGCGCTCAACGAGTTCAATGAAGTCCTCGATATTGAATAACGCCAGCACAGGAGACCGAGATGACCAGACTTGCCGCCAACCTGACCATGCTGTTCAACGAAGTCGACTTCCTCGACCGCTTCGAGCACGCCGCCAAGGCGGGCTTTCGCGGCGTCGAATTCCTCTTCCCCTACGCCTACCGGCTCGATGACATCGCCGCCCGGCTCGATGCAAACCGCCTCGAACTCGTGCTGCACAACCTGCCGGCCGGGGATTGGGCGGCGGGCGAGCGCGGCATCGCCTGCCATCCGGGGCGCAAGGCGGAGTTCGAGGACGGCGTCGGCGCGGCGATCGACTATGCCAGGGGGCTGGGCGTCAAGCAGCTCAACTGCCTGGCGGGCATCGTGCCGCCCGGCGTCGCGCTGGAAGACGCCTACCTCACGCTGGCATCGAACCTCGAGTTCGCTGCCGGCAAGCTCAAAGGCGAAGGGATTCGCCTGCTGATCGAACCGATCAACACCTTCGACATTCCGGGATTCTTCCTGCACGGGACGCGCCAGGCGCTGGACCTGATCCGCGCGACTGGCTCCGACAATCTGTTCCTGCAGTACGACATCTATCACATGCAGCGCATGGAGGGCGAAATCGCGGCGACGATCAAGGCCAACCTCGGCCTGATCCGCCACATCCAGCTGGCCGACAATCCAGGCCGCTTCGAGCCGGGCACGGGCGAGATCAATTACCGCTACCTGCTCGGCATGCTCGACGAGATCGGCTATGACGGCTGGGTGGGCTGCGAATACAAGCCCAAGGCCGGCACCGCGCAGGGCCTGCACTGGATCGGCGACCACGGCCTGTAGCACGGCGAGTGGCGCGCTTCGCACGACAACACACCTGGAGACCATCATGACGAAAGTAGGATTCATCGGCCTTGGCATCATGGGCGGACCCATGGCCACCAAGCTGCAGGAGGGCGGCTGCAAGCTGTTCCTGCATGACCTCAAAAACCCGCCGCTGGCCCTGATCGAGGGCGGCGCCACCGTCTGCACCAACGCCACCGAAGTGGCCAAGCGCGCCGACATCATCATCGTGATGGTGCCCGATACCCCGCACGTCGAGGAAGTGCTGTTCGGCGCCGAGGGTGTGGCCCTGGGGCTCACGCCGGGCAAGATCGTGATCGACATGAGTTCGATCTCGCCGATGGCGACCAAGGAGTTTGCGAAAAAGATCAACAAGCGCCAGTGCGACTACCTCGACGCGCCGGTGTCGGGCGGCGAAGTGGGGGCGCGCGCCGCCACGCTCACCATCATGGTCGGCGGTGGGCAGGAGGCGTTCGACCGGGCCAGGCCGCTGTTCGAGCTGATGGGAAAGAACATCACGCTGGTAGGGGGCAACGGCGATGGCCAGACCACCAAGGTGGCGAACCAGATCATCGTCGCGCTGAACATCCAGGCCGTGGCCGAGGCGCTGCTGTTCGCCTCGAAGGCGGGCGCCGACCCGGCCAGGGTGAGGCAGGCGCTGATGGGGGGCTTCGCCGCCTCGCGCATCCTGGAAGTGCACGGCGAGCGCATGGTCAAGCGCACTTTCGCGCCGGGCTTCCGTATCGAGCTGCACCAGAAGGACCTCAACCTGGCGCTGCAGGGGGCCAAGAGCCTCGGTCTCGCGCTGCCGAATACCGCCAGCGCCCAGGAACTGATGAATTCCTGCGCCGCCCACGGCATGGCCCAACTCGACCATTCGGCGCTGTGCCAGGCGATCGAGCGGATGTCGAACCACGCCATCGCCGCGGCCTGACATGCATACCCTGGTATTCCATCACCAGGCCTGCTTCGGGCACGAGCCGGGGCCTGGCCATCCGGAATCGCCATGGCGCCTGCATGCGGTGCTGACGGCGCTGCGCCAGCCCGAATTCGCGCAGCTGGCCTGGCGCGAGGCGCCGCCCGGCACGCGCGAACAGCTATTGCTGGTGCACGACGCCGACTACATCGACGCGATCGTCGACGCAGCCCCGCTGGGCGGCCTGGTGGCGCTCGACGGCGGCGACACCCTGATGTCGCCCGGCTCGCTGGAAGCGGTGATGCGCTGCGTCGGCGCCGCCTGCGCCGGCGTGGATGCCGTGATGACGGGCGAGGCCGCCAATGTGTTTTGCGCGACCCGGCCTTGCGGACACCATGCCGAGCCTGGCCGGGCGATGGGCTTTTGCCTGTTCAACCAGGCCGCCATCGCCGCCGTCCACGCCCTCGAGGCGCACGGCCTGCAGCGCGTCGCGGTGATCGACTTCGACGTCCACCATGGAAATGGCACGCAGGCCGCGTTCTTCGACCGGCGCGAACTGTTCTATGGGTCGAGCCACCAGTCGCCGCTGTATCCGGGGACCGGGGCGGCAAGCGAGACTGGCGTGAGCGGCAATATCGTCAATGTGCCATTGCCGTCGGGATGCAGTCCGGATCTGTTCTGTGCGCGGACGGCCGGCGTCCTGCTGCCGGCGCTGCGCGAGTTTGCGCCGCAATTAATCGTCATCTCGGCCGGCTTCGACGCCCATCGGCTCGATCCTTTGGCCAATATGAACCTGGAAAACGAGGATTTCGCGTGGATTACGCGCGAAGTCATGGAAATTGCGAGGGATGTGTGCCAGGGACGGATCGTGTCGATCCTGGAGGGCGGCTACAGCGCCCAGGGGCTTGCCGGGGGCTGCGCGGCGCACGTGCGTGCGCTGATGCAGGGGTAATTATGTGAAGCGCGGTGCCGCGCACGGGATATCGCATCCGGTGCGGGCGCCTCGGTATGACGTCGTATCGGATATTCCGATGACGACAGGACCGGAAATTACAGGCCGCAACCGTAGTAGGCTGGGTCCGAATCCTTGCCGGTGTAGCCTGGTTCGAGCTTCTCGCGCAGATTCAGCGTGAGGAAGGCGACGATGAGCGACAGCAGCGAGTGCGACGGGGCTGCGAAAGTGGTTTCGGCTGGTGCGTTGATCATGACTGGCTCCTGAAAGTTGGTTTGTGCGATGCAGTAAATATAGGGACTACTGACCTGCGCTTCCAATTTCGAGTGCTGATACCAGTTATGCTGTATGTGAATGTTGCGCTATAAAAACCGGCACTTTTGCGAGATCTCTGCCGTGGCCCGCGTATTTACCAGGTGTGGCTGGGTCGCCACAGGATCAGGGGCCCGGTGAGGGAATCAGCGCCGCGATCCGCGCCTTGCCTTCGTCCAGCAGGAACTGGCGGAACGCCCGCGCCACCGGAGGGAGACGTTTCTCTCTCCGGTGCACGACATACCAATTGAGCATCAAGGGAAATCCGTCGACCTCCAGCACCACCAGGCTGCCCACGGCGACTTCGCGGCCGATCGTGTGAAACGACAGGAAGCCCAGTCCCATGCCGGCGATCACCGCCTGCTTGATCGTCTCGGTGCTTTTGATCTCCATCGCGACGGTCAGTTCGGCCAGGTGGGAGCCGAACGCATCCTGCATCGAGAACCAGGTATCGGAGCCCGGTTCGCGGATCACGAACGGGTGACGGATCAGTTCGCTCATCGGAATGCGCCCATGCCTGGCCGCAGCCAGCGGATGGTCGGGCGCAGCCACGATCACATAGGGATGGGGAGCAAAGGCATCGTTTTGCGTGTCGAGTTCGGCAGGTGGCCGCACCATCACGGCCAGGTCAGTGCGATTGGCCGCCAGCTTGTCCAGCAGCTCCTCGCGATTGTGCACCGTCAGGTTCAGCTGCACGCCCGGATGCTGGCGCGCGAAGGCGACCATCAGCTGCGGAAAGAAATAGTCGCCGGCACTGATCACCGCCACGTTCAGCTTGCCGCCAGCGATTCCCTTCAGTTGCGCCATCGCATCTTCCGCTTCATCGAACTGCTGGATGATGGCGCGGCAGAAGTGCAGCAACTCGTCGCCCGCCTGGGTGAGATAGATCTTCTTTCCCAGCTGTTCGAACAAGGGCATGCCGACGTGGCCTTCGAGCGTGCGGACCTGGGTCGATACGGCCGGCTGGGTCAGGTGCAGTTCCTCGGCGGCGCGCGAAAAGCTGAGGCGGCGCGCGACCGTCTCGAAGACTTTCAGTTGACGCAATGTCGCGTTCTTCATCGGTTCTCCCACCCATGTATACGCAGTCGTTAATGATTATCCCTAAAAACTTTCACTATTGCTCATCATTTTGTTGGACTACGATGGTTTTGAGACAGCTCGACCGCAACCACCACCTGGAGAGTGCCATGACGACGACTTGCTGCAACAACGTTGATGCCGAGTGCAACGCCTATAACGCGGCGTTCCATGAATTGGGATTGAGCTGGGTCTGGGATACCGGCCTCTATGCGAACGCGGTCGCCGGCGCCGACGACCGTACCGGCTTGCGCAACTACCTGGCGCGGCACCAGTCTCACCTGTTGAGCGCGCATGACGCCGATTTCCTGGTCGAGGCGATCCTGGCCGCCAAGGAACGCTGCCAGGCTCAGCTGAGCGCCGCCGGCTGCAATCCAGCGGCCTTCATCGACTGGTCCGCGCTCCAGCAGCGGCAAATCGGGGCGTAAATCCCACGGCTGGGCTGAGATTTTCGAATCTTAACCGTGGTCAAGGATATGCAGAATTGCTTCTTCCACAATCTGACTATCCCTGACCCGACGTACGAGAGAGCTCCCATGATCCGACACTGGATTCGTTTTCAACACCTCGACACCATACGTTTTGGCACGCTCGAGGGCGACAAGATCCGGATCTTCAAGGGCGATATGTTCGACAGCCCGCGACGGACCGACATGGCGGTGAACCTGAACGAGGTCGAGGTGCTCACGCCGAGCGTTCCGGGCAAGGTCCTGGCGATGTGGAACAACTTTCACGCGCTCGGCCAGAAGCTGGGCCTGGCGCCGCCAGCCGAGCCGCTCTATCTGATGAAGCCATCGACCTCCTACCTGGCGCCGGGCGGCACGATCCGCAAGCCGCTGTGCGAGGGCAAGGTGGCGTTCGAGGGCGAGCTGGCGATCGTGATCGGCCGCCGCTGCACTGCCGTCCCGGTCGAGGAGGCGCAAGACTACGTGTTCGGCTACACCTGTGCCAACGACGTCACCGTAGGCGAGATTATCGGGCGCGATCCGACCTTTCCCCAGTGGGTGCGCGCCAAGGGCTTCGATACCTTCTGCCCGTTCGGCCCCGTGATTGCCACCGGGCTCAACCCGGCAATGCTGGTCGTGCGCACGACCCTGAACGGCGAGGTGCGCCAGGATTATCCGATCAACGACATGGTGTTTTCGGTGGCCGAGCTGGTCAGCCGAATCTCCCAGGACATGACACTGGAGCCGGGCGACCTCCTGCTGTGCGGGACGTCGGTCGGCGTCGGCTCGATGCGTCCGGGCAGCACGATCGAGGTAGAGATCGACGGCATCGGAAAGCTCATCAATCGGTTCGAGTAAACGACGACAAGGGGTGGGTCATGAAGATCGCAGTAATTGGAGCGGGGGCAATTGGCGGCCTCGTTGGCGCCAGGTTGGCGCTGGCGGGCGAGGAGGTGACATTCATCGTGCGGGGCGCCAATCTGGCGGCGATTCGCACGAACGGCATCAAGCTCATCGAGATGGACGGGGAGGAGAGGGTCGCCTCGCAAGTGCGCGCGACGGACGACTATGATGCGGCCGGCGAGCAGGACCTGGTGATCCTGGCGCTCAAGGCGCACCAGGTCGATGGCGTATCGGCCCAGATCGGCAAGCTGTTCGGTCCGCGCACCGTGGTGGTGACGATGCAGAACGGCATACCGTTCTGGTATTTCCACCGCCACGGCGGCGAGTTCGACGGGCGCACCGTGCACAGCGTCGATGCCGGCGGCGAACTGGCGCGCCGGATTCCACCGGAGCGGGTGCTGGGTTGCGTGGTCTATCCGGCCGCCGAACTGGTGGCGCCGGGCGTCATCCGGCACATCGAAGGCGTGCGCTTCCCGCTGGGGGAACTGGACGGCACCACGAGCGAGCGGGTGGAGGCGGTATCGGCCTGCTTCCAGAACGCCGGCTTCAAGTCGCCGGTGCTGGACAATATCCGCGCCGAGATCTGGCTCAAGCTATGGGGCAACGTCAGCTTCAACCCGATCAGCGCGCTGGCGCATTCGACCCTGGTCGACATCTGCCAATACCCGCTGACACGCGAGCTGGCGGCGGAGATGATGCGCGAGGCGGAAGCGGTGGCGACCAAATTGGGCATCACCTTCCGCGTGACCCTGGACCGGCGCATCGAGGGCGCGGCGCAGATCGGCAAGCACAAGACCTCGATGCTGCAAGACGTGGAAGCGGGCCGGGGGCCGGAAATCGATGCCCTGGTCGGATCGGTGATCGAACTGGCGCGCATGACCGGCACGCCGACGCCGCATATCGATTCGGCGTATGCGCTGGTGAAGCTCTTGGAGCAGACCATGACCGAGGAGGGTGGTGGGGTCAAGTTGCAGAGGGCGGGTACGCCGGTACCGACAGTTTAGCCGCAGTATGCACGTCGCCCCCGCGAAGGCGGGGGCCTAAGTTTGCACGCGTTTCGGTAACGCTGAACTTAGGCCCCCGCCTTCGCGGGGGCGACGGTTTTGCGCCAACACACGCATCAACTTCGCCAACACTTTCAGATCTTCCCCCGATTTTTCAACCGGCTCAAGGTCTCCGGCGACAGGTTCAAATACGCCGCCAGTTCCTTCTTGGGCAGGCGTTCGAACAGGTCGGGATGCTTGCGCATGAAGCGATGAACCCGGCCCGGCGCATCGAGCAGATGCAGCGTGATGGTGTGCGCCATGATCGCGCTCATCAAATTCATGACCTCGTACTCAAAGGCCTGCTTCACGGTGCTGTGACTGCGCATGTAGTCGACCCATTGCGGCAGCGGCATGCGCGCCACCCGCACCTTGGTAACGCAAGCGATGGAAAATGGCGTCGGCATCTTGAGGCACCAGGCGGCGTAGCTGGTTTCGATATCCCGTTCCGCCGAGAAGCGCAGAATCATCTCCTTGGCCTCCTGGTTGGAGACCTGGCGCTTGAGAATGCCGTCCAGGATGAAGTACTGCGACATCTCCTGCACGCCCTGGTTCATGAGCAGGTCGCCCTTCTGGTGGTTCTCGATCGTCAGATACGGTTCGAGCGCCGCCATTTCACTGTCGCGCAATTCCTTGAGTACCACATTCTGCTTTAACTGCAGACGAATGATGTTCCGTTCCGAGTGATTTGCAATAGTCGTCATGAACGCGGCCGTTTAGCGAGATTCTTGCATCATGCGGCCAAAATTGACCATGGTCAATGAGACAAATCAGGCGTGCTGGCTATGATGGTTTGCGGGCGATACACACCGCGTTCTGCCCGGATCGACAATAACTGGAGACAGCAATGACTAACCACGTATCGGTAGACGTGACCGACGGCTTCCACCTGGTAATCGATGCCCTGAAACACAACGACATCGATACGATCTTCGGCCTGGTCGGCATTCCGATTACCGACCTGGCGCGCCTGGCGCAGGCCGAAGGGATGCGTTTCATCGGCTTCCGTCATGAACAGAACGCCGGCAATGCCGCGGCAATCGCCGGGTACATGACCCAGAAGCCGGGTATCTGCCTGACGGTCTCGGCGCCGGGCTTCCTCAACGGCCTGACGGCGCTGGCCAACGCCACCACCAACTGCTTCCCGATGATCCTGATCTCGGGCTCGAGCGAACGCGAAATCGTCGACCTGCAACAGGGCGACTATGAAGAAATGGACCAGCTGAACGCGGCCAAGCCCTACGCCAAGGCGTCCTACCGCATCAACAAGGCCGAGGACATCGGCGTTGGCGTCGCGCGGGCGATTCGCGCCGCCGTCTCGGGCCGCCCGGGCGGCGTCTATCTCGACCTGCCGGCCCAGCTGCTGGCGCAGACGATCGAGGCCGGCCATGCCAAGCGTTCCCTGATCAAGGTGGTCGATCCGGTGCCGCGCCAGCTGCCGGCCCCGGACTCGGTGCAGCGCGCGCTGGCGCTGCTCAAGGGCGCGAAGAAGCCGCTGATCCTGCTTGGCAAGGGCGCCGCCTACGCGCAGGCCGACGACGACATCCGCGCGCTGGTCGAGCGCACCGGCATTCCCTACCTGCCGATGTCGATGGCCAAGGGCCTGCTGCCGGATACGCATGCCCAGTCGGCGTCGGCAGCCCGCTCCTACGTGCTGGCCGAGGCCGACGTGGTGGTGCTGATCGGCGCGCGCCTCAACTGGCTGCTGGCCCACGGCAAGGGCAAGACCTGGGGCAAGCCCAAGCAGTTCGTCCAGATCGACATCTCGCCGACCGAGATCGACAGCAACGTGGCGATCGCCGCGCCACTGATCGGCGACATCGGCTCCTGCGTGGCGGCCCTGCTCGACGGGCTGGACGGCGCCGGCATCGCCAAGCCGGACGCGGAGTGGCTGGGCCCGATCGCCGAGCGCAAGGAGCAGAACACGGCCAAGATGGCGGCGCTGCTCAACCGCGATGTGGCGCCGATGAACTTCCACACCGCCCTGCGCGCCATCCGCGACGTGCTCAAGCAGCATCCGGACATCAACCTGGTCAACGAAGGCGCCAACACGCTCGATTACGCGCGCAGCATCGTCGATCAGTACCAGCCGCGCAAGCGTTTCGACTCCGGTACCTGGGGCATCATGGGCATCGGCATGGGCTACGCGATCGGCGCGGCCGTCGTCAGCGGCAAGCCGGTGGTCGCGATCGAGGGCGACAGCGCCTTCGGTTTCAGCGGCATGGAGCTCGAGACCATCTGCCGCTACGAGCTGCCGGTGACGACCATCATCTTCAACAACAACGGCGTGTACCGCGGCACCGACGTCAACCCGACCGGCGGCAAGGACGTCGCCCCGACCGTGTTCGTCAAGAATGCGCGCTACGACAAGATGATCGAGGCCTTCGGCGGCATCGGCTACCACGTGACCAGCCCGGAAGAACTGACCCGCGCGCTGAGCGAGGCAATCGCCGCCGGCAAGCCCGCCCTGATCAATGCCGTGATCGACGAGACCGCCGGCACCGAGAGCGGCCGACTGACCAATCTGAATCCGCAAAGCAACGCGAAAAAGTGACCGATCAGTAGTACAGCGAAGCGACACGCACGACCGCCGGCGCCCACAAGGCCGCCGGTGGTGCCCGCACTATCGACTGAATAAAGGAGACTGACATCATGAGCAAACCACTCGAAGGCATCAAGATCATCGACTTCACCCACGTCCAGGCCGGCCCCGCCTGCACCCAGCTGCTGGCCTGGTTCGGCGCCGACGTAATCAAGGTCGAGCGTCCCGGCGCGGGCGACGTCACGCGCTCGCAGCTGCGTGACATCCCAGGCGTCGACGCCCTGTATTTCACCATGCTGAACAGCAACAAGCGTTCGCTGACGCTCGACACCAAGAAGCCAGAAGGGAAGGAAATCCTGACCAAGCTGATCAAGGAGTCGGACGTGCTGGTCGAGAACTTCGGCCCGGGCGCGCTGGATCGCATGGGCTTTACCTGGGAGCACATCAAGGAACTGAACCCGGGCATGATCGTGGCATCGGTCAAGGGTTTCAGCGACGGCCACCACTACGAAGACCTGAAAGTCTATGAAAACGTGGCGCAGTGCGCCGGCGGCGCGGCCTCGACCACCGGCTTCGACGACGGCCCACCGACCGTCAGCGCCGCCGCCCTGGGCGACAGCAATACCGGCATGCACCTGGCGATCGGCATCCTGACCGCCCTGCGTGCGCGCGACACCACGGGCAAGGGCCAGAAAGTGGCGGTATCGATGCAGGACAGCGTGCTCAACCTGTGCCGCGTGAAGCTGCGCGACCAGCAGCGCCTGGACCGGGTAGGCTACCTGGAAGAGTATCCGCAGTACCCGCATGGCACGTTCTCCGACGTCGTCCCGCGCGGCGGCAATGCCGGCGGCGGCGGCCAGCCGGGCTGGGTGCTCAAGTGCAAGGGCTGGGAAACCGACCCCAACGCCTACATCTACTTCACCATCCAGGGTCATGCCTGGGCGCCGATCTGCAAGGCGCTCGGCAAGGAAGAGTGGATCGACGACCCGGCCTACATGACCGCCGGCGCGCGCCAGGACAAGATCTTCGCCATCTTCGGGACGATCGAGGACTGGCTGAAGGACAAGACCAAGTTCGAGGCGGTCGACATCCTGCGCAAGTTCGACATTCCCTGCTCGCCAGTGCTGTCGATGAAGGAAATCGCCGCCGATCCATCGCTGCGCGCCAGCGGCACGATCGCCGAGGTCGAGCATAAGGAACGCGGCACCTACCTGACCGTGGGCAGCCCCATCAAGTTCTCGGACATGAAGGTCGACATCAAGGGCTCGCCACTGTTGGGCGAACACACCGACGAGGTGCTGGAAGGCCTTGGCTATAGCCAGAAGGACATCGCGGCGCTGCACGAGAAGCAGGTGGTGTGACCACGGGCCCGGCTGGATAAAACGTAGGTACGGTGCGCGTCGGCGGTTTGCGACGCGCATCTTTTTTTTATGGGGAGGTATGAATATGCAAGCCGACATCGATTTTCAACAACTGCTGCACGCGCTGGGCGACGGCGTCGTCGTCTGCGACGCGAAAGGCGACATCACGTTCTGGAACGCCGCCGCCACGCGCATCTTCGGCTTTACCGAGAGCGAGGCCATCGGGCAGTCGCTGGACCTGATCATCCCCGAGCGTCAACGCCAGCGGCACTGGGACGGTTATCACAAGACCATGGACACGGGCGAGACACGCTACGGCAGCGACATCCTGCGCGTGCCGGCACTGCACAAGGAAGGCAAGCCCTTGTCGATCGCGTTCACCGTGGCGCTGCTGCACGGGCCTGGTGGGGAGGTGTCGGCGATCGTCGCCCTGGTGCGCGACGAGACAGAACGTTGGGGGGAGGAACGCAAGCTGCGCGCGCGGTTGGCGCAGCTCGAGACGGCGCAGGCGTAAGCGCGTGCCTGCAATCCTGCATCACGCTAGTCCCGTGACGTACGAACGTCATTCCCGCGAAGGCGGGAATCCAAGTCTTAAGCGTTGCCACTACGGTTTAACGCAGTGGCTGCGCAACGTACTTGGATTCCCGCCTGCGCGGGAATGACGTATTTGGGCCGCAGGACTGGCGTGAGAGATCAACCCGCATCGCCACCCGGCGGCGGAGGCGGCATATGGTCGCGCCGGTGCTCCAGCAAGGCCTCGATCACCATCGGCTTGAGTCCTTCGCCCTCGGTTTCGTCGAGATGCGAAAACAGCCGGCTACGCATGCGCGGCGCCCAGAAGCGCTGCAGGTGGTTGGCGATCTCGGTGCGGCCTTCCTGAGGATCCGGGTAGGACTCGAAGAAGGTCCCGATCTGGTTGGCCATCGTGACCAGGTTGTCGATGTTCATGCGGACTCCATTGCGATATTGGCGCCGTGGGCGTAGGCGACGAAGTCGTCGCCGCGGGCGAAGGCGACCAGGGTCAGGCCGCAACCGAGTGCGGTACGAACGGCGAGGGCGGTAGGCGCCGAGATGGCGACCATGGCGGCGATGCCGACGGTGGCGGCTTTCTGCACCATCTCGACGCTGGCGCGACTGGTGATCAGACAAAAACCGTCGGCCGGGTCGGCCCCGGCCAGGTGCAGGCCGCCGATCAGCTTGTCGAGCGCGTTGTGGCGGCCGACGTCTTCAAAAGCCGCGCGCGGCCTGCCGTCGCGGCCACACCATATGGCCGCATGGGTGGCGCCGGTAATGCGATTGAGCGGCTGCTGGGCCCGGGCATCAAGCAGGGCGCGCCGGATCGCCGGGCCGGACAGCGCCCGCGTCGGCGCCAGCCAGGGCAGGGGCCGCACCACCTGGGCCAGGCTATCGACGCCGCACAGGCCGCAGCCGGTACGGCCCGCCAGGCTGCGCCGCCGCTCCTTGAGACGCATGAAGGCGCCGGCGGCAAGGTCGATGTGGGCCGTGATGCCGTTTGCAGCGTGTTCGATCTCCACGCCATAGAATTCGGCGGGCGAGGCGACGATGCCTTCGCTCAGCGAAAAGCCGAGCGCAAACTCCTCCAGGTCGGCGGGCGTCGCCAGCATTACCGCGTGCGAGACGCCGTTGTACTCGAGCGCAACCGGTACTTCCTCGGCCAGCTCGTCCTGCGTGCTGCGCAATTGGCCGCCGTTCGTGCGCGTTACGGTCATGCAGGCGCTCGGAAAGTGCTGGACGGGCCCTTGCACCTTGGCATGCGCATCCATGTCGAGCGCGGCCATCATGCGACCGGCTCCGCCAGGCCCAGCTGCATCTGGTTGAAGCGGGCATATTCGAGCTGCCAGTCCGACTGCTGCTGGACCGGCATCACCTGTACCGCCGTCACCTTGTACTCGGGGCAGTTGGTGGCCCAGTCGGAATTCTCGGTCGTGATGACGTTGGCGCCGGATTCCGGGAAGTGGAAGGTGGTGTAGACCACGCCCGGCTGCATGCGTTCGGTGACCATCGCCCGCAGTACGGTCTCGCCCGCGCGGCTATGGATGCCGACCCACTGGCCCTCTTCGATGCCGCGCTCCTGCGCATCGTGCGGGTGGATCTCGAGCCGGTCTTCGGCATGCCAGCGCACGTTCTCGGTGCGGCGCGTCTGCGCGCCGACGTTGTACTGCGACAGGATGCGGCCGGTGGTCAGGATCAGTGGATACTTGCGCGTCACCTTCTCGTCGGTGGCGACGTACTGGGTGATGATGAAGCGGCCCTTGCCGCGCACGAAGCCGTCGACGTGCATGGTCGGCGTGCCTTCCGGCGCCTCGTCGTTGCACGGCCACTGGATGCTGCCCAGTTCATCGAGGCGGCGGTAGCTCACGCCGCTGAAGGTCGGCGTCAGGCGCGCGATCTCGTCCATGATCTCGGACGGGTGGCGATAGTTCATCGGATACCCCAGCCGGTTCGACAGCGCCACCGTGACTTCCCAGTCGGCATAGCCGGCCCGTGGCGGCATCACCTTGCGCACGCGCGAGATGCGGCGTTCGGCATTGGTGAACGTGCCGTCCTTTTCCAGGAACGAGGAACCGGGTAGCAGCACGTGGGCATACTTGGCCGTCTCGTTCAGGAAGATATCCTGCACCACGATGCACTCCATGGATTCGAGCGCCGCGGTGACGTGCTGGGTGTTCGGGTCGGACTGGACGATGTCCTCGCCCTGGCAATACAGGCCCATGAAACTGCCGTCGAGGGCCGCCTCGAACATGTTCGGGATGCGCAGGCCCGGCTCGGCCTGCAGCGGCACGCCCCAGGCCTGTTCGAACAGGGTGCGCACGGTGGTGTCCGAGACGTGGCGATAACCCGGCAGCTCGTGCGGGAAGGAGCCGATGTCGCAGGAGCCCTGCACGTTGTTCTGTCCACGCAGCGGATTGACGCCCACCCCGGCGCGGCCGACGTTACCGGTGACCATGGCCAGGTTGGCGATGCCCATGACGGTGGTCGAGCCCTGCGCGTGCTCGGTCACGCCCAGGCCGTAGAAGATCGCGCCGTTGCCGCCCAGCGCATACATGCGGGCGGCGTCGCGCACCTGCTGGGCCGGTACGCCAGTGATCGCTTCCGTCGCTTCCGGCGAGTTTTCGGGCTGGGCGACGAAGGCGCGCCACTGCGCGAAGGCGCGCATATCGCAACGCTCGGTGATGAAATCGTTGGCCATCAGGCCTTCGGTGACGATGACGTGGGCCAGCGCGCTGACCATCGCGACGTTGGTCCCGGGCCGCAGTTGCAGGTGGTAGTCGGCGCGGATGTGCGGCGACTTGACCAGGTCGATGCGGCGCGGATCGATGACGATCAGGCGCGCGCCCTGGCGCAGGCGCTTCTTCATGCGCGAGGCGAACACCGGGTGGCCGTCGGTCGGATTGGCGCCGATGACCAGGATCACGTCCGACTTCTCGACCGACTTGAAAGTCTGGGTGCCGGCCGATTCGCCGAGCGTCGTCTTTAGCCCGTAGCCGGTCGGGGAGTGGCATACGCGGGCGCAAGTATCGACGTTGTTATTGCCGAAGGCGGCGCGCACCAGCTTTTGCACCAGATAACCTTCTTCGTTGGTGCAACGCGACGAGACGATGCCGCCGATCGAATCCTGACCGTGTTTGGCCTGGATGCGCTTGAATTCGGACGCTGCATAGTCGAGGGCTTCGTCCCACGAGACTTCCTTCCACGGATCGGTGATCTTGGCGCGGATCATGGGTTTGAGGATGCGGTCCTTGTGGGTGGCATAGCCCCAGGCGAAGCGGCCCTTGACGCAGGCATGGCCCTCGTTGGCCTTGCCGTCCCTGGCCGGCACCATGCGCACCACCTCGTTGCCTTTCATCTCCGCCTTGAGCGAGCAACCGACGCCGCAATAGGCGCAGGTGGTGGTGATGCTGTGTTCGGCCTGGCCGAGCCAGATGACCGATTTCTCGGTGAGGGTGGCGGTGGGGCAGGCTTCGACGCAGGCGCCGCACGACACGCACTCGGATTCCATGAACGCTTCGCTTTGGCCGGCGGCGACGCGGGAATCGAACCCGCGTCCGGAGATGGTCAGCGCGAAGGTACCTTGCGTCTCTTCGCAGGCGCGCACGCAGCGGTTGCACACGATGCACTTAGACGAATCGAAGGTGAAATAGGGATTGCTCTCGTCCTTCTTGAGCTTGAGGTGGTTGGCGCCCTCGTAGCCGTAGCGCACCTCGCGCAGGCCGGTGACGCCGGCCATGTCCTGCAGCTCGCAGTTGCCGTTGGCGGGGCAGGTGAGGCAGTCGAGCGGGTGGTCGGAGATGTACAGCTCCATCACGCCCTTGCGCACTTCCTGCAGCTTGGGCGTCTGGGTGCGCACGACCATGCCCGCTTCGGCCGGCGTGGTGCAGGAAGCGGGATAACCGCGGCGGCCTTCGATCTCGACCAGGCACAGGCGGCAGGAACCGAACGGCTCCAGGCTGTCGGTGGCGCACAGCTTGGGGATGTTGATGCTGTTCTCGGCCGCTGCGCGCATCAGCGAGGTGCCGGCCGGGACGGTCACCTGGACGCCGTCGATGGTCAGGGTGATCATCTCGGTGGCGAGGTTGATTTCTTTCGCCGGCGTGCCGAAATCGCGGGTGAGGATGGTTTCGATCATCGTGTTCTCCTGGGCTGCCGCTCAGGCGGCCAGTTCGTCGCCGGCCACCTGGCCGAAGTCTTGCGGGAAGTGGTTCAGCGCCGACAGCACCGGGTAGGGCGTCATGCCGCCCATCGCGCACAGCGAACCATTGAGCATCGTGTCGCACAGGCTGCGCAGCAGGATGACTTGTTGCGGGCGCTCGGTGCCGGCGCGGATCTTGTCGATCACCTCCACTCCGCGGGTGGAACCGATGCGGCACGGTGTGCATTTGCCGCACGATTCGACGGCGCAGAACTCCATCGCATAGCGCGCCAGCTTCGCCATGTCGGCGCTGTCGTCGTGGACCACGATGCCGCCATGGCCCAGCACCGCCCACAGGGCGGCGAAGGCTTCGTAGTCGAGCGGGGTGTCCCACTGCGACTGCGGCAGGTAGGCGCCCAGCGGGCCGCCCACCTGCACCGCCTTGATCGGACGGCCGCTGGCGCTGCCGCCGCCGTAGTCATACATGATCTCGCGCAGCGTGACGCCGAACGCCAGTTCGATCAGACCGCCGTTCTTGATATTGCCGGCCAGTTGCACCGGAAGCGTGCCGCGCGAGCGGCCCATGCCGAAGTCCTGGTAGAACTGGGCGCCCTTTTCGAGGATGACGGGCACCGAGGCCAGCGACAGCACATTGTTGATGACGGTCGGCTGGCCGAATAGGCCGGCCAGCGCGGGAAGCGGTGGCTTGGCGCGCACCACACCGCGCTTGCCCTCGATGCTCTCCAGCAGGGCGGTCTCTTCGCCGCAGATATAGGCGCCGGCGCCCTTGCGTACCTCCAGCTCGAAGGCGCGGCCGCTGCCGGCGACGTTCGCTCCGAGCAGGCCAGCGCGGGTGGCTGTCTGGATCGCGTGATTGAGCGCGGCGATCGCATGCGGATACTCGCTGCGCACATAAATGAAACCGCGGGTGGCGCCGACCGCGAGGCCGGCGATCGTCATGCCCTCGATCAGGACGAAGGGATCGCTTTCCATGACGATGCGGTCGGCGAAGGTGCCGGAATCGCCTTCGTCGGCATTGCAGACGATGTATTTTTGGAAGCCAGGTGCGCGCAGCACCGTGTTCCACTTGATCCCGGTGGGGAAGGCGGCGCCGCCGCGTCCGCGCAGGCCCGAGGCGGTGACGGCGGCGACGATGTCGGCGCCCGTCATGGTCACGGCCTGGCGCAGTCCGCGGTAGCCGCCGTGGGCCTCGTAGTCGCTGAGCGACAGCGGATCGGTGATGCCGCAGCGGGCGAAGGTCAGGCGGGTCTGGCGGGCGAGATACGGAATCTGTTCGACCAGGCCGAGCGCCAGGCGATGCGTGGAGTGGCCGTCGTGGAAGCCGGCATCGAACAGGGCGGCCACGTCGCTTTCGTCGACGTTGCCGAAGCCGATGCGCCCGTCCGGAGTATCGACTTCGACCAGCGGTTCGAGGTAGAGCAGGCCGCGGGTGCCGTTGCGCACCAAGTCGATGGCGATGCCGCGCCGTGCGGCCTCGCTGCGGATCGCGCTGGCGACATCGTCGGCGCCCAGGGCCAGTGCGGCCGAATCGGCCGGGACATAAATGCGCACGCTCATGCGACCTCCTCAGCTTTGGGGGACAGCTTCGCGACCAGTTTGTCGAAACGCTGCGGCGTCACGCGGGCGTGGACGGCATCGTTGATCATGATGGCCGGCGCGGTGGCGCACTGGCCCAGGCAGTACACGGGTTCCAGGGCGAAGCCGCCGTCGGCGGTATGCGCGTGCAGGTCGCAACCGAGTGCCTGCTGGACGTGGGACAGCAGGGCGTCGCCGCCCATACTCTGGCAGGCCTCGGCGCGGCAGACCTGCACCGTGCAGCGCGCCGGCGGCGTGGTCTTGTAGTAGTGGTAGAAGGTGATCACGCCATGGACCTCGGCGCGCGACAGGTTGAAGCTTTGCGCGAGCCCCTCGACCGCATCGGGCGGGATGAAGCCGAGCCGGTCCTGGATCGCGTGCAGCACCGGCAGCAGCATGTCCTGGCCGAGCAGGCCATTGTGCGCATGAAGTGCGAGGATGTCGCCGATGACGCGGCGCGCTTCGGTTGTATCGGGTTTCATGGTTGTCTCCATCTCTGCCTTGCATATGTTCGGGGGAACATATATAACGGCTTTTATGCACTGCTTGGTCCAGAGTAGCACCCGATTCAATGGTGTTCAATATGAAGGATTTTGCATATGATCAGAGTGGAGATACGGCCGGACTGGATCGTGCGCGATGCCTCCGGCGAACCGACCGCGCTGCCGGCGCTGCTCGGGCTGCTGCTGGCGGTGAGCCAGCTGGGTTCGATCAGCAAGGCCGCCACGGCGCGCGGCATGTCCTACCGCCATGCCTGGGGAATGCTGCAGCAGTTCTCGGCACAATTCGGCGTGGAGCTGGTGCACAAGGTGCGCGGGAAGGGCACGGTGCTGTCGCCGCTCGCCGAAAAACTGATGTGGGCCGACCGCCGCATCCACGCCCGCCTGACTCCCACGCTCGATAGTCTCGCCTCGGAACTGCAGCAGGAACTGGCGCGGGTATTGATCGGCGACGCCCAGGTGCTGCGCCTGACCGCCTCGCACGGTTTCGCGGTGGCGGCCCTGGTGACGCAGCTGAACGAGCATGGCGTCACGGTCGACATCAATTATCGGGGCAGCAGCGATGCGGTGGCGGCGCTGGCGCGCGGCGAGTGCGACCTGGCGGGCTTTCATTTGCCGGTCGGCGAACTGGAAGGGGCGGCGGCCGCCAAGTACCGGCCCTGGCTCGATCCCGAGCGCCACGCGCTGCTGCACCTGGCATATCGCATGCAGGGGATCTTCGTTGCCAAGGGCAATCCGAAGGGCGTCACCGGCCTGGCCGACCTGGCGCGCCACGATCTTCGCTTCGTCAACCGCCAGAAGGGGTCCGGCACGCGGGTGCTGCTCGAACTGCTGCTGGCCGACCGTGACGTCGACGCCGCCGTGATCAACCGTTCCGGCACCGCCGAATTCACGCATGCGGCAGTGGCGGCCTATGTCGCCAGCGGCATGGCCGACGTGGGCTTTGGCGTCGAAACGGCGGCGCGCCGCTTCGATCTCGATTTCATCCCGGTCATACGCGAGCGGTATTTCCTGGCCTGCCACGCGAGCGTCCTGGATACGCCGCTCCTGAGGTCGGCGCAGGCGGCGATGGCGAGCGGCGCGTTCAGGGAAGTGCTGTCCGCGCTACCTGGCTACGATGGCGCCCTGAGCGGCGACCGGCTCGATCTGCACTTCCTGTTCCAGGAGTAAAAGCGGGCGCGGTATGATGCAGCCATGTCAACCGGGATCGAGGCGGCAGATGAACTGGATCGATGACTGGCGCGTGCGCCGCGAGCGGCAGCGGTCACGCTATCGTGAACAGCTGGTGCAGCTTGCGCCGGCCTTGCATGCCTACTGGCAGCGTGTCGGACCGGAAGAATTTCCGGGCATGCCTACTGGACGCCTGTTCTTCCATCGGGCCGCTGTCGGACTGATGGCATTTTTCGACGCATCCACACGGCGCGGCAAGCCGTGTGCACTGCCGTCGCTGGCCGCGGACTCGGTCTGGCATGCGTGGATGCGCTGGGACGCCGACGATCTCGCGCGCTTTTGCCGGCGCCACTTCGGCAGCACGATCGCGCACCTGCCGCAGTCCGCCCTCGATCGCACAGCCCTGGCGCAGACACTTGTCGGTTGCCGCGCACTGGAAGGGCGGCCTTCCCACGGCCCCGGCCTGCCGCCGCTCTTCGCTCTCGACGCCCGCCTGCACATGCCGAACGGCCACGGTTACTGGATCGAGCGTGGCGACATCGTGTACCGGCGCCTCGATGCTGCAGGAAGCAAGCCGGGGCCGGCGCACGTGCATCCCGATCTCGCGCTGCCGGCGCTGTTCGGTGCGGGCCTGGTCAGCGAAATGACTTACCTGGCGCTGCTGAGGAAACCAGGGCCGGAGGCGCAAAGCGGCGACGGCGGCATTGCCATCGTCGATTCCGGCGGTGACAGCGATGGTTGCGGCGATGGTGGAGGCGGGAGTGGCTGCGGCGGCGGTGGCGGCGACTAAATTCCGGCGCCGGCGAAAAAAAGGCCCGCGCGAGCGGGCCCTGGTCGTCGACGCATCATGCCGTCGCCGGCATGACGGTCAGCGCATTCAGACGAAATTCTTGTTCACGAATTCCCAGTTGGCGACGTTCCAGAACGCTTCCAGGAACTTGGCGCGCGCATTGCGGTAGTCGATGTAGTAGGCGTGTTCCCAGACGTCGGCGGTCAGCAGCGGCACGTCAGTGGTCGTCAGCGGGGTGCCGGCGCCGGTGGTGTTGACGATGTCGACGCTGCCGTCGGCCTTTTGCACCAGCCAGGTCCAGCCCGAGCCGAAGTTGCCCAGTGCCGACTTGTTGAACTCTTCCTTGAACTTGTCGAACGAACCCCATTTGGCGTTGATCGCGTCCAGCGCCTTGCCGGTCGGTGCGCCGCCGCCGTTCGGGCTCAGGCAGTTCCAGAAGAAGGTGTGGTTCCAGATCTGGGCCGAGTTGTTGAACACGCCGCCGGTCGACTTCTTGATGATCTCTTCCAGGGACAGGTTCTCGAACTCGGTGCCCTTGATGATGTTGTTCAGGTTGGTCACATAGGTCTGGTGGTGCTTGCCGTGGTGGTATTCCAGCGTCTCGGCCGAGATGTGCGGTTGCAGGGCGTCCTTGGCATACGGCAGTGGCGGCAGGGTGTGTTCCATGTGTGCGTTCCTTAGTGGTTGGGAAAGGTTGCTGTTCTTATAGCGCCGTTATTCTACGCAATATGGAGCAACGTTGCAGGCTTGCATTTTTTGCAGCCCCGGCAACCGATCCGGATTCATTCCAGGACACTCTGGACCTGGGCTACGCCGACCTCGGCGCTGCCATTGGCCAGTCGCACCGTCAGCGTATCGCGCGCGTGGATCTGGGCTGGATCGCGCACGATCTGGCCCTTGCCGTCGCGCACGATGGCATAGCCGCGCTCCAGCGTGCGCTGCGGGTTGAGCAGCTCCAGCTGGGCGGCCAGGGCATTGAGCGCTTCGCGCCGCGCCCTGAGCTGGCTGCACAGGCTCGCGTTCAGGTGGCGGCTGTCCGACGCCAGCCGGGCGCGCAGGGCGCGCATGTCGGGACGGTGGCGTGACCAGCGCTGCTGCAGCTGGGCCAGCGCCAGGCCGTGGCGGTTGAACGGCAGCTTGACCGCGTGGGTCATCGCCGTGGCCAGCGACAGCAGTTTGAGGCGCTGGTGGCCGATCTGGGCCGATGGGCTCAACAAGCGGCGGCTCAGGTTATCGAGGCCCTGGCCGGCGTCGTGCAGGCGGCGCTCCATGGCGCGTTGCAGGTCGAGGGCGTCGCCTTCGAGCGAGGCGAGCCAGTCGGCGCGTGGCGTGGCGGCCAGTTCGGCGGCGGCCGTCGGCGTCGCCGCGCGCACGTCGGCGGCGAAGTCGGCGATGGTGACGTCGGTTTCATGGCCGACGCCCGAGATCACGGGAATCGCGCAGGCGTCGATGGCGCGCGCCACGCACTCCTCGTTAAAGCTCCACAAATCCTCGATCGAGCCGCCGCCGCGGCAGACCAGCAGCACGTCCACCTCGGCGCGGCGCGAGGCGGTCATGATGGCTTCGGCAATCTTGTCGGCGGCGAACTGGCCCTGGACCGGGGCAGGGTAGAGCACGATGCGCACGTGTGGGGCGCGCCGGCGCAGGGCGGTCAGCACGTCGCGCAGGGCGGCGGCCTGCGGGCTGGTCACGATGCCGATGCTGCGCGCGAACAGCGGCAGCGCGCGCTTGCGGTCGGCGTCGAACAGGCCTTGCGCGGCCAGCTTTTCCTTCAGGCGCAGGAAGGCTTCGTAGAGCTGGCCCACGCCGGCGCGGCGGATCGCCTCGACATTAATCTGATAGTCGCCGCGCGCGCCGTACAGGGTCACCAGCGCGCGCACCTCGACCTTGTCGCCTTCGCGCGGGGTAAAACCGGCCGACTGCGCGCGGCTGCGGAACATCACGGCGCGCACCTGGGCCGCATCGTCCTTCAGCGTGAAATACCAGTGACCGGAGGCGGCGCGGGTGAAGTTGGAGATCTCGCCGCCAATCCACACCAGCGGGAACGAACGCTCCAGCAGGCGCGCCACCTGCTGGTTCAGGGCGGTGACGCTCAGGACGGCAGGGGCGGTGAAGGCTGGATCGGCGTCGTTCGGTGCTTGCATGGCGGGCTGGCGAGAATGGCGAAAGCGAACATTATCCCCCATCGGCAAGCGGCAAGTGGTTTTACAGCCCAGGGCCCGGGAGCGGGCAATGTTGCTGCTTTTCAATGCAATCTATTGAAAACCTTTTTGAATCAATGGCTTATGGGTGGGGTAATGTCGTTTGAGAGCGGTTTATCCACAAAAACTGTGGGGAACTCATCCCATCTGAGGGGGAGTGCGTACCGTTTGGGCAGGATAAGTAGAATTGTTACGAATCAATGACTTAAGTCTCTAGCCGGAAGCTTGATCACAAAGTTGTCCACAGAATCTGTGCAAACCTTTTATGAGCAGAACTGGGCCGCAAAGCGGCCGATTGGTGCTTTGGCGGACTGGACATGGCGCATTCGACGCTGCCCGCTTTTGAGGCAAGTCGAGCTATTCTCAATAAAATCAATTACTTAGGTAGTAAAGTTCAAGCTTCCTCACATTCTTATCCACAAAAATTGTGCACATGGCGAATAATGTATGCACCGCTGCTTCGCGGGCCAAACAATCGAGGCAGAAACCGCCATCCAGTCACTTTTTGTTGGCAAAAAATGCCGTATGCTAATATTTTGGGCAGTGATATTTTATTGAGGTAAATCAAAGGCTTACTGTCATAAAGTGCTCATTGCTCACACTTTTGTCCACAAAAAGTGTGCGGAACCTGAGGCAATCGCAGGCGAAGTACAGCTGGGTTTTGCTGCTCGCAATTTAGGCTTAGCAATTAAATCGTCTGGAATCAGTTACTTAGCTCAGTCCGGCTACCCTTGCGCACAATTTTGTCCACAGAATTTGTTCGCAACTACATCGTGCTAGTGAGCAACTTATTAAGCCGGAGCCCGGTTGAGCCAAGTCATGAGACTGCCATTTTCTTGCGCAGGCGCAGAAAGCCCTTACAAATCAAGGTACTTGTCCCACCTCGCGGTCATTGCACACAATTTTATCCACAGAAGTTGTGAAGAACTCTACTTGCCGCTTCGCTGCCAACTTGCTACATTGCCGAATTGACCTTTTTCCTCTCAGGAGTATCTCTTGCTCGCCATTTTTCAAGCCGCAGGCTGGCCTATCTGGTTCCTGCTGGTCGCGTCGATCGTTGCCGTCGCCCTCATCGTCGAACGCCTGATCACCCTGCGCCGCGAGAAGATCCTGCCCCGCAACCTGCTCGATGAAGTCATCCGTGTCTACCGCAGCGGCAAGGTGACGCCCGATGTGGTGGACAAGCTGGAACAGAATTCGCCTCTCGGCACGGTGCTGGCCGCGGCGCTGCGCAACGTCGACGCCCCGCGCGACGTGATGAAGGAGTCGATCGAGGAGGCCGGCCGCGGCGTGGCCCAGAACCTGGAACGCTTCCTCACCACGCTCGGCACCATCGCCTCGCTGGCGCCGCTGATGGGCCTGTTCGGCACGGTGGTCGGCATGATCGAGATCTTCGGCGCCTCGAGCCCGACCGGCGGCAATAACCCGGCCCAGCTGGCGCACGGCATCTCGGTGGCGCTGTACAACACCGGCTTCGGTCTGGCGATCGCGATGCCGGCCCTGGTCTTCTACCGCCACTTCCGCAACCTGGTCGACACCTATATCGTCGAGATGGAACTGCAGGCGGTGAAACTGGTCGACGTCGTCCACGGTGCCCGCAAATGATGGACTTTCGCCGCGGCCGCAAGCGCGAAGAGCCGGAGATCAACCTGATCCCGTTCATCGACGTGCTGCTGGTGGTCCTGATCTTCCTGATGGTCTCGACCACCTACAGCAAGTTCACCGAGCTGCAGATCACGCTGCCGACCGCCGAGGCCGAGAAGCAGGCGGAAAAGCCGTTCGAGATCAATGTGACGGTCGACGCCAAGGGCAACTACACGGTCAATAACACGCCGGTGGCCTTCACCAGCGTGGCCGGCCTGGCCCAGGACATGAAGAACGCCGCGCGCACGCCAGAGGGCCAGGTCGTGGCCAGCCCGGTGATCATCGTCAACGCCGACCAGTTCGCGATGCACCAGATGGTGATCAATGTGCTGGAAGCGGCGCGCGTGGCCGGCTACGACAAGCTGACCTTCGCGGCCCAGACCGGCGCCGCCAAATAATCCATACGGCGCGCACGCTGCGCGCCGCTTTTCTTCCCGCATGGCTTCCCAACTCGAATCGACCCTGACCCGCGCCTGGCTCCGGCGCGGGCTGCTTGCCTGGGCGTTGCTGCCGCTGGCGCTGCTGTTTCGCCTGCTCGCCGGCGTGCGCCGGCTGCTGTTCCGCACCGGCGTCAAGCGCGCCGAGCGCCTGCCGGTGCCGGTGATCGTGGTTGGCAATATCTTCATCGGCGGCACCGGCAAGACGCCGCTGACGATCTGGCTGGCCGAGAGCCTGCGCGCGGCCGGCTTCAATCCCGGTGTGATCTCGCGTGGTCACGGCGGCCAGGAAGGCGCCGCGCTCGAAGTCACCCCACAGTCCGATCCGCGCGCCGTGGGCGACGAGCCGCTCTTGATCGCGGCCCGCGCCGGGTGCCCGGTCGTGGTCGGCCGCCGCCGCGTGCAAGCAGGACGAGCGCTGCTGCAGGCGCATCCCGAGGTAGATGTTCTGATCGCCGACGACGGCCTGCAGCACTATGCGCTGGCGCGCGACGTCGAGATCGTCCTGTTCGACGGCCGCGGCGTCGGCAATGGCTGGCTGCTGCCGGCCGGTCCCTTGCGCGAACCGCCGTCGCGCCGGCGCGATTTCACGGTGGTGAACGCGCCCGAGATCACCCCTGGCCTGGCCCAGGCGGTCGGTGGGCAACCGTGGCGTATGCACCTGGCCGGTGAATTTGCCGAGCCGCTGCGGGGCGGCGAGCGGGTGCCGCTGGCGCAATTAAGCGATAAACGCATCGTGGCGGCCGCCGGCATCGGCAATCCGGGCCGCTTCTTCGCCATGCTGCGCGCGGCCGGCCTGACGGTCGGCGAGCTGCCTTTGCCCGACCACCACGACTTTCTCGACGACCCGTTTGCCGGGGTCGATGCCGATGTCATCCTGATCACCGAGAAGGATGCAGTAAAATGTCGGCAAATTGATCATCTGAAGAACGATCCACGCCTGTGGGTCGTGCCGGTCACGGCGCAGCTCGACTTGCGCCTGGCCGAACAAATCGTGGAGAAATGTCGTGGACGCTCGCTTGCTTGATATCCTGGTCTGCCCGTTGTGCAAGGGTCCGCTTGAACTCGACAAAAAGGCGCAGGAACTGACCTGCCGCGCCGACCGCCTTGCGTACCCGATCCGCGACGGCATCCCGATCATGTGGGCCGACCAGGCGCGCAAGATCGAACCCGCCTGAGCAGGACGGGCTGAACGACATGAGCTTTACCGTCATCATCCCGGCGCGGCTGGCGTCGACCCGCCTGCCGAACAAGCCGCTGGCCGACCTGGGCGGTAAACCCATGGTAGTGCGCGTGGCCGAACGCGCGCGCGAATCCGGCGCGGCCCGCATCATCGTCGCCACCGACCATGAAGACATCGCCACCGCCTGCGCCGCCCACGGCGTCTCCGCCGTGCTCACCCGCGCCGACCACCCGTCCGGCACCGACCGCATCGCCGAAGTGGCGCAGGTGCTGGGCCTGGGCGCGCACGAAGTCGTGGTCAACCTGCAGGGCGACGAGCCGCTGATCGATCCGGCGCTGCTCGCGGCCTGCGCCGCCCGCATCGACGCCAATACGCCGATGGCCACCTGCGCGCATCCGATCCTGGACCCCGCCGAGGTCTTCAATCCAAACATCGTCAAGGTGGTGCTCGACAAGCTCGGCCGCGCGCTGTACTTCTCGCGCGCCACCATCCCATGGCACCGCGACGCCTTCGCGGCCACCCAGGACTCGCTGCCGCTGGGCTATGCGCCGCTGCGCCACGTCGGCCTCTACGCCTATAGCAACGCCTTCCTGCAAGCCTATCCGAAGCTGGACGTATCGCCGCTCGAGTCGATCGAGGCGCTCGAACAGCTGCGCGTGCTGTGGCATGGCTATCCGATCGCCGTGCATGTCACGCAAGATGCGCCACCCGGCGGCGTGGATACGCCGGACGACCTGGCGAGGGTACGCCTGCATTACCCGTCTTGATGTAAGCGCGGAAGAGTGATGGGGCCGTCTGCGCGGGATCAATAATCCTGGCCGCTGGGCCCCAAAACTGGCTTGAAAGCCAACTTTTGTGGTAACTTCCGTGTCAAGAAGGCTTGGCAACATCAAACATAATTTATACAATCCACAGCAATTTTCATTATTTTCTAGAATCTCAGGAAACTCATGCGTCTCATTCTGTTAGGAGCACCCGGTGCCGGTAAGGGCACCCAGGCAAATTTCATCAAGGAAAAGTTCAACATCCCGCAAATCTCGACCGGCGACATGCTGCGCGCCGCGATCAAGGCGGGCACTGAACTCGGCCTGGCTGCGAAAAAGGTGATGGATGCCGGCCAACTGGTGTCGGACGACATCATCATCGGCCTGGTCAAGGAGCGCCTGAAGGATGCGGACTGCGCCAACGGCTATCTGTTCGACGGCTTCCCGCGCACCATCGCCCAGGCCGAGGCGATGAAGGACAGCGGCGTCACCATCGACTACGTGCTCGAAATCGACGTGCCTGACGAAATGATCCTCGACCGCATGACCGGCCGCCGCTCGCACCCAGCCTCGGGCCGCGTGTACCACGTCAAGTTCAACCCGCCGAAGGTCGAAGGCGTCGACGACGTCAGCGGCGAGCCGCTGATCCAGCGCGACGACGACAAGGCCGAGACCGTGTCGAAGCGCCTGGAGGTCTACCACAACCAGACCGAAGTGCTGCTGGGCTACTACGGCAAGTGGGCCGAATCGGGCCTGCCGGGCGCGCCGAAATACCGCAAGATCTCGGGCGTCGGCCCGGTCGAGCAGGTGCGTGACAACGCCTTTGCGGCGCTGTCCGAATAATCGATCCAATCAGCTTCACCCCGTCGTTCCCGCGCAGGCGGGAACCCAAGTTTTCAAGCGTCATCGATACGCTCGCAAACTTAGGTTCCCGCCTCCGCGGGAACGACGGTTTTTGGGCCGACGTAAAGCGTCTGCGCCATCACGGCGCCGGCATCCCCACCAGCTGGATGTCTCCCGTGAACGGCGCGCCGCCATTGAAGGTGGCAATGAAGGTAATCTCGTCGGCGTCGATGACGCCATTGTCGTCCTCCGCGCGGTAGTAGAGCAGGGCGGCGCTGCCGGTGTGCCCGGCGTGCCTGGCCAGGATCAGGATGTCGTCTCCGCGCGCCAGCTGGCTGACGTCGAGCGCGCCGTTGAGCGTGCCCAGCGTCTGCTGCAGCAGCGACGGCGCGCTCGAGACGACGGCAGCGGGACCGTTCAGCGTCACCTCCACCGCTTCCACGCCGGCGCCCACCACCAGTTGCCCGCCGCTGCCGCCCATCCAGTCGAGACCGTTGCCGTCGTCGTCAACCGCGGCGCGCAGGTCGCCGGCGAGCCCGATATGATCCTTGCTTGGGTCGAAATCCAGGATCAGGTCTTCGGCGCCGGCATCGATGCCGGCGTAGACGACCGTCAGCGCCCCGCCCTTGCTCAGCACGACGTCGTTGCCGCTTCCCGTGGCGAGGCGCGCCGTGCCGGAGGCGTGGCCGAAAATGGCCCACGGGACCGCGTCGGTGAGGGTCGTGTTGCCGGACATCGTGCGCATGGCGACGACCGCGAAACCGTCGTTGTCGAAGCCGTTATTATGGCCGCCTGCAAAAAAGACCTGGCCGGTCGCGAGGTAGCCCGCCGTGGTGTCGAAGGTGTCGTTGGTCCAGAACATCGAGTACAGGTTCGAGGCGAGCGGCCCGTTGAGCGAGAGGACATTGTCGCGCAGGCCGAATCCGGGAACGGCGACGTGGCCCGGGTCGGTCGGCAGCGGGGCAAATTCCCGGTAGTTCAACAAGGAGAAACCGTTGGGGTTGGCCAGGCCGGTCTCGCTGCCGGGGGTGTGCGTGACCGGGTCGGGCAAGGATTCGAAGGTCGCTGTGATGACGTCCCCGAGCAGCGATGAATACGAGATCGAGCTTACCAGTGACATTGCGGGCGTTGGCGCGACCAGGGTCAGGATCCCGGCAGCGCGATCGATGGTGAAATTGACCCGGCTGCCGACGTCGCGCAGGATCGTGCTGCCCACCACGCCGTTGGTACTCCATTGCAGCATGAAGTCGTCGTCCGCGGCGCTATCGCCCTGCACGAAGCGCCCGCCGCTCGCCGAGCCGCGCACCAGCGCATATTCATTGTCATCCAGGCCGCTCAGATAGGTGTCGCGCGATATCGGCGCCCCGCCGAACGGGCGGCCCAGGTCGATGATGTCGCCGACGCCGAGATGGTCGACCTTGTCGATGTGGGCGATCGTGTCGCCGTCCTGGAAGCGGGGCCGGCCGGCGTCGAACTCGTCGGCGCCATAGACCAGGCGGTCGACGTCGTTGTCCGCGCCCAGGTCGATGGTGTCGCCACCGCGCCCGCCATACACGACGTCGGCCCCGGCGCCGGCCCGGATCGTGTCGTTGCCGTCGCCGCCGAACAGCCTGTCGGCGCCGGCCGTGCCGTCGATGACGTCGTCGCCGCCATGCCCCCAGACGTACTGGCCGACCAGGTCCTGGCCGACGCCCGAGCCGATCGCGACCACGATGCCGTTCGGATCGCTGCCGACGTTCCCGCTTGGCGAACGCACGAGCACGGTGCCCGTCACGCCGCCCTCGGACAGCGGTCCGATCACGGTGTCGACCGGGTCGGCGCCGTTGCCCGCATGGACCAGGAAGGGAGTGCCGTTCTCATCCTCGATCAGCACGTCGCCGGGTCTGGTGGCGGTGACGCGCAAGCCATCCACGCCGGCCGAGATCGAGACGGTGGTCTGGACGCCGTCGACGATCACCACGCCGGCCGGATCGATGCCATCGAGGCTGGCTGCGGGCAGGGCCAGGCCGTCGGCATCGACGATGCCGCCAACCAGCGCGCCGCTGGCGGCCAGCGCCAGGTCGCCGATGCTCTCACCCGCCTGCACCACGTAGCGGAAGACGAGGGTATTGCTGCCGTTGCCGCCCTGGTAGCTGGCGCTGCCGAAGTTGTTCAGCGCCAGATTGGTGCCGGGGATGGCGCTCACGTTCTTGTCGAACACCAGGTTGAAGGTGATCGCCTCCCCGATGGCCAGGTGGCCGTCGTTCGTGCCGTAGGTGACGGCGGTCAGGGTGGGTGGTTCGGGTTCAGGCTCAGGTTCAGGCTCCGGCTCCGGGACGGGAGGAAGCGGTGGCGCCGGGGGCGGGAAGGCCAGCCTGACCAGGCTGGCCAGGCCGTCGGTCTTGACCATGTCGATCAGCGCCTGCAGGCCGAAGCCGGCCGTTAGTTCGTCCAGCAATTCGGCCATGCCGCCTTCGCGCAGCAGCTTGCGCATGGCGGCCGGCTCGTGGGCCGCCGCCTGGGCGACGGCGCCCAGGGCTTCGGCCATCAGCGCCGGGTCGGCAGCGCCCCGGCCGCCGTCGAACAGCGCGAGCACGGGATCCTTCGGCGCCAGCGCCTCCATCACGGCCGGATGGTCGCTGACCACGTCGGCGAAGGCCAGCGCCGACGCCACCAGCGCAGCCAGGTCGTCCGCGTCGGCGCCCGGGGTGACGGCGCGCAGCATCACCCGTCCGGCCTCGATCGCGGCGAAACCCTGGTAATCGCTGCCGGTGGCCTCGACCCGCGCCGTGAATAGCGTTGCCGCCTCCAGGCGCAGCGTGGCCAGGGCCAGGTCGCTGCCCTGGGCGCCCTGCAGGATGGCGATCGAGACGTCGGCCAGCGAAGCGTGTCCCTGGCCGACGACGTCGATCCAGTACTGCAGCCCATCCGCATCCGGCGCCCGGCTGAACATGGCCTGGTAGATGTCGGCGATGCGCGCAGCAAGCGGCGCCTCGCCGAAGCGGACCAGGGCTTCCTCGGAGCGCGCGAAAGCGGCGGTGACGTCGACCAGTCGCCCGCCCGCGGCCTCGACCTGCTGCGACCAGAACGCAAGGCCGGCAGGATCGGCGGGGCGGCCATAGAAGGCCAGGTAGAAGGACTGGACGGTCGCATCATGCGTGCTGGCGGCGGACGTGTTCATCGTTGGCTCGGGTCGGAAGTGGAGGGGAGTGCTATTCGGCAATATTGACACCATGCAATGAGCCTTGTCGATAGATTGACCGCGATCGGGCAAGCAAATTTTTTCAACCTGTTCGCGTGTATCGATTGGTTTCAATGCATTGTGTGAGAAATTGTTTCTCGCGTGCCGTGCGCAGGGTTATCAAGACGATAATAGGTCATCGATCGATTAAAAACGGAGAGAGGTCTATCATGTACAAGTCGAAAGCCATTCTTGCCGTCCTGCTCGCAGCCACTGCGATCGGCGCCGGCGCCCAGACCACCGGCACCACCCAGGGCCAACCGGCCACCGGCGCGACCTATCGACCATCGCTCGATGGTCAGCAGACCTCGACCCCGGCGCCGACGATCGACATGCGTCCCATGACCGAGGCTGAGAAATCGACCGGGCGCCAGGAACCATCGCGCCTGAAGGACATCGATCCCGCCACCCACCCGGAGCCGCAGAACGTGCGTCCGCAGCCGTCGCCGATGCCGCGTCCGCAGGACAGCCAGGCGGTGCCGCCGAGCGCGCGCATCACGCCGACACCGACATCGACCGTTGTGCCGGCCCCGGTCGGCCCGACCTCGCGTCCGGTCAGCGCCTGCACCGGCGCCACCTGCACCGACTCCAGCGGCGCCACCACGGCCGGCCAGGTCGGCAATGCCAGCGTCAACAGCGAAGGCCGCCTGTGCAACCGCACCGGCAACACGATGCAATGCTTCTGAAAGCCTGAGCGGCGACATGGTGGTTTCGTATAAAAGTTCGCTACAATACTGATTGACGTTAACGTAAACGTTAATAGGCAGCACCAGAACTTTTACAAAGGGACATCACCATGCACATCCAGAACAACGTCTTCATCGTCACCGGCGGCGCCTCGGGCCTGGGCGCGGCCACCGCGCGCATGCTGGCGGAGGGCGGCGCGAAAGTCGTGATCGCCGACGTCCAGGAAGAGGCCGGCCGCGCGCTGGCGGCTGAACTTGGCGGCCAGTTCGTCCGCTGCGACGTCACCCAGGAAGCGGACGGCAAGGCCGCCGTCGACGCCGCCGTGGCGCTGGGTACCCTGCGCGGCCTGGTCAACTGCGCCGGCGTGGCGCCGGCCGTCAAGACCGTCGGCAAGGACGGTCCGCACCCGCTGGACGTGTTCCAGCGCGCCGTGAACATCAACCTGGTGGGCACCTTCAATATGGCGCGCCTGGCGGCCGAGGCCATGGGCAAGACCGAAGAAGCCGAACACGGCGAGCGCGGCATCATCATCAACACCGCCTCGGTCGCGGCCTACGACGGCCAGATGGGGCAAGCCGCTTATGGCTCATCGAAGGCGGCCGTGGCCGGCCTGACCCTGCCGATGGCGCGCGACCTGGCGCGCAACGGCATCCGCGTGATGACCATCGCGCCGGGCATCTTCGAGACCCCGATGCTGATGAATATGCCGCAAGAGGTGCGCGATTCGCTGGGCAAGATGGTGCCGTTCCCGCCGCGCCTGGGCATGCCGAAGGAATATGCCCACCTGGCCAAGGCCATCATCGAGAACGTGATGCTCAACGGCGAGACGATCCGCCTGGACGGCGCGATTCGCATGCAGCCGAAGTAAAATTCTTGTCCTGAAAGCAAGCCGGCGTGACATGAGGTAGCATGTCCCGATGTCGGGCGCGTTGCCGCTGTCGTGCGGCGGCGCGCCCGTTTGCTTTTGGGAGAATCGTTTGAAACAACTTAGCACGCTTGCACTCGGCCTGGTCCTGGCCGGAGTCCTTACCCATCCCGTCCTGGCCCAGGATTCACTGCAGGCCGCGCCCGAAGCGGCCAGCGGCTATGCCGAAAAAACCGGCTGGCCGGCGCAGAAATACATGGTGGCCGCGGCCAATCCGCTGGCGGTGGACGCCGGCTACCAGATCCTGCGCCGCGGCGGCAGCGCGATCGACGCGGCGATCGCCACCCAGCTGGTGCTGACCCTGGTCGAGCCGCAATCGTCGGGCATCGGCGGCGGCGCCTTCATGGTCCACTACGACGGCAAGACTACCCAGGCCTTCGACGGCCGCGAGACCGCGCCGTCCAGGGCCGACGAGCACCTGTTCGAACGCCCGGACGGCACGCCGCTGTCGCGCACCGAAGGCGTGGTCGGCGGCCGCTCGGTCGGCGCCCCGGGCGTGCTGCGCATGCTCGAACTGGCCCACCGCCAGCATGGCAAGCTGCCCTGGAAGGCCTTGTTCGAGCCGGCGATCCGGCTGTCGGAGCAGGGCTTCGCGGTCAGCCCGCGCATGCACAAGATGCTGGCCGGAGAGACCCACCTGCGCAAGGATCCGGTGGCCGTGGCTTACTTCTACGACAAGAATGGCCAGGCGTGGCCGGTAGGCCATGTGCTGAAGAACCCGGCGCTGGCCAGGACGCTGCGCGAGATCGCCGACGGCGGCGCCGACGTGTTCTATACCGGCCGCATCGCGCGCGACATCGCGGAAAAAGTCGCGCGGCACCCGACCAATCCCGGCCTGTTGACGGCCAAGGACATCGCCGACTACCGGCCCAAGGTGCGCACGCCCGTGTGCAGCGATTATCGCCAGTACACCGTGTGCGGCATGCCGCCGCCGTCGTCGGGCGGGATCGCCGTGGCCCAGATGCTGGGCATGTTCGAGACCTTCGACATGAAGGCGCTGACGCCAAAAGACGGCGTGCCGGGAGCCGAAGCCGTGCACGTGTTCTCCGAAGTGGGACGCCTGGCCTACGCCGACCGCAACCGCTACGCGGCCGACGCCGACTTCGTGCCGCTGCCGGGCCGCGGCATCCCGAGCCTGATCGATAAGGGCTACCTGAAACAGCGCGCCGGCCTGGTTGGCGCCCGTTCGATGGGCGAGGCCAGGGCCGGCACGCCGCCGGGCATGGGAGTCGCCTGGGGCACGGACAATGCCATCGAGACCCCGTCGACCTCGCACCTGTCGGTGGTCGACGCCGAGGGCCGCGGCCTGGCGATGACGACCACCATCGAAGACGCCTTCGGTTCGCGCCAGATGGTCGACGGCTTCATGCTCAACAACCAGCTGACCGATTTTTCGTTCAGCGCGCGTGACGCCGACGGCCCGGTGGCGAACCGGGTCGAAGCCAATAAACGGCCGCGCAGCGCCATGTCGCCGACCATCGTGTTCGAGAAGGATAGCGGCAAGCTGGTGCTCACCGTCGGCTCGCCGGGCGGCCCGGCGATCATCAACTATGTGGCCAAGGTGCTGGTCGGGACGCTGGACTGGGGCCTGAACGTGCAGCAGGCGATCGCGCTGCCCAATTTCGGCAGCCGCAACGGTCCTACCGAGCTGGAACGTGGACGCTTCCCGCAAGCCACGCAAGACCTGCTGCGCGCGCGCGGCCATGCGATCCGGGTAAGCGACCAGACCTCTGGCCTGCACGGCATCGAGCGGATCCGGGTGCATGGGGTGCCGATGTGGTTCGGCGGCGCCGACCCGCGCCGCGAAGGTATTGCCAAAGGAGACTGAAGTGGGACGGGGAAGCGACAAATCAAGACAATTTGTCGCGATTCCCGCCCCATATTTGCCTCAAGACAATCAGAGTTTGCTACTCTGTCGCCGTGGATAGCAAACAGAAAACCGGATCGATCCTGACGGGGGCGGGAAGGCGCGTCGCCGATGCGCGCGCCGGAGTTCGCACCTCATGACCATGCTGCGCCGGTTCTTCTTCGTCTCCCTGACGGCACTCTTTTCGCTGCTCATGCTGGCGGCAGCGGCGCCGCTGCGCGCGGCCGCGCCCGAGCCGACCCTGCGCTTCGAGCACCTGTCGGTGCAACAGGGCCTGGCCCAGGAATCGGTCCTGTCGATCGTCCAGGACCGCGACGGCTTCATGTGGTTCGGCACCCAGTCCGGCCTGTCGCGCTACGACGGCAACCGCTTCGTGCACTACCGCAGCGAGGTCGGCAACCCGCGCAGCCTGTCCAGCAACTGGGTGCGGGTGCTGCACCTGGACCGCCACGGCCGCATGTGGCTGGGCACCGACGGCGGACTGAATCGCTACGATCCGGCCACCCGCAGCTTTACCCTGTACGCGCCGCACGAGCCGACCCGGCGCGGCACCGGCAATCGCCAGATCAAGGCCATGATCGGCGACGGCCAGGACGGGCTGTGGATCGGCACCGCCGACGGCCTGCAGCATTTCGATCTCGAGACCGGCAAGTTCACGGTCTGGCACCACGTGTCCAACGACGAGCGCACGCTACGCGACGACGGTATCCTGGCGCTGGCGCTCGACGCCGACAAGCGGCTGTGGATCGGCACCTCGGCCGGCCTGGACAGCCTGGCCCCCGACCGCCGGACGATCGAGCACCACCCGTCGACGCTGGACCAGCGTTCGCGGCCGGTGCACGCGCTGCTGGTCGATGCCGGCCAGCGGCTCTGGATCGGCCGCTTCGGCGGGCTGGAGCGGCGCGAGCTGCGCGGTCCGGAGGCAGGGAAGCTGCGCCGCTTCGGGCCCGCCGACGGCATCGGAGAATCGTGGATCACCACGCTGTACCAGGATCCCGATGCCACCGTCTGGGTCGGCACCCACGACGACGGCCTGCTGCGCTGGCGCGCCGGGGGCGAGCGCTTCGACGCTTTCCGCAACGTCGTGACCGACCGCCACAGCCTGGTCGACAACTACGTCTCGGCCCTGTACCGCGACCGGGTCGGCACCTTCTGGGCCGGCACCTGGTATGGCGGCGTTTCGCGCGTGGACCTGGGCAGCGGCGGCTTCGCGCGCCTCAATGCGCGGCCGGGCGTGGAAAATTCACTGGCCGACAACAAGGTACGCGCGCTGCTGGAAGACGGGCAGCGGCTGTGGGTCGGCTCGGCCACCGCCTTGCATCACTTCGATCCGCGTACCGGCAAGGCCGAGGTATTCCGATACCGCAAGGACGACCCCAACAGCCTGATCGACGTGCCGGCGGCGGCCATCGTGCGCGATGGCGCCGGCCTGCTGTGGATCGGCAGCCGCTCCGGCATCACCTCCTTCGATCGGGCCACGCGCCGCTTCCAGCGCCAGGTGCTGCCGGGCGACGCCGACGCCAACAACGTGCGCTCGATGCTGCTCGACCGCGCCGGCGCCATCTGGATCACGACCCGCGGCGGCATGCACCGGCTCGACCCGGTCACGCGCGCCGTCACCAGCTACCGCCACGATCCATCGAAATTCACCAGCCTGTCGGACGACATCGCGCGGCCGATGCTCGAAGACCGGCACGGCCGCTTCTGGGTCGGCACCTTCGCCGGCCTCGACCTGCTCGACCGCGCCAGCGGCAGGTTCCGCCACTTCAGGCACGATCCCTACGACCCCAACAGCATCAGCCACGACGAGGTGCACCACCTGATGGAAGACAGCCGCGGCGACATCTGGATCGGCACCGCGGTGGGCCTGAACCGGATGGTGACGGGACGCGACGGCGCGCTCAGCTTCACCCGCTACACCACGCAAGACGGCCTGGTCGACGATTCGGTGGCGGCGATCGTGGAAGACCAGGATGGCCGCATCTGGGCCAGCACCTCGAGCGGCATCTCGAGCTTCGACCCGGCCAGCGGTCGCTGGCGCAGCTACACTGCGGCCGACGGCATCACCGAGGGCGCCTTCTTCGACGCCTCGGTGCTGCGCACCGCCGATGGGACCCTGTATTTCGGCGGCTTCAACGGCATCACCGCCTTCGACCCGCGCGCGATCCGCGACAACCGCATCGCGCCGCGCCCCGTGATCACCGGCCTGCAGATCTACAACCGGCCCGTCGAGCAGGCCTTCCCCGGCCTGTTGCCGGGACCGATCGAGAACGCCAGCGCCGTGACCCTGCCGGCCGACGCCGCCGTGCTGACCCTCGAATTCGCCGCGCTGCACTTCGCCGCACCCGAGCGCAACAAGTTCGCCTACCGGCTCGATGGCTTCGACAAGGGCTGGGTGAATGCCGGCGCCGACCAGCGCTTCGCCACCTACACCAACCTCGATCCCGGGACCTATGTGTTCCGGGTGCGCGCGGCCAACAAGGACGACGTCTGGAGCGAGGACGTGGCGGCGCTGGCGCTGACCATCGAGCCGCCGCCGTGGGGCACGCCGTGGGCCCGGATCGGCATGATCCTGGCGGTGTGCAGCGCCATCTACGTGGGCCTGCGCGTGCGGCTGTCCAGCCTGCGCCGCCACAAGGAGCGGCTGGAACACCAGGTGAGCGCGCGCACCGAGCAGGTGGAGCAGCAGAACCGCATGCTCGAGCAGCAGACGCAGGAATTGCGCGAGCAGGAGCGGCGCGGACGCCACCAGAGCAACGAACTGGCGCGCGCCTACCGCGCGCTGCAGGAGAACGAGGAAGTCCTGCGCCAGGCCAAGGAGCGCGCGGAGGACGCGACGCGCCAGAAGTCCGAGTTCCTGGCCAATATGAGCCACGAGATGCGCACCCCGCTGGCCGGCGTGATCGGCATGCTGGGCTTCGCGCTGCGCGACGCGGCGCTGAGGGACAACACCCGCGAGCAGATCCTGCGCGGCCAGGCCAATGCCGAGGCGCTGCTGGCGATCATCAACGACCTGCTCGACTTCTCGAAGATCGAGGCCGGCAAGCTGACCGTCGAGCGCATCGACTTCGACCTGCACGAGAAGATGAACAATGTGGCCAGCCTGTTCCAGGAGCAGGCCGCGGGCCACAGCCTGGATTTCTCGGTCCAGGTCGACGACGACGTGCCGCGCTTTTTGGTAGGCGACCCGACCCGCGTGCGCCAGGTGCTGGTGAACCTGATCGGGAATGCCTTCAAGTTCACCCGGTCGGGCAGCGTGACGGTGCAGGTCGAATGCCGGCCGGACGACCAGGACCGCCCGCCGGGCATGCACATGATCCGCTTCACGGTGCGCGACACCGGCATCGGCATCCCGGCCGATGCGCTGCCGCGCCTGTTCCAGAAGTTCGAGCAGGCCGACACCACCACCACGCGCCGCTACGGCGGCACCGGCCTGGGACTGGCGATTTGCCGCCAGCTGGTGGAGCTGATGGGGGGCACCATCGGCGTCAACAGCCAGGAAGGCAAGGGCAGCGTGTTCAGCGTGCTGCTGCCGCTGCCGGACGGCGTCGAGCCGGCCCGCGTGGAGCTCGCGCCGCGCGCGCCGCACAGCCATCGCCTGCGCATCCTGTGCGCCGAGGACTTCCCCACCAACCAGATCATCGCGCGCCTGATGGTCGAGGAGATGGGCCACGAGATCGACATCGTCGACAATGGCCTGGAAGCGGTGACTGCCTGCGCCCGCCGGCGCTACGACCTGGTGCTGATGGATGGCCGCATGCCCGAGATGGACGGCGCCAGCGCCACCCGCCTGATCCGCGCCGGCGGGCCGCAGGATGCGCCAGTGATCGATCCGCACCTGATGATCGTGGCGCTCACCGCCAACGCCACCGACGAGGACCGCACGCGCTACCTGGCCTGCGGCATGGACGCCTTCCTGACCAAGCCGATCGACGAGGCGGCGCTGCACGCCCAGCTGGCGCGCGCGATCGAGCGCCAGCTGCAGCGCGGCGTGGCGCTCGACCCGATGCCGGCGCAAGGGACGCAGGACAGCCGTGCGCAGGCGATGGCGGCGCTGGACGCGATGTTCGAGGTGACCTTCGACGAACCGGCGGCCGTGCGCAAGGCGGAAGCGGCGGCGCCTGCTGAACCGGCGGCGGCCGCGCATGGGCATGGGGAGGCGCTGGCGGTGCGCCTGCGCGCCGCCTTCTGCGCCGACCTGCCGCGCCGCCGCCGCGAGCTGTCGGCGGCCGTCGCATCGGACGACCTGGACGCCGCCGGGCGCATCCTGCACGGCCTGCGCGGCAGCGCCGGCCACCTGGCGGAGCCAGGCCTGGAGATGCTGTGCGGCGAACTGGAAGCGGCGGCCGACGCCGGCGACCATGCGCGCCTGCGCGCCGGCCTGCCGCAGCTGCATGCGCTGCTCGATGTCTTCGCGCCGCGCTGATGCCTATAATGCAGGTCTTGACCGATCAGGCGGAGAGCGAATGAAGGTGCTGGTAGTGGACGACGACATCGTGGCGCGCATGATGCTGATGCATCTGGTCGACAGCTGCGGCAACCATGCGATCCTGGAAGCGGAAGACGGCGCCGACGCCTGGCGCCAGCTGGAGGCCGGCCTGCGGCCCGACATTGTGTTCTGCGACCTGCGCATGCCGCACCTGTCGGGCCTGGAGCTGCTGCAGCGGCTGCGCGCGGATGCCGCGACGGCCGCGCTGCCCTTCGTGCTGGTCTCGGCCGCGTCCGACGCCGCGACGCTGGACGAAGCGGCGGCCCTGGGCGCCAGCGGCTACATCGTCAAGCCGTTCCGCCAGGAAGACGTGCGCAGCCAGTTCGAGCGCCTGTTTCCTGCAAAGAGCGAAGAAGTACCCCCTGACGAGGCGCCGCACGAGGTCGCGCGCCGGCTCGGCATCGATGGGGCGCGCCTGCGCCTGTATCTCGACGGACTGGCGCGCCAGCTGCAGGCGGCCATGCACGAGCCGCCACCCGGCGACGAGGGCATGGGGGCGCGCCTGAACCGCCTGCGCGAAGGCTGCAAGACGCTGGGCCTGTACGGCGCCGCCGCGGCGCTGGCGCAAGCGGCCGCAGCCCCGCAGTCGGCACCGCAGGAAGTGGCGGCGGCGCTGGCCAGCGCCAGCGCCGCGGTGGCGCGCCAGGCCGAGCGCGCGGCGCGTGGCTGAGCGGGTAGGGGCATTCCTTGCGAGCGGGCGCAAGCCGGCCTCACGAATCCGCTTGCCGATGGATTGCTTTAGATTTAAAGTATCCGTGGATTGTTGCCTGAGCGCTTATTCTCGTCGCCTTGTTTCACGCAGCCGGGACTCTTCATGAACGACGCCACCTTCGCAACCCTGTCCCCGTCCGGCCACACGGATGGCTTTGCCCGCGCCAGCCTGCCGCCGCCGCACGCCTGGCCCGAATTCCGCTTCGACCTGCCCGAACTGCATTACCCGCCGCGCCTGAACTGCGTCGCCGCACTGCTCGACGGCGCCGTCAAGCTCGGCTGGGGCGGGCGCACGGCGCTGATCGGCGCGCGCGAGCGCCTGAGCTATGCCGAGCTCCTGGCGCGGGTCGACCGCATCGCCCACGTGCTGCGCCACGACCTGGGCCTGGCCACCGGCAACCGGGTGCTGGTGCGCGGCGCCAACTGCCCGACGATGGCGGCCTGCATCCTGGGCGTGATCAAGGCCGGCTGCATCGCGGTGCCGACCATGCCGCTGCTGCGCGCGCGCGAACTGGACGCCATCGCCGACAAGGCGCGCATCAACGCGGTGCTGTGCGCCGGCGGCCTGGTGGGCGAGGTCGAGGCGCTGGGCCTGGCCGTGCCGGTGCTGGTGTTCGACGCCCCGGTCGCCGATTGCCTCGAACAGCGCATGGCGCGCCACGATGCGCCGTTCGCGGCGGCCGACACGGCGGCCGACGACGTCTGCCTGATCAGCTTCACCTCGGGCACCACCGGCGTGCCGAAAGGGACCATGCACTTCCACCGCGACGTGCTGGCGATCTGCGACTGCTTCCCGCGCCACGTCCTGCGCGCCCGCGCCGACGACGTCTTCATCGGCACGCCGCCGCTGGCCTTCACCTTCGGCCTGGGCGGGCTGCTGCTGTTCCCGCTGCGGGTGGGGGCGGCCGGGGTGCTGATCGAGAAGCTCTCGCCCGAAGCCCTGCTGGGCGCGATCGCGGAACACCGCGCCACGGTGTGCTTCACGGCGCCGACCTTTTACCGGCAGATGGCGGCGCAGGCAGGACGGTTCAGTCTCGATAGCCTGCGCGCCAGCGTGTCGGCCGGCGAGGCGCTGCCGGTGGCGACGCGCGAGGCCTGGCAGGCGGCGACCGGGCTGGCCATGATCGACGGCATTGGCGCGACCGAGCTGCTGCACATCTTCATCGCGAGCGCGGACGGCGACGTCCGCCCCGGCGCCACCGGCAAGCCGGTGCCGGGCTACCAGGCCTGCATCCTCGATGCCCAGGGCCGGCGCGTGGGGCCCGGCGTGATCGGCCGGCTGGCGGTGAAGGGGCCGACCGGCTGCCGCTACCTGGCCGACGAGCGCCAGCACGACTATGTCCAGGATGGCTGGAACCTGACCGGCGACGCCTACGAGATGGACGACGACGGCTATTTTTACTACCGTTCGCGTACCGACGACATGATCATCTCGGCCGGCTACAACATCGCCGGCGCCGAGGTGGAAGAAGCGCTGCTGCACCATCCGGCGGTGGCCGAATGCGCGGTGGTGGGGCGGAGCGACCCCGAGCGCGGGCAGGTGGTCGAGGCCCACGTCGTGTTGCGCGGCAGCCACGTGGGCACCGAAGAATTGGCGCACGAGCTGCAGGAATTCGTGAAGGGTCAGATTGCTCCGTATAAATACCCGCGCGCAATTCTATTCAAGGAACAACTGCCGCGCACCGAAACCGGTAAACTGCAGCGGTTTAAATTACGCACTGAAGCGGTTTGAGGAATTGCATGGATGACGACAGGCGCAAAGAGGTTGCCGACGATGGTACGGCCGACCTGGACCTGGAAAGCCGCCTGACGGACGAACATCACCAGTCGCTGCGGCTGTGGCTGCGCATGCTGTCGTGCACGACGCGGATCGAGAACGAGATCCGCAGCCGCCTGCGCACCACCTTCGGGATCACCTTGCCGCGCTTCGACCTGATGGCGCAGCTGGAGCGGCATCCGGACGGCCTGCGCATGGGCGAGCTGTCCCGGCGCATGATGGTCACCGGTGGCAATGTCACCGGGATTACCGACCAGCTGGAGCGCGAGGAACTGGTAATGCGGGTGCAGGATGCGAAGGATCGGCGGGCGTCGGCGGTCAAGCTGACGGAGGCGGGACGAAAGGCGTTTGCCGAGATGGCGGCGGTGCATGAACGCTGGATCGAGGAGATGCTGGCGGACGTGCCGGGAGAGGACAAGGCTCAGATGATTGCCTTGTTGTCGACCATGAAACGCAAGCTGCGGGTGGAGGACGGCGAATAGCTGACTGTTGCGTTGCCGAACTGACAGACCATGGCAACCGCTGGTACAATTCGCGTCGCGTGTCGCCATCGTACAATGGATAGTACGGGGTCCTCCTAAGACTCAAATGCAGGTTCGATTCCTGCTGGCGATACCATCCCTGTTCCTTCAAACTTGCGCAAAGTTCTTCATAGTTAACTTTGCTGTTGAATTCCTGCTTCACCGGGGCCGGTTTCACCTCGCACTTAACGCGCGAGGCCAGCGCCTGCCCCTCCACAGGCCGATGCGGTGGAACTCACCGCCATGTTTTTCAGGTTGATTGCCGCATTGACGTCCCTGTCGTGCAGTGAGCCACAGTCAGGACAACGCCAATGGCGCACCGTCAGTGGAAGCACATCGATCCGGTAGCCACAGCACGAGCATGTCTTGCTGCTCGGGTACCAGCGATCCACCACGATGACCTGACCGCCGCGTTGCGTCGCCTTGTATTGCAGCTGGCGGCGCAGCTCACCAAATCCCATGTCAGCGATCGCCCGGGCCAGGCAATGATTTGAGAGCATGCCCTTTACGTTCAGGTCTTCGATACCGATGGTGTGGAAATGGCGGGTGATATAGGTGCTCAACTGATGCAGGCCATTGCGCCTCAGATCGGCGATCCTGGCATATAGCCGGGCAAGCTTGGTTTTCGCCTTTGCACGATTGCGCGATCCTTTGACTTTGCGTGAAACCTCGCGCGCCAGGCGTTGCAGACGGGCGAGCCGTGTGCGCAACGCTTTCGGCCCGTTAAACACTTCACTGGTCGACAGTGTGGCCAGCGCCGAGACACCGAGGTCGACTCCGACCGCGCCTTGGGTTTCGGCTGGCGGTTGAAGCTGATCCTTGATGTCAACGGTGATGCTCGCATACCAGTGATCGGCAATCCGGCTGATCGAAGCCGAGACGATGCGCCCGAAGAAACGCAGGGATTCGTGCATGCGGACCCATCCCAGTATTGGAATGTGGATGCGCTTCTCCTCGACCCAGAACTGGTCATTGCTTAGTGTAAATCGATCGTCACGGCCCTTGCGGCGAAAGGTGGGATAGCGGGCACGCCCTTTGAAGAAATTCTCGAATGCTCGCCCCAACTGCATGATCGCCATCTGCGGTGCGTTCTTGGTCACTTCTAGCATCCAGGGGAATTGCTTGCGCTTGATCGCGTTGAGCTGGCGCCGCAATGCCGCCTCATTTGGCTTGTCCACCGCCGGGTCGACCTTGCTTGCCTCGTACTGCCGCCTCCACTCGACCAAAGCCCAGTTGTAGGCGAAACGTGCAGTGCCAGCGGCACGCGCCAGGTACGTCGCCTGGACGTTATTCGGATCGAGTCGGATGCGATGGGCTAGGTACATTGCGACTCCTTGACTGCTGCACGCACGCCATCGATCAGCTTCTGGTTGCGGCTTCCATAGAGACGGGCCGAGACGACGGTGATGATCTCGAGCACATCGCTGGCTAGCTCTTCTTCGAAATTGGTGTCTTCGCCCTGGTTGATGATGACTACTTCGACCTGTCTTGTCTGGCACAGGGCGAATATCAGCTCCGCGCCAAAACGCAGCAGTCGATCCTTGTGCGTCAAGACCAGGCGTCCCACCTCATCTTCGACAATCCCGTCGAGCAAACGTTTCAAGCCTTTCTTGCGATAGTTCATGCCCGACCCCCACCATTCCTGGAACGCGTCGCTGTGGTATGACGATGGCAAGTTATCGGCCAGGGTGGCGGTGCAGTTCGTGGCCGAGAAGTTCAGTTGCATATCGGGGTGTAATTCGACCGCTATCAACAATTATCCGGCGCAGGGGCTGACTACTGTTCGGAATCCGGTCTATGCGCCTGGGGCGCCCAGCTTCCGACTGGGGACGCGGTACATCGATGCGAAAATCGGGTATCGGGTCAATGAGAATATCGAATTGTTCCTCGAGGGGCGGAATCTTGGACGGATTCATACGGGGACGACGACCGGGGGATTTGCGCAGTTTGCGGATGGGACGCCGAATGTGTACACCGATGCGTATGCGGGGGCGACGTATATGGCGGGGGTGAATTTCAGGTTCGAGTAAGGCGCTGCAAAGCAAAAAACCCCACCAGGATCACCTGGTGGGGTTTTTCTTATAACTAGCCTGACGATAACCTACTTTCACACTGGTTGCAGCACTATCATCGGCGCAAAGTCGTTTCACGGTCCTGTTCGGGATGGGAAGGGGTGGGACCGACTTGCTATGGTCATCAGGCATGACTTGTACGAATGGCGTTGCTTGAACGCGTGGACGGGAAACCCGTCCACCCTACGAAGTAGGCACTCTGAATCTGGAAGAAGTAATGTTGGGTTGTAGCTTGTATTCAAGCGAGTTGTACTCGTCACAACCTTGACTACCAAGGTTATAGGGACAAGCCTTACGGGCAATTAGTATCAGTTAGCTTAATGCATTACTGCACTTCCACACCTGACCTATCAACGTCCTGGTCTCGAACGACCCTTCAAGGAGCTCAAGGCTCCGGGAAATCTCATCTCAAGGCAAGTTTCCCGCTTAGATGCTTTCAGCGGTTATCTCTTCCGAACTTAGCTACCCGGCAATGCCACTGGCGTGACAACCGGTACACCAGAGGTTCGTCCACTCCGGTCCTCTCGTACTAGGAGCAGCCCCCTTCAAATTTCCAACGCCCACGGCAGATAGGGACCAAACTGTCTCACGACGTTTTAAACCCAGCTCACGTACCACTTTAAATGGCGAACAGCCATACCCTTGGGACCGGCTACAGCCCCAGGATGTGATGAGCCGACATCGAGGTGCCAAACTCCCCCGTCGATATGAACTCTTGGGAGGAATCAGCCTGTTATCCCCAGAGTACCTTTTATCCGTTGAGCGATGGCCCTTCCATACAGAACCACCGGATCACTATGTCCTACTTTCGTACCTGCTCGACTTGTCGGTCTCGCAGTTAAGCACGCTTATGCCATTGCACTATTAGCACGATGTCCGACCGTACCTAGCGTACCTTCGAACTCCTCCGTTACACTTTAGGAGGAGACCGCCCCAGTCAAACTGCCTACCATGCACTGTCCCCGATCCGGATAACGGACCAAGGTTAGAACCTCAAATGAACCAGGGTGGTATTTCAAGGATGGCTCCATAGAGACTGGCGTCCCTACTTCAAAGCCTCCCACCTATCCTACACAGATTGATTCAAAGTCCAATGCAAAGCTACAGTAAAGGTTCATGGGGTCTTTCCGTCTAGCCGCGGGTAGATTGCATCATCACAAACATTTCAACTTCGCTGAGTCTCGGGAGGAGACAGTGTGGCCATCGTTACGCCATTCGTGCAGGTCGGAACTTACCCGACAAGGAATTTCGCTACCTTAGGACCGTTATAGTTACGGCCGCCGTTTACTGGGACTTCAATCAAGAGCTTGCACCCCATCATTTAATCTTCCAGCACCGGGCAGGCGTCACACCCTATACGTCCACTTTCGTGTTTGCAGAGTGCTGTGTTTTTATTAAACAGTCGCAGCCACCATTTTATTGCAACCCGTTCATCCTTCCACAGTAAAGTGGTCAAACTACTAGGGCGTACCTTATCCCGAAGTTACGGTACCAATTTGCCGAGTTCCTTCTCCCGAGTTCTCTCAAGCGCCTTAGAATACTCATCTCGCCCACCTGTGTCGGTTTGCGGTACGGTCTCGTATGACTGAAGCTTAGAGGCTTTTCTTGGAACCACTTCCGATTGCTTCATCGCACATGGCGACTCGTCTCGACCCCTTGAATTACGTGCCCGGATTTGCCTAAGCACCTTCTATGAGTCAAAAACTAGCTATTCCAACAGCTAGACAACCTTCCGCGATCCGTCCCCCCATCGCATCATACGACGGTGCAGGAATATTAACCTGCTTCCCATCAGCTACGCATCTCTGCCTCGCCTTAGGGGCCGACTCACCCTGCTCCGATGAACGTTGAACAGGAAACCTTGGGCTTACGGCGTGCGGGCTTTTCACCCGCATTATCGCTACTCATGTCAGCATTCGCACTTCTGATACCTCCAGCATCCTTTACAAGACACCTTCGCAGGCTTACAGAACGCTCTCCTACCATATCCTTACGGATATCCGCAGCTTCGGTGACTGGCTTAGCCCCGTTACATCTTCCGCGCAGGACGACTCGATCAGTGAGCTATTACGCTTTCTTTAAATGGTGGCTGCTTCTAAGCCAACATCCTGACTGTTTTAGCCTTCCCACTTCGTTTTCCACTTAGCCAATCTTTGGGACCTTAGCTGGCGGTCTGGGTTGTTTCCCTCTTGACACCGGACGTTAGCACCCGATGTCTGTCTCCCAAGCTCGCACTCATCGGTATTCGGAGTTTGCAATGGGTTGGTAAGTCGCAATGACCCCCTAGCCATAACAGTGCTCTACCCCCGATGGTGATACTTGAGGCACTACCTAAATAGTTTTCGGAGAGAACCAGCTATTTCCAAGTTTGTTTAGCCTTTCACCCCTACCCACAGCTCATCCCCTAATTTTTCAACATTAGTGGGTTCGGACCTCCAGGGCGTGTTACCGCACCTTCATCCTGGCCATGGGTAGATCACTTGGTTTCGGGTCTACACCCAGCGACTGTCGCCCTATTCGGACTCGATTTCTCTACGGCTCCCCTATTCGGTTAACCTTGCCACTGAATGTAAGTCGCTGACCCATTATACAAAAGGTACGCAGTCACCCCACGAAGAGGCTCCTACTGTTTGTATGCACACGGTTTCAGGATCTATTTCACTCCCCTCCCGGGGTTCTTTTCGCCTTTCCCTCACGGTACTGGTTCACTATCGGTCGATTACGAGTATTTAGCCTTGGAGGATGGTCCCCCCATGTTCAGACAGGATTTCTCGTGTCCCGCCCTACTTGTCGTATGCTTAGTACCACCGGTCTGATTTCGTGTACGGGGCTATCACCCACTATGGCGCTCATTTCCAAAAGCTTCCACTATCAGTCCGACTATCACATACAGGCTCATCCCATTTCGCTCGCCACTACTTTGGGAATCTCGGTTGATTTCTTTTCCTGCAGCTACTTAGATGTTTCAGTTCGCCGCGTTCGCTTTGCATACCTATGTATTCAGTATGCAATGACCTAAAAGGCCGGGTTTCCCCATTCGGAAATCTGCGGATCAAAGCTCGTTTGCTAGCTCCCCGCAGCTTATCGCAAGCTACTACGTCCTTCATCGCCTGTAATCGCCAAGGCATCCACCATGTGCACTTATTCACTTGTCCCTATAACGTTGGCCTCTGCATGAGTTACAGAGATCGTCACAGGATTCAAGAGTACAACTATGTTTGCTTGATACAAATTACTACTACCCTAAGTGTGCATCACATTTCGTTTCCGACATGCGCTACACGCTTAAAAAAACTTTACTTCTTCCAGATTGTTAAAGAACGAAAAAACAGTGATCTCGAAAAGATCAAATCTAAATCTGCCCAACTGCAGGTGACTTACATTTGAACTTTTGGTGGAGGATGACGGGATCGAACCGACGACCCCCTGCTTGCAAAGCAGGTGCTCTCCCAGCTGAGCTAATCCCCCATTTGAGGTCATGCTGATTGGTAGGGCTGGTTGGACTCGAACCAACGACCCCCGCGTTATCAACACGGTGCTCTAACCAGCTGAGCTACAGCCCCGATAAAACTGTTCTTTACATTCAACAGTCGATAAGCGTGGACGCTTGATGATGGGTCGTTAAACCCCAGTGCTACTCTAGAAAGGAGGTGATCCAGCCGCACCTTCCGATACGGCTACCTTGTTACGACTTCACCCCAGTCACGAATCCTACCGTGGTAAGCGCCCTCCTTACGGTTAAGCTACCTACTTCTGGTAAAACCCGCTCCCATGGTGTGACGGGCGGTGTGTACAAGACCCGGGAACGTATTCACCGC
>NZ_JAXCWH010000012.1:0-137639 GCF_034045165.1 Massilia sp. CFBP9026
GGCGCAGGCGGCTCGACCGGCTCGCTGGCTGGCGGCAACGGCGGCGCGAACGGCGCCATCGGCACCGGCGCCGGCGGCGCGGGCGGCGCAGGCCAAGCCAACGGTGGCGCAGGCGCTGCAGGCGGCCTGGGCGGCGCAGGCGGCACCGGCGGCGCATCGTCGGGCTCGACCCTGACCGCATCGAACGGCGCCAGCGGCGGCGGCGCTACGATCGGCGACGCTACCTCGACCTCGGGTTCGGGCGGCATGCCAGGCTCGGGCTCCGAAACCGCAGGCACCGGCGGCGCCAGCGGCGCGGCCACCAACACCGGCGGCACCTCGACCGCAGGCAGCCCAACCAGCGGCGCCAGCTCGGGCACCGCGGGTGACTCGATGGCCGGCACCGGCGGCGCAGGCGCGGCAGGCGGCGCAGGCGGTTCGGGCGCGGCTGGCGACAACACCTCGGGCTCCGGCGCAGCAGGCGGCGCAGCCACCGGCGGCACCGCAGGTTCGGGCGCGGCACTGGCAGGCACCGGCGGCGCCGGCGCCACCGGCACCGCAGGCGCGGGCGGTTCGGGCGCGGCAGGCACGGCTGGCACCGGCGGTAACGGCGCCACCGGCACCGGCGGCGCAGGCGGCGCGGGCCAGGGCGGCACGGCTGGCGCGGGCGGCATGGGCGGTTCGGGCGCTGAAGCGACCGCATCGACCGGCACCGGCGGCGCAGGCGGCTCGTCGACCGGCGGCTCGGCCACCGGCGGCTCGGCCACCTCGGGCGACGCTACCTCGGGCGCCGGCGGCAACGGCGGCGCAGGCGGCTCGAGCACCGGCGGCGCTGGCGGCTCGACCGGCGAAATGGTTGCAGGCGCAGGCACCGGCGGCTTCGGCGGCGCCGGCACCGGCGGCAACGGCGGCCAGAACAACGTGACCGCGGGTTCCTTCGACATGTCCAACTCGATGAGCAACATCGCCCAGTCGGCAGCCGGCATCTCGATCATCAGCCAGAACAACGGCTTCTCGTCGCTGATCCAGCAAAGCGTCAACGTTCAGTCGAACATGAACGTCGGCGGCACGACCCCAAGCGGCCAGTAATCACAAGGTCTTGGCAGCAACCGCGCGGGCGACCGGCACCACCGGCCGCCCGCGTCCCCCGCCACGTGGCTCCCCGCGTGGCGGCTTTTCGAGCGAGGCATCATGAAACGGATTACCCAGATCGGCTCTCTCCTGCTGGCGGCCTGCATGGCGCTGCCGGTGGCGGCACAGGTTTCGGAACCGGCGAAGCTGCCGGTGGTGGTGGGCTTCCTGTCGAAGGTGGATGTCGCACCGAGCCGCGAAGACGACTTCACCAAGGGCTGGGGCAAGACGACCGGCGCCGAGGAACTGGGCGGCCTGCGTGGCGGCGCCGACATCGTGACCACCGAGGCGACGCTCGGCGGCACGGTCGGCAACAACATGGCCACCAATGTGACCACGGGCTTTAACGTCATCGACAACGGCTCGTTTGCGAACTCCTCGGGCTTGCCTGTCGTGATCCAGAACTCCGGCGCGAACGTCCTGATCCAGAACGCGACCGTCATCAACCTGCAACTGCAATAGGAAGAGAATGAAGCACGGGATCTTCCTCGCCGCCCTGTGCGGCATCCTGCTGGCGCCGGCTCCGGCGCCAGCGCTCGAACTGGCGGTCGTCGGGCGCGTCAACGTGCCCGTCACCAGCCTCAAGGACATCAAATTCCAGCGCACCACGCGCCAGCAGTACGACTACAGTTGCGGCGCCGCCGCCTTGTCGACCCTGCTGTCGCACCACTACGCCACCCCGACGCCGGAACAGGACGTGTTCCAGGAGATGTACGAAAAAGGGGACAAGACCAAGATTCACAAGGAAGGCTTTTCGCTGCTCGACATGCAGCGCTTCCTGGCCGCGCGCGGTTTTCGCGCCGACGGCTTCAAGCTGCCGATCGAAAAACTGATCTCCGAAAAACTGCCGGCCATCGTGCTGATCACCGACCGCGGCTTCAACCACTTCGTGGTCGTCAAGGGCGCCGAGGATGGCCGCATCCTGATCGGCGACCCGTCCACGGGCAACCGCGTCGTGAGCATGGAGCGGTTCCAGGAAATCTGGCGCAACAAGATCCTGTTCGTGATCCACAGCCACAAGGACGGCATCGCCTTCAACAACCCGGCCGACTGGCGCGGCGCCCCGCGCGCGCCGCTCGGCACCGGCATGCACCAGGAACAACTGAGCGCCTCGCTGCCGAAGTTCGGCCCGGGCGATTTTTGACAAGGATGTGATATGCGCTGGCCCACCTTTACCTTTCACCGCACCGCCCTGCTGGCCGCCCTGCTGGCCGCCCTATGCACCGCGGGCGCTGCGATGCCGCTCGCTCAGGCGGCCGGCCCGAGCGGCTTCGGCGCGCCCGTCGATGCCGCGCAACTCGACACCCTGCGCGGCGGCTTCGAGATCGCGGGCGGCCTGTCGCTGTCGCTCGGCATCGAACGCGTGGTGTCGGTCAACGGCGAGATCCTGGCGCGCACCAATATCGCCATTCCCGACCTGGCCGCGATGACCGGCGACCAGGCGCGCCTGGCCCAGAACGCCCTGGGCGCGGCCCAGCTGATCCAGATCGGCGGCAACAACTACGCCGCGGCCGACCTCAACCTGCCCAATGGCGCGACCTTGCTGCAAAACACCCTCAATGGGCAAGACATCCGCACTGCCACGACCATCACATCGACCGTGAATAGCATGTCCCTGCTAAAAGACATGAATTTCCAGAGCACGATTCGTGACGCGGTAGTACGTTCCCCGGGAACACTGTAGCATTGCAATATTGTTAATATAAAACTGGAGATCTGGATGTATTCACACGTCGCGCGGCTTGGCGCCGCCGGCCTGGCGGCCGCCCTCCTGGCGCCGCCCGTGCTCGCTCAACAACCTGCGGCCGAACCCGGCAAGCAGGACCGACAGACCGAACTGTCCCAACTCAAGGACGAACTGGCCGAACAGCGGGCAATGGTGAACCGTCTGATGCTCGAACTCCAGGCGCAGCGCGAACAGCTGCAAAGCATGCAGGCCCAGGGCGCCCCGGGCATGGCCACCGCCCCGGCGCTGGCGGCGCGCGAGCGCATCGTCGAAGAAACCACCCCGCTGTCGGGCGCCCCGTTCGCCATTCCGACGGCGCTGGCCGACGGCGTGCTGCTGTCGCAGCAGCGCGGCACCGGCATGTCGATGCAGGCGCCGGTGGCCCAGCCGCCGGTGCTGCCGCCGGCCGAGAGCGGCGTGGCGGCCCCGCTGCCGCCGCAGCCGCGGCCCAACCAGCCGACCTTGCCTGCCCCCGGTCCGGCCCAGGCGCAGACCCAGCGGCCGGCCCAGCAGCAGGGTCAACAGCCGCAGACGGCGCAGAACAACCAGGAACCGAACCGCCCGCCCGAAGTCGCGCCGATCGGCGACACGCCCGGCGTGCTGACCCAGCGCGGCACCTATGTGCTCGAGCCGTCGGTGCAGTACGGCTATTCGTCGAGCAACCGCGTGGCCCTGGTCGGCTACACGGTGATTCCGGCGATCCTGATCGGCCTGGTCGACGTGCGCGAAATCAAGCGCAATACCTTCACCACCGCGATCACCGGCCGCACCGGCATCAACAACCGGATGGAAGTCGAGGTCAAGGTGCCGTATGTGTACCGCTCGGACGCCACCGTCAGCCGCGAGCTGTTCACCGGCACCGCGGTCGAGCGGGTGTTCGACACCTCCGGCAAGGGCCTGGGCGACATCGAGGTCGCGGGCCGCTACCAGCTCAATAACGGCGGCGCCGACAAGGGCTATTACATCGCCGGCCTGCGCTACAAGAGCCGCACCGGGCGCGACCCGTTCGAAGTCGTGACCGATTGCGACCAGCGCTGCATTGGCGAGAACGTGACCGGCACCGGTCTGCCGCTGGACCTGCCGACCGGCTCCGGCTTCCATTCGCTGCAAGGCACCCTGACCTGGCTGTATCCATCGGATCCGGCCGTCTTCTTCGGCAACCTGAGCTATGTGCACAACTTCAAGCGCTCGGACGTGACGCGCCTGGTGCGCAACGGCGTGCGCGAGCCGCTGGGCGAGCTGGAACCGGGCTACGTGCTCGGCTTTAACTTCGGCATGGGCCTGGCGCTGAACGACAAGGCGTCGCTCAGCCTCGGCTACGACCACAGCACCATCGCGCGCATGAAGCAGAACGGCCAGCCGGTGGCCGGCTCGGTGCGCACCCAGCTCGGGACCCTGCTGCTGGGCTACTCCTATCGCCTGAGCCCCAAGCGCACGCTGAACATCGCGGTGGGCGCCGGCGTGACCCGGGATACCCCCGACGTCACCCTCACGCTGCGTGTGCCGATGACGTTCTGATCGGCGTCAAGGCCGCGTGGAAAGATGCGGCCTGGATGACTTGTGGTAAATACGAACACGGTTGAAAAATCTTGCTTCCGTTTTAAGAAATTATCCTTATAATCAGATTTGCAATGTAGAGCGTGGCCCTGGTTTTTGTCCTAGGTACGCAAACAGGGCATCAACGCAAAACAACTTAAATTTGAGGGAATTAACATGGCTACTGGCATTGTCAAATGGTTCAACGACGCTAAAGGTTTCGGCTTCATCACCCCTGATGGCGGCGGCGAAGACGTGTTCGCGCACTTTTCGGCGATCAACGCCAACGGCTTCAAGTCGCTGCAGGAAAACCAGCGCGTGACCTTCGACATCACTGCCGGCCCTAAAGGCAAGCAGGCTGCAAACATCCAGCCACAGGCTTGATGCTGCATTAGCCCGCCCAGGCGGGCTACAAAAAACAAAGAGCACATCCGCGGATGTGCTCTTTTGTTTTGGGTGACGCAAACCGCGTTGTTTATTTGCAGCCGCAACCGCCCGAACCGCAGCCGCCGCCACCCGACAAACCGGGGTCACGACAAACCGGGGTCACAAACCGGGGTCAGGTCTGACATTCGGACACGTTCTCAGCCTTGAGGCAGATCGTTACAGCTTGAAAGGCTCGAGACGATCCGTTTAGTCAAGGACTGCAGAGCCCGTGTCCGATTGTCAGACCTGACCCCGAAGTTTGACCCTGACCCCGAAGTTTGACCCCGAAGTTCCCGCCAACGGCTTCAAGTCGCTGCAGGAAAACCAGCGCGTGACCTTCGACATCACTGCCGGCCCTAAAGGCAAGCAGGCTGCAAACATCCAGCCACAGGCTTGATGCTGCATTAGCCCGCCAAGGCGGGCTACAAAAACAAAGAGCACATCCTCGGATGTGCTCTTTTGTTTTGGTGACGCAAATCGCGTCGCTTATTTGCAGCCGCAGCTTCCCGAGCCGCAACCGCCGCCGCCCGACTTGGCCGGCGCCGAACCCGGCAGCATGCTGCCCGGCGCGCGGCCGGTCTCTTCGTCGAAGCCGGCCGCCTGCAGGCGCGCCACGTACTGCTTCCACAGCGACTCCTGGCTGCGGCCCAGCTCGTACAGGTAGTCCCAGCTGAAGATGCCGGTGTCGTGGCCGTCCGAGAAGGTCGGCTTGATCGCGTAGTTGCCGACCTGCTCGACGTCGGCGATGCCGACTTCGCGCTTGCCGACCTGCAGCACTTCCTGGCCCGGGCCGTGGCCCTTCACTTCGGCCGACGGCGAGTACACGCGCATCAGCTCGAACGGGATCGAATAGGCGCTGCCGTCGTCATAGGCGATGTCGAGCACGCGCGATTTCTGGTGGACGGTCAGTTCGGTTGGATTAGGCATGGATCTTTTCTCTATCAGTTGAAACGGCGCGCGATCGCGGCGCCCAGTTGTTCGGCCAGCGCGCGGCGCGCGGCCAGGATATCCGAAGGCGTCTCGCGCACCGCCTGGGCCCACACGGGCGCCGGGAAATGCGCGTCGTCCGCATAGCGCGGAATGATATGCCAGTGCAGGTGCGGCACCACATTGCCCAGGCTGGCCACATTGACCTTCAGCGGCTGCATGACGTCGCGCACCGCCTGCTCGACCAGGAACACGGCCTCGTTCACCAGCAGCCGGTCTTCACGAGACAGATCGCTCATCTCGCGCACGTGGTCGTGCCAGATCACGCGGCAAAAGCCGGGGTAGTTGGCGTCGTCGACGACGATGACGCTGAACTTGTCGCCGGCCCAGGCCACAGGCATGGACAGGCTGCACAGCTCGCAGCCTAGTTCGCGCAGCGCCGTCATACCAGCACCCTTTCGATGCCGCCGTTATTGGCGCGCGCCACGTACTCGGGCAGCCAGTTCTCGCCCAGCAGGTGCTTCGCGATCTCGACCACGATGTAGTCGGCGGTGGTGCCCGAGTCATCATTGTAGCGGCTCAGGCCCTGCAGGCAGGACGGGCAGCTGGTCAGGATCTTGACGTCGCCGGTGAAGCCGTCGGCGCGCAGTTTATCGCCTCCTTTGACCATCTCGGCTTCCTTGCGCGAGCGCACCTGGGTCGAGATGTCGGGACGGCTCACGGCGAACGTGCCCGACTCGCCGCAGCAGCGGTCGTTCTTCTCGATCTTGACGTCGTCATGCGTGGAGACCAGCGCATTGACCGTCTTCACCGAGTCCTGCAGCTTCATCGGGTTGTGGCAAGGCTCGTGGTACATATAGCGGGTGCCGTTCACGCCTTCCAGTTTGACGCCTTTCTCGAGCAGGTATTCATGGATGTCCATGATGCGGCAGCCCGGGAAGATCTTCTCGAATTCATAGGTCGCCAGCTGGTCGTAGCAGGTGCCGCAGGAGACCAGCACCGTCTTGATGTCGAGGTAGTTCAGCGTGTTGGCCATGCGGTGGAACAGCACGCGGTTATCCGTCATCATCTTGTCGGCCTTGTCGTACTGGCCGGCGCCGCGCTGCGGATAACCGCAGCACAGGTAACCCGGCGGAAGCACGGTCTGCACGCCCACTTCCCACAGCATCGCCTGCGTCGCCAGGCCCACTTGCGAGAACAGGCGCTCGGAGCCGCAGCCCGGGAAGTAGAACACGGCTTCGGTGTCGGCGTTGGTCTTCTTGGGGTTGCGGATGATCGGGACGATCTTGTCGTCCTCGATGTCGAGCAGCGCGCGCGCCGTTTTCTTGGGCAGGTTGCCCGGCATCTTCTTGTTGATGAAGTGGATCACCTGCTCGCGCACGGGCGCCTTGCCGACCGTCGGCGGCGGCGCGGCGGTCTGCGGCTTGGACAGGCCCTTGAGCAGGCGGTTGCCCATGCGCTGGGCCTTGAAACCGAAATCGATCATCACCTTGCGCGTGGCGTTGATGGTGGTCGGGTCGGTCGCATTCAGGAAGAACATGGCCGCGCGGTTGGCCGGCTTGAAGCTGCGCTTGTCCATCTTGCGCAGCAGGTTACGCATATTCATCGACACGTCGCCGAAGTCGATGTTGACCGGACAGGGCGTGACGCATTTGTGGCACACGGTACAGTGGTCGGACACGTCCTCGAACTCTTCCCAGTGGCGCAGCGAGACACCGCGGCGGGTCTGTTCCTCGTACAGGAAAGCCTCGATCAGCGCCGACGTGGCCAGGATCTTGTCGCGCGGCGAATACAGCAGGTTCGCCTGCGGCACGTGGGTGGTGCACACCGGCTTGCACTTGCCGCAGCGCAGGCAGTCCTTGATGCTGTTGGCGATCTCGCCTATATCGCTTTGCTGCATGATCAGCGATTCGTGGCCCATCAGGCCGAACGACGGCGTGTAGGCGTTGCGCAGGTCGGCGTGGGCGCCTTCCAGGTTGAGCAGCTTGCCCTTGTTGAAGCGGCCTTCCGGATCGACGCGCACCTTGTAGTCGCGGAAGTCCTGGATTTCTTCGTCGGTCAGGAATTCCAGCTTGGTGATGCCGATGCCGTGCTCGCCAGAGATCACGCCGTCCAGCGAACGCGCCAGCTTCATGATGCGCTCGACCGCCTTGTGCGCATCCTGCAGCATGGCGTAGTCGTCCGAGTTCACCGGCAGGTTGGTGTGGACGTTGCCGTCGCCCGCGTGCATGTGCAGGGCGACGAACACGCGAGAACGCAGCACGCGCTTGTGGATCGCGACCGCTTCGTCGAGGATGCACTGGTAGGCGGCGCCGTTGAAGATCTGGCGCAGCGGCGCGCGCACTTCGGCCTTCCATGAGACGCGCACGGTATGGTCTTGCACCGCGTCGAACAGGCGCGCATCGGGCTGGATCGCCAGGCGCTGTTCGAGCGCTTCGTTCAGGTGGTCGAGGCCCAGGGTCTGCAGCTGCTCGCGCACGTCGGCCAGCGGCGCATCGAGATTGGCCAGGATGAAGGTCCAGCGCTTGTCGACCAGGTCGACCAGGACGCGCGCCTGCAGCGGACGGTCGCCCATGATCTCGTCGCGGTCGACGCCGTCGCCGCTGGCGTCGTCGCTCTTGGCCAGCGGCAGGTGGTCGCTGGCGAGGTAGGCGCGCAACTGGTCCACCAGCTGCAGCTTGTTCTTGATCGACAGCTCGACGTTGATGCGCTCGATGCCGTCGGTGTACTCGCCCATCCGGTTCAGCGGAATGACCACGTCTTCATTGATCTTGAAGGCGTTGGTATGGCGCGCGATGGCCGCGGTGCGGGCCCGATCGAGCCAGAACTTCTTGCGCGCCTCGGGGCTGACGGCGACGAAGCCCTCGCCCACGCGGGTATTGGCCAGGCGCACCACTTCGGAGGCGGCCAGCGCCACCGCGTTCTCGTCGTCGCCGACGATGTCGCCGAACAGCGCCATCTTGGGCAGCACGCCGCGCTTGGACTTGGTGGCGTAGCCGACCGCGCGCAGGTAGCGCTCGTCGAGGTGTTCCAGGCCCGCCAGGCGCAGGGTGGCAAACGCCGGGTCGCCGTTCTTCGGCAGGCTGTCCAGGTAATCCTTGATCTCGACGATCGACGGGATCGCGTCGCGCGCCTGGCCGAAGAACTCCAGCGCCACCGTGCGGGTGAACTTGGGCATCTTGTGCAGGATCCAGCGGCCCGACGTGATCAGGCCATCGGTGCCCTCTTTCTGGATGCCCGGCAGGCCGGCCAGGAATTTGTCGGTGACGTCCTTGCCCAGGCCTTCCTTGCGGAAGCGCTTGCCCTCAATGGTCAGGGTCTCGGTGCGGAACGGCTGGCCCTTCGGCGCGCCCTTGGCGGAAGGGTGCGTCCATTCGAGCAGGAATTCGGCCGTCGGCGCGTCGTGGATCTTGCCCAGGTTGTGGTTGATGCGGGTGACGTCGAGCCAGTCGCCATTCGGGTCGACCATGCGCCACGAAGCCAGGTTGTCGAGCGCCGTGCCCCACAACACGGCCTTCTTGCCGCCCGCGTTCATCGCAATATTGCCGCCCACGCAGGACGCGTGGGCCGAGGTCGGGTCGACCGCGAACACGAAGCCGGCCTTCTCGGCCGCCTGCGATACCCGCTGTGTGACGACGCCGGCATAGGTGTGGATGGTCGCGTATTCGCGGCCCAGGCCCGGCATGGTCGTCATCTCGACCTCGCCGATGCCGATCAGCTTTTCGGTATTGATCACGGCCGACATCGGCGTGAGCGGAATCGCGCCGCCGGTGTAGCCGGTGCCGCCGCCGCGCGGGATGATGGTCAATCCCAGCTCGATGCAGCCCTTGACCAGGCCGGCCATCTCGTCCTCGCTGTCCGGCAGCAGGACCAGGAAGGGATACTCGACGCGCCAGTCGGTGGCGTCGGTCACGTGCGAGGTGCGGTGCATGCCGTCGAAGCGGATGTTGCGCTTGTCGGTGTAGGCGCCCAGCACTTTGGTGGCGCGCTTGCGCAGGTCGTAGGTTTCGGCGAATTCGCGGCCGAAGTCGTCCACGGCGCGGCGCGCAGCGGCCAGCAGCTGCTCGACGGCGGCGCTGCGGTTGGCGACGACGTCAGGGTCTCCGCCATCCTGCGCATCGACCGTGGTGCGGCGCTTGTCGACTTCGCCCAGGCGGTGGTGCAGCGCTTCGATCAGCTTGGCCCGGCGCTTCGGGTTGTCCAGCATGTCGTCCTGCAGATAGGGGTTGCGGCGCACCACCCAGATATCGCCCAGCACTTCGTACAGCATGCGCGCCGAACGGCCGGTCTGGCGCGCGCCGCGCAGGCTGTCGAGCAACTCCCACGATGACTCACCGAGCAGGCGGATCACGATTTCGCGGTCCGAGAACGAGGTGTAGTTATAAGGGATCTCGCGCAGGCGCGCGGGTGCGTTGTCGGCAAGCAGGGTATGGATGTGTGCGGGGGCGTTCATGAATTCTGGTCGACGATCGGACAGGCCCGAAGGACGTTCATTCTAGCTTATTGCGATGCACCACGCTCGGTTAATGCCCGGCCCGCCGTTCTGCCCGGCACAACAAAATGTCTATACTAATTTGAAAGGCCAAACTTAATTTTCTGAAAACGGCCACGTTGCATCATTCATAAAGCCTCACGACCCGAATGGCATATGTCATCCGGCGTTGTTGGACGGTTCCGGCAGCTCTGCGCTCGCCTCGAAGGCCGCGCCGGTTTCGAAGAAGTGGCCGCCGGCGACGTAGTGGATGCTTTTCTTTCCGCCCTCGTCCATATGCCAGTGCCCGTCGCGGAATACCGCGGGATCGGCCCAGGCGGCGACTACCTCGCCAAGGAACAGGTCGTAGGTGTCCTGGATGTGCGGCTCGGGGAGCAAACGGCATTCGAGCCAGGCCAGGCAGCCGTCCAGCAGCGGCACGCCGGTTTGCGTGCCGGTCCAGTAGCCGGCGCCGAAGGCGGCGAACTTGTCGACCTCGTTGCCCGTGGCCCCGCCGACCTGCAGGGTCAGCCGCGCCAGCTCGCGCGACGGCACCATCAGGGCGAACTCGCCGGACGCCTCGACCATCCTGCGCGTGAGCGTGCTCTTGTCGAGCACCACCGCCACTTTCGGCGGCGCGAAATCGAGCGGCATCGCCCATGAGGCCGCCATGACGTTGACGGCCTCGCCATGGCGGCTCGACACGAGTACGGTCGGGCCGTGGTTCATCAGCCGGTAGGCTTTTTCCAGTGGTACGGGAAGGCGTTCGCTCATCGTGCAATCCTCAGCCGGTGAAACGGGTCAGCATATCACCGAGATTGGTCCAGAAACTGTCCGGGATGTACAGCAGCGCCAGCGTCATGGTGAGATAGCGCGCGAACTTGCCGATCGCCATATACATGACGCTGGGCCAGAACGGCAGGTGCAGCCAGCCGGCCAGCGTGCACAGCGGATCGCCGATACCCGGCAGCCACGACAGCAGCATGGTCTTGGCGCCATAGCGCTTGAGCCAGCCGAACCAGCGGCTCTGGCGCTCTTTCGCGAACGCGACCTTGGCGCGGTAGCCGAGGAAGTAATCGAAAGCGCCGCCCAGGGTATTGCCGAGCGTCCCGACCAGGATTGCCGGCCAGAACATATCGGGATTGGCCTTGATCACGGCGAACACGGCCGGCTCGGAGCCGAGCGGCAGCAAGGTGGCGGAGACGAAACTGACGATGAAGATCGAGGTCAGCCCGACGGTCGGTGCAGCCAGGAAGTCAAGCAGCCATTGGACAGCGGATTCGATCATGCGGGCTTAGGTGATGGCCTAGTGGTGACAATAAGCCTCCATTATAATGATCCGGTACTTTCGTCACGACACGATACGACGAGCCTGTCACCCAGCCCGTCATATCGACCTTTGCGCCACGGTCACCCACCCTAGCGGAACAGTTCGCGTCGTCCGTCCCGCCGGTCTTTCCGGCATGACTTTTGCAACCCGACCATGACTACCGACTACCTCAGAAAAATCCTGACCGCCCGCGTCTACGACGTCGCCGAACAGACGCCGCTCGACCTCGCCCCGACCCTGTCCCAACGGATGGGCAACCGCATTTATTTCAAGCGCGAGGACATGCAGAGCGTGTTCAGCTTCAAGCTGCGCGGCGCCTACAACAAGATGGCGAACCTCACGCCCGAGCAACTCAAGCGCGGCGTGATCTGCGCCTCGGCCGGCAACCATGCCCAGGGCGTGGCGCTGTCGGCCTGCCGCCTGGGCTGCCGCGCGCTGATCGTGATGCCGACCACCACCCCGCAAGTGAAGATCGATGCGGTCAAGGCGCGCGGCGGCGCCAGCGTCGAAATCGTGCTGCATGGCGACTCCTACACCGACGCCTACAACCACGCGCTGCTGCTGGAAAAAGAGCAGCGCCTGACCTTCGTGCACCCCTTCGACGATCCGGACGTGATCGCCGGCCAGGGCACGATCGGCATGGAAATCCTGCGCCAGCTGTCGAGCCCGATCCACGCGATCTTCGTCGCCATCGGCGGCGGCGGGCTGATCGCAGGCATCGGCGCCTATGTGAAACAGATCCGCCCCGACATCAAGATCATCGGCGTGCAGACCCTGGATTCGGACGCGATGGCGCGCAGCCTGAAGGCCGGCCAGCGCGTCACCCTGACCGACGTCGGCCTGTTCTCGGACGGCACCGCGGTGCGCCTGGTGGGAGAAGAAACCTTCCGCGTCGCCCAGCAAGTGGTCGACGAGATCATCCTGGTCGACACCGACGCCATCTGCGCCGCGATCCAGGACGTGTTCCAGGATACGCGCAGCATCCTCGAGCCGGCCGGCGCGCTGGCGGTGGCCGGCGCCAAGGCCTATATCGAGCGCTCGCAGATGAACCGCGAGCCGATCAAAAACGAAACGCTGGTGGCGGTGGCCTGCGGCGCCAATATGAACTTCGACCGCCTGCGCTTCGTGGCCGAGCGCGCCGAGCTGGGCGAATCGCGCGAAGCGGTGTTTGCCGTGACCGTGCCCGAGCAGCGCGGCAGCTTCCGCCGTTTCTGCGCGCTGGTCGGCCCGCGCAACGTCACCGAGTTCAATTACCGCATCAGCGATGAAAGCGAGGCCCACGTCTTCGTCGGCGTGCAGGTGGGCAACCGCAGCGAATCAGGCCTGCTGGCGCGCACCTTCGAGGAACACGGCTACAAGACGCTGGATCTCACCTACGACGAGCTGGCCAAGCTGCATATCCGCCACCTGGTGGGTGGGAAAAGTTCACTTGCGCATGACGAATTGCTGTATCGTTTCGAGTTCCCCGAACGGCCGGGTGCGCTCATGCGCTTCCTGGACAGCATGGCGCCGAACTGGAATATCTCGCTGTTCCACTACCGCAACCAGGGCGGCGACGTGGGGCGCATCCTGGTCGGGCTGCAAGTGCCGCAGGCCGAGATGGATGAGTTCCGCCAGTTCCTGGCCTCGCTCGGTTACCGCTACTGGGACGAGAGCGGGAATCCCGTCTATAAATTGTTTTTGGGGGCGTAGGCCCCACCTGTTGAACAGAGTCTGCGCCGTTCCAACGCCAGCCTCGAAGCCGTCGTTCCCGCGCAGGCGGGAACCCAAGTCCTGTGCGTCGCCGGCAAGATCGAACGTCGCCGCCCTGCATGCACACTTGGGTTCCCGCCTTCGCGGGAACGACGTTCAAGCGCTGGTGGTCTTATGCCATGGCGCAGAATGACCGACCTTATTTATGAATACCCCTGATCAATCGCCGCTTGGCAAATCTTCCGCCTACCAGAGCCAGTACGCCCCGGAGCTGCTGTTCCCGATCCCGCGCCAGCAAAAGCGCGAGGAACTGGGCCTCTCGGGCACGCTCCCCTTCTTCGGGGTCGACATCTGGAACGCCTATGAATTGTCGTGGCTGAACATGCGCGGCAAGCCGCAGGTCGCGATCGCGACCGTGACGGCGCCAGCCGATTCGCCGAACATCATCGAATCGAAGTCGTTCAAGCTGTACCTGAACTCGTTCAACCAGACCCGCCTCGCCGGTCCCGAGGCCCTGCTGGCCCTGCTGCGCGACGACCTGTCGAACGGCTTCGGCGCGCCGGTCCACGTCACCCTGACCAGCCCGGAACAATTCGGTGGCATCAAGATGGGCGAGCTGGAAGGTACGCTGCTCGATCGCCTCGACATCGAGATCGACGCTTACTCGCCGGCCCCGCACCTGCTCAAGGCCAACCACGAGGACGCGCCGGTCGAAGAAACACTGGTGTCGCACCTGCTCAAGTCCAATTGCCTGGTCACTGGCCAGCCGGACTGGGGCACGGTGCAGATCCGCTACGTCGGCCCGCAGATCGACCAGGAAGGCTTGCTGAAATACCTGATCGGCTTCCGCGAGCACAACGAGTTCCACGAGCAGTGTGTGGAGCGCATCTTCATGGACGTGCTGCGCCAGTGCCAGCCGAGCAAGCTGGCCGTGTATGCGCGCTACACGCGGCGCGGCGGGCTGGACATCAATCCATGGCGGGCCAACTTCAGCACCGGCAAACCGGGCAATCTGCGCGGCGCGCGCCAGTAAACATCCAATTTCTGTCAGGATATTACCCGCACGCTTGTGCGTTTTAGGCGACAGCCATGCACCGTGCATGGCGCCACCTTTTGCTATACGATACTGAACGACCTGCCTTGTTTTTTAGCAGGTCTTCGAGCAATCATCGGTAAACAGGAGGACCGGCATACGATTGCTGGCCTCAACAGCTGATTCGTTGAGGAAATTGCGTAACGATGTTGATGCAAGTCAACTAACTGCTTATCCCGTTTCGACGGGTATCGTGCGGCCGTTCGGCGAGAAGCCCAAACTGTCGCGAAATCGAGTGTCTCAGGCCCCAAACAGGCCTATAATCCCGTGCTCGCAAGCACTCCACGCGTGCATCGCACCCACGTTATGACGAATCTAAGCAAAATCCTCTCGCTCGAGAACGTGCAACTCGATATCGAAGTGTCGAGCAAGAAACGAGCCTTCGAGCAAGCCGGCCTGATCTTCGAGAACAACTGCGGCATCGCCCGCTCGATCGTGTCGGACAACCTGTTCGCGCGCGAACGCCTGGGCTCGACGGGCCTGGGACACGGCGTTGCCGTCCCGCACGGCCGCATCAAGGGCAGCAAGAGCCTCAAGTCGCCGCTGGCTGCCTTCGTGCGCCTGAAGGAGCCGATTCCGTTCGAGTCGCCCGACGGCCAGCCGGTGAGCCTGCTGTTCTTCCTGCTGATCCCCGATCACGTCACCCAGCAGCACCTCGAGATCCTGTCCGAGATCGCCGAGCTGTTCTCCGACGAGTCGGTGCGCACTGCCCTGGCGACCGATCCGGATCCGCGATCGGTGCATGACCGCATTATCAACTGGCAACCCAGCCTCCAGGCTCTGGGTTAAACTGAGCGTCTAGTGAAACGCGCGGCAATCACGCCGCGCGCGCCTTTTTTGCGACGACGACAATGCCCATGCTGCAGTCTCCGCTGACCATCCAACGGCTGTACGACGACAACCGCGACAGCCTGCAACTCGGCTGGTTCGCGGGCTTTCCCGGCGGTGAACGCCAGATCGCCGGCGACGCCGCCTCGGCCGCCGACCAGGTCGGCCACCTGAACCTGATCCACCCGGGCCGCATCCAGGTGTTCGGCCACCAGGAACTCGACTACTATCACCGCCTCAAGGCCAATTCGCGCAGCCACGTGGTCGGCGAATTGATCGGCGGCGGTCCGCCCGCGCTGATCATCGCGCAAGGCCTGGAAACCCCGCCCGACATCCTGGCCATCTGCGACGAGCAGAACATCCCGCTGTTCTCGACCCCGCTGCCGGCGGCGCAGGTGATCGACTTCCTGCGCGTGTATTTATCGAAGAAGCTGGCCCAGCGCGTGATCATGCATGGCGTGTTCATGGACGTGCTGGGTGTGGGCGTGCTGATCACGGGCGACTCGGGCCTGGGCAAGAGCGAACTGGGCCTGGAGCTGATCTCGCGCTCGCACGGCCTGGTGGCCGACGACGCCGTGGAGTTCTCGCGCATCGCGCCGAACATGATCGAGGGCCGCTGCCCGCCGCTACTGCAGAATCTGCTGGAGGTGCGCGGCCTGGGCCTGCTGGACATCAAGGCGATCTTCGGCGAGACGGCGGTGCGGCGCAAGATGCGCCTGAAACTGATCGTGCACCTGGTCAAGCGCGGCGCGCTGGACGAAGAGGTCGAGCGCCTGCCCTTCCACTTTCCGACCGAGGACGTGCTGGGCCTGCCGATCCGCAAGGTCGTCATTCCGGTGGCGGCCGGCCGCAACATCGCGGTGCTGCTCGAGGCCGCGGTGCGAAACACCATCCTGCAACTGCGCGGCATCGACACGCTGCAGGAATTCATGGAGCGCCAGCGCCAGGCGATGAGCGCGGACTGAATGTCCATGGCCCGACGGCGTGCCATCGGGTGAAGGTTGCGGTATCATCGCCGCATGCACATCGTCCTCATCACCGGCATCTCGGGCTCGGGCAAGTCCGTGGCCCTGAATGTCCTGGAAGACGCGGGTTACTACTGCGTCGACAACCTGCCGCCGGCCCTGCTGCCGGCCCTCGTCAATACGGTCAATGAAACCGGCACCGCCAAGATGGCGGTCGCGGTCGACGCGCGCAGCGCCGAATCGCTGGTCGAACTGCCGGTGAGCGTGCGCCGCATGCGCGAGGACGGCCATGCGGTCAAGGTCATGTTCCTGACCTCGAGCACCCATTCGCTGGTCGCGCGTTTTTCGGAAACGCGGCGCAGCCATCCGCTGTCGCACGAGCTGCGGCCGGGCGAGAACCCGGCCTCGCGCCGCACCCTGATCGAATGCATCGCCGAAGAGCGCGAGCGCCTGTCCTCGATCGAGAACTTGGGCCACGTGATCGACACCTCGGAACTCTCGGCCAACAAGCTGCGCGCCTGGATCAAGGAGCTGGCCGAGGTCGACCATGCGCCGCTGACGCTGTTCTTCGAATCGTTCGCGTTCAAGGTCGGCGTGCCGCTCGACGCCGACTTCGTGTTCGACGTGCGCGCGATCCCGAATCCGTATTACGACCTGGCGCTGCGGCCACTCACCGGCAAGGACCAGCCGGTGATCGACTTCCTCGACGCCCAGCCGAGCGCGATCGAGATGCTGGCCGACATCCGCGCCTTCGTGGCCAAGTGGCTGCCTTCGTTCAAGACCGATAACCGCAGCTACCTGACGGTGGCGGTGGGCTGCACCGGCGGCCAGCACCGCTCGGTGTACATGGCCGAGCACCTCGGCGCCTATTTCGGCGATACCGAACGGGTGATCGTGCGGCATCGGGAGCAGCCGAAGAATCCGGCGGCATGATCTCGTAGTCGCTGTTCAGCTATTGAAGAAGTAATAGGCAGCGACGCCTACGCTCTCACCCATGTGATATGGGAGGAGGAACGACAGCGACACGGCGCTGATGGCCAGGGATGCTTTCACGAACGGCGGGGGCGCGCGGTATCTAGAGATCAGGTCTTGCCAGGAAATCATGGGCAGCTGTCATGATTGATAAAAGTCTGACAGTAGCACACAGAGATGGCTTGCAGGCTCACGCATTCTCACCGCTGGCTTGCAGGGATTTTCCGATTCACGCAAAATGACTTTCTTTCCCATGCAGGAAAAGTGCCATGCGAACGACAGTCACTATCGATGATGAGCTCTATGCGAAAGCGCTGGAGATGGCTGACCCAGAGATGGACAAGGCGGACTTGTTCAGGGAGGCGATCAAGACATTCGTGCGCGTGCAAGCAGCCAAACGTCTTGCTGCTCTTGGTGGGGCTGCACCAGACATGTCCGAGATACCTCGTTGCTGACGCCCTGCTCGCGACTATCGACGCGAGGTAAGCGGCTCGACAAACCCGCTGCGCGCTTTGCCGCGAGCCACGGACCTGCATTGCGATAAGAACCTATCCCGGTGCGATCGTGCGGCATTTACCGCAGCACCGCCGCCGTATCCACCACCCGCACATCATGCATCTGATGCAGGTAGGCTTCCAGATACCCCTTGTGCGAAGCACCGACAATGACCAGCAGCCGCGTGCCCGGCATCACACCCACCACGTCGCGGATATTGGCCGCCATGCGCAGGTTGCGCGTTTCCCAGTAGCCCACGTAGGCGCGGCCGAAGCGCTGCGGTGACGGTTCGTTCATCGCCGCGCCGAAGTCGATCTCGAAGGTCGCCGCAACGTGGGCCGGCGAGTTGTAGGCGCGGTACATTGCCAGCAGCCCTTCCGGGGTATCGACGCCCCGGTCGAGGACCTCGTCCTCTTTCTTGCGCTTCGCATTGGCCGGATTGTCCCAGGCCTTCATGATCGCCTCGCCCGCCGCCTTGCGGTCGGCGTAGGGACGGCCTGCCGTCTGGTCATCCATCGCATACACGCGTTCATGCCCCAGCCGCGCTGCCAGCTGCGCCGCGATCGACACGCTTTCGTTGGGATGGACCGCGAGCTTTTGCAGCCGCGCGACCAGGACGTCATCGAGCCCATCGCCGGTGCGGCGCTCGGCGATGGACAGGCGGAGCCACTGGACCACGGCCGACGCCTCCTCGCCGCCCGCCATGAACACGGCCGCCAGATGCCGCCGCTGGGCCGCCGAGGGCGCTGCGGGCCAGGCAGCCAGCAGCTTTTCGGCCTCGGCGGTGGCCTGCGGCACGTCGAGCCCGGTCGCCGCCCTGGCCGGCGCGGTATCCCGGCAATAGGTGTCGACCGCCTCCTGGTAGCGCGCCGCATAACGGCGCATGAAATCGCACTGCGGCCCGGAGCGGTCCTCGACCGCGATCGCCTGCGGCTTCCAGGCCGCGAGCCGTTCGTTCAGCGGAGCCAGGCTCGATGCCTGGAAGGTCCTGGGCAAATGCGCCAGGTGGGGCGAGCCGAGCACCATGATTTCGTTGACCGGCCCTGTCGTGGGGCCCTTGAGCCGGCTCGGATCGAAGGCCGGCTGGTAGTCCTGCGCGGCGGCGCTGCCGCATAAAGTCATCGAGATCAGCAGGGCACGCAGGCGCATCGGTCTTCCTTTCAAATCATGAAGGCCCGATGTTCACACCCCGTCGCTACGATGTCACGCAAAAATGGATATGCATGGAAACGTTTATGCAAGATGCCTGAGCGGATGCGCGTGCTCCGGCCACACCGGTTCGAAGAAGCGCGCCACCATCCCGGGCGTGACCTGGTCGAGCGATGGCGGATTCCATTGCGGCGCATTGTCCTTGTCGATTACCAGTGCGCGTATGCCTTCCAGCACTTCGCCATGCTCGAAATTGTGGCGCACCAGCGAGCGTTCCATGCGCAGGCAGTCGGCCACGTCGAGCGCGGCGCCGCGCGCCAGCAGTTCGTGGGTCACGCACATCAACAGGGGCGAACGCTGGCGCATGGCGGCCAGCGCCTTGTGTGCGAACGGTGTTGCGTCGCCTTCGAGCGATCCCATGATCGCGGCGACCGACGCCGCGCCGAAATGCGCATCGATGCTCTTGCGCCGGACCTGCAATTCGCTTGCCCCCGCCATTGCAGCAAACGGCGCCGCGAAGGCGCGGATCGCCGCCGGCAGCCCGGCGCCTTGCGTCGACGCGATCAATGCCTTCAGGTCAGGCAACTCGGCGCTTGGCACGAACACGTCGGCCAGGCCGATATACAGCGCGTCGGCGGCGCCGATCGTCAGTCCGGTCAGGCCCAGGTAGTTGCCCAGCTGTCTCGGCGCATGCGACAGGAAGTGGCTGCCGCCGACGTCGGGGAACAGGCCGATGTTCACCTCGGGCATGGCCATCCTGGTACGCTCGGTCACGATGCGCAGCCCGCAATCCGGGCCGCCCTGGGCGATGCCCATGCCGCCGCCCATCACGACGCCATCCATGATGGCGATATAGGGCTTCGGATAGAAATGGATCAGGTGGTTCAGCGCGTATTCTTCGGTGAAGAAATCCTCGAGCAGCGCGCTGCCGCCCATCGGCGACGCATGGCCGACCTCATGGAAGAAGCGGATGTCGCCGCCCGCGCACAAGGCCTTCTCGCTGCTGCTGGTCAGTACGACCGCCTCGACCTGCCCGTCATGCTCCCAGGCGCGCAGCACGTCGGTCAGCGCGCGCACCATCTCGAGCGACAGCGAATTGAGCGCCTTTGGGCGGTCCAGGGTGATGATGCCGGTGCGGTTGGCGATGCGGGTCAGGACGTGGTCGGTCATGGCGTGATCCGTAATGGAAAGACATGCATTTTACCGAACACATAGATGCGCGTAGTACCGGGGAGGCTGGATGCAAAAAGGGCGTCCCCTCAGACGCCCTTAGCTAGTGTGAGCCCTGCGCCTGATCAGGCGACAGCAGCGTCTTCGCCGTCGATTTCCGGCATGCGTTTGATCGAAGTACGGCTATGGTCTTTCAGTTGCTGCTTGTGTTTGAGGATCTGTCGGTCCAGCTTATCCATCAGCGTATCGATCGCGGCGTACAGGTCTTGTGCAACGCTTGCCACGTGCAGGGTCTTTCCCGACACCTGGACGTTGATCTCTGCTTTCTGCCTTTTTTCTTTTTCAGTGAGGTTGTCGACGGCCAGGAAGACGTGGGTGTCGATCACCTGGTCGAAATGGCGAATGATGCGCTCGAGCTTATTCTGAACGTATTCACGGATGGCGGGGGTTACTTCGAGATGATGGCCACTGATTGTGAGGTTCATACACACTCCTTTGAAAATGTTGCACCGTGTGGACCGCACCAACGCGACAAGGCACGACGGGTGTGGACGGCGCAGTTACAAGGACTTGCGGAGGCTTACAGGGGGTATCTTGAGGGCTTCACGGTATTTTGCAACCGTGCGGCGCGCGATGACCATGCCTTGTTCCCCGAGCATCTCCGCGATCTTGCTATCGGATAAAGGGTTCCTAGGGTCTTCTGCTCCTGTCAATTGTGCGATGAGCGCACGGATTGCCGTCGAGGATGCTTCGCCTCCCGCCTCGGTGGCAACGTGGCTGCCGAAGAAATACTTCAACTCAAACATGCCGTGCGGGGTCAGCATGTATTTCTGGGTTGTGACACGAGAAATTGTGCTCTCGTGTAGGCCTAGTGTATCAGCTATCTCACGTAAAACAAGGGGCCGCATGGCAACCGCGCCATGGGAGAAAAAATTGCGCTGGCGCTCGACGATGGCCTCCGCCACACGCAGGATGGTGTCGAAACGCTGGCGCATATTCTTGATGAGCCACTTCGCTTCCTGCATCTGCGCGCCCATCTGCGCCTCGCTCTTGCCCTGCTTGAGCAGGCTGGCGTACAGGCTGTTGACGCGCAGGCGCGGCATCACGTCGGGGTTCAGGGTGACCGCCCAGCCGCTCTTGGAACGGCGCACGATCACGTCCGGCACCACATAGTCCGACACGTTCGAAGCGAACGCCGCGCCCGGGTGCGGATTGCATTGGCGCACCACGGCCTGCACCTCGCGCAAGTCTTCGTCGTCGCAGTCGAGCGCTTTTTTCAGCTTGCTGTATTCGCGCTGGGCGAACCAGCTCAGGTAACCCTCGACGATCTTGAGGGCCATGCGGCGCGTGACCATCGGCACACCCGGCATGCGCCGGATCTGCAGCGCCAGGCACTCGGCCGCGCTGCGCGCGCCGACGCCCACCGGGTCCATGCTCTGCACCAGCGCCAGCGCGCAGCGCAGCTCGTCGATCTCGATATCGAGCTCTTCGGGCAACCGCGCGTGGATCTCGTCGAGCGGTTCCTCGATGTAGCCGTTGTCGTCCAGCGCATCGATCACCAGCTCGGCCAGCGCACGGTCGCGCGCCGACAGGGTGGCTTCGCGCACCTGTTCCATCAGGTGTTCGCGCAGGGTGATGGCGCAGGCTTCCAGTTGCGGGCGGCCGTCCTCGTCCTCGCCGCCGCTGCCGGAAGACGGCGCACCGCCCTCGCTCCAGTCGGCATCAACGCGATCGTTGTCGGCGCCGCCCTCGAAACCTTCGCCATCCTGCGCCGGCGCACCCTCGCCCTCGGCCTGCTGGCCGGGCGCCGGCGGCGCTTCGCCGCTGGCGGGTGCATTGTTGATCGCGCCATCGGCCAGCAAACGCACCGACCGGTCGAGCGGATCGTCGAGCCGCTCGAGCAAGGGGTTATCGCCCAGTATCTGCTCGATCTCCTGGTGCAGCTCGAGCGTCGACAGTTGCAGCAACCGGATCGACTGCTGCAGTTGCGGCGTAAGCGCGAGGTGCTGCGAAGTGCGGAGTTGCAGGGACTGTTTCATCTAGGCGTCGCTCACATGCGGAAGTGTTCACCCAAGTACACGCGGCGCACCGACTCGTCCGCGATGATGTCGTCAGGGCGGCCGGAGGCAAGCACCGCGCCCTGGTTGATGATGTAGGCGCGGTCGCAGATGCCAAGCGTCTCGCGCACGTTGTGGTCGGTGATCAGGACACCGATCTGGCGCTCCTTCAGGAAGCGCACGATGCGCTGGATCTCGATCACGGCGATCGGGTCGACGCCGGCGAACGGTTCGTCGAGCAGCACGAAGCGCGGATTGGTCGCCAGCGCGCGCGCGATCTCCACGCGGCGGCGTTCGCCTCCCGACAGCGACAGCGCCGGATTCTCGCGCAGCTTCTCGATCTGCAGGTCGGCCAGCAGGGTGTCGAGGCGCTCGTTGATCTGGTCTTTCGACAGCGGCTTGCCGTTGTCCTTCTGCAGCTCGAGCACGGCGCGGATGTTCTCTTCGACCGTCAGCTTGCGGAATACCGAGGCCTCCTGCGGCAGGTAGGACAGGCCCAATACGGCGCGGCGGTGGATCGGCAGGCTGGTGATGTCGGTGCCGTTGATGTCGATCGAGCCGGCGTCCGACGGCACCAGGCCGACGATCATGTAGAACGAGGTCGTCTTGCCGGCGCCGTTCGGGCCCAGCAAGCCGACCACTTCACCGCATTCGACCTGCAGCGACACGTCGCGCACCACCAGGCGCTTGCCATAGCTTTTCTGCAGGCCCTTGACGACCAGGGTGCTGCAATCGCCCAGCTCCATCGGGATTGCCGTCATTGCGCTCCTCCGGCTGGGGTGCGCTTGGGCGAGAGGATCAGGGTGCCGCGACCGCCGCCAACCTTGCTCTGGCCGCTGACGTCGTTGCGCACGGTGGCCACTTCCTTGCGGCTGTCATACGAGATGAAAGGGCCGGTGACCTGGTTGCTCAGTTGATCGTTTTCCAGTTCCTTGATCAGGGCATTCGAGTACAGGCGCACCAGCTCGGCGCGCTCGTCGTACTCGATGCGCTCGGCCTGGCCCTCGACCCACAGGTTGGGACCGCCGTCGCGCTTCTGGCGGAACGTGGTGAGCTTGCCGTTGTTGGCGGTGAGCGTTACCGTCATATAGCCTTCGGGCGTTTCCCTGACCACGGCGCGGTCGGCCTTGAGCAACAGCGTACCGCGGGTAAGGATCACGTTACCAGTAAGGGTACGCACGCCGTTGACCCCGTCGAGATCGGCGGAATCGTATTCGACCTGCGCGGGCTTGAGCGAGTCGGCACGTTCGGCGGCTGCCGTCAGCGACAGCAGGGAAAGGAGTACGGCGGCAAATAATTTTTTCATGATAGGGAATGCTGGTCCTGGGTTATCACACGGTGCAGGGCTTACTGGCGCGGGCGTGGCGGATAGATTATCTGGCCTCGGCTGGACATGTGCACTTGCTGGGTGGCGTTGTTGGCGACCATGCCGGTGCCTTTCACGCTCGATGCCCCAAGCTGCAGGTCAACCGGGAGGTCGGTCTTGACGATCTCTTCGTCGGGTAGCACGGTCAGCGCCTGGCTACGCAAGTGCAAGGACTCGCTCTGCGCGGTCTTCGGGCGCTGCAGGTCGACGTCGCCCATCAGTTCGACCCGGTGCTCTTCGTGGAACACCTGGGCGTTCCTGGCGACCACCGTCATTGGCGGGCGGCCCGGCTCGACGCCGCGCAGCAGCGGCTGGTCGACATGCGAGACGTCGCCGCGCGGGATGTGGGCCAGGTGCTTGCCCGACAATACATAGCTCGGCTGGCCATTCTCGGTCATGCGCACGAACGAGAAATTCTCGACGATGTAGTCCGGTTCGTCCGGCGGCCCGCCCAGCTGGGCGTCGATGTCGGAGGCCTGCATCAGTTGCAGCAGCCAGAAGCTGCCGAAGGCGAAGAAGACGCCGATCACGATCATCGCCAGGAGATTCCAGCGATGCGCGGTACGCTTGTTTTGGACGATGGTGGCCATGGTGCGTGACCTCAGGCGAAGTACGGCGCGAGCGCCTGGTCATAGGTGCCCTGGGCGCGCATCACGAGATCGCACACCTCGCGCACCGCGCCGCGGCCGCCGCCATTCTTGGTGACGTAGTGCGCGCGGTGCTGCACCTCTGGATGGCCGGACGGCACCGCGACGGCGAAGCCGACGCGCGCGAACAGCGGCAGGTCGATCACGTCGTCGCCGATGTAGCCGCACTGCTCGGCGGTGAAGCCGGTGGCCTCGAGCAGCTTGGCGAAGCCGATGCGCTTGTCGTGGATGCCCTGGTGGACGTGCGAGATGCCCAGATCGGCCGCGCGCTTGACGACGATCGGCGACAGGCGCGCGCTGATGATCGCGGTCTGCACGCCGGTCTTGTTCAACAGCTGGATGCCCAGGCCGTCGAGCACGTTGAAGGTCTTGGTGACTTCGCCGTCGGGACCATAGGTCAGGCTGCCGTCGGTCAGCACGCCGTCGACGTCGAAGATCATGACCTTGATGCGGGCCGCGCGTTCCATATGGGCCAGCGGGGTAATGGCGGGAATGAATTCACTCATCAAATCACCTTGGCGCGGGTCAGGTCGTGGATGTGCAGCGCGCCGACCAGGCGGTCGTCTTCATCGACCACCAGCATCTGGTTGATGCGGAATTCTTCCATCACGGCGACGGCGTCGACCGCCAGCTGCTCGGGGCGCACGCGGCGCGGGTTGGCGTGCATCACGTCGCGGATCTGGATGTCCGAGAAGTCGTGCATGCGCTCGATCACGCGGCGCAAGTCGCCGTCGGTGAACACGCCGACCGGACGGCCTTCGGCGTCGACGATGGCGGTCATGCCGAGGCCCTTGCGGGTGACTTCGAGCAGCGCTTCGACCAGCGAAGTTTCGGGGCGCACGCTCGGCACCGCGTCGCCGCTGCGCATCACGTCGCGCACATGGGTCAGGAGGCGCCGGCCCAGCGCGCCGCCCGGATGCGACAGCGCGAAGTCTTGTTCACGGAAGCCGCGCGCGTCGAGCAGCGCCACGGCCAGCGCATCGCCCATGGCGAGGGTGACGGTGGTGCTGGTGGTCGGCGCCAGGTTGAGCGGGCAGGCTTCCTTGTCCACCGCGATGTTCAGGTGCACGTCGGCCAGCTTGGCCAGGCGCGAGGCTGGTTTACCGGTCATGGCGATCACGCGTGCGCCAAGACGCTTGACGGCCGGCAGGATGTCCAGGATCTCTGACGATTCGCCCGAATTGGAAATCGCGATCAAGACGTCATTTTTGGTGACCATGCCCAGGTCGCCGTGCGCGGCTTCGCCCGGGTGCATGAAGAAGGCCGGGGTGCCGGTGGACGCCAGGGTGGCGGCGATCTTGCGGCCGATGTGGCCCGACTTGCCCATCCCGGACACGACCACGCGGCCGTCGCAGGCCATGATCAGCTGCGCGGCGCTCACGAAACTGTCGTCGTCGCCCAGGCGCGCCTGCAGCGCGCGGATGGCGTCCGCTTCGATCGACAGCGTTTCGCGGCCCAGGTCCAGGACGCGCCGGGCCAGGGTTTCGTCAAAACTTTTCGGCATTATTTTTTCATCGGTTACACTCATTTTGGCAGTATAAACGAATTGGGAAAGCAAAAAACTTGCCAGTCGTAACAAACGATAACAAGCGACCGCCGCACCACACCTGGCTAGTGCCATAAGATCAACACTTTTGCTGTTTATCCCAGCTTCGCACCAATGCATTCCGGCCTCGAACTCACCCTCCTCCTTCTGGGCTGCGCCGTCCTGGGCGTGGTCGTCTTCCGTAGCCTGCAACTGCCGCCGATGCTCGGCTACCTCGCCGTCGGCGTCCTGATCGGCCCCCATGCCCTGGCCCTGGCCGAAGACAGTCCCACCACCCATGCGCTGGGCGAGTTCGGGGTGGTGTTCCTGATGTTCTCGATCGGCCTGGAGTTCTCGCTCGGGCAGCTGCGCTCGATGCGGCGCATCGTGTTCGGGCTGGGCCTGGCCCAGGTGGTGTCGACGATCGCGGCCGCCATGGGGATCGGACTGCTGGCAGCCTGGCTCCTGCCCGGCATTGCCCTCGGCTGGCAGGCCGCCTTCGCGCTGGGCGGCGCGCTGGCGATGTCCTCGACCGCCATCGTCGTCAAGCTGCTCACCGAGCGGCTCGAACTCGAAAGCGAGCATGGGCGGCGCACCGTCGGCATTTTGCTGTTCCAGGACCTGGCGGTGGTGCCGCTCTTGATCATGATTCCGGCGCTGGCGCGCGATCCGGAAGACCTGGCGATCACGCTCGGGGTGGAAGCGGTCAAGGCGGCGCTGGTGCTGGCCCTGCTGCTGTTCTTCGGCCAGAAGCTGATGGGACGCTGGTTCACGATCGTCGCCAAGCGCCGCTCGCAAGAGCTGTTCATGCTCAACCTGTTGCTGGTGACGCTGGGCGCGGCCTGGATCACCGAGCAGGCAGGCCTGTCGCTGGCCCTCGGCGCCTTCGTGGCCGGCATGCTGATCTCCGAGACACCTTACAAGTACCAGGTGGAAGAAGACATCAAGCCGTTCCGCGACGTGCTGCTCGGGCTGTTCTTCATCACGATCGGCATGCTGCTCGACCTGCGGATGGTGATCGAACACTGGTGGCTGGTGCTGCTCCTGCTTGCGCTGGTGGTGCTGCTAAAATTCGGCTTGATCGCCCTGCTCGCCCGCGCCTTCGGGGCGCCATCCGGCACGGCACTGCGCACCGGCCTGGCGCTGGCCCAGGCGGGCGAGTTCAGCTTCGTGCTGCTCAATCACGCCTCCAGCTCGAAGCTGGTGGATTCCTACGTGATGCAGCTGGTGCTGGCCTCGATGGTGCTGTCGATGCTCGTCGCGCCCTTCCTCATCGCCAGTATGGACCGTATCGTGCTGAAGTTGGCGGCCAACGAATGGATGACGCAGTCGCTGCAGCTGACCCAGCTGGCGACGCGCGCCATGAAGACGCAAGACCACGTGATCATCGCCGGCTTCGGGCGCAACGGCCAGAGCCTGGCGGCCCTGCTGAAAGAAGAATCGCTGCCGTGGCATGCGCTCGACCTCGATCCGGAGCGGGTACAAGAGGCGCAGTCGGCCGGCGCCGCGGTCTCGTATGGCGACGCGGCGCGGCGCGAGAGCCTGGTCGCGGCCGGCATCGGCCGCGCCAAGGCGCTGGTGATCACCTTCGCCGACACACACCACGCGCTAAAGGTGCTGCACTTGGTGCACGAGCTGGCGCCGGCGCTGCCGGTGATCGTGCGCAGCTACGACGATCGCGATACCGAGGTGCTCAAGGCGGCCGGCGCCACCGAGGTGGTGCCCGAGGCGCTGGAGAGCAGCCTGATGCTGGCCTCGCACGCACTGGTGACGCTGGGCGTGCCGCTCAGGCGCGTGGTGCACCGGGTGCAGGCGGCGCGCGACGACCGGTATGCCAGCCTGCGCGGCTACTTCCACGGGGCCGGCGACAGCGGCGCCAGTCTCGAGCCGGGGCAGGTGCGGCTGCATTCGGTGCGGCTGCATGCGCAGGCCGGTGCGGTCGGCAAGAGCGTGGCGCAGCTGCGGCTGGCTGATGTGGCGGCCGAGGTGACGGCATTGCGGCGCGGCGGCGAAGATGTCGAGCCGGGGCCAGAGGTGGTGCTGGCGGCGGGCGATGTGGTGGTGGTGCGCGGGGATGGAGAGGCGGTCAGCCGGGCCGAGGACAGGTTGTTGTGATCCTGGCAGGCGGTCGTGTGGGAAATCACGCGGCTCGAGCACGTCGTTCCCGCGCAGGCGGGAACCCAAGTTCTGCAAATGCCGTCGAGACGCCAGCAAACTTGGGTCCCCGCCTTCGCGGGGACGACTGGGTTTAGCTTAACGTGTACGATTACGCGAAGGTGACGACCTTGTTGCGGCCACCGGCCTTAGCCTGGTACAGCGCCGCGTCGGCCGATGCTACAAGTTCCTGCGCGACTCCTTCGATCGCGTTGTCGCGAGCGAAATCCGATAGCGCTGCGACCCCGATCGACACCGTCACGTCGACCCGCTCGCCGCCGCCCAGGCTCACCGGCTCGGCGGCTACGCTGGCGCGGATGCGCTGGGCGACCATGCTCGCGCTTTCGAGGTCGGCGTCGATCAGCAGCACCACGAATTCTTCACCGCCGAAGCGGCCCAGCGCATCGGACATGCGCAGCTCGGCCTTGATGCGGCCGCAGACCTCGCGCAGCACGTCGTCGCCGCCCTGGTGGCCGACGGTGTCATTGACGCGCTTGAAGTGGTCGATGTCGATGTACATGCAGGAGAGGCGATAGCCCTGGCGCCGCGCGCGCGCGATTTCTTCGAGCAGGCGGCGGTCCATGTAGCGGCGGTTGTAGACGCCGGTGAGCGAATCGGTGAGGCCGATGTATTTCAGCATTTCGTTGCTGATCACGTTTTCGAGGCAGATCGCGATGATCGAGCCCATGTGCTCGACGAAGTCGGTGCCCAGGTTCGGCGTGAAGCGGGCCGGGTCGGCGCTGCCCAGGTTCAGGCTGCCGATCAGGCGCGTATTGCGCAGCAGCGGCACCAGGGCCACGCTCTGCAGGCCGGCGGGCGGATGCGGGAACACGGCGCAGTGCTGCGACGGCGCATACGGGCCCAGGATCGGACGCGGACGGCGCTCGGGCGACATGTCGAAGCCGAGTTCGACCGCATGCTCGCAGAACATCAGGTTGGGGAACTGCTCGAAATCGACGCCCAGGCGGTGCATGACGGTATAGATGTCGGCATCCGGGTCGACCAGCGACAGGGTGACGGTGTCCAGTTCCGAGATCACCGGCAGCGTGCGGAAGATCGTGCCGACCAGCTCAGGAAAGCTGCCGGCGCCCACGATCTGCAGGTCGAAGGCCTGGTGGCGGCACATGATTTCGTGGTTGCGCTCGGCCTGCTCGAGCAGGTACGCCATGCGCGCGCGCAAGGTCTCGTTTTCCGCCATTAGTTCTCGCGTCGACGCGCTCGGCTCATGCATGGAGCATTCCTTTCAGCAATAACCGTAACATTACGCCATCCACTCTTGCTTGGATATGAAAAACCGCCTGTCGGCATCGCGGAAGATGCGGGAATAGGCGATTTTGCGACACTGTTGCGGTGCCGCCGGCTTCGACCTGCCGTCGTACTTACCGTTGCACTTACCGTCGTACTTAGAAAGCAAGCTCGGCGTTTAGTTCCTGGCCCACGCGCAAAATGCGGCCGATGCCGTCCTCGACGATGACGTTCATGCCCAGCGTGACGGCGCCGTCCATACGGGCGTTGGCGCGGTAGGTTTGCAGGATGTCGAGCGGGTCGGGGCCGGGGATGCCGGTGGCTTGGTCGACCGACGGAATCGGGCAGCGGGCGCAGGGTTTGACCGGGCGCAGTTTGATTTCATCAAAGGAGAACTCGGCCACGAAGTCTTCTTCGAAGGCGTCGATGCCGTCCACAACCATATTGGGACGGAAGCGGTTCATGGGCAGCGCGGCGCGGCCGGCTTGCGTCAACTTGCCGTTCAGGTCATCGAGCGAGGACTGGCCGATCAAGAGGATCGGGTAGCCGTCCGAGAAACGGGCCGCGGCGGGCAAGCCGCCAGTCCATGGGCTGATCTTGGGTCGCACGACGTCGGGGCGGAAGCGCACCAAGCGGCATGGGGCGCCAACAGCGTTGGCGAACCAGGCGGAGGCATCGTCGCCGCAGTCGGCGGCCAGGACGTGGTCGTCCCAGATGAGCACTTCGATCGCCGGCGCGTCGAGGTCGTGCGCCAGCGGCAGGCGGATCGGAGACAGGCCGGGCGCCTCGACCACCAGTGCATCGCCTTCGACGCGCGGCGCGATGGTCGCCATACGCGGGTATTCGCGCTGGGTCAGGAACAGGCCCTCTCTCGTCACCACCATCCATTCGCGGTCGTGCACGCCGTTTGCCGACAGGCCGTCGAGGGCGAGCGTGGCTTCAGGCACGGACAGGCCGGTACAGGATTTGATCGGATAAAGGAGGAGTTCAGTGACGGTGGCCATGCTGTGATCGGGATGGTAAGAAGCCAACAGTATGGCAGCATTCGGCGCCGCTGGCACGATCCCGAAGGGCGGATTCGATGGAATCCGCCCTGCCCCTGCTAGCCCTCGACCGTCTCGCGGCTGCGCTCCACCAGATACGTCGCCAGCAGGCCGGACGGCAGCGCCGTGCGGCTGGCATCGAACACCTTGCGGTTGCCGATGACGATGAAGCTGTCCCTGGCGCGCGATACCGCGACGTTGAGCATGTTGGGCTTCTGGTCGAAGAAGGCGGCGCCATTGAAACCCTCGCCATAGGTCGGCGAGAACAGCACGATGGCGCGTTCGGCGCCCTGCAGCGCATGCACGGTGCCGACGGTCAGGCGGCTGTCCTTGCGCAGCAGGTCCGGCATCTCCCGGCGCAAGCGCCGTTCGATGGCGCCTGCCTGCGCCGCGAACGGGGTCACGATGCCCACCAGTTGCCAGATCGGCGTCGGCCGGCCTTCGGCATCGGCATAGTGGCGCTCGATGTCGGCGCGGTGGGACTTGAGCCAGTCGACGACGGCGGCCGCTTCAACCTCGTTGTAGCGGCTGCCGCCGCGCCGCGCATCTCTGCCGCCCACGTGGATCAGTTCGAATGGCGGCAGGATCCGCGCTTCCGGCGGCAGCGACGCACGTTTCGGTTCGAGGCGGCCCGCGTAGATCAGCCGATTGCAGTAATCGATCAGCTCCGGCACAGAGCGGCGGTGTTCGGTCAGCATCAGGCCGCGGATGTCCTCGTACTGCTGGACCGCGCAGCTGCGGTTGGCGACGCGCATCAGGCTACCGCTGGCCGACGCATAACCGCCCTGCTCCAGGCGGTCGTAGGCGGGGTCGTGGAAGGCCGGCGCCAGGCCGAACTTGACGGCGTTGGCGCGGTCGGTCGCTTCGCCGCTGTTCCAGACCGGCTCGATCTGGAAGGTGTCGCCGACCACCATCGCGCGCCGCGCCAGGGCGAACATCGGCGCGCCGATATCGGGCGAAACCTGCCCCGCTTCGTCCACCACCAGCAGGTCGATCGTGTTCCAGAACGGCATGTCCTCGCCTTCCCAGGCGGTGAAGAACGACGGCGCCATGTGGAAGTTCGACACCAGGCAGGGAGAGAGCTTGGCGAAGCGGCGGTACTTCGCTTCGAGCTTGCTGCGCCCCTTCGTATCCTTGATGCCGCTCCTGATCCGGTGCCGCACTTCCAGGATCCACTGGCCCGACCAGTACCAGTCGGCGACGGCGAACATGCGCGCGCGCACCTTCTTGTCCAAGTGCTCGTTCAGGTTGGCCAGGCTGGCGTCGAGCAGCTCGGGATCGTCGCCGGCCACGTCGCGCCAGGCCGCGAAGGCGGTGGTGATGCGGGCGCGCTCCGTCTCGGCCCGCGCCATCTCCTGCTTGACCTCGTCCCCCTGGCGTGCGAGCTCCCCTTTCAAGGCGAGCAGCTCGGCCGCGGTATCGTTCTTGTGCTGCAGCGCTTCCTTCTTGAGCGTATGGAAATGCCCTGGCACGCCGTCGGCGCGGTGCTGGAGGTCGGCGGTCAGCGGATGCGCCATCAGCACCTGGCGGTCGCGCGCCATGCGGCGCCGGCGTACGGCCGGCACGAAACTGAAGAGATCGAGCCAGATCGAGGCGTCGGCCAGATAGGCCGCCCATGCCTTCTCGGCCTGCATGATCTCGTCGCGGCGCGCCTCGTAGGCGCGCAAGGCGGCGTCGGCGGCCTGTTCGCTCTCGTCCAGGCGCGCGCGCAGCTGCGCCAGCTGTTCACGGCAACGCGTGAGTTCCTCGTTCAAGGTCGCCAGCAAGGCACGGTACGAGGCGACGGCGCCGTCGTCGACATCCTGGCCGAGCGCATGGAACAGGGTATGGCGCGCCGCCACCAGCGTGTCGAGATGGGCGGCCAGCGCTTTCAGTTGAGCGTGCAGGTCGTGGACCACGGTGCCGACGCCATCGCCGCGCCGCCTGAAATGCATCGCCGCGCAGTCGAGGTAATGCCGCTCCGCGCCCGCCAGCATCTCCGGCGTCTCGAACTCCTCGAAGGGGTGGCTCTTGCCGGTGCAGACCGGATGCTCGGTCTGGCGCGATTCGGACGCCAGGAACAGCCCGAAGCCGCGCCCGTAAGAGTGCCAGCGCCGATGTCCGGTCTCGGCCGAGATCTTCGCGAAGCTGTCGAGCACGTTCTCGACCGCCTTCACATTGGTAGAGGCGACCACGATCAGCGGGCAATCGCCGCCGGCCAGGGCGGCATCGACCCAGAGCTGGGCCACCACGCTGTGCAGCAAGGTGGTCTTGCCGGTGCCGGGCGGACCGTTCACCGCCAGGATCTGCCCCTCGCCCAGGCGCTGCAATTCGACCATCGCCGTGCGCTGGGACGGCGACAAGTGGTGAAGCGGATGCATGTGGCCGACCGTCTGGCCGTCATACGGCGCGGTCTGCTGCAGCGGCAGCGGTGCGCGCGCCGGCCGGTCGGCGACGGTGCGCAAGGTGTCGAGCAGCGGCGTGGGCGGCCCCTCGGCGATGATGCGGTCGTACAGCTTCAGGATGTGCCGCGCGACGATCGGCGGCTCATAGGGCATGCCGTGCCAGCCCGACACCAGGCGGTGCTCGTCCAGCGCGAAATCCGGCAGCCGCTGGCCTGGCTCGGCCGGCGCCATTGCGGAAAGCCCGGGCAGCCCGGCGCCCGTCACGGCTTCGAACAGGCGCGCCGCCACGTGGAAGGTGTCGCCCATGCCGCTGGCTTGTTCCGGCAGCGCGCCGATGAATGCATCGACACTGGCCAGCGCGCCGACCGACGTGCGCTGCAGGGTCGGCTCCAGCAGCTCGCGCGGAATCCACGGCATGCGCTCGGGGTCGGGCGACAACACGCCCTGGCGGTCGAGCAGGCAGGGGATGCACAGCACCGAGGCGCCTTTGTGCAACTCGGCGCCGTCCTGCTTGGCGCCATGGCTCGCTTCCAGCGCCAGGCGGGCCGGGATCAGCACGAAGGGGATGCGGCCGGCACGTTCCAGCTTGCTGGCACTGAACTGCGCCTCGATCCAGCTTGCCAGGTCGGGCGCGGCTTGCGCGACCCGCCACGCGCCGTCGTTTTCCGCGAGCACGATCGGTTTGTTGTCGGGCGCCACCTCGGGATGCAGCAGGCTGACTTCGGCCAGCGCGGCGCGCCAGTACGGCAAGGGCAGCAAGCGGTTCTGGACTGTATCGTTCATGTTTTCCTGTAGCTCAACCGTATCCAGACGGCATGCCTTATTGTTTTTGTATAAGCCAAAAAGCAACAAGCCCTTCGGAAGGAAGGGCTTGCGTTGGGGTGGGCGCAGTGCGCGCCCGGTGGATCAGACGTTGAACAGGACTACACCCCGTAACACTTTGATTTTTCTTGAAATTTTTTTGAGCTCTTATAAAACGTACTCAGATTTGTACTCATCTGCTGACGCGCTGAGTAGGCTGAGTACGTTGTCCCAACGCTGAATATGATTTTGCTGCGCAGTCTATACGACTTTCAGTTCATTGCCAAGTTGCTGACACCTTCTTCAGGCTATGGTTCGCTAACGGGAATATCTGTAGTAGCGGCAGGACGCATAAAACCGCCGAGGTGAACTACCCCATATTGAAGTGGAAGCCCTTACGATCAAATTTATTGTTATGCGCTTGGAGTGAGCTTCTCCAAGCGCGCAAATGCCCGATTCCGCTGGAGATTAACTGAGTAGCGAGCTTAATGCTTCTGTAAGCACCCCTTGCACATGGTCCTCTTCACAGAGCGCGACGGCGTCGATTTCAGCTCCCCTGGAAACACTGTAGAGATCATCAGTGAGTTGCAACACGCCGCAGGAAACTAGCGTGCGCAAGAACGACTCGTAACTAAGCTCGGAGGCTAAATGTGTATGGAGCTTTATTCGATTCAGGCTTGCAGCATGGAATCCAAGCCCTTGCCGCATCGCTTTAAAAATTTGCTTCAAGTCCGATTTGACCCTAGCGGCCGTATCTTTACGCTTTTCTCCTCCGATTGCAAGAAGTCGCTTCATGGACTCGTCAAGCTCGCATTCCTTAAACAAGGCTGCCGACACGTTTTCAATCTTGTATCGACTGGCGCAATTTGAAAAATCACATCTTAAAAACTGGGTTTTAAAATCAAATATTCCTTTAAAGAAATTTGAATAATTTCTGAAAACGCTGTCCATGACGACCAACCCGGAAAAATCCACTGCAGGGAAATCGCCGAGCACATAAAGTTTCTTGATAACTGTTGACGAGTCAAACTTTACCAAAATTTCGGCCCGCTCTTTAGGTGAAAGAGCGCGGTAAAAGTCAAATGCGAATAAATAAAGCTCATAAATAGCTCTATCTCTTCTGAAGCTAGGCGCTGACAATTTCAACTTCACAAGCAGTTGCTTAAGCGTCTCCTCAACCTTCGCTCGACCGATTTCAGACGAGGTAAAACGTTGACAAAGTCGCTCTCGCAGACCGAACGATTCGTTTTTGATGTCGCCGAAAATAGATTCTATTGACCGCACATGACCATCAACTATTTGACCTTCATTAATGAATATTTCTGCTGCCCGATTTAGCAAAATCTGCGCTACGTATTCCTGATGGCATACGCTAATTATGCCGGACTGCTCTTCAATTAAGAAAAATTTCAAATAAGGATCGCGGCGTGCATCAGTTCGCCGGGCAAACGAGTCGTCTATACACGTTTCGATGTAGTTCTCAAAACTTGCTTCATCAATACGATTGTGGTGGGTAACGACAATCTCGTTGAGTAAATCATAATAATCATCAATAGATATAGAAAGAGTTTGCTTCTCAATTTCACGCTGAAGACATCTTGCAAGAACGTAGTCGAACGGATCAGTGAGCTTTAACTTTCGAGTATCAATAGGATTAAGTGAATCAGGGCCATTAACAATGTACTGCCGAGCAACATGCAACAGATACGGGTTTACAAAGCCCCTGTCATTCCTAATTTTCGGGAATAAACTTTTCAAGCGAGCTTTGGTTTCAGGCTTATCCTGAGCTAGAAAAGTATCGATATCTGGCTCCAGGAAGCCTTTGAGATAAATAATGTCTGCATTGGGCAAATCAGACAATCTACCAGCATTCGCATCACGCGACGTAACTAAAACTCGACAGGAATGCAAAGATTCATTCAGTTCGGATATGGAATTCGCAAACGACTCCATATCGAATTTTTCTGCAAGTGCGGACTCGATCTCGTCGATGCCGTCGATCATGACAACCAACGACCCACTGCTCAATGCGAGTTTGAATCCCTGCTGAGTAATGCTTTGGATCTGGCTGCCCGATCCACGGGTATACTCCTTATATAGGTCAGCAATACTCTTAACAGAATCGCCACTGAAATTCTTCATAATGTCACTCTTGGTAATTAGCAACACTCTTTTAGAGAACTCTTGATTGGCGTTAATTAAATTCACTAAGCTGCGACAAAACGTAGTCTTCCCAACGCCGCCTTGGCCTAAGATGACAGCAATAGGTTTGAGGTTTATTCGGTTGCCATCAGACTCGGATAAAAAATTCTCGGCATAGATGCGGCCGCTTGCAAGTTTAGCATCGCCCCTGTATACGACTTGGTCAACATAGTTCCCTGGAGAATTCACTGGAAGTGAAAAAGTCCTCTTTGCTACGATTCTGTTAAAGATAAAATCGCCCAATCTTAATACAGATGGTTTTTTGCATCCAGCTTCCTGAAGTATTGAAGTATATGCTGAGTGATTAGCCGACGTCATGTTGGCACCAGATGCGATGCATACTTCAATACGCGAAGGACAATGTGAAAATCGCCTTAAGATGGTTCTCAAGGTTTCTGGAATGCTGTGAGCCTTTGAAATATAAACAATTACCCATTCATCCTCTACTTCTGGATGATAGTGCACAATTGCATTGGTGCGATTATTATCAATGGCTTCTACTTTGATTGGCGTTCCATTAAATATTTCGCGTGATATATACTCGAATTCGGCGCCGGAATGAAAATCGACCTCGTACGGCACGTCGAAATAGCTTTCGATATCGTCGGCTTTCCCCAGAAAAGAAACAAAGAAATCTACGCTCGCCGCTGCGGCTGAATTTTGAAATTCGTCACCCTTATTGACGCCATCATCAGACGAGGCCTTTATTACTAGCCATGGAATTCTCTTATTATCACAGGCCACCCCCAAAGCATAAGATTCCATATCCCCGCACTTCGCATCAGGAATCGCGCGAAGAATTTGCCTCTTCAAAACAGGGCTATTAACAACTTTGTCGCCACTAGCATAAATAGCGCCAACCACATCATAAGCAAAGGTATTTCGAGCCGCAAACGACAACAGTTGAGAATAAAGGCCTGGATCGGCTTTCGTAGTTCGGATGCGGAACTGCTTGGACCCGGGATTTACCTTCTGCAATTCGTAGTCTGCCGAATATTGACATATCGCGACGTCACCAATCTTCACGTCGTCTTTAAGGCCAAAACAAATTCCTAACTCAACTACAAATGTCGGCGATACATATTCCAAGACTTCAGGCAGCCGATGTGCTACCGAATCCCCTCCGCGCGATCCCATTTCCGAAAACTTGCATACAGTTACAGGCCTCCCGCCTAAAAAACCGTGCTCCAGCACCACGGATCTAAAAACCTCCCTAGTACCCTCATGAAACTCAACCTTCACCGCCGCATACTCAGTCTCTGTTATGCAAAGGATTAGTGGCTTTCGACCCAGATTCGGCTTCATATTTCCTGTTTTGAATTTGTTAAATGGATGGTGAAGGTGCGGCACTTGCTGATGCGATTCGAGTCTAATCTACTAGGGCGGTCGCAATCGCTAAGTTTATTAAACTAAAAAGTTGATTTAGTAATTCAAAGGTGTCGCTAACTCTCTATGTAGATAGGCTATATAATGACTATCTAGTGTATTGGCGTTGTCTACGAATGAAACGCTGCACCGAAAGTCTGATTATGGCCAAATTGCCCCCAGCGTAGCATAGCAGGTTGCCGGCCTGCAAAATTCACAGAGTGTCACGAACCGCGACAACCAGCGAAAAAGAGTATGAATGATAAAAGATGAGCGGCCGCTTCCTGTAAGCGCCCATTTTTCCCGAACAAGGAAAGTCCTCCTAAAGCCTTCCCATATACGTCTTTTAGCTGCTCGCACTCTCTCCTGATGGAGGAAGGCTGGCAACATGCCTCATGATTTCATCTACTTGTTTGTCACATAGCCCTGCATTAAGGAGCAAACTGCGTACCTCGTCACTAGATTTTCCGCCATACATAAGCACGTGCGCGAGATTGCGCCAATCGAATTTGGAGAAATCGAACTTGACGGAGTTTTCGTTATCAATCCACTGCGATTTTTTCCAGTTGACCAAATGTGCATATTCAGGTTTCACAAAAACGTGCGATTTGTGACTGCCTTGATTTTCCAACAGACGAATTCGCTGGGACATGTGGCGAGTGGTCTCCAAAATCTCGCTCAAGATGTCCTTCTCTTCACGAGGGGTCACAACCGTCACTGGCGGAGCATCGGCCAAGATTTGCTTGAACTCAGCTTCGAACTGCGGCCAGTAGGTGTCAAAGACCCGTTGAAGGACTACTACGTCAAGACGATTTGTTTCAAGACCGTTGTTGAGCGTGTTCACCAAGCTCCACATGCTCTCGCGAGTCGGGAACGTGTGGTTAAACTGTCCAAGCGGCGGCTGCAGGTCAGCGGGTTCCAAATCGACTAGGAAGGTGCAGACACGGTTGGAAGCTAGCCCTTTCGTCAGCGCACCCGCCTCGAACAAAATCCAAGGCGCGTTCTTATTCTCCTGGGTCAAGCAGACGATACCGATAGTTGTATCTTTTAACTCGTTGTTGATCTCCGAGAACCACATAGCCCCACGTTCGATACCTTTAGACGAGATCCACGGCTGCGCAGCCTGAATCACACACTTGATCCAACCATGTAGCAGCTCTGCGGTCAGCTTGCTGCGCTGACCAGACCAACTCATGAATACCTTCATCGAACATCCCTTAGTTTTGCATGTTCGACAAGTCTACAATAAGTTAATCGTGTTGCGGTGATCTGAAGTCTATGTCCAAACAGAACTCCTAGCTTCGAGTTCCGCCCGCATTATGTTCGCCGGTCGTCAGTTCACGAAGCCAATCCCGCGACGTGCAGTGTTATTGGTCATTGATAGGTCCGAGACAAGGACATGGTCCCGCTCTTCCCGTGCTGCGCGCCCAAGCGCCCGGCGCAAAACCAACCCCAAGCTGCGGGGAGGAAGATCCCTCAACTTCGCAACTACCTGCTCTTCCAGCCTGGGCGCAAAGGCTGAGCCCCAGCTGTTTTCGGCCCGCATCCGGCCATAGATCGACTGCGCAATGTATGCAACCTGCTCGGGCGTGGGAGCCTGCACATTCAGCACAGTCATTCGAGACAAGAGCGGTACAGGGATACCATCGGTGCTGTTGGCAGTGGCGATCCAGTTCACATGGCTGGCGTCGATGGCGAAGTCGCGGATCGATAGGTCTATGAAGTCGCGGGCGCACCGCGGCTCCAACAGGGTATAGAGCGCGGCCAGCGGGTCGTACTGACGCTGCTGGTCGGTCTTGTCGAGTTCATCCAGTACCACCACGGGGTTAGCCTGTGGCTGATAGGCCAGCAGTTCAAACACCACACCCGACTCGGAGTTGGACCAGTAAGATTCCGATCCGGCCAAAGGTGCGCTCGACTGCGTACTGGCCATGTCGATCACACGGAACGGGAGACTGAGGCGCCCTGCCAACCAACGCGCAGCTTCGGTCTTGCCGATACCTGCCGGGCCGACAAGCAGGATGGGCGACCAAGCGACGCGGCCGTCACCCATGGCATGCAGCGCGAAATGGTCGTGCAGTACCTCGGCCAATTCCGCGAAGTTGGGGAAGTCGCGCTGGAAGTCCTCGATCAGCTTAGCCCAGTCATCGGGTAGCTCACCTAGTCGGCGATGCTCATGGCCGGCTGCGCGGATGCGCTCGGCGATGTACTGTGCCCGCTTGGCCTTCTCCCCCGGTTTGGCGCGGTGGCGCTCCACAAAGCTGTGCAGGCTAGCCGCCTCAAGAAAGGCAATCTGCGGCGTCGCCCTGGATTCCGGCCGGGATAGCTGCTCCGGCATGGATGTGGGCGGCGTCATGTCGGGCAAAGCCTGCAAGAGGGCATGCACGGCGCGGTCGGCGGAGGAATCGAGCGGCTCGTCACGAATGGACTTCTCGGGCTTGGCGGTTGGAGTCAGCAAGCCCTGCGCGACTGCGAGCTTCTGGTTGCGCTTGAGGTCCTCCGTGTACAAGCCAATGGTGGCCTCGTGCCGTTTGCAACGCACGCCTTGACTCACATTGGCATCGCCGCCAATCACCGGGGCAGAACACACCGGGCAGTGCTGCTGTGCCGCGTGACGGGCAGCTTCAATCAAATCCAGCAGCGCTCGGTCGCGGTTGATGCTCGCGCCCACCAATTCCACCCGCAGGCTGAGCTTGTCCCGCTGCGTGGTGGCGCAAAAGAGCGGCAAGTGTCGGTAGTCGGCCTGCTTCATCAGCAACTCACATTGCTCTACGAAGTGCTCCAGCACGGCCAAGTGACCCGGGGCAGGCTCCACTACTTGCCGAGCCAGCCAGGGATGCCGAGCTTTCAGGGTAGTCAAAGCTTCTTGGTAAGCGGCGCGGCTCTGGGGGCGATGGCGGGCAGTGCGTGTCATGGCATTCTTCCTTCTTAACTATAATTTACTATAACAATAAAAAAGGCGTTCATCCAGTCTCGTCAGCAAGGCGGTGAATTGTTATAGTGATTTATTGTGATCGCCGAGAAAGCTCCCATGCCTGCTTTAACCAATGAGCAACTCCCCTTACTGGCGGGCGCTCTGCTGCGCCTGCGCGGGTTGACGCTGGCCGCCGTCTTCGAGACCACGGGCATCCGCCCAGCCAACCTGTCTGCTTGGTTGAAGGGCAAACCTCAAGTGATCTCGACGAGCCGGGTGGCAGCCCTGATGTACCACCTTGGGTTGCAAAGCGGCCAACTTCGCGCAGACATCGTGCATACGTGGGCAAACCAAGGCGAGTGGGCGCACCTGCGCACGGTGTTCACGCTCCTGCAAGATCCCGTGACCCCACGCTGCATGTTCTTGAACGAGCACCGAGGGATGAGCCAGACCATGTTTTTACTGTGGGGCCATGCCTGGGTCCGCCTTTCCATCACCCCAGCGCCGATGGCCTCAGACGATCTGACCGCATTGGTCCGGCCCGACCGGGTGATACTTCTCCCGGTTATGCTGGAGGGTATTCCAACCCAAGCGGTAGATGAGACCCGTTCTGCGTTGCTCAGTCTGGCCGAACAGGGTGGGCAGGAGATTCCCTGTAGTGAGTTGGCTCACGGCTTCATGCAGCGCCTGCGAGACCCTGGCGACAAAGGGGATGTGGCCACGGCTACGGATGCCATCGGCTGGACACTACTGGAAGGAACCCTGCGCAGAGCCATGCAGGCGGGGATGAGTCCGGCTGAATTGGCGGTGCGCATCGATAAGTTTTTGCTCTGATCTGCACCCGGCACATGGCCGCAACGGGGTTTCAGCTAGACGTCTGGGCTGGACGCAGTCCGATGCCGCGTTGTCCCCACCTGCCGCTGCCCCCGAATCCTGGCGGTTTCGCGATCAGCGGCCACATTCTTTGAGCTTCAAGAATGCAGCTCAAAGAATGTGCTGGATGTGGTGGGGACAATTGGGCTAAAGCGTCACGTCCAGTGTGAGTGTGTGAAAGTGGTGTCATCCTAGTGCGAAGAACGCTGCCGATCCTGTGTGAGCCCAGGGGAGACAATGTGCGAATACGGTAACAACACGATGTTCGGAACTGTGCCAACAGTGTGGTGACACCCCATCGCAATTGTGTGGAAAATAGATGCGTTCTTTACGTCGGACGAGCTCGGCACCTGCGGTCAGCCGATTCGTCGCTCCTTCAGTGCCCATCTGTCGGCGCACGGCTGCCTTGCGAATGTAGTTTCAGCCAAGCTTCCACATCCTTGGTGCTCGGCGAATCCAGAATAGTCAAGGAGATCCCGAGCGTACTCGCAACTTCGGCACCGTGGGCATCTTCCTCTTTACTGAAACTCTCGAGCTCGGCTTCACTCCAACTCATGTCCTGCCTTGCCCTCAAGCGATCCAGCACTACTAGCAACGGACTGCGGATCAATAGAACCGCCGAACACTTCAGCGAGCGAAATACGTCTATTGACAGCCGTTCATGATCGCCAGGCGCCCGACGAAGCACAAAATGGCCATCTAGGACGAGCGTCGCGCCGCTGTCCCGAATCCGCTCTGCCGCCTTCACTAGTGCGAGCTGATTCATGTCTACGTCCGAAACTACCTTGGATGCATTCCATGAGCCTTGACCTCGCTCCTCTCGGATAAGTTGGCTAGCAGTCGCATGCACCAGCCCGAGCTTCTGGCAGGCAGCCTTAGTGGCAAAGGTCTTTCCGGCCCCGTGAATTCCTGCGACGAAGAGGGTCATTCGAACTCCTCGACGAGACCAAACTGCTTGCCAATGCACCTAAGCTCTGTCGCGCTTAGGTAGCGATATGACTGGGGTGGGCGAAAACCCTTGAATAATGACTTCGGCGAAATGGGCGTGGATGGAAGCGACACTGAGCCAAGCAACACCCCGTAAGCCTGGTTCTTGCCGCTGAAGTATTCCATCAGTTCCTTTCGTTCGATTCCTGGACCGCGCGAGCGGCATTTTGTCCACACCGTTGAGGGTGAAGCTAGAACAGTGCCTTCTATTTCAACAATCCCGATGAGGCGTTGGACCGGTGAACTTGAATAGATGACAGCTAGGCCAACCGGCACTGCAGCCCATGACCGGCGAAACTCCACTGTTTTAGTCCCTGCGATGATCTGGTCGGCAAACCTGGGCTTGACCGAAAGCAGAATCGCCCTAGGCCCCTGCGGCTGTAAGCACTCTTGAAAACGCGACATCGGAAATCTTTGTAATGGATTGAATGCTGCCCACGACCACGTCGTCCTTCAGAAGGCGCTGGAGAGTGACCGGAGCGGGAAAGTGTTTGATGAGCCTGAAGAGGATAACCTTTGTCGGCCGAGCAGCCATGTCTTCGATCTCTTTAATGCTATAGACTGTGCGCCGGCTGACCAGGGCGGCGATGCTAGCGGCATCGCTTAGCTCGGCAAACTGGTCCACGACACCGAGCGACGTGACCGCCTGCTCGTCCCCTGACCTATAGAACAGCAGTATGTCGCCCGAACGAATCTGCTTCGACGCTGCATGACAGAGGTAGGCTAGTTTGATCGCATTGCCCACGCTCCCGCGCGTTGCAAAAAGAAGCGGCTGAAGCGCGTGGTAGTCGGGAAAAAGAATCTGGTGGAAGGCTTGCTGGATGGGCACAAGAAACTTCTGTACGTGATGGCCAGCTTGATAGTGGGGGTAAAACCGCTGGACGTATTCGAGTGCGGAAATTCCCTCTGCCTCCGGCGCATTGACTGGGTGGTGCTTCACATAGACCCGATCTGAACCATAGGAGCCAACTTCATCGAAGCCAAAGTCCACGAGCAGATTCACCAGGTAAGCGTGCCTTTCGGCATCTGCATGAATGAAGATATGTTCGCAGACATTCTCGGTTGCGTACCGAAATGCGGCCTTCAGGAAGAGCTCACCAATTTTCTGGCCACGGACACTTTGGCCTACTTTGAACGTGCAGAGCTTTAATGCCTTGCCCTCCAGCCGTTGTTCTTTGTCGGTGATGATTTCGTCGGTCTGAACGTCATATATGCAGAGCGCTCCCAGCGCATCAGCCTCGCCCCTGTAGACCCATGCTTTCCTGTTCTCTCTGGCTTTCTGGCGGAACCAGTCGTCGAACGGGGGATAGCCATCGCGCAAGCTATCGAAGAATGTGCTTGAAAGCTCTGGCGTCAGGCTGTATAGCGGCACATCGTCGATGTTTGGTAAGGTAACATCGAGCGGCTGATGCAGACGCCGGAGCCAGTCCTCTGCCGTCTGGATGTTGTACGTGCGATGGCCAAGACCACGACTTCGGGCCTTCGTCAACAAGCCCTTGTCTTCAGTGACGAGCGCGTGAGCCGCGTCGCATTCAAGCGCATATAGGATCTCGTTGTCGCATGCGTCGTTTGGACTTGTGGCTGGCGTGTTCCAAGGGCACCTGGCAGGTTGTTCGAGCGCCGGATATCGACGTATGTGCTCCAAATTTCTAGTGCGCCGGCCAGGGTCCGAATCTCTTTCAAAATCTTCGATACTGGCCGGGTGGTAGACCAGCCTATGACCACCGACAAGCGCTAGCCGATGAAAGCTGGCTAGGGAGTCACCTAAGACGGCGTACGAGTCCTGAAGCGGAATCAGAACATTTGTATCAAGTAGAAGCGTGAGTTGCTTCGGCACCGGCTTTCCTCCCTATGGCCACGAAGACGTTCGGCTCTTTGGTGTGACACTGTAGTGTAATTAGATGCGAAGCCTCGTTAAAGCGGCTTGTCTAGCTATCCACCATTACACCCGTTTCAACGGTAGTTCGGCCTTCAGGTCTTCGTCCAATCGCTCATATTGCACAAACAGTTTTTCAAGCAACTCTTGCTGCACATTGCCCTTGAAGCCACCCCATGCCACGAACAGGCTTTGGTCGGCATTGAACTTGGTCACGCGCCTGGAAGCTTGTCGAATGGTTCGCATCCAGTTGGCGAGTCCAGGTTTGTGACAACCATGCCCTGGTCGATCAAATGATCGACTTGATCGGCGCAGCTTTTCTAGGGCTTGGGGTAACTCACTTGGCCGATTCTAAAAAGAAGATCGTCGTCCATTACAGAATTTCATGCAATAGCACTCGAGCTGCACTTGGATTTGATGAAATCAAACATTGGCTTAAATAGTGCGAAGCAGGCTGCATCAAGGGTTGGCACGACTTCTTTGGCGAACTTGACCTTGTACTTGTCACCTTTGAATTTTACAAGACTGCTCTTTTCATCAACGCGAAACCAGTCATTTAACCCAGCGACACCCCAGAAAATATGTTCTACGCAAAAGTGTGGTTTCGGCCTGATCTTCTCGGTTGGATTGCTTTCATCCCAAACCTGCTTTTTCAAATCGTTATGTGGAACCGGGAGTAGGAAGGTATGTGCATTCTTCCCTTCAAGTTTTCGACACAACCCAAGACTGATGTCGGTTACCTGAAACTCGCCTCCCAAATCACGCCAATCGTTATAGGCGTCATCAAAATCAAACAAGGCAAAAAACTGTTTCTCGGGATAGGTGGCGAACACTTCTTGACGCGCAAGCAGTGTCCGAATAAATCCACGGTCAAAAGCATCCTGAACCAAAATTGAAATATCTTCACCTGGATACAATTTTCGATAAGCGGTATTCAGGATACTGACATCGGAAGGCCCTTCAACAAAAAGAATGGGCCTCAATGATGAACGAATGACGTTGTCGATAACGAGTTTACTCTCGTCTTCCGAGTATTGAATAAAACTGTCCGATAGCTCGTGGATGACTTCCTTCTTGGATCGTTTGAAGCAGGAAACAACTGAATTTTCGATTTTAAATAGACTAACCTGCTGATCTCCCAGACTGCACAATGTTGCCGCGCTATGACTGCTCATCAGAACATGATTGTTTTTGGCGGTAGTATTAGTAATCTCAAAAACTTGCTTAAGGAAGTCGAACTGCCACTCTGGATGGAGAAAGGAGTCAGGTTCGTCGAGCAGAGTGATGCAGTTGCGGCCCTTGAACAGCTCGACAATGGAGTAGATATACACCGATTGGAACTGGCCATCGCTGAAGTGAGCGACGGTGGCATTCACACCGCCGGTCAATAGCAGAGGGATAGTGATCTCGGCCAGCATTCCCAGCGTCTTCAAATTGTCGAACTGGCGAAACAGCTCCTGAGGACTGAGGTCGGCAAATTCTTGCCGGATTTTGACGATATCGAAATAGAGGATGTAACGGTCATCGGAAGAGAAATAGCCCTCGGAGCGCACCGGGCTGACGGTGGCGGTGCTGATGCAGCGATGAAGTCGGTCAAGAAAAGTCTTAGTGATCCCCTCGGGCTTCCAGTAGCGATCGGTTTCATCGTTCAATTCGATGTCAAAACGACTATCAGCAGCATAAACGGGGCGTTTAAGCACCGCCCGACCTTCTGATGCCACACTTTCGATGCCGAGCTTCTGGCAGATGAACTGGCGCGCCTTGCAGGTCTCGGGCTGCATTAACAGCACAGCCACCAACAGCTCTTTATATTCCGGACCGATACCCATGAAATAGCGCGACTCATCAAAATCCGCACGCTTGATGCGTTTGCGAAATGACCCTTCATATTGCTTGATCAAGCCAGCCACAGTTTCGTTGTGACCGGAGTAGTAGATCAACACATTGTCTGGTAGCGGCGTTTTTCCGATGGATTTCCGTATTTTCCCACCAATGGTAAGCGTGCCGGAGTTCCAGCTTATTTCGGTGGTCTTTCCGTTAATCTCAAAGCCAATACGGTAATCGAAATCGCAGAATACCTTATCGCGGTCGAATTCGACGAGATGCCTGAAGATCTCAATGAGCGCCTCAAACAAGTTGGATTTTCCGCTGCCATTCTTGCCTACAAAGACATCGATAAAGCTGCCGCTGTCAAAACTTAGGGAAAAGTCCCGAAGATTTTTGTACTGACCGATATAGAGTGACGCTAGACGCATAGTATCTTTCTATACTCGTGCCATTACAGCACTGAGGAGTTTGGCTTGCTTGTCAGTGGCTGCATCGATCTGTTGATCTAGTGAGTCACACAGGTCCATTAACTGGTTAATGCGCGTAACGATGCGGTTTTGCTCAGGGAGTGGTGGAAGAGGAACAGCACAAAGAGAAAGCTTTGTGCCATTAAAATTCGCCTGCCCACACTGCTGTACGATTTCAGGCTCAATTTGAGTTAATCTGAAATAAGGCGCATTCATCGCCCGACTTATGAATTCCGGGTTAATTAGTGCATCCAATAATCTTATTCTTATCAAATATGACGCGAATGTTGCCTGCTCGGCAGGGCCCGTGTAGCGTGCCGATTTGCCAACCAACTCATAACTATTTGTTCGATTAAAAAGAATGTCGTTTGGTTTAAGGAAGAGGTTGGGTAGCTCGTCGATTCCCGGCGTTATGTATTTGAATCCTCGATTAATCAGCTGACCTTCAACGATATTGCCCATTCGATAGACGGGAACAAGCGAGGAGTCGTCACATGTTTTTTGTGACGTGCCGTAGTCAATAGATTCCGCAAGATCGGCAAGTCTTACCCACAGCCAATTCTTCGGAACTGGAAACGGTTCATCTTCTTGTGAGACTGAAAGTGCTGGCTTGGCCTTCTTGCTTTTCTTTGGGTTCACCAGTCGCTGTCTTTCGCCGTCGATCTCCTTGAGTAGTTCGCTGGCTGGCAGATCGCTGGGATTTTGGGGAACGAGGCGGCCCATGACTCCTAGCTGGAGAATGGCCTTGCGCAGTTCGGCGACATTTTCCTTGACAGTATAGAGGTCGCCGAAGTGCCGCTCGATAAAGTCCAAAGCAGAACCTTCCGGAGCGGCCAGCAGTTGTTTGATGGCGGCGGCATGGACGGCCAGCCGCTTTTCCGCCCGCTCCTTGCGCAGCGCTTCCAGCTCATCACAACGCGCCATCAGCTGGTCGATGCGGGCAACGATGCGGTGTTGTTCAGGCAGAGGAGGCAGAGGGAACACAATAGACGCAAGTGCCTTGCTCGACATATTGGAGATGCCGACCCCTTTGCGATGTTGGTTGATCTCCCCGGTGGCGTTCAGCTTCTCGAAAAACCTGTAGGCAAAGTACGGATCGACATCTTTGTAAAAACGAGCACGGTGAATGTGATTCTGAAAGCACACTTCGGAATCAAAATTCCATACCGCTGCACGCCCCGCTTCTCCACCCTCACAGATCAACAGATCATCCATTTTGGCGGTGCATTTTTCGAGTTCATCATCTCTGATCAACATTTGTCGAACATTGTCAAGTTCAAATCTTCCCCAGTAGAGATTTGAGGTCGTAATGTAGTCTCGCGGTTCACCTGTGTTGCGCCCTTTATCCAACGTCTTGCCTGAATTGTGTTGGGCAATGTCGCCGAATCGCACCCAGGCCCAGCTTGCTGGAATTCTATGGGTTATTTCCTGCTCAGTGACTTTCGGAAGGGGCTTTGGGCTCTTGATCTTTCCTGCTTTCACCAGCCGCTGTTTCTCGGCTTCAATCTCTTTCAGCAGTTCGCAGGCGGGCGGATCTTGCAGATCTTGTTTCACCAGCTTTCCCTGCATGGCCAGCGTCAAAATTAGCTCGCGCAGCTTGGCGATGCCATCGGGAGCAGCAAAGGCAGTGTCAAAGTGCTTTTCGAGTAGATTACGGGTGGCGTCGGTCATGCCTTGGCCCCCAGGCAGGCCATTAGCTCGACTTTTAAGGCAGCCTGCGCCGCTTCGACCTGGCGGACGATGTCCATGTATTCGTGCATCAAGTCTTCTGGCATGCCATGCTTGACCTCCACCTCGTGGGGGTTCTTGCAATCCAGGTTGTAGTTGCGCGCCGCGATCTCCCCAGCCGAAACCTTCCAGGCGTTCTCTGTCGTCTTCCGCCCTTTGCGTGCGTGGCCACCCCACCATGCTTTTTCGAGATCAAATTCTTTGATCTCCAGCGGCTTGGAGCGTGAGTAGCTTTTGTAGCCATCAGGGTATGGATGTTCAAAAAACCAGACGTCTTTTGTCGGTTCGCCCTTCTCGAAGAAAAGCACATTAGTCGCAATGCTTGTGTAGGGCGCGAAAACGCCCTTGGGTAGGCGCACGATGGTGTGCAGGTTGAACTCTTCAAGTAGTTCGCGTTTCAGCGTAGTCTTGGCGCCTTCACCGAACAGGAAGCCATCCGGCAACACGACGGCACCTCGGCCTGTATCGTGCTTTAGCAGGTGCATGATCAGCGCCATGAACAGATCGGCCGTTTCGCGGGTTTGGTATTTGCGCGGAAAGTTGTTCTCGATGCCGTCTTCTTCCATGCCACCAAAAGGTGGATTGGTGAGGATGATGTCAACGCGGTCTTTCGGACCGTAATTTTTCAGCGGGCGGCTCAGGGTGTTGTCGTGCCGGATGTTGCTGGGCACATCGATGCCGTGCAGCATCAAATTGGTCATCGCCAGCATGTGGGGAAGCGGCTTTTTTTCTACCCCATGGATGCTGTCTTGCAGCGTGATGCGGTCTACCGCTGTTTTAACTTGTGCCTTTAGGTGCTCGATGGCGCAGGTCAAGAAGCCGCCTGTACCGCAGGCCGGATCCAGCACGCTTTCGCCCAACTGCGGGTCGAGCATGTCCACCATGAACTGCGTGACGGCGCGTGGCGTGTAATACTCGCCCGCGTTGCCAGCCGACTGAAGATCCGCCAGGATTTTTTCGTAAATGTCGTTGAATAGGTGCCGATCAGTGGAAGAGTTAAAATCGACATCGCTCTCGATGGTGTTGATGACCTGCCGCAGCAGGGTGCCAGATTTCATGTAGTTGTAGGCATCTTCGAACACCGAGCCCACTACCTTTCCGTGAGGTGTAACACCTGCCGTAGTTGCCAGCTTTTTGAGTGACGTAAAAAGCTCGTTGTTGACGAAATCAATCAATTCTTCACCGGTGATCCCTTCGGGATCTTTGGCCCAGTTAGTCCAGCGAAAGCGACTTTGTATGGGCGATTTGTAGCCGGGAATAGTGAGCTGCCATTCCTGTTCCTTGTCGTCGAAGATTTTCAGGAAAAGGAGCCAGACGATCTGGCTAATGCGCTGGGCGTCGCCATCCACGCCGACGTCCTTGCGCATGATGTCTTGGATGGTTTTGATCAGGGTGCCGATGGACATAAGTGAATTCCGAGAGATTTGTTAGGCGCGCAGCTGCGAAGAGCCGTAGAGCGCTTGTTCGAGTTCGTGAATGGCACGCTGGTATCTATCCAGCCCGCCAAAGGCGCGGACGATCTCCATGGGGGTGCCGAAACTGGTAAAAGGGGCGATGGTGAGGATCTGGGTTTCCTCAATGGAGCCAACGCCTTCATCTGCGTATTTATCAAGCAGAGCTTGCAGCACGCGCTGCGCTTGTTCGCCATAGCGAGTGAAATAGCTGCGCTTTTTGACCTGCTCAGCGCGCTCTTTGCGGGTGAGAGGCGGCTGATCCCAGGCTACATGGCAGACCAGATCGAAAGGGTCGAATTCCTTGCCGGACTCGCGGCCAATTTCTTCTGCCAGCGCATCGAAGAACACTCCTTCGTTAGCCAACTCGTCAATGATAGCTTGTTTCTTCTCAGCATCGTTCCAGCGCCGCAAAAAATCATCGAGTGAACTGAACTCCTTGGCGAGCGCCTTGCGTGTGTAGTCTTTCAGCGATTCGGTGATCAGGCGACCAGCGGCATCGAAATACTGCACTCGCTCGGACAGCACTTTGACTTCTACATTGGTGACAACGTAGCGGCGGATGTTACTGACGTCTTCGGCATGGCGTGGTTCTGCTACGCCCGACCACGTCGATTCTCCCGCCGGCAGATAGGTGAAAACATCCTGGGATGATGAGTCTTCGCCATCATCCGGTGGTACTGGCGAGTCGTCGCCCTTAGGCTCATATATTTGCACCGGGCAGCCATCGAAATCAGGATCGGCAAACAGCTCCGTCGCTTTCTTGAAATCGATGACAGTGAAATAGTATTTGTCGTAGTCCTCATTGATGCGCGTGCCACGACCAATGATCTGCTTGAACTCGGTCATGGACTGAATGCGCTGATCCAGAACGATGAGTTTACAGGTCTGCGCATCCACACCCGTGGTCATCAGCTTTGAGGTGGTGGCAATAACCGGGTACTTGGACTCCGGGAAGATGAAGTTATCGAGCTCTGCCTTGCCATCTTCGTTGTCGCCGGTAATGCGCATCACGTACTTGCTATTCTGTACCACGAGATCAGCGTTCTCGTTGACCAATGCTTGGCGCATGCGCTCGGCGTGATCGATGTTGTCGCAGAAGACGATGGTTTTATCGAAGCGATTTGTTTGCTTCAGGAAATCGCTGATTTTTTTAGCAACCAGTTCAGTTCGCCTTTCAAGAACGAGTTTTTTGTCAAAATCCCGCTGGTTGTAAATCCGATCTTCGATCTCGTTGCCGTGCTTATCGACCATGCCTCTGTCGGGGCGCCAGCCAGTAAGGTCTTTATCTAGGTCGATGCGTACCACCTTATAGGGGGCCAGAAAGCCGTCGTCGATACCCTGCCGCAGAGAGTAGGTAAAAATCGGCTCGCCGAAATAATCGATGTTCGAGACTTCCTTGGTTTCTTTCGGGGTGGCGGTCAAGCCGATCTGCGTGGCCGACGAGAAGTATTCAAGAATTTCTCGCCAAGCCGAGTCAGCTGCTGCGCTGCCGCGATGACATTCGTCAATGACGATCAGGTCGAAAAAATCACGGCTGAACTGCTTATAGATGTTGCGTTCTTCTTCCGTGCCGGTGACGGCCTGATACAGCGACAGATAAATCTCATAAGACTTGTTGGCCTGCCGCTTCTGGATCTTGGTCATAGCCGAGCCGAAGGGCTTGAAGTCATTGGTCATGGTCTGATCGACCAAGATATTGCGGTCGGCCAAGAACAAGATGCGTTTTTTGGCTTTGGATTTCCACAAACGCCAGATGATCTGGAAAGCGGTGTAGGTTTTGCCCGTGCCAGTAGCCATGACCAGTAGCAGGCGGTTTTGGCCGCGTGCAATGGCTTCAATGGTCTTGTTGATCGCCAGCAATTGATAGTAGCGCGCTGTTTTATTGCTGCCGTCGCTGTGATAGTCCTGCGAAACCAGTTCGCTTTGTGCCGTATTTAGGCCGAGGTGTTCTGCCCACCATTGCCAAAGCACATCCGGGCTCGGCAACTCGTGCAGGGCCAATTCGCGCTCGATGACGCCGTCTTTGGCAATCTTGTTGTGAAACAAGAAGCCGTCGCCATTACTGCTGAACACAAAAGGCACCTGCAGCATCTCGGCATAGCCCAGGCCTTGCTGCATGCCATCGCCCACCGAGTGCTTATTATCTTTTGCCTCAATTACCGCGATCGGCATGTTGGGCTTGTAAAATAAAACATAGTCCGCGCGCTTATTCTGAGCACGGGTGTGCAGCTTGCCACGAACGATGATACGGCCTTTTGTGAGCGGAAACTCCTCACGCACCTGATTAGCCATGTCCCAACCAGCCTGTTCAAGCGCGGGTGTGATGAACTTAGTGCAGATGTCACGCTCTGATAGTCCTTTCTTGTTCATACGCCGTCCCGTTCCAGTTTTTGCTCAGCGGGACCGACCCTCAAATCGTGAATACGCGCGTACTCCAACACCAAGATTTCGATCATTGAGGCCACTGAGCGGCGCTCGCGATCAGCCGCCAAGCGCAAGAGCTGCTTGATCTCGGTAGAGGTGCGGATGGAAAGGTTTTCGTCCTTTAGGCGTGACATGTCGGTGTCTCGATAATGTTGTCACGCAAATGTACTGCCTTTGCATGCATTTGCGCAATGCAAAGTTGCACTTTGTCCATCGCCCCTCTAGACAGGTACCGTGACTGATCGGTGCCAGGTGTAAATGAGGCAATGACAGACGGCATTGCGCGATTCGGCGACGGCATTACCTTATTCTGGCCGAGGCGCTTGGACGTCTGGTCTGGTCTGCGATTGTCGTGCCTTGACGGGCAAATCGGCTTCGATGCGAACCGGCTGCAGAGCATGGCCGCCCCGAGCCTGATGGGCTGTGCCGTAGTAGCGCCGCGTCTTGGCACTGCGGTGCCCGAGGCCCCGGCTGGCGGCATCGGCATCGCCTGATGCTTTCAGGTCGGCACTCCATTGGTGGCGGAAACACGTGGCCGTAAGGGCATGTGCGTGTTCGCGCCAGAGGCTGCGCCCAAGGCGTTGAATTTCCACGGTAAAGTTACCCGCACTCACAATCTTGACGTACAGCTTCCGGCCCGGCTCTGTACAGAGCCGACGCACAAGGGCTGCGACCAGCGGATGAGGGTCGTCCACTGCATAGGCCACAATTCGATGCGGCTGGCCTTGGTGTGTCGCGACTTTTGCGCCCGTGACATAAAGACAGACGGTCTCCATGCCTACGCTTTCATCGTACTGCAGCCGGGTGTCAATGCCCGTCACGAGTTCGCTCAGACGAGCGCCAGTCAGCGCCGAAATCAGCAGCGCGTCGGAGTACTTGCCACGCGCACCGCGCTCACATAGGTCTTCCCGCCAAGTTGATGGCAGCCCTCGCAGCGCCTGCCGTTTGCTTCGGCGCTTTCGCTTCGGCTGGGTCATGCCCTGTTGCTTCAGAGTGATCAAAGCAGACAGCTGTTCGTGGAGGCGAGGCAGCACATCTGCCAGTCGCTCCCAATCGAAGTTCTGCGCGGTGCACAGCCCCTCGAGGTGCTGGATCACAAGGTGGCGGCAACAGAACTTCAAGGCGGCCATCCGCTTATGAAAGGTTCTCGTGCTTCCGGTGTCTTGCACCGCTGCCGCCAATCCGCCAGGGAGGGCCTGCGCGCGCTGCAGTAGCACATGGGCCATCCGCAGGTACTCTGCCTCGGTGCAGGAGGATCGCACTTTAGAAAGCTCGTGAGGCAGCGCAGCTGGCAGCATAACTCCGCATTCACGAGCCATCGCGTTCAAGCGCTCAGCATCGGTGCTCATGGTCGGGAGCCCTTGGCCAGGTCTTCGAAGTCAGCTGCCGATATCTTTCGCAGCCGTCCTTCCCGGAGGGCAACGAGCAGTTTGCTGGGGCCGAGCGGCATATACCCATGCCTAGCGTTGCCGTTCTCTATTGTGACCTGCTCGCAAAACCCGGCCTTGTCGACGCGAATAAAGGAACTGGGGTTATCGGTGGGCCAGCAGAAGCAGAGGTCTGCCCAGGCTGTCAGCTCTGACTCTGATGGCGGAGCCGGTGGCGAGGGCTCTGTTGCAACGCTGGCCAGATTTTGCGCGATGGAGTAGGTATAAGCGCCAGCATCTCTGGGAGGACGGCCAGCCTGATACTGCTTGGCCACCGCCGCGATGATCGCCTGTGTGTCTGCCTTAACAATACCCTTGCGCTGTGCATTAGCAATGGCTGCCTCCACCTGCGCGTGGCTCTCTGGCGGAATGCCCGACTTATCCACAGGCACCTGTGCCTGGGCTTCTAGGGTTGGCGTTACGTTAGAGTTGGGTTTAGCGTTGGCGTTATTGTTATACAGGGAAAAGTTGGATGAGGCATCGATACGGTATCCATGAGGTACAGATGCGTCATTTTCCGAGAATTCGCCGGCTAGCAAGGTGTTCAGCAGCTCCCGCTGCTCCTCGTTCAAGCGTGCTTTGTAGTCGGCCAAAAACGGGGCTAGCCAGGGCTCCGGCAACCGCCGAATGTTCTCCAGAGTGCGGGTACGTAGCTTCGGACCCATAGTCTGACTGGCCAAGTTGTGAAACCACCAAATGCGAACCCACACGAACATGCGTTCGGGATCAAACCAGACGAGGTCTTCCGCACGCAAGCGTTCGATGACCTGCAGCCACTGGTCCTTCGACCAGCCGACTTCGGCGGCTGCGATGCGAGGTACTAGAGGATAGGCGCCAATCACATTCGACACTGGGCTGGTTAGCAGATACAGGAGCGCGGTTTTGTCTTCTGTCGTGCACTGCTGAAGCAGCGGGCTGTGCCAGAAGCCGTGGTCGTTGACGGTTCTTTGTCGGCCCATCTTACTTCACCTCCTGAATCTTGCCGCGCTGAGCAGCTTGGTGCTCCAACCAGGCGTCGATCTCGTGCTCTAGAAAGCCGGCCACGCGGCCGCCTAACTGGATAGGCTGGGGGAAGTCGGCGCTCTTGCACAGCCGCCAGAGGGTGGTGCGGCTGAGTGCGATTTTGTCGCAAACGTCCTGAATTCGCATAACGCGCAGCATGTAATACTCCTCGAAACATTGTGAAAACACCAGGGATGTTGCGCGTCGGGGAGTAATGATGCACGGGCATTAAATGACACCAATCTGCCAGAATTCTCGGCCGATGAACTACTCGTTCTCGGGCGTAAAGTCGGGCAACTGTCCAATGCCGTGGTGGCGATCTGCTGTCAGCTCCTTCAAGCTGACCGTGTATTCGTTCGGCTCTGGGTCGAGGTACGGATGGTCGAATGATCCTGCAGTCCATTCGACATAGGTGAACTTGTCGCGCAGTGGTTTCAGGGCTGACAGCGCGGCGCTTTTGGCACGTACTTCGTGCTCGCCCCCGGCGACAAAGATGGCGGCCAAGCACATCACGGCGTCAGAGGATTGTGGATCACTCTGCTGCTTCTCCGTGCCGCTGTGAGCCACGCGCACTGGCGACCACCCGTGCTTGTGGCACAGGAACACGAACTGGCGCGCTGCCCATCGCTCGGCGATGTTTTCGGGACGCCCGCGCTTGCGTGGTGAGCACAGCCGCTTAGCCCCCTGCTCCAGCCAGCGCAGGTCTTGCCACTGCTGCATGTGGTTCGCGGACCGAGGGCCGTAGGGCTCGCCAGAAACCTCATGCTGGATGCCGAGGTCGTAGCTTCGATGTTCATCCAGCTCGTTCACATAGGCTTGATGGGCAACGTCTTGCTGGGCCGCCAGCATGTCCAGCTCGCTCTCGGTAAGCCCCTCCAAGGCAAAGCGGAGTTGTTGCGCTGTGAGAGCGATCGCTTCATAGCGCTGCCGCCTTGATTCGCTTTCGTGGGCTTGCTGTCGCAGCGTCGCATATTGTGCCGCCAATGCTGCTGCGGCTTGAGTGAAGGCAAGGCATCCTTCGGACATCTCGCCATCTTCCTGCGTTCCCACCCGGGGAAAATGACGCGCGATCACAGCCGCCAAAGGGGCGAGCGTGAGGTCTTTGCGTATGAGCGATCTCGTCTTAGCCCTGCTCATGGGCGGCCCTCCATTTATCGAGGTGATCCGCCCAGTCCTGCATCATCACCTGTCGCTCTTCAAAATAGGTAGCGTGGTTGTAGGCGCGTCGTACATTGTTCTGGTCGGAATGCGCCAGCTGGGCTTCGATGGCATCCGGTCGGTATCCCATCTCGTTGAGGCGAGTGCTGCCTGTAGTACGAGTGGCGTGTGGGCTGTAATTCCCGGCCCAGCCGAGCACCTTTAACGCTTGCCGCAGTGATGCAACAGACATCGGGGTGTTGCGGTTGTCACGACCGGGGAACAGATGCTTGCGCTGCCCGGTAAGGGCTTTCAAGCCGCTAAGCATCTCGACGGCTTGCTGCGGCAAAGGCACCAGGTGCTCCTTGCGTGCCTTCATACGCTCAGCTGAGATGCGCCACAAGGCGCGGTCCAAATCGATCTCCGCCCACTCAGCTTCAGCCACCTCGCTTGGGCGCGCAAGTGTCCACCACATCAGCTGCATACAATAGTTGATCTGAAAGGTGCAGCGGTGATTGTTGAAGTCGTTCAACAGCTTGCCGATCTGATCGGTAGTGAGCGCCGTCTTGTGCTGGGTCTTGTTCGAGGGAATGGCCTTGCGCACGGGCCAGACCGGATCACTGTCTGCGCGCAGCGTAGCTACGGCAAACTCGAAAACGGCCGACATGGTGCGACGAGCTTCGGCGGCCACGGTTGGGGCGCCACGCTTCACTGTGCTTTGAAGAATTTCGAGCACGTGGACGGGAGTAATGGCGCGGATAGGCAGTTTGCCAATCGCAGGGAATACGACTCGCTCCAGCATGTCAAGTCGACGGTTCTTCGTGATGTCCTCCCAGTCCTTCGTCTGCAGCCATTCACGCGCCACCAGGGCGAAGGTGATTTCAGCGTCGTTGGCTTGCTTGACACGGTCCAGCTGACGTTGCTGGGCAGGATTGACGCCTTGCTTTACGAGCTGGCGTGCAGCTTCGCAACGCTCGCGTGCTTCAGCCAAAGTAACGGTTGGGTAGTCACCAAGCGCAAACATGCTGGCTTTACCGTTCAACCTGAACCGGAAGCGCCACGCCTTTACCCCGCTGGGCTTCACCTCAAGGCATAGGCCCCGATAATCGTTAAGACGGTAGAGCTTGAGCTTGGGTTTGGCATGGCGGCAGTGAGAATCGGTCAGCATGGTGAGCACTTTGTAATGGGCACATCGCCATTGTACTCACATATCCTCCATGCCAAAAAGAAACATACTCACCTTTATACTCAATACGAAGATGGCTACCCACGAAAATTCTAGCAACAACAAGAAACAATAAAGCCGCGTAAGTGCGCGGCTTATTGAAGTTTTTTGGATTTCAGTGTCTTTCCTGATGTTTCAGGAAAACACTTCCACCCATCAGACGTTGAACAGGAAGTTCAGCACGTCGCCATCCTTGACGATGTATTCCTTGCCCTCGGCGCGCATCTTGCCCGCTTCCTTGGCGCCCGACTCGCCCTTGTAGGTCAGGAAGTCATCATACGAAATGGTCTGCGCGCGAATGAAGCCGCGCTCGAAGTCGGTGTGGATCACGCCCGCGGCCTGCGGCGCGGTGGCGCCAATCGCCACGGTCCATGCACGCACTTCTTTCACGCCGGCGGTGAAGTAGGTCTGCAGGCCCAGCAGCTTGAACGCCGCGCGGATCAGACGATCCAGGCCAGGCTCGTCCATGCCCATATCGCCCAGGAAGTCGGCCTTGTCGGCATCGTCCATCTCGGCGATCTCCGACTCGATCGAGGCGCAGATGGCGACGATCGGGGCGTTCTGCTTGTTGGCGAACTCGGTCAGCTGGTCCAGCAGCGGGTTATCCTTGAAACCGGTATCCGACACGTTGGCCACGAACATCGCCGGCTTGGCGGTGATCAGGTGCAGCGGGTAGATGATCGCCATCTCTTCGGCATCCAGGCCGATGGTGCGGACCGGCTGGCCTTCGTTTAGGTGCGGCAGCACGCGTTCGAGCAGGGCGACCAGCTTGGCCGCGTCCTTGTCGCCCGAGCGCGCTTTCTTTTGCTCGCGGTGGATGGCTTTCTCGACGGTACCCATGTCGGCCAGCGCCAGTTCGGTCTGGATGACTTCGATGTCGTCGATCGGGCTGACCTTGCCGGCCACGTGGATCACGTTCGGGTCTTCGAAGCAGCGCACCACGTTGACGATGGCGTCGGTTTCGCGGATGTGCGACAGGAACTGGTTACCCAGGCCCTCGCCCTTCGACGCGCCGGCCACCAGGCCCGCGATGTCGACGAATTCGACGATGGCCTTGACCACGCGTTCCGGCTTGACGATGGCGGAGAGCGCGTCGATGCGCGGATCCGGCACCTCGACCACGCCCACGTTCGGCTCGATGGTGCAGAACGGGTAGTTTTCAGCCGGGATGCCGGCCTTGGTCAGTGCGTTGAACAGGGTGGATTTGCCAACGTTGGGCAGGCCGACGATGCCGCATTTGAGGGTCATGGATACTATTCCTAATTCGATAAGCGCGAGCGATCGATGAACCGCTCTAAACCCTGCATTGTAACCCGGACCGGGCCGGCTGCTGCAAAAAACGGCGCTTTCCACGCCTGCCGCAACGGTCGGGTTTTCACAATGACAAGCTAGATCGGCTTGATGCGTCCTGGGTCCGGCCGCAGGGCGAATTCGGCCAGCTCATCGCGCAGCCGCTCCCCTTCCCCGATCGCCCGCCTCCAGGTGCGCACGCGCGCATCGTGATCCAGGCCGTAGAACTTGAAGTCGGCGCGGTCCGGCAGTTTGCCGCGCGGCAGCGTGCGCAGGAATTCGTCGGACGGCGCCACCAGCAGCACGTTGTCGAGCCAGCCACGATTGGCGCCGCGCGCCGCCCTTCTCCACGGGAATCCCTTATCCAGCCAGCCCGGCACGATGTGCTCGGCGAAATGCGGGTACAGCACGAGCTCGCCCTCGGCCCGCGAATACGGCAGCGCCAGGTGATAGTCGATGATGCCGCCGTCCCAGTAGCTGCCGGCGGGCGCCTCGGCGATGCTGGTCACCGCCTTCATGATCAGCGGCAGCGTGCCCGAAGCGAGCAGTCCGGCCGCCAGGTTGTCGCGCGTGAGCGTCGTGAAATGCGTATTGAAGCTGTCGAAGCGCTCGCGCAGCCATGGCGCCTGACTTCGTGCATCGCCAATCACGACCCGCTCCATCAGGCGCCCCAGCCAGGCACGCGAGCCGGCGTTGTGCAGCGCCGCCGACAGGAAGCCGCGCATCTCGGCGTAGCGGTGTGCGGGCGCCGCCAGCGAACGCAGCCCGCGCACGGTCAGCAGGTGCAGCCGGTAATGTTCGTGGCTAACGATGTCGTCTTCATGCCCGCGCACCAGCTCGCCGAGCAAGGCTTGCACGACCTCGTCGATGTCCTGCGGCGTGGGCTTGAGGCACGTGTAGCGCTGGCCCGCGTACAGCTCTCCCAGCAGGGCGAAAGCCTTCACTGGATCCTTCTGGCAGGCGGCGGCCATGCGCCAGGCGCCGATCGAGGCGCCGATCAGCGTGCGTTCGCGCGGGGCCGAAGGGAACCATTCACCGAACATCCACTGGTCCAGCGACTGGAAGATCAGGCCCTTGGGGCCGCCCGCCGCGGCCGGCACGATGGCCACGTCCCGGGCCCGCAAGCCGTGTTCTGCAATCTGCGCCATGGCCAATGGCCCGGCATGAAAAGTGAGCGCCTTCATGCCGAAATTATCGCAGGAAGCATGCACTTGCGCCCGATCAATCCTGCCACCGTACTGCTGCGTAACATGGGCCGGTCGCGTGTCCGGAGAGTGTTATGCATCTGCGCTTCGTCGTCATGCTGTGTCTGCTTCTATGTCCATTGCTGTGCTTGCCTGCGTCGGCGAGCGCGCTCGAGGCCGACAGCGGCACCGACCGCTCGGTGGTGGTGGACCGCTACGTCCAGCATTTCGTGGTCGAAACGGGCGGCGGCTACACGCTCACGGTCGAGCAGGCCAAGACCATCGTCAACCGCGCGGCGCTGCACGAACACGCCCAGTTCTACATCGGCTACAACCAGTCGCTCGACGAAGTCGTCTCCGTCGAAGCGCATACAGAGAAAGCCGATGGCCGGCGCCTGGCGGTGCAGCCGCACCAGATCCGCGACCAGCAAGAAGCCGCCTCGCTCGACGCCCCGATGTTCCAGGACACGCGGCTCAAGATCGTCGTCTTCCCCGACGTCGAAGCGGGCGACAAGGTTGCGGTGCGCTATGTCGTGCGGCGCCACACGCCGCTGTTTCCCGGTCACTTCGAAGACCTGACCTCGGCGCGCTTCCAGCGCCAGCGCGACTTCCGCCTGATCTACGACATGCCGGCCTCGATGCCCCTGCACGCCGACGCGGTCGGCTTCGAGGCGATCGCCACCATGAACACGCCCGCCCCTGCGCCCGGCAAGCGCCGCTACGCCTGGCGCTACGTCGATGGCGACAATGCGCGGCTGGAGGCCGATTCCGTCAGCTATCTGGACTATGGCAAGCGGCTCGCGGTCTCGACCTTCGCCGACTATGCCGCCTTCGCGCGCGCCTACCAGGAGCGCGCGGCCGGCAAGGCGCTGCCAGACGACACGGTGGCGGCGCTGGCGGCCAGCATCACGGGCGCCACCCTCGACCGCCGCACGCGCGCGATCGCCCTCTCCGACTGGGTGCGCAAGAACGTGCGCTACGTCGGTGTCTATCTCGGCCCCGGCGGCGTGGTGCCGCATGCGGCGTCGAGCGTGCTGGCCAACCGCTATGGCGATTGCAAGGACCACGCGACCCTGCTCGAGGCGCTGCTGGCCAGTTCCGGCATCGACAGCACGGTGGCGCTGGTCAATAACGGTGACGCCTATCGCCTGCCCGACGTGCCCACGCTCGGTGTGCTCAATCACGCGATCGTCTACATTCCTTCGCTGCAGCTGTATCTCGATCCGACCGCCGAATCGGTGGCGGGCGGTTTTTTGCCGGCGGCGCTGCTCGGCAAGCCGGCAGTGCTGGCACGCTCGGGAGAGTTCGCGATGATCCCCTTCTTCCAGCAGGCGCGCAGCCGCACGTTTACCCAGTTCGACATTCAGCCCGACGGCGGTAGCCGCTTCAAGGTGACGCGCACCAGCAGCGGCGCCCAGGCCGAGCCCTACCGGCGCGTGGTGCGCGCCACGCCGGCGGCCGAACGCGACCGCTTCGTCGAACGCATGCTGCAAGGGCTGGGGCAACAGGGCGGCGGCGTGCTGGAGCCGGGCGATACCGAAGGCGTGGCAGATGACTATACCCTGTCGTTCCGCGGCGCCAGCAGCGGCTTCACGCAACTGCCGGGGCCCGCAGGGCTGGCCACCACGTATAACTTCTGGGGAGGATTGGGCGACGCCGTGTTCGCGTTCACGCAGGAACCCGAGCGGCGCCAGGAGTTCGTGTGCCCGGCGATCGATGCCGAGGATGAACTACGCTTCCACCTGCCGAGGCGAGCGCAGGTGCTGGCCCTGCCACGTGCCGTCAAGGTGGAAGATGCCAACTTCGCCTACCGTTCGCACTATCAGCGGCGCGGTGCGCTGGTGACGGTCAAGCGCCAGCTCAAGTTCAGGCACACGGCGGCCACCTGCTCGCCCGACGACTACCTGCGCATGCGGCCGGCGCTCGAGCGCATGCTGCGCGACCTGCGCTCGCAGGTCGTGGTGCGGGGAGGATGAGCCGCAGAATCGAAACGCGCGGCCTCAGGCCGTATGCAACTGCATCGTCGCCACGTCGAGCTTGCCTTCGCAGGCGAGCGGGATGATGCGCAGGCTCTTGTCGATCGATTCCTCGATCAGGCTTTGTTCTTCCTTGCGCGGGCGATGCAGCACGAAGTCGGCCACGCCCTGTTGCAGGCTCAGGCTTCGCGGATGGCCGATGCCGAGGCGCAGGCGCCAGTATTCCTGGGTGCCGAGGGCCGCGGTGATGTCTTTCAGGCCGTTGTGGCCGCCGGAGGAGCCGCCCTTCTTGAGCTTGGCGACGCCGGGCATCAGGTCGAGTTCGTCGTGCACGACCAGCACTTCGTCAGGATTGATTTTATAGAAGCGCGCCAGCGCGCCGACCGACTGGCCCGAACGGTTCATGAAGGTCTGCGGCTCGAGCAGCCAGACATCGTTGCCCGAGATCGAGGTCTTGGCCACCAGGGCGTTGAAGCGCGATTCGCGCTGCAGGCGGCAGCCCGGCAGGCTGTTGGCCAGGTTGTCGACCAGCCAGAAGCCGGCATTGTGGCGGGTTTGTTCGTATTCCGGGCCAGGGTTGCCGAGGCCGACGATCAGACGGATAGACATGCGTGGGTCTTTTAGGAAAAACGCGATTATCGCTCAAACCTGCCGAGCACAAAAAACAAAACCCGCCGGGCAAGCCGCGGCGGGTCTTTTCGATGCGCCACCGAAGCGGCGCGATCAGCCGATATTACTCAGCAGCGGTTTCAGCAGTAGCTGCGCCGCGTGGGATCGAGGTGGTGACGATGGTCAGGTTCTGGCCATGGGTCAGCGCGGTCACGCCTTCTGGCAGGACCAGGTCGCCGGTGTGGATCGATTGGCCGGCTTCCAGCTTCGACAGGTCGACTTCGATGAACTCTGGCAGTTGACCTGGCAGGCACGACACTTCGATTTCGTTCAGCACGTGCGACACGATGGCGCCGCTCAGCTTGACTGCTGGCGAGACTTCGGCGTTCACGAAGTGCAGGGTGACCTTGGTGTGGATCGCCTTCGAGGTGTCGACGCGCTGGAAGTCAGCGTGCAGGACCAGTTGCTTGAATGCGTGCATCTGGAAGTCACGCAGCAGCACTTGCTGGGTCTTGCCGTCGATTTCCAGGTCCAGCACGGAACCGTGGAATGCTTCTTTCTTGAGCGCGTGGTACAACGCGTTGCCGTCCAGGGCGATCAGTGCCGGGGCTTCGGTGCCACCGTAGATGATGCCTGGGGTCTGGCCAGCGTTGCGCAGGCGGCGGCTCGCTCCGGTGCCCTGTTGAGTGCGGTTGAATGCGACTACTTTCATGTGAAACTCCAAAAAATAAATCGGGCACGAATGCCGCAGAATCCAATCCACGGCCCGGTTGCCCAGTGGCGACCATCCCCGCGACCAGGGATGGTCAAGAAAAAGCGCCAGATTGCGCGCTCAAGAAAATCGATACTTCGGCACTACCGCAACGTCGTCCCCGCGGAGGCGGGGACCCAAGTACTGCAAGCGTCATCGCTATACTGGCAAATTAGGTTCCCGCCTGCGCGGGAACGACGTGCTTGGTGTAACTTATTCTGATACGTCAACGGCGCGCCGGCTGTTTTAGCCAGGCGCGCCGCGAATTTCAGCGACTAAAAAACTTAGTCGACGAACAGCGAAATCACCGAGTCGCCCTTGACGATCCGCTTGAAGGTCTCGGCCAGCAGCGGTGCGCAGGTCAGCTGGCGGATCTTGCCGCAAGCGGCGCCGGCTGGGCTCAGCGGGATGGTATCGGTGACAACCAGTTCGTCCAGCGGCGAGTTCGCGATGCGATCGATCGCCGGGCCGGACAGGACCGGGTGCGTGCAATAGGCAACGACTTTCTTGGCGCCGCGCTCCTTGAGCACTTCGGCGGCCTTGCACAGGGTGCCTGCGGTGTCGACCATGTCATCCATGATCACGCAGTTGCGGCCTTCGACTTCGCCGATGATGTTCATCACTTCCGACACGTTCGCCTTCGGGCGACGCTTGTCGATGATCGCCAGGTCGCAGCCCAGGCGCTTGGCCAGGGCGCGTGCGCGCACCACGCCGCCGACGTCAGGCGACACGACCAGCAGGTCGTCGTAGTTGCGCTTCTGCAGGTCGCCCAGCAGGATTGGCGATGCGTAGATATTGTCGACCGGGATGTCGAAGAAACCTTGGATCTGGTCGGCGTGCAGGTCCATGATCAGGACGCGCTCGACGCCGGCTTCTTCCAGCATGTTCGCGACGACCTTGGCCGAGATCGCGACACGCGCCGAACGCGGGCGGCGATCTTGACGGGCATAGCCGAAGTAAGGAATGGCGGCGGTGATACGGCCGGCCGAAGCGCGCTTGAGGGCGTCGACCATCAGCATGATTTCCATCAGGCTGTCGTTGGTCGGTGCGCAGGTCGATTGCAGGACGAAGACGTCCTTGCCGCGCACGTTCTCGTTGATCTCGACCATGACTTCGCCGTCGGAGAACTTGGAGACGACTGCTTTACCGAGAGGAATGCCGAGGCTTTTTGCGACCCCCTCTGCTAGTGCCGGATTGGCATTGCCGGTAAAAACCATCAGGTTTTCGTAAGCCATGGGAGTCCTAAAGGGTAAAAAGCGTTTGAACGGTAGAAAAACAATCAGCCGGATTAACCGGCTGATTAGCATGCTGACGCGGCGCTCGGCACCGCATCGCGATTTTCTTGCTGGACGCATCCGCATCGACAGAACAAGAAAACTTTGGCAGGGGAACAAGGATTCGAACCTTGGTATGCCGGAATCAAAATCCGGTGCCTTAACCAGCTTGGCGATTCCCCTACACGATCTTTACTGCTTGCCGCCAGCATTTCAACTTGCTGCTCAACGCTGCGACAGGCAGTATTTTATTCTACAACTCCCTGATTTTGCAAGAGCGATTTCATCAGCGGGTGTGTCTTCAGCGACTTCGCCTTCCATGCCGTCCACTTGCCCGGCACTTGCGCCAACACCTGGTCGGCAGCGTCTTCGCTGGAGAACGCGCAAAACACGCACGCCCCTGAGCCAGTCATCCTGGCATCGCCATGGCTGCTCAACCATTCAACCGCCTCTGCTACCGGCGGGAACAGGCGCATCGCCACGTCCTGCAAATCATTTTTCCCAAAACCAACCGTACTGCATGAATCGGTGTGGCTGGAAAAGTCCGCTATTTTGACGGGCTTTGAATCTCTTGTCAAATCCGGCGCAGAAAAAATTGCGGGCGTCGGCACCGCGACACCCGGTTCGATCACCACATACCAGCAATCCGGCCCCGGCACCGCCTGCAAGGCCTCCCCCACGCCTTCCGCGAACGCGGTTTCGCCGAACAGGAAGAACGGGATGTCGGCGCCCAGCGGCAAGCCCAGCGCCATCAATTCTTCGCGGCTCAAGCCAGCTTGCCACAGCGCGTTGGCCGCCATCAAGGCGGTGGCCGCATCCGACGACCCTCCGCCCAGCCCGCCACCCATGGGCAAGACCTTGTCCACCCTGACGGAGATGCCTGGCGGCAGCCGGCCATGGCGGCGCGCAAACTCGGCCTGCAGCAGGCGCAGCGCGCGCACGACCAGGTCCTGCTCTTCGGGCACGCCCGCCACATCGTTGGTACGGCGAATCTGATCGTCGTCGCGCAAGTCGAAATGCAGGCGGTCGGCACGGTCGATCAGTTGGAACACGCTTTGCAGCAGGTGGTAGCCATCGGCGCGGCGGCCGGTGACGTGCAGGAACAGGTTGAGCTTGGCCGGCGCCGGGCAATCGTGCAGCGAACGCATGGATCAAGCCGCCGGCAGGATGACGATGCGGATCGCCAGGTCCGTGATGTCGCCCGAGGCGGCGCGCTCGGCCTGGATCAGGCGCGGCGTCGGCTGGCTTGCCGCCGAATCTTGCCACTCGACGAAGCGCAGGCGCCAGCCATCCTTGGTCGTCACGGTGTTATTGGCTGGCGAGGCGCGGAAGCGCTGCCCCTGCGCATCCAGCGCATAGCCCTGCAGCCAGTCGCGCAGGCCGGACACCGGCAGCGGCCAGCCCAGCGTCTCCTGGGTCAGGCTGTCGATGTCGCCCGCCGTACGCTCCTGACCGCCCTGGACCAGGGTCGCGGTCGTCGGCGTGACGTTGATCGTGGCCACGGTCTGGCCCAGCGGAGAAATCAGGGCGACGTCGATCGCCTCGGGACGCTGTTCCCAGTTGAAATTGCCAGTGATCGACTCCTGCCTGCCATCCTTCTGGTAATTGACCGACAGCTTGCCCGACAGGTCGATGGTGTCGCGGTAGTCGCCGACCGTGGCGGTGGACAGGTTGGCGGTGCTGGTGGCGCAGCCGGCAAGCACGGCGGCGAAGGCAAGCAAGGTGAGACGACGGGTCAGCGGCATAAGGAAATTCAAGAGAGCATGGGAAGAATACGGACACGGCGGACAGCTGTGCGCCATCCGCCGCAAGACTGATTATTTCACAAGGCAGGCCGCAACCGCGCCAGCGTGGTGCGCAGCGTATCGTTCTGCGGATCCTTGGCGCTCGCCTCGCGCCACAGCTTCTCGGCCGCCGACTTATCGCCCTTCTGCCACAGCACCTCGCCCAGGTGGACGGCGATCTCGGGATCCTTGCGCAAACCGTAGGCGCGGCGCAGGAATTTTTCGGCCTCAACCAGATTGCCCATCCGATAATGAACCCAGCCCATGCTGTCCATGATGAAGGGGTCTTCCGGCGCCATGTCCAGCGCCTTGGTGATCAGGCCATAGGCTTCCTGCAAGCGCACATTGCGCTCCGCCAGCGAATAGCCGAGGGCGTTATAGGCATGGTGGTTGTCCGGCGCCTGCGCCATCACTTCACGCAATTGCGCTTCCATCACGTCGACCTTGCCCAGTTTTTCGGCCAGCAGCGCGAAGTCGTACAACAGGTCGGGATTCTTCGGGAAGCGCTTGGTGGCCGCTTCCATCACCGCATAGGCTTCCTGCAACTGGTTGGCTTCGCGCAGCAGTTGCGCCTCGGCTGCCATCAGCTGGGCCTGGCGCGCCGGATCGTCGGTCTTGATCTCGGCCAGCAGGCGCCGCGCGCTGTTCACATCGCCGCCCTTGCCGACCAGGTGGACGCGGCGCAGCTGGGTATTGAAGCGGGTCTGCGGGTCCGTGCCTTCCGGCACCTTGTCCAGCCACTGCAGGGCGCCGACCAGGTCGTTGCGCTCTTCCGCCAATTGCGACAGGATCAATAGCGCGCGCGAAGGATCGCGTTCGTCGTCCGGATTGCGCCCCAGCACTTCCACGAAGCGCGTGAAATATTGTTCGGCGCCGAGGGCATCGTTCATCTGCGTGGCCAGGATGCCCAGCGCATACAGATGGGCGACGTTGTCGGGCTGGGCCTTGACCAGCAGCTCGAACTCGCGCCGCGCAGCCGGATAATCCTTGCGGTTGACCAGCACCCGCGCATAGGCAGCGCGCACATCGCTCGCCTTCGGATAGCTCTTGAGGAATTTCTGCATCAAGGCCACCACTTGCGCCTCGTCCTCGGTCACCTGCGCCAGCATCAGCAAGGCGATCTCGGCGTCGGGCTTGATCGCCAGCGCCGCCTGGGCTTCGCTGCGCGCCAGCGCCTTGTCGTCACGCACCAGCGCGATCTGGGCGCGCACAACGCGCGCTTCCATCGTATTTTCGTAGGGCGCGATCAGGCGCTCGAGCATGGCGATCGCCGCTTCCTTGTCCTTCGCGCGGCCCAGCAATTGCTGGACCTGGAACAGCAGCACGCCGCGCCGGGCCGGGGTCGCCTCGCGCAGGCGCTGCTCGAAGATCGGTTCGAGTTCAGAGATCTTGTCGGAAGTAACCGCCATGCCGACGAAATACTGGGTCGCTTCGTCGGAATCCGGATCGAGCCGGTACCACAGGCGCACCGCGGCCAGGGTGTCGTCGGCCTGCTTGGCGGCCACCGCCATCTCGGCCGCGCGGCGCGCCAGGCGCGGATCGCCGGTGCGCTGGGCCAGGTTGTAGACGGTCAGATAAGGCCCCTGCCAGTCGCCATTGCGAAAAGCAAATTCCGCCTTCATCAGCTGCTCGAGCATGACGGGCGTGAGCTCTACCTTGGGCAGGCGCGCTTCTTCCTCTGCCTTTTGCTTGGCGGCCAGCTCTTCTTCATCCAGCTCGGGCTCGGCCTCTTGCTGTGCGGATTGTTGCTGGCCGAACTTGGCCTCGTCGCCGGCGGCGAACGACTGCTGTTGCGGGGAGGCAGCACATCCTGAGAGCAGGCCTGCAAGCAGCCCGGAGACGGTTACAATGGCGAAAGCGTTTTTCAAAGCAAGTCCAAGATCCGAGTTGATGTTTTGATTTGATTCTACGCTCATGCGCAGGCGCCTGCCGCGCATGAGCTGCGTCAGGATCCCTGGCGCCAGCCCGGCCCGCAGGCTGCCCAGCCGCGACGGCAACCCGACTTTACACGATTCGTCTTCCCCATGCCTGAACTGCCAGAAGTAGAAGTCACCCGGCGCGGTGTCGCGCCCCATATCGAAGGCCGCGTGGTCGAGCAGGTCGTCTGCCGCCGCGACGGCCTGCGCTGGCCCTTCCCGCCCGACCTTGGCGCGCTGCTGGCCGGCCGCCGCATCCTGGCCACCGGCCGGCGCGGCAAATACCTGTTGATTCATTTCGAGCACGGCACCCTGATCGTCCACCTGGGCATGTCCGGCCACCTGCGCGTGCTGCCGCCGGGCATCGAACCGCGCAAACACGACCATTTCGACCTCGTCGTCAATGGCCCCGATGGCGTGCAAGTGCTGCGCCTGCACGATCCGCGCCGCTTCGGCGCCGTCCTGTGGCATGCCAACGAGGATGGCGACCTGGAAGAGCACACCCTGCTGCGCGGCCTGGGCGTGGAGCCGCTCGGCGAGCAGTTCGATGGCGCCCTGCTCTACCTGCAAACGCGGCGCCGCAGCGCCCCGATCAAGCAGGTGCTGCTGGCCGGCGACATCGTCGTGGGCGTCGGCAATATCTACGCCTGCGAGAGCCTGTTCCGGGCCGGCATCAGCCCCAAGACGGCGGCCTCGCGCATCAGCCGCGCGCGCTACGACCGGCTGGCCGAAGCGATCCGCGAGATCCTGGCCGCCGCCATCGTCCAGGGCGGCAGTACCCTGCGTGACTTTATTGCTGTAAATGGGCAATCTGGATATTTCCAGCAGACATATTTCGTCTATGATCGTGCTGGTGTGCCCTGCCGCCAGTGCGAGGCGCCGGTCCGCCAGATCAAGCAGGGCCAGCGCTCGACCTTCTATTGCGCGCAGTGCCAGCGCTAGGCATATAACGGGCTACGGGCAGAACGATGCAGGATCTACAACAGTATGGAGCGTGGCGGGCCAGCGTTGCCGCCAGCCTCGAAGGCTACGGCCAAGCCCTGCGCGAAGCCGGCCTGATCGACGCCGCCGGCGAGCAGGTGCTGGCGCGCGCGCTCGGACGCTTGCGCGACGACCGGCTCTCGGTCGCCTTCGTGGCCGAGTTCTCGCGCGGAAAAACCGAGCTGATCAACGCGCTGTTCTTTGCCGACTATGGCCAGCGCATCCTGCCGTCCAGCGCCGGCCGCACCACCATGTGCCCGACCGAACTGCTGTGGGATGCCCAGTTGCCACCCTGCATCCGCCTGCTGCCGATCGATACCCGCGCCGGCCAGCTGTCCACGGGCGACTACCGCGACGATCCCGGCGCCTGGACCGTGCTGCCGCTCGACCTGGACGATCCGGGCGCGATGCACGAGACGCTGCGCCAGGTCAGCCAGACCCGCCATGTGGCGACGGACGAGGCCGAGCGCTACGGCCTGTTCGACCCGGAAGATCCCGACCTGGCCGCCAGCGCCGATGCGGACGGCCGTATCGAAATCCCGCGCTGGCGCCACGCCATCATCAACCTGCCGCACCCGCTGCTCAAGCAGGGCCTGGTGATTCTCGACACCCCGGGCCTGAACGCGATCGGCACCGAGCCGGAACTGACGCTGAACCTGATCCCGAACGCGCACGCGGTGCTGTTCGTGCTGGCCGCCGACACCGGCGTGACGCGCAGCGACATCGAGGTCTGGCGCACCCATATCGGCGCCGGGCCGGGCCGGCTGGCGGTGCTGAACAAGATCGACGCCATGTGGGACGAGCTCAAAAGCCCGGTCGCCGTGCAAACCGAGATCGCGCGCCAGCAGCACGACGTTGCGCGCCTGCTCGGGCTGGACGCCGGCCAGGTCTATCCGGTCTCGGCCCACAAGGCGCTGGTCGGACGCATCGGCGGCGACATCGACCTGTTCGAGCGCAGCCGCCTGGGCGCGCTCGAATCGGCCCTGTTCCACCAGTTGATCCCGGCGCGGCGCGCGATCAACACGCGCCAGCTGCGCGCCGACCTCGAGATCCTGGCGGCAGGCCAGCAGGTGCTGGTGGCGACGCGCCTGCGCGAGCTGGTCGAGCAGTTGCAGGAGCTGCGCAGCCTGCGCGGCAAGAACCAGGGCATGATCGCCCACATGGTGCGCCGGGTGGAGGCCGAGAAGAAGGAATTCGACGCCGGCCTGTTCAAGCTGCAGGGCACGCGCGCCGTGTTCACGCGCCTGTCGACCGAGCTGTACACCCTGGTCGGCATGGACGGCCTGCAGGACCGGACCGAAACGGTGCGCGCCGCGATGTCGGCGGCGCGCTTCGCCACCGGCATGCGCGCGCCGGTGCGCAACTACTTCGCCGGCGCGCGCGCCGGCCTGCTCGACGCCTGCGCCAAGGTCGACGAGATCAAGTCCATGATGGATGCCATGCACCGCCGCTTCGCGGCCGAACACGGCCTGTCGCTGGCGCTGCCGCAAGCTTTATCATTGACGCGCCACGTCGACGAGATCGACGCCATCGAAACGCTGTTCGAGCGCCAGTTCGGCACCGCGACCCTGTTGATGACCAGCCGCGCGACCTTGCTCGAACGCTTCTTCGATTCGATCGCCTCGCGCGTGCGGCGCGTCTACCGCGCCGCCAACGCCGACGTCGAAGCCTGGCTGAAGGTCGCCAATGCGCCGCTGGAAACGCAGATCCGCCAGCACCGCGACAACCTGCGCCAGCGCCAGGCCACGGTCCAGCGCATCCACGACGCCAGCGACAGCCTGGAACAGAAGATCGGCGCCTTCGAGCACGGCCAGGCCGAACTCGAATCCACGCGCCAGCGCCTGGCCGCCATCGCGGCCGGCGTCACCACCCAACTTGCGGCCCAGAGCCACTTACCCGATATCGCATGAAACGCCTCACCGAGTTCGACCAGCTAGCCGATCCGACCTTCTCGAAGGCCGTGATCGACTGGCAGCGCAGCCATGGCCGTCACACCCTGCCCTGGCAAAACACCACCGACGCCTACCGCGTCTGGCTGTCCGAGATCATGCTGCAGCAGACGCAAGTCGCCGCGGTACTGGGCTATTACGCCCGCTTCCTGGAACGCTTCCCGACCGTCCACGCGCTGGCCGAGGCGCCATCGGAAGACGTGATGGCCCACTGGAGCGGCCTCGGTTACTACACCCGCGCGCGCAACCTGCACGCCGCTGCCCGCCGCGTGGTGCAGGACTACGACGGCGTGTTCCCGAGCGACCCGGCGCTGCTGGCCGACCTGCCCGGCATCGGCCGCTCGACGGCGGCGGCGATCGCCGCGTTCTCCAGCGGCGTACGCGCCGCCATCCTGGACGGCAACGTCAAGCGCGTGTTCGCGCGTGTGTTCGGCATCGACGCCTATCCTGGCCTGAAACCCATCGAGGATGCGCTGTGGCGGCGCGCCGACGCCCTGCTGCCCGAGGTGGCCGGCAATCCCGGCGCCATCGAGGCCTATACCCAGGGCCTGATGGATCTGGGCGCCACCCTGTGCACCCGCTCGCGTCCCGACTGCGGCCGCTGCCCGCTGCAGGCGCGCTGCGTCGCCTTCGCCACCGGCCGCACGGCCGAACTGCCGGTGCGCAAGCCGAAGAAGGCGACGCCGGAAAAACGCACCGCGCTGCTGGTGGTCATCGACCGTGGAGAGGTGCTGCTGGAACAGCGTCCGCAAACCGGGATCTGGGGCGGCCTGCTGTCGCTGCCGGAAGTGGGCGGGCATGTGCCGATGGATGACGATGAGCCGCCGGTCTGTACCTCGGACGTCGCCGCTGCGGCCGGGCCATTCGGCACGATCGACGAAGTGCGGCCACTGAGCCCGCTGGTGCATGTGTTTACTCACTACAAGCTGCACATCGCGCCGTTCGCGGTGACGCTGGCGACGCGCGCGGCCCTGCCGCCAGGCCACGTCTGGTGGAAACTCGATACGATCGGCGAGGCGCCGCTGCCGGCGCCAGTCAAGAAGCTGTTGCTGGATCTGGCAAGGCCAAGCTTGTTCGGATGATTCGTTTTCATTTTTTTTCGATTTTCACGGGCCGTGAAAATCAAAAATTATTGAAACGGTCGGCGAACCTCAGCCAAAAGCGAGAACGAAGTCCTCGCGCGAACGCCGTACCTTCTTGAGCTTCACCAGCCAGTCGCCATCCGCGTCGCGGTGGCCCAGCGCCAGCATGCTGACGCTGCGCAGGCCCATGGCCTCGAGTCCCAGCACCAGGTCCACGCCGGCCGGATCGAAGCCTTCCATCGGCGTCGCATCCACCCCTTCCATGGCGGCGGCCACGATGCCGGTGCCCAGGCCGATATAGGCCTGGCGTGCGGCGAATTCGAAATTGGCTTGCCTGCCTTGCGTTGCGTGCTTGTCTTGCAACACCTTGCGGTAAGCCTCCCAGCCCTCGTTGACGAAGCAGCGTTCAGTGTTCACCAGGTCGAACATCTTGTCGATGCGGGTCGGCGTCATGTCGTCCCAGGCGGCGAACACCAGCAGGTGCGAGCAGTCGACGATCTGCTGCTGGTCGTTGGCGACCGGCTTGATGCGCGCGCGCAGCGCGGGATCGCTCACCACGATCAGGTCATACGGCTGCAGGCCGCTGGAGGTCGGCGCCAGGCGGATCGCCTCGACGATGCGGTCGACCTGTTCCTGGGCCGCCGGCCGCGCCGGATCGAATTTCTTGGTGGCGTAGCGCCATTCCAGGCGCGAGAGCAGTTGGTTCATCTTCCGGTTTCCTTGAGTAGTAGTTGGTTCAGGCGATGGTGTCGACCGTTCCACCGTCGACGCGCAGCGCGGCGCCGGTCGTGGCCGAGGCCTGTTGTGAGCAGACGTAGACGACCATGTTCGCCACCTCGTCGGGCGTGGCCACGCGCTGCAGGATGGACGAGCTGCGGTGCTCCCGCACGAACGCGTTCGCCGCCGCCAGCGCGCTGGCATGGTCGCCACCCGGCGCCACCATCTGCTGCACGCCTTCCGACAGGGTCGGCCCCGGCAGCACCGCATTGACCGTGATGCCGGTGCCGGCCAGGCTCTTGGCCAGGCCGCGCGAGATGGCCAGGTTGCTGGTCTTGGTGAAGCCGTAGTGGATCATGTCGGCCGGGATGTTCAGCGCCGACTCGGACGAGATGAACACGATGCGGCCCCAGTCCTTCTCTTGCATGCCGGGCAGGTAGGCGCGGCTGGCGCGCACGCCGGACATGACGTTGATCTCGAAGAAACGGGTCCACTCTTCGTCCGGGATCTCGGCGAAGGGTTGCGGGTTGAAGATGCCGACGTTGTTGACGAGGATGTCGGCCTGCGGCTCGGCCGCCTTGAGCGCCGCCACGCCCTGGGCGGTGCCGAGATCGGCGGCGACGCCCCGCACCTGTGCCGCGGGGACAGCCGCGCGCAGCTGCGCCAGCGCCCGGTCGACCTGGTCCTGCTTGCGTCCGGTGAGCACCACGGACGCGCCGGTGCGCGCCAGTCCTTCGGCGATCGCGTAGCCGATGCCGCGGGTCGAACCGGTCACGATGGCGGTCTTGCCGGTCAAGTCGATATGCATGATGATTCCTCCTGTTCAGTAAGAGAAATCATCTTAGACCTCGTCCGACGGCCGAAACATCGGCCAAAGGACAAATCACCTTTCGAGATCCGGCGCTAATCGGTGCCGGTTTGCCCCCTACGCTGCCAGCGCCGCCGCCAGGTGATCCACCAGCGCCGCCACCCGCCGGCTGGGCGGGCTGGCCGGGTACACGGCGTACAGGTCGACCGGGCCCGCCGAAAAATCGTCCAGCACGGTCTCGAGCCGCCCGGCATCGAGGTCGCGCTGCACGTCCCAGCCGTTCTTGAAGGTGACACCCATGCCGTCGAGCGCCCAGTCGCGCAACACCTCGCCGTCGCTGGACTGGCGGTCCCCGCTCACCTTGACGTTGAACGGTTTTCCCCCGGCCTGGAAATTCCAGGCGGCCAGCGGTGCATCGGGCCGCGCCAGCACCAGGCAGTTATGCCCGGCCAGCTGTTCGGGATGCGTCGGCCGGCCGGCGCGCTCCCAATAATCGGGGGCGGCGCACACCAGGCGGTCCCCGCGCACCAGCAGGCGCGCATGCAGTCCGGAATCCGGCAGCGGGCCGCTGCGCAAGGTCAGGTCGATGTTGTCGTGGATCAGGTCGACCGTGCTATCGCTGAGCAGCAGGGTCAGGCGCAGGCCGGGATGAAGCGCCTGGAAGGCGTCCAGCAAGGGGCGCAGCTGCTTGCGGCCGAAGTCGTTGGTGGCGCCGATGCGGATCGGCCCGGACAACGGCCCGTCTTCCTTCAGCGCGGCCAGCAGGCCATCCCATTCACCCACCAGGCGGCGCGCGTCCGCCACCAGTTGCTCGCCCTCATGCGTCAGGGCCAGGCGGCGCGTCGAGCGCTTGAGCAGGGCGATGCCGAATTCCTGCTCCAGCTGGTCGACCGCCAGGGTGACGGTGGAGATTGCGACGTTGCGCTGGCGCGCCACGCCCGAAAAGCTGCCGGTGGCCGAGACGTCGAGCAACAGGCGCAGCGCGTCGATCCGGTCCATGGCGGCCCCGGATCAGAAGTGATCGAGCGAGAAGATGCGCCGATGCTCGCGGATCGCGTAGCGGTCGGTCATGCCGGCGATGTAGTCGGCGATCTTGCGCGCCTGCTTCATCGGGTCGCCCTCGACCTGGTAGTCGTTCGGCAGCAGCACCGGGTCGTCGAGGAAGGCCTGGAACAGCTCGCGCACGATACGGCTCGCCTTCACCCGCATGCGGTTGACCTGGAAGTGGCGGTACAGGTTGGCGTACAAAAAGCGCTTGAGGGCCGTGGTCTCGGCCCGCATCTTGTCCGAGAAGCGGATCAGCGGCGGGCCCGCGCGCACGTCGTCGATGGTCTGCGGGTTCGCATCCAGGATGCGCTGGGCCGAGGTCTCGACCAGGTCGGCCGTCATCGCCGTGATCATCAGGCGGATCGTCTCGTACAGCGCGCGCCGTCCCGCCAGCCCGGGATACTGGAGCTCCACCTCGTGGCGAAGGCGCGCGAACAGCTCCACTTCTTCCATCTGCTTCATGGTCAGCAGGCCGGAGCGCAGGCCGTCGTCGATATCGTGGTTGTTGTACGCGATCTCGTCGGCCAGGTTGGTCAGCTGCGCTTCCAGGCTGGGCTGGCTGCGCTCGATGAAACGCTGGCCCAGGTCGCCCAGCTGGCGCGCATTGTTCAGCGAGCAGTGCTTGAGGATGCCCTCGCGCGTTTCGAACGTCAGGTTCAGGCCGTCGAAGGCGCCGTAGTGCTCTTCCAGATGGTCGACCACGCGCAGGCTTTGCAGATTGTGCTCGAAGCCGCCGAAATCCTTCATGCAGTCGTTGAGCACGTCCTGGCCCACGTGGCCGAAGGGCGTGTGGCCCAGGTCGTGCGCCAGCGCGGTGGCCTCGACCAGGTCTTCGTTCAGGCGCAGGCTGCGCGCCAGGGTACGGCCGATCTGCGCCACCTCGATGCTGTGGGTCAGCCGGGTGCGGAACAGGTCGCCCTCGTGGTTCAGGAATACCTGGGTTTTATATTCGAGCCGGCGGAAGGCGGTCGAGTGGATGATGCGGTCGCGGTCGCGCTGGTATTCGCTACGCGAACCGGGGCCCGGCTCGATGTGGCGCCGGCCGCGCGACTGCGACGAGTGCGCCGCGTAGGGAGCCAGGCTGGCGTCGAAGCTGCGCGTCGCGTTCATCGTGCGCCCCTCAGCCGCTGCACGCCGCCAGGGTCGAGCGCAGGATGTCCAGCGGGGCCGTGGTGATCGACGGGCTGCCGAGCGGCTTGAGCAGGATGAAACGAATCTCGCCGCCCTCGTTCTTCTTGTCGACTTCCATCAGCTCGATCCAGCGCGCCTCGCCAAGATCGGGCGCCACGGCCGGCAGGCCGGCGGCGCGCACCAGGGCGCGCACGCGCTCCACGGCGGCCGGTTCGATCAGGCCCAGGCGTGCCGACATATCGGCCGCCATCACCATGCCGCAGCCGACCGCCTCGCCGTGCAGCCACTCTCCGTAGCCCAGGCCATTCTCGATCGCGTGGCCGAAGGTATGGCCGAAGTTCAGCACCGCGCGCAGGCCGCCTTCGCGTTCGTCCTTGCGCACCACGTCGGACTTGATCTCGCACGAGCGCGCGATCGCATAGGCAAGCGCTTGCGGCTCGCGCGCAAGCAGGGCCTCGACGTTCGCCTCGATCCAGTCGAAGTAGGCCGCGTCGAGGATGGCGCCGTGCTTGATCACCTCGGCCAGGCCGGCCGACAGCTCGCGCGCCGGCAAGGTGTCGAGCGTTGCGGTGTCGGCGATGACGGCGCGCGGCTGGTAGAAGGCGCCGATCATGTTCTTGCCCAGCGGGTGGTTGATGCCGGTCTTGCCGCCGACCGAAGAATCGACCTGGGACAGCAGGGTGGTCGGGATCTGCACGAAGGGCACGCCGCGCATATAGCTCGCCGCGGCGAAGCCCGTCAGGTCGCCGATCACGCCGCCGCCCAGCGCCACCAGCGTGGTCTTGCGGTCGCATTTGTGTTGCAGCAGCGCGTCGTACACCAGGTTGAGCGACTGCCAGTTCTTGTGCTCTTCGCCGTCGGGCAGCACGATCTCGAGCACGTCGCGGCCCGCCGCGCGCAGGTGGCCGGCCACCTTGGCCAGGTAGAGCGGCGCGACGGTGGTGTTGGTGACGATGGCCACCTTGTTGCCGCCGATGTGGCGCGCCAGCAGCGCGGCGTCGTCCAGCAGGCCGGGGCCGATCGCGATCGGGTAGCTGCGTTCGCCGAGGTCGACGTTGAGGGTGATGTGGTCCTGTTCGTTCATCGATGTCCTTGCCAGCCGGCGCGCGCGCGCTGTTTCCTGCGCCGCCAGCTGATCCAATATGGTCTGTACCATCGATTGTACGTTAGGACGGCCGGTGTCGATGACGAGGTCCGCAATCTCGCGGTACAGCGGATCGCGCTGGGTCCACAGCTCTTCGAGTTTCGCGCGCGGGTCGGCCGTCTGCAGCAGCGGACGGTTCTTGTCGTGGGCGGTGCGCTGCAGGATGCTGCCGATCGAGGCGCGCAGGTAGATCACGGTGCCGCGCTCGGCCAGGAAGGCGCGATTCTGCGGGTTCAGCACTGCCCCGCCGCCGGTGGCCAGCACCAGGCCCTGCTGGCCGGTGAGGTCGCGGATCACGTCCGCTTCGCGCCGCCGGAAGCAGGCCTCGCCCTCGATCTCGAAGATCCAGGGGATGGTGGCGCCGGTGCGCGCCTCGATCTCGTGGTCGGAATCGACGAAGCGGCGATTGAGCTTGCGTGCAAGCAATCGACCGATCGTGGTCTTCCCCGCCCCCATCAGGCCAACAAGGAAGATATTGTCGTTCTTGGGATGTGGCACTACCAAACCCGCTCTGATAAAAAGACGGCCAGTATAGACTGGCCGCCTGTCAATCCGCCAATTTTATGGGCGGGAGCACGTGAACGCCAGCTTGAACGGGATCGAGGTGATCTTGCCGCGTGGCGTGGTGGCGCGCACGTTGAACGTGGCCGCACTGGAGGTCGTGCACGGCTTTTCGCCGGTCGCGGCCACGGTGATGGTGTGGCTCGACCCCACGGCGCCGGTGCCGCCGGTGACGAAGATGCTCGGCACGGTTTCGGGGATCACTTCCACACCGGTGGCATTGACCGCGCCGCTGACCGAGATCGTGGTGCCGGCCGGCAGCGGGTTGTCGTTCAGGTCGGTGAGCTTGAGCGTAAACACCTTCGATTCGTTGGCGTTGGCGCTGCCCAGGTCGATCGGCATGGTGGTCGCCGGACGCGTCGCGTTGTCCAGGTAGACGTTCGCCACGTCGGCGTCGCTGAAGGTGATCGTGGTCTTGGCGAACTGGGTGTTGGCGCCGTCGGTCGTGCTGGCGCAGATCGTGGCCACGCCGCGGCGGGTGGTGTCCGACGTGGCGCCGGGACCGGTGTTGCAAGGCGTGGCCGGGGTATTCGGGATCGCCACGCGCGGCGCCTGGGTGCGGAACGGCACCGAGCAGCCGCCGTTGACGGTGGTGCAGCCGCCCTTGTCCGCCGAACCGATGGCGCCCATATTGGTCTGGAACACGACCGGGGTGCCGTCGGCGACCGGGTTGCCGAAGGCGTCGGCCAGCAGCACATTGACGGTGGCCGCTGGCGTGACCGGACCGCTGTCGAAGGACCAGCCATCCACGTTACCCTGGGTCACGGAGAGCGAGAAGGCGCGCTGCACCGGCAGGCCGGTGGTCACGACGATCGAATCCGAGGTGGTGGAGATGTCGGCGCCATTGCCGCTGGCGGTGCCGGGCAGCACGGCGCGCACGCGGAACGAGGTCGGCACCGTGCCCGAGTTGACGGTGGTGATCACCTCGCCGTTCTGGTCGGTGCGGTCGGTGCTCTTGTTCAGGTTGACCAATCCCTCTGGCTCGATGAAGAACCGCACTTCCTTGTTGGCCAGCGGACGGTTGAACAGGTCGAACACGCGGAAGCGCAGGGTCGCGGTCTCGGTGCGGTTGATGCCGCCCTGGCCGCGGATCACGATCGACTTGTCGGTCGGCAGCGCCTCGACGAGTTGCACCGACGCGGCGCCCGGCTGGGCGATCACGAGCGAACCCGTGGCCGGGGTCGTGACGCCATCGGCGGTGACGGTGATGGTGTCGTTATTGCCGCAACCCTGGTCGCGGTAGACCGTCTCGGCGGTGCCGTTATTGGTGGCGACGACGGCCGCCAGCGTGGCCTTGCCGGCGGCGACGCAGGCCGACGTGAAGTTGACGTTCACCTGGCCGGTGTATTTGGCGCCGTTGGCCAGCAGGTCGACCGAGATCCTGCTCGAATCGTAGGCGTTGATGCTGGCCGGCTCCAGGCGCAGCGCGCTGAAGGTCAGCGCGGTGGCGTTGACCGAGTAGTTGGCGGTGCTGGTGACGGCGGTGCCGGCCACGGTGGCGCTGGCGGTGACGGTGCCGGCGCCGCCGGCCGCCAGGCTGGCCACGCGCATGGTGATGCTGGCGGTGCCGCTGGCATCGGTCAGGGCGGTGCCGGCGCCGGGCGCGAACACGGCCAGGTCGGCGGCGGTGGTGAAGGTGACCAGCGCATTCGGTACCGGCTGCTTGTTGGCGTCGAGCACCAGGGCGCGCACCGTCAGCGGGGTGGCGCCGGACAGCGCGGTGCTGGCCGCGCCCGTGGCGCTGACCAGGCTGACGCCGACCGTCGGCGCGGCCGGCACGGCCGGCGTGCCGCCGTTGCCGGTGCCGCCGCTGCCGCCCGGGGTGCCCGGGCTGCCGCCACCGCCGCCGCAGGCGGACAGGGTTGCGGCCAGGAGCAGCGCCAGGCTGCCGTACTTGATGTGCTGGTTGTTCATGTTGTTGTTATCGCTTGTTGTTGATGAGGGTTCAGCGCGTGCCCGCCACGTTCTCGTTCACGATCTTCGGGGTGATGAAGACCAGCAGCTCGGTCTTGCTGTGCTCGGTGCCGGTGGTCTTGAACAGATAGCCCAGCAGCGGGACGTCGCCCAGCAGCGGCACCTTGGTCACGTTGTTGCGCTCGGTCTGCTGGTAGATCCCGCCCAGCACCACCGTGCCGCCGTTCTCGACCATCACCTTGGTCTTGACGTGCTGGGTGTTGATCGCGAAGCCGGCGCGCGTCTCTTCACCCTTCGAATCCTTGTTGACGTCCACTTCCAGCACCACGTTGCCGTCCGGCGTGATCTGCGGCGTCACTTCCAGGCGCAGGTTGGCCTTCTTGAACGCGATCGAAGTGGCGCCGCTGCTGGTCGCCTGCTCGTAGGGCAGCTCGACGCCCTGCTCGATCACGGCGACCTGCTTGTCCTCGGTGACCACGCGCGGGCTGGAGATGATCTTGCCCTTGCCATCGGCTTCCAGCGCCGACAGCTCCAGGTTCAGGAAGCGGTTGGCGGCCGACGAGAACAGCGAGAACGCCAGCGTCGACGGGGCGATGCCGCCGATATTGGCCGCCGGCAGGTTGACCATGGTGGTGTTGTCGATACTGGTGCTGGCAGGGGTCTGGCCCGTCACCTGGCCGACGCCGGCCAGGTTGCCGCCGATGGCGACGCGCTCGTTGCCGCTGATCTGCCAGCCGGAGTCGCCGCCGCGCTGGGTGCGCAGGTCATTGAAGCCGAGCTTGGCGCCAAGGTTGCGCGAAAAACCGTCATTGGCCTCGACCAGGCGCGCCTCGATCAGCACCTGCTTGGAGGCGATGTCGGTCTTCTGGATCAGCTTGCGGATGTCCTCGATCTTGGAGGCGATGTCGGTCACGAACAGCTGGTTGGTGCGCGGATCGATGATCGCGCTGCCGCGCCGCGACAGCACGCGGTTACGGCCGCCGGCGTCGCTGCTGGCGGTGGCGCCGGCGGCGTCCAGGCCGAACACGTTGCGGAACGATTCCGCCTTCTGGTAATTGAGCTGGAAGATCTCGGAGCGCAGCGGCTCGAGTTCGGCGATCTGGGCGCGCTGCTCGAGTTCGAGCTTTTCCTTGGTCAGCAGTTCTTCCTTCGGAGCGATCCACACCACGTTGCCGTTCTTGCGCTGGTCCAGGCCCTTGGCGGTCAGGATCACGTCCAGCGCCTGGTCCCACGGCACGTCCTTCAGGCGCAGGGTCAGCGAGCCGGTGACCGAATCGCTGGCGATGATGTTCAGGCCCGAGATGTCGGCCACCGCCTGCAGCGCGGCGCGCACTTCGACGTCCTGGAATTCGAACGACAGCTTTTCGCCGCGATAGCCCTGCGGGTTGTCGCGCGAGCCCAGGCTGCTGCGATTCGGGTCACCTTCGACCTTGCGCACCTCGACCACGAGCTGGGAATCGCTCTGGAACACCGACTGCTCCCAGTTGCCTTGCGCCTCCACCGTCATGCGGACGTTGTCGCCCTGGGCCTGGGTCGAGACGCGGGTGACCGGCGTGCCGAAATCGGTCACGTCCAGGCGCCGCCGCAGCGATTCCGGCAGGCGCGCATTGAGGAAGTCGACGGTCACGCCGCTGGCGGTCTGGCGCACGTCGACCGCCACCTGGTTGGCGGGCAGGTCGACCACGACCCGGCCGGCGCCGTTGGCGCCGCGGCGGAAGTCGAGGTCGCGCAACTGGGGACGCGAGGCGGGAAGCGTGGCTGGCGCCGCTGCAACTGCCGGCATGCCGCTGGCATTGAGCGGGCGCGCCACGCCGCCCGAGCCTTCCACCGTCACGATCACCGACTTGCCGTCGATCGTGGTGGCGTAGTTCAGGGCGCGCGCCAGGTTCAGCACCAGGCGGGTACGCTCGCCGGCCTGCACCACGTTCAGGCTGCGCACGTCGCCCAGGTTCATCTCGTGCACCGTCTTGCCGGTGGCATTGGCGGTGGCGCCGAAGTCGAGCGCAATGCGGGAGGGATTGGTGATCGCGAAGCCGATCGGCGCACGCGCCGGGATCTCGCGCATGGTCACGTTGATGACCACGTTGCTGCCCTGCTGGTTGGCTGTGATCGATTCGATCGCGTTGCCCTGGGCCACGGCGGCGCCGGCGCACATCATGAGCATGAGTGCGGCCGCGGCGCGCGCCAGCCATGCCGGCGGTGCGAAGCGAATCTTGACGTTGAAGGTCATTTACTGCTCTCCTTATTTTGCCGCAGCGCGGTGCTGCAGCTCGATGTGGGCCATGCGTTCCACCCAGTCGCCAGTGGCGTCCTGCACCGATTCCCTGATGTCGATGGCGCCCTCGCTCACACGCGTGATGCGCCCATAGTTCTGTCCAATCCGCTGGCCGCTGCGCACCCGGTACAGCGAGCGCTCGACCTGCACCAGCGCATACGTCACGCCGCCCTTCTGCATCGTGCCGACCATCCGCATCATGTCGAGCGGGAAGGTCTCCAGCAATTCCTTCGGCCGTTCGAGGTCGGGCTGGTTGGCATTGCCGCTGGCCTGCGCCATGCGCGCCATCTCGCCTAGCAGCTTGCCCGGATCGAAGGGATCGGGCGCCTGGCGCGCATCGTAGCCATAGGGCTCGAAGGTCTTCGGCTCCGGCAGCGGCTTGACCTTCGGCACGGTCTGCTTTTCCACCTGTTTCATCCAGTCCCGGGTCTCGCCCACGCCGCCGTCGCCGCAGGCGGCCAAGAGGCCGCTCGCCAGCAACAACGCTGTCAGTCGTGCGCGCATCATTTCTTGCCCCCGGTCTTGGCCTTGGCCTTGGCGCTGTTCTTGTCCTTACCTTTGCCCTTGCCCTTCTTCTTCTCGGCCGCGCGTTCGGCGCGCTGGGCCGCCAGTTCTTCCTGGTCGAGGTAGCGGAAGGTCTTGGCCACCGCCTGCATCCCCAGGCTGCCGTCCTTGCCGACCTGCAGGGTCAGGTTGTTCAGGGTGACGATGCGCGGCAGGTTGGCCATGTCGGCGGCGAACGCGCCCATGTCGTGGTAACGGCCGTTCACCTTGATGTCGATCGGCAGCTCGGCGTAGTAGTCGCGCACTACTTCCTGGCCCGGCTTGAACAGCTCGAACTGCAGGCCGCGGCCGACGCCAGACTGGTTGATGTCGGACAGCAGCGAATACATTTCGGACTTGTTCGGCAACTGCTTCTCCAGGCGCACCACGTACTGGTCGACCTGGGCCTTCTGCGCCTTGAGCGCTTCCAGGTTGATCGCCTGCGCCATCTTGATCCTGTATTCCTCGCGCAGCTTTTGCTCGTCGAGCGCCCCGCGTTCCTGGGCCGCGAACTGGTCGCTCCAGTAAAAGTAGTAGCCCAGGCCGACGACCGCCAACAGCACGCCGGCAGCGCACAGCAGGCGCGGCGCCAGCGGCCACTGGCCGGGCGGACGGCCCTGCAGGTCCTGGAACTGCGCCGCCAGGCGGGCGCCGAGGTCTTTGATGTCGATGTTCATGACTTCTCCGCCTCACGCTTGGCCCCGGCCGGCTTGTCGCCATCCGCCGCCTCTTCGCCCTCGCTCAGGCGCGCGCGCTTGATCGACACGCCGAGCGTGAACTCGACCACATTGCGGCTGGTCTTGCCCTGGGTCAGGCTGATCGCGCGGACCTCGGTCAGGTCCGGGTTCTGCAGCCACGGCGAGCCGCTCGACAGGTTGCGCAGCAGCTCGGCCACCCGCTCCTGCGACTGGGCATTGCCGGTCAGGATCACGCGCTGGCCGTTCTGCTTGACCGATTTCAGGTGCACGCCTTCCGGCGTCTGGCGCACCAGTTCGTCGAGCAGGTGCACCGGCTGGTTGCGGTCGCCCTGCAAGTCTTCGACGGCCTGCTGGCGTGCCTGCAGGGCCGCGATTTCTTCCTTCAGGTTGGTGATCTCGCCGATCTTCTTGTCCAGCTCCGCGCTGGCCTTCTTCAGGACGTCGTTGCGCTGGTTCTGGACCGAGATCTGGCTGGCGTTATAGCCGCCGACCAGCATCACCACGATGGCGCCCAGCACGCCGCCCAGCGCCAGCAGGGCGACGAAGGCGGCCTGCTTCTGCTTGCGCTTGGCTTCGCGGTGGGGCAGCAGGTTAATCCGGATCATCAGCCGAACCTCCGCAGCGCCAGGCCGCAGGCGACCAGGTAGGCCGGGGCGTCCTGGCGCAGCTGGTGCTCGCGCACGCCGGAACCGAGCTGCATGCCTTCGAAGGGCGCCGCGAGCAGCGTCGGCAGGCGAGTGCGGGCGGCCACGATGTCGAGGATCCCGGGCAGCAGCGCGCAGCCGCCAGCCAGGTACAGAGCGTCGATCCGGGTGTACGGGGTCGAGGTGTAGAAAAACTGGATGGCGCGCGTGATTTCCAGCGCCGCGCTTTCCAGGAATGGCGCCAGGACGTCGGCGCGGTAGTTCTCGGGCAGGTCGCCCGCCTTCTTGCGCGTCTCGGCTTCCTCGAACGCCATGCCGTAGCTGCGCACGATGTCCTGGGTCAGCGCATTGCCGCCGAAGGGCTGCTCGCGCTCGTAGACCGCTTCGCCATTGAGCAGCACCGACACGTGGGTGGCGTGGGCGCCGATCTGGAACAGGGCCACGATCTGGTCCTGCCGCGGCAGGGCGGCGTGTTCGAGCGCGCTGCGCGCGGCGTACGATTCGATGTCCATCACGGTGGCGGTAAGGCCCGCCGCTTCGGCGATCGCGACCCGGTCCTCGACTTTTTCGCGGCGCGCGGCGGCCAGCATCACTTCCATGTCGTCCAGCGAATTCGGGGCCGCGCCGATCACGTCGAAGTCGAGGCTGACCTCATCGAGCGCGAACGGGATATACTGGCTGGCCTCGGACTCGACCTGCACTTCCAACTGGTCTTCCGACAAACCGGCCGGCAGGATGATCTTCTTGGTGATCACGGCGGCGGGCGGCATGCCGAGCGCCACGTGGCGGGCGCGGGTGCCGCTCTTCTTCCAGACCCGGCGCACCGCGTCGGCGACCTGGTCCATGTTTTCGATATTGCCATCCACCACGGCGCCGCGCGGCAGCGCTTCGGTGGCGTAGCGCTCCAGGCGCACGATACCCTTGCCGGCATCGGCCAGCTCGACCAGGCGGACGCCGGACGTGCTGATATCGAGCCCGACCATCGGCGGACTCGATTTACCAAACAAGGAACCCAGATTGATCACCAAATACACCCCTTGGCTGCAGAATGGGCCTGAAATCGCCCGGAATTGGATGTTGTCGTAAACAGAACAGCTATTTACTTCTTATAACTTTCTTTTAAAAATCCGGTACTTACGTGCAGCACCGCCACGGATCGTAGCAACAAAGGATGACTACGGACAAGAAATTTCTGCACTGGAACACCCCATTCCGGGGCGTGCGCGCCACACTCTGGTGTTTTCATTGCCAGGCCAATATTGCCCTTGAGTTCCATTAAGCTCCGGCCAGTATCGGGCTCCAAACCGCTGCCTTATAATGAGGCGGATCAACAAAGTGAAGGTCAGCATGAAAGAGAAACAAGCAGCGTCCTCTTCTTCCTCGAAGTTCAGCCCCAAACGCCTGGTCCTGATGGCCGTCGCCGGCCTGTTCGGCCTGGGCGCCATCGGCGTGCTGGTGCTCGTGTTCGCCCTCGCGATGGCCTACCCGAACCTGCCGGCGCTGGACACGATCACCGACTACCGGCCCAAGATGCCGCTGCGTATCTTTACAGCCGATAACGTCCTGATCGGCGAGTTCGGCGAGGAACGCCGCACCCTGGTCCACTTCAAGGACATCCCGGACGTCATGAAGAAGGCCGTGCTGTCGATCGAGGACGACCGTTTCTACGAGCACAGCGGCATCGACTACCTGGGGATCCTGCGCGCCGCCTTCCGCAACGCCACCGGCGGTGCGCGCCAGGGCGCCTCGACCATCACCCAGCAGGTCGCGCGCAACTTCTTCCTGTCGTCCGAGCAGACCTTCAAGCGCAAGGCCTACGAGGCCCTGCTGGCCTGGAAGATCGAGAAGAATCTCTCCAAGGACCAGATCCTCGAGCTGTACATGAACCAGATCTACCTGGGCCAGCGCGCTTTCGGCTTCCAGTCGGCGGCCCAGATCTATTTCGGCAAGGACCTGCGCGACATCACCGTGGCCGAAGCGGCCATGCTGGCCGGCCTGCCGAAGGCGCCGTCGGCCTACAATCCCGTGGTCAACCCAACCCGCGCCAAGACCCGCCAGCAATACATCCTGCAGCGCATGCACCAGCTCGGCTATATCAACGACGCCCAGTTCGCCCAGGCGAAGGAAGAACCGCTCAAGATCAAGACCGACAGCACCGCCTTCGGCGTGCATGCCGAGTACGTGGCCGAGATGGCGCGCCAGCTGGTCTACGAGCAGTTCAAGGAAGACACCTATACCCGCGGCCTGAACGTGTTTACCACCATCACCAAGGCCGACCAGGACGCCGCCTACCTGGCGCTGCGCCGCGGCGTGATGGACTACGAGCGCCGCCGCCCCTACCGCGGCCCCGAATCGTTCATCGACATCCCGGGCGCCAAGCTTGACGCGGACGAGGCGATCGAGGCCGAGCTGGCCGAGCATCCGGACAGCGACAACATCATCGCCGCCGTTGTCTTGCAGGCCTCCGCGACGCAGGTGCAGGCCACCATCGCCTCGGGCGACACGATCACCATTTCGGGCCAGGGCCTGGCCTTCGCGCGCGCCTGGCTGTCCGACAAGGCGGCCCCGAACCGCCGCGTGCGCCGCGGCGCCGTGATCCGCGTGATGCAGGACGACGAGTCGAAGTGGCTGATCACGCAGATGCCGGAAGTCGAATCGGCCTTCGTGGCGGCCAATACCGAGGACGGCTCGATTCGCGCCCTGGTCGGCGGCTTCGACTTCAACCGCAACAAGTTCAACCACGTGACGCAGGCCTGGCGCCAGCCGGGTTCCTCGTTCAAGCCCTTCATCTATTCAGCGTCGCTCGAGCGTGGCCTGTCGCCGGCGACGATCGTCAACGACGCCCCGATCAGCTTCGATGCGGGCCAGACCGGCGGCCAGGCCTGGGAGCCGAAGAACTACGACAACAAATACGAAGGTCCGATGACCATGCGGCGCGGCCTGACCTCGTCGAAGAACATGATCTCGATCCGCATCCTGAACAAGATCGGCGCGCGCTACGGCCAGGAGTACGCGGCCCGCTTCGGCTTCGAGCCGGAACGCAATCCGGCCTACCTGACCCTGGCGCTGGGCGCCGGCGCCACCACGCCGCTGCAGATGGCCGGCGCCTACGCGGTATTCGCCAACGGCGGCTACCGCATCAGCCCCTACCTGATCTCGAAGGTCACCGACAGCGACGGCAAGGTGCTGTCCGAGGCGCGCCCGGCGCGCGCCGGCGACGAGGCCAATCGCGTGATCGACGCGCGCAACGCCTTCCTGATGGACAGCATGCTCAAGGACGTGGTGCGCTACGGCACCGCAGCCAAGGCGATGGCGCTCAAGCGCACCGACCTGGCGGGCAAGACCGGCACCACCAACGACTCGATCGACGCCTGGTTCGCCGGCTACCAGCCGAAGGTGGTGGGCATCGCCTGGATGGGCTACGACAAGCCGCGCAACCTGGGCGCACGCGAAACCGGCGGCGGCCTGGCGCTGCCGATCTGGATCGGCTACATGCAGAAGGCGCTCAAGGGCGAGCCGAACGTCGTGCGCGAAGTGCCGGCCGGGCTGGTGCAGTACGGGTCGGATTACTACTACGCCGAGACGCCGCCGGGCAGCGGGGTCGAGACGCTGGACGTGGGGCCGCCACCGGCGCCGGAACAGCAGAAGGAGCGTGATGCGGTGAGGAACGAGTTGTTCTGATCGCCATGGTCCACTCGCATCGTTAGCGTGTAAACGTCGTCCCCGCGAAGGCGGGGACCCAAGTTTCTCAGCGCACCACTCGTATCGAACGCAGTGGCAGCGCATGGGACTTGGGTCCCCGCCTTCGCGGGGACGACGTTTTTCAGCTAACAAAAAAAGGGAGCCTCAGGCTCCCTAGCATCAGATCACACCAACGACACCTGCGCCCCGCCCTGCTCGCCCGCATACTTGGACAACGACGCGAAGAACTCGCTATCGTCGCGCGTATTGCGCCATTCGTCGCCCACGCGCTTGTAGTGGTAGCCGCCCGAGCGCGCCGCGACCCACATCTCCTGCAACGGCGCCTGGCTGTTGACGATGATCTTGGAGCCGTTGTCGATGAACTCGATCTCCAGCACGTTGCCGCTGCGCTTGCATTCGACGTCGATCACGTCCTCGTCGTTCAGGCGGTCGAAGGCTTCCTCGATCTGCTTGAGGGTCAGGTCGGCAAGGTCCAAAAATTCGGTTTCGGTCATGCTACACTCCAAAATCTGCTAATTAAACCGTGATTCTAATCGTGAAGTCCTCTCTTGCGCTTCTCCCGGCTGCTGTTTTGCTTGCCGCCCTGTCGGGCTGCGGCCAGACCGGCGACCTGTACATGCCGACGCCGCCCACCCGGCCCGTAGCGGCGCCGCCCGCAGCCCCGGTCGACCAGCCACCCCAGCCCGTCCCTTCGAACAACGCCTCCACGCCCGCACCGCACCGCTAATGTCCTATTTTTCGCACCAAGACGGCGTCCTGCACGCCGAAAACGTTTCGCTGTCCGCCATCGCGGAACAATTCGGCACGCCGACCTACGTCTATTCGAAAGCCGCCCTGCTCGACAACTTCAGCGCCTACCAAGACGCCTGCCAGGACCGCGACGCCCTGGTCTGCTATGCGATGAAGGCCAACTCGAACCTGGCCGTGCTCGACCTGCTGGCGCGCCAGGGTGCGGGCTTCGACATCGTCTCGGGCGGCGAACTGCTGCGCGTGATCGCGGCCGGCGGCGACCCGGGCAAGACCATCTTCTCGGGCGTCGGCAAGACCGTCGACGAGATGCAGCTGGCGCTGGAAAAAGGCATTTTGTGTTTTAACGTCGAATCGATCCCCGAACTGCACCGCCTGAACGAGGTCGCCGGCAAGCTCGGCATGCGTGCTCCGGTCTCGCTGCGCGTGAACCCGAACGTCGACGCCAAGACCCACCCGTATATTGCGACCGGCCTGAAGGCCAACAAGTTCGGCGTGGCCTTCGACGATGCGCTGGACACCTACCGCACCGCCGCCAGCCTGCCGCACCTGGACGTGGTCGGCATCGACTGCCATATCGGCTCGCAGCTGCTGGACGACGCCCCGCTGCTCGAAGCCCTCGATAAACTGATCGAGCTGATCGACACCCTGGACGCCGAGGGCATCCACCTGCACCACCTGGACATCGGCGGCGGCATCGGCGTCGACTACGGCGTGGCCGGCGACAAGCCGTCGGTGCCGGTGGGCGACTATCTCGGCCGCCTGTTCGCGCGCATCGACGCCTGGGGAGCGGAAAAACAAGGCGGCCGGCCGATCAAGGTGATCTTCGAGCCGGGTCGCTCGATCGTGGCCAATGCCGGCGTGCTGCTGACGAAGACCGAGTTCCTCAAGCCCGGCGCAGAGAAGAACTTCTGCATCGTCGACGCCGCGATGAACGACCTGATGCGCCCCACCCTGTACCAGGCCTGGATGGGCGTGCAGCCGGTGACCCCGCGTGACGGTGAAAAACTGGTGTGGGACATCGTCGGCCCGGTGTGCGAGTCAGGCGACTGGCTGGCGCGCGAACGCGAACTGGCGGTGGAACAGGGTGACCTGCTGGCCATCATGACGGCCGGCGCCTATGGCATGACGATGGCGTCGAACTACAACACCCGCGGCCGCGCGGCCGAGGTGATCGTCGATGGCGACGTCACCCACCTGGTGCGGCGGCGCGAGACGCCGGCCGAGGTGTTCGCACTCGAAACGCTGATCAAGTAAAAACAGGCCCGCGCAATGCGGGCCTTTTCACTCATGCGCGCGCGGCTTGCGGCTTGCGCCTGACATGCCAGAACACCCTTAGCCCCAGCAACGCCGCCACGATCGCCCCGAACAGGATCGGCTGCGCGAAGTCGCTCTTGCCCTCTTTCATCCACCAGTAGTGCAGGATCGCCAGCGGACCGATCACATAGATCAGCCGGTGCAGCCATTGCCAGCGCTTGCCGCCCAGGCGCCTGATCATCGCATTGGTCGACGTGGCGGCCAGCGGGATCAGCAACACGAAGGCGATGAAGCCGACCAGGATGAACGGCCGCTTCACCACGTCGGCCAGCATCGCGGCGACGTCGAAGAAATGGTCGAACCACAGGAAGGCGATGAAGTGGACCAGCGCATAGAAGAAGGTGAACAGCCCGGCCATGCGCCGCAGCTTCACCAGCCAGTTCCAGCCCGTCAGGCGCCGCAGCGGCGTGACCGCCAGCGTGATGCACAGGAAGTACAAGGCCCATTCGCCGCTGATCTTGGTGATTTCCGCCAGCGGATCGGTGAAGGCGCCGGTCGCCGTCCCCCACACCAGGCGCGCGAAGGGCAGCAGCGAGAGGACAAAGACGCCCGCTTTTACCCACCCGACCTGCTTGTTCGAAAGCTGCAACGCCATCAGTAATAGCGCTTCAAGTCCATGCCGGTGTACAGCGAGGCAACCTGGTCATAGCCGTTGAACATGAGCGTCTTGCGCTTCGGCTGGAACAGGCCGGTCTCGCCGATGCGGCGTTCGCTCGCCTGCGACCAGCGCGGATGGTCGACGTTCGGGTTCACGTTCGAATAGAAACCGTATTCGCGCGGCGCCGAGTCGTTCCAGGCGGTGCGCGGCTGGCGACTCGTCAGGCGGATGCGCACGATCGACTTGGCCGACTTGAAGCCGTATTTCCAGGGCACGACCAGGCGCACCGGGGCGCCGTTCTGGTTCGGCAGCACCTGGCCGTACATGCCCATGCCCAGGAGGGTGAGCGGGTGCATGGCTTCGTCGATGCGCAAGCCTTCGACATATGGCCAGTCGAGCACGCCGCTGCGTAGTCCCGGCATCTGCTTGCGGTCGGCCAGGGTGGTGAATTCGACGAACTTGGCGTTGCCGGTCGGCTCCACCTGCTTGAGCAGGTTCGACAGCGAATAGCCGATCCAGGGAATGACCATCGACCAGCCTTCGACGCAGCGCAGGCGGTAGATGCGCTCCTCGAGCGGGGCCAGCTTGAGCAGGCCGTCGATGTCGAGCGTGAGCGGCTTGTTGACCTCGCCCTCGATGCGCACGGTCCAGGGACGCGTGACCAAGGTGTGCGCGTTCTTGGCGGGATCGTCCTTGTCGAGGCCGAACTCATAGAAATTGTTGTAGCCGGCAGCGTCCTTGAACGGGGTCTGCTTCTCGTCGGTGGACAGCGCCACGTTGGCGCGCGCGGCCAGCTTCTGGGCGGGTGCGGCCTGGGCGAAGGCTTCGCGGTTGGCCATCTCCCACACGCCGCCGCCGACTGCCGCCGTGGCCGCCATGCGGGTGATGAACTGGCGCCGCCCGGTATAGACCTCTTGCGGCGTGATTTCGGATGGGAACGGAAGATCGAGTCCGTTGGGATGACGTTTGAACAGCATGGCTGGCCCCGCGAGCTTAAGAGTCTTCACATTACACGAAGTTCCCTTAAGCCAGCGTTAGGGTGGACGGCTCCGCCGTCCACGCGGTGATAGTTGGCGCCACGGTCATCCGGCACGCAAGCGGAGCCGGTTACAGCTCGCCGTAGGAGTGCAAGCCCGACAGGAACATGTTCACGCCCAAGAAGGCGAAGGTAGTCACCAGCAAGCCCACCAGCGCCCACCAGGCCGCCACGCGGCCGCGCAGGCCGGTCATCAGGCGCATGTGCAGCCAGGCCGCGTAGTTGAGCCAGACGATCAGGGCCCAGGTCTCTTTCGGGTCCCACGACCAGTAGCCGCCCCAGGCCTCGGCCGCCCACAAGGCGCCCAGGATGGTGGCGACGGTAAAGAACGCGAAACCGACCGAGATCGACTTGTACATCACGTCGTCCAGCACCTCGAACGACGGCAGGCGGTCGGCCAGGATGCCGTGCGACTTGAGCAGGTAGGCGGTGGCGACCATCGCCGCCAGGGCGAAGGTGCCGTAGCCGATGAAGTTCGCCGGCACGTGGATCTTCATCCACCAGCTCTGCAGCGCCGGGACCAGCGGCTGGATCTGGGAGGCGTCGCGCGACACCGTGTACCACAGCAGGAAGGCGACCGCGGCGGCGATGATCAGCATCACGAACGGACCCAGCTGGCGGGTGGCGTAGTGTTCTTCGTAGTACAGGTGGAACATCGCGGTGATGATCGCGAACAGGATGAATACTTCGTACAGGTTCGACACCGGGATGTGGCCGACGTCCGGCCCGATCAGGTAGCTTTCGTACCAGCGCACCATCATGCCGACCGAGCCGATCACGATCGCGGCCCAGCACAGGTTGGCGCCGACGTTGCCGCCGAACTTGCCGCGGCTGAACAGGCCGACCCAGTAGAACACGGTCGAGAACATGAACAGCGCGCTCATCCACAGGATGGCCGAACCGCTCGACAGCATGTATTTGAGGAAGAATTTCTGCTCGGCCGCCGCCAGGTTGCCGTCGTACATCGAGATCGCGCCCAGCGACAGCACGCCGACCAGCGGGAACAGCCAGCGCATCGGCTTCCAGTACCAGCCCAGCGCCGCGAATACCGGCGCGGTACAGATCAGGATCGCCTCTTCATAGATGTCCATGAAATGGCCGTACTGGATTTGCGCGTACAGGGCCGCGGCCAGCAGCGCGATGCCGTACAGCCAGTCGGCCGCGGTCAGGCGGCGGAAGTAGCCGACCTTTTCCTGGTATTTGTCGGTCGAGCGCGCCGGGGCGCTGTTTTTCGTTTGGGACAGTTCCATCATTTTCTCCAGATCGTCGCCAGCTTACGCCGGTTGCGGCAGCTTGACCGACAATTCTTCGTATTCACGCTCGAAATCGAGTGTCTTGCGCTGGGTGCTCATCGCCATCAGGGCCTCGGCCCCTCCATCTACGTCGCGCACCCAGATCCAGACGCGGCGCTCGCGAATATAAAACATCGCGAACACGCCCAGCGTGAGCAGCAGGCAACCGAAGTAGACCACATTCTTGCCCGGCGAACGCGTCATCTGCAGCACCGAGGCTTTTACTTCGGTGAAATCGTCCAGCTGCAAATAGACCGGGGCGCCATACAGGAAGCTGTCCGACAAGGCATTGGTGGCCAGTTGCAGGAAGCGACCGTTCTCGTCGGTCGGCTTGGCGGCGGCGTCGCCATTCTTCTCGCGCGCCACCTGCCACAACTCCCACAGTGCGCCGTTGAGCATCTTCATGAAAATGCCGGCCGCCTTCTCCTGCTCGGCCTGCGGGATCTGTTCCAGGAAGCGGGCCACGCCGACGAAACCGCCGCGGCCGTCGCCGCCGGCGAAGATATCGAGCGTGCGCGCGGCCGAATCCTTCAATTGGCCGGCCAGCGCGCCGCCGCCGCGCTGTTCTGCGCTCAGCGCGCGGCTGGCGTAGCGGGCGGCCGCCTCCTGGCGCGCGGCCGGGTCGGACAGCGCCGCGCGCAGGCGCATCCAGTCGCCCACGCCGTAGCGCTCGTCGGACGGGATGCGCAGGAAGCTGAAGTTCTCGGACGGGTTCGAGCGCACGCCAGCCAGGTAGACCTGGGCGCCTTCGAGCGTGAGCGGCTGCATGTAGTTCATGTATTCGCGCGCCTGGCCGGTGTGGTCGCGCAGCTTGTATTGCACGCTGGGGCCGACGTTTTTCAGGTCCTTGTTGGCGTCCGGATCGGCCGCCGCGCCGGAGGCCTTGCCCAGCGTGGCCGACAACTGCGCATTGAAGCCGGTGTTCTTGCCCACCGCGCGCGCATCGTTGCCCTGGGCGACGTTCTCGACGTTGAAGGGACGGAAGCCCGACCACTCGACGGCATAGCTGTCCTTGCCGAACTTGAGTTCGGTCGCGCCATTGACTTCGCCTTCGATCGGGAAGCTGGCCGCGCTGGCGCCCGTCATCGGGAAACCGGTCAGCCTGAGCTTGCTGCCGCCATCGTCAAAGCTCGACTGGTAGACGGCGATGCCCTTGTAGATCAGCGGATGGTTGACCTTGATCGTCGATTCGAATTTATGGCCGTTCTCCAGGTCGTGCACCACGACGTCGCTGGCGAACAGCTTGGGCATGCCGGTCGAATAGAACTCGATGTGGAATTTCTTGAGCTCGATCCCGAACGGCAATTCCTGCACCAGCACGCCGGACGGCTGGTTCAGGATCGCGGTATGGCTGGTCTGGCCCTCGGCGATCGCAGTATTGCCGCGGAAGCTGGGATTGCCGGTGCCCAGGCGATGCTGGGCCGGGATCTCGGCGATCACGCCGCTGCCGGTGAAGGGCGTCTTGCCGAAGAACCATTGTTGGACGCGCACGGGGAGTTCCGAATCCAGCATGCCACCCAGCAGGATCACGATGATCGAGCTATGCGCGAAGATATAGCCGAATTTGTTGCCGGCGCCCTTCTTGGCCGACACCAGGACGGCCTGGTCTTTTTCCACGATTTTGGTGGCATAGCCGGCGTGGCGCAGGCGCAGGGCGCTTTGCTCGGCCAGCGCGGCGCGCGCCAGCGGCGCCTGCCATTCAGCCTTGTGGTGGAAATTACGCAGCGAGTCGACACGCACGTTTTCGCGCCAGCTGCGCATATCGCGCAGCATCTTGGGCGTGTTGCGCACCACGCACAGCGCGGTCGAGACGATCAGCACCACCAGGATGACCAGGAACCACCAGCTCGAATAGACGTTGTACAGGCCGAGCCTGTCGAAGATCTCGAACCAGAACGGCCCGAACTGGTTCACGTAATTGGGCATCGGCTCGTTCTGCTTGAGCACGGTGCCAATGACGGAGGCGATGGAGATGATGGTGAGCAGGCTGATCGCGAAGCGCATCGACGAGATCAGCTCGACCGCCTCGGCCAGCCAGCGGCGGCGGGTATTCAGTTCAATTCCGGTGGTACTCATACTTTACAACTTTCATCTTGCGCGAAGGCGGGGATCGCGCGTGGAAAAAAGGGCGTCAGCTCGATGCTGCCGCCCTCTTCCGTTCATCTCATGCTCATGCGTAGCGCTAAAGCGACACTTTTAGCGTAAGCCGGCAATATAGTCGGCCACCGCACGCATCTCTTCCGGCGACATCCGTTGCGACAGCACCGTCATCTGCGGGCTGTTGGCGCGGCTGCCGGTCTTGAATGCTTCCAGCTGGGCGGTGGTGTAATCCTGGTGCTGGCCGGCCAGGCGCGGGTATTGCGCCGGGATGCCGTTGGCGGTGGCGCCGTGACAGCTGGCGCAGGCCGCCACGCCTTTTTCCGCGATGCCGCCGCGATAAATCTTGCGGCCCAGTTCCACGGTCTCTTTATTTTTCGCCGCGCCAGGCTTGTGCGCCTGCGTCGCGAGCCAGGCTGCGATATCCTTCTTCTCCTGCTCCGTCAGCATCTTGGCATAGGTCGTCATGATGGGCTGCTGGCGGTGTGCGGTCGTGAAGTCGATCAGCTGCTTGTGTGTATACGTCGCGAACTGCCCAGACAGTTTCGGATTGATCGCGATCGACGAATTGCCGGCCGCACCGTGGCAAGACAGGCAGGACGGCAGGCCGCGTGCGGGATCGCCGTTTTCGTACAGGGCGCCACCTTTGGCTGGATCGGCTTTGACCGCGGTAGCGGTTGCGGCGGACGCCGCCATCGCCGCCGGTAGTCCCCCAAAGACAGTCAGCGAAGTGACTAACAGTGTTCTCAGCAAGGGGGACGTCAACCGATTCATAACTGGCACCTTATAAAGTCAAATTAGAAAGTTCAGTGCAGCGACTTGATCTATCCGCCGATGGGCGGAGCAGTAATCAACCCCTTATTGTACAATAGCTTTGTTTCCCCAACGCCATTTCATGGCCCTTAATCCCTCTCCCCAATGTCCAGATTATGGCAAGCCCGGTTCTTCACGACCGTTAACCAGTTGCGCGATTTACCAGGCACGCAAGTACCGGAAATCGCCTTCGCCGGGCGCTCGAACGCCGGCAAATCCACAGCGATCAATATCCTGACCAACCAAAAGGGTCTGGCGTTCGCTTCCAAGACGCCTGGCCGTACCCAGCACATCAATTACTTCTCGATCGGCGGCGCCCACGTGGGCCAGCACCGCAAGGATGCGGTCCGGGTCGACGAGATCGAAGCGCTGCTGGTCGACCTGCCGGGCTACGGCTATGCCGAAGTCTCGGGCACCGCCAAGCTGCACTGGCAGAAGCTGCTGGGCGACTACGTCCAGCGCCGCGACCAGCTGGCGGCGCTCATCCTGATCATGGATTCGCGCCGTCCGTTCACCGACCTCGACGTCCAGATGCTGGAATGGTTCGCCCCCACCGGCAAGCCGATCCACTGCATCCTGACCAAGGCCGACAAGCTCAACCGCAACGAGTCGACCAATGCCCTGCGCGAAGCGCGCGCCGTGCTCGACAGCTATGTCGACGAAGATGGCAACGGCTTCCCGTTCACGGTGCAGCTGTTCTCGGCGCTCAAGCGCATCGGCATCGAGGAAGCGGACGCCAAGATCCTGGAACTGGCCGGGCTGAACCCGGAAGAGGAAGAAGCAGGAGACGACATCGGCAACGAAGAAAGTGCTGCGCCGTCGGCGGACGACGATAATCCTTCCGCCTGATCTAGCAAGGACTGTTGACATGACCATCATCACCTCCGCCTATCCGGCGGCCCGCCCGCGCCGCATGCGCCGCGACCCATTCTCGCGCGCCATGATGCGCGAGAACACCATTACCTCCGCCGACCTGATCTACCCGGTGTTTGTGCTCGAAGGCCAGAACCAGCGCCAGCAAGTGGCGTCGATGCCGGGCGTCGAGCGCGTCTCGCTCGACTTGCTGCTTAAGGTCGCCGAAGAATGCGTTTCGCTCGGCATCCCGGCCATGGCGCTGTTCCCGCTGGTCGACCAGTCGGTCAAGACCTATGACGGCATCGAGGCGACCAACCCGGATGGGCTGGTGCCGCGCGTGGTGCGCGAACTGAAGAAGAACTTCCCGGAACTGGGCGTCATCACCGACGTCGCGCTCGACCCGTATACCACCCACGGCCAGGACGGCTTGCCGGACGAGAACGGCTACATCGTCAACGAAAAGACGATCGAGATGCTGGTGAAGCAGGCGCTCACCCACGCCGAGGCCGGCGTGGACATCGTGGCGCCGTCGGACATGATGGACGGCCGCATCGGCGCCATCCGCAACGCCTTCGAGGCGCAGGGCCACATCCACACCCGCATCATGGCCTACTCGGCCAAGTACGCCTCCGCCTTCTACGGCCCGTTCCGCGACGCCGTGGGTTCCAGCGCCAACCTGGGCAAGGCCGACAAGAACACCTACCAGATGGACCCGGCCAACAGCGACGAGGCCCTGCGCGAAGTGGCGCTCGACCTGGCCGAGGGCGCCGACATGGTGATGGTCAAGCCGGGCATGCCCTACCTGGACATCGTGCGCCGTGTGAAAGACGAGTTCAAGGTGCCGACCTTTGCCTACCAGGTCAGCGGCGAGTACGCGATGCTCAAGGCGGCGGCGCAGAATGGCTGGCTCGATCACGACAAGGTCATGATGGAATCGATGATGGCGTTCAAGCGCGCCGGCGCCGATGGCGTGCTGACCTATTTTGCGCTGGATATCGCGCGCAAGCTCAAGGCTGGTTGATCGCGTTGCGCTCATGAAAAAACCGTGCCAAGGCACGGTTTTTTGTTGTAGCCGCCAACCTTACCGCCCTGGAATCGGCCGATAATCCGGGAACATTTCCTTGTACAGGAATTCCACCAGCTGATCCGTATCCTGCGGCCTTGCACTGAGTTTCACCACACGCCCCAGGCGGTGCGAATCCCATTCGAAATCGCCTTTCTTCTCGCGCCGGATCAGCTCGATCATCTTCTTGATCACCGCGGTCTCGATATCGCGCTCGCTGCCCTGCTCCACCGTCACCGCCGTCAGCCAGCGCCGCTTGAAGCTCGGGTTCCAGCCGCGGAACTTGAGGTCCATGGTGTTGAAGGTCTTGTTCGACACCGAGAAGATGCCGCCCGTCTCGTTGCTGTCGTCGGTGCCGCGGCCGTTGATGGCGGCGATGTTCGCCAGCGCGTTGCGGGTGCCGCGCGCGGCATCGCTTTCCTGGGCCGGCACTTCGGCGCCGGTCGGCGCGCCGCGGCGCTCGCGCTGGGCCTTCACATAGGCCGCCATGTCCATGTCGGGCGGCACTTCGGTCGGCGGCTGCTGGCGCTGCGGTTGCGGCGGGGCCGGCGGCGCGGGGCGCTCGTCCGGGACCGTGATGGTGTCCGGCAGGCGCTGGACGATGATGCGTTCCTGTTCCACGCGCGGGATCGGCGGCGCCGGCAGGGGCCGCGGCGTCGGCCGCGGTGCGGCTTCATTGGGTGAGGTTTCGCGCAGCGGCGCCACATAGACGACCTGACTGTCGCCCTGGTCCTCGGAGGCCGGGCGCGCTGTGCGCTGCTCCTGTTCCTTCGGCTCGTAGAACCACAGCAGCACCAGCAACAGGTGGACCGCGATCGTGCCGCCCACGCCGAAGCGGCTCGGCCCCTTGCGCCCGTAATTCATCCCCAGTCCATAGCGCGGCCCCGAGGGCGGCAATGGCTGTCCGCAGTGGGAACACACTTCACTGTCTTGGTCGTAGGTGTGGGAATGGTCACGCAAGATGGATCGGTTTCCTGATAGCTACGTCTAAAAAAACGGCAGAGAGCCGCAGTCTAACCGTTTTGCGGCGCAACCGCATCACGCTAGCCGCCCGGGCGCGCCTCCCGATCCGTTGATGGTTGTTACCAAATGTTTCCGGCCGCCAGTATCGGAACAATAATGTATCCGATGCTGGCGGCCGGAAGGGGCGCCTGCCGTGCTACCTGGCTTACGCCGGGTGCACTGGATGGGCCGGTGGAACCGTATGCGCCACGTAGTCCTGGTCGGCCTTGGCGATCTGCTCGTCGGTCATCGGGCCGGTGCCGCTGTAGCGGTCCAGATACAGGTAGATCACCGGGGTGATATACAGGGTGATGACTTGCGAGAAGATCAGGCCGCCGCACACCGCCAGGCCCAGCGGCTGGCGCAGCTCGGCGCCGGCGCCGATGCCCAGCGCGATCGGCAGCGCGCCCATCAGCGCCGCCAGGGTCGTCATCAGGATCGGGCGGAAGCGCAGGATGCAGGCCTCGCGGATCGCCTCTTGCGGGCTCATGCCCAGGTTGCGCTGGGCGTCGAGCGCGAAGTCGATCATCATGATCGCGTTCTTCTTGACGATGCCGATCAGCATCAGGATGCCGATCATGGCGATCAGGGTCAGGTCCTTGTCGAAAATCCACAAGGTGATCAGGGCGCCGACGGCCGCCGACGGCAGGCCGGCGAGGATGGTCAGCGGGTGGATATAGCTCTCGTACAGTACACCCAGCAGCACGTAGATGACACCGATCGCCGTGATGATCAGGATCAGTTGGCTCGACTGCGTGTCCTGGAACACGGCGGCGTCGCCGCCATAGGTGGCGATGACCGAGGCCGGCAGCTTCATTTCGCGCCCCAGCTCGTCGATGTGGGCGGTGGCGTCGCCCAGCGACACGCCCGGCGCCAGGTTGAACGACAGGGTGATCGCCTGCAGCTGGCCCTGGTGGTTGACCTGCAGCGGGCCGACCGTGCGGCGCACGCTGGCGATGCTCGACAGCTTGACCAGTTCGCCCGACTTGGAACGCACCGAGACCCGCGACAGCGCTTCGTCATAATAGCGGTCGCTCGCGGCGGCTTCCAGGATCACGTAGTAGCTGGCCGCCGTGGAATAGATGGTCGACACCTGGCGCTCGCCGAAGGAGGCGTACATCACGGTCCGGATATCGTCCATTTCCACGCCCAGCAGCGCCGCCTTGTCGCGGTCGATGTCCACCGTCGCCTGCAGCGCCTTGTTCTGCGAGTCGCTGTTGACGTCGCGGAAGCGCTCGTCCTTGCGCATGCCTTCCAGGAATTGCTCGGCCCAGCCGCCGATCTCACCGCCCGACACGCTCTGCAGCGTGTACTGGTAGCGCGCCTTGCTCTGGCGGCCGCCCAACTGCAAGTTTTGCTGCGGAGACATGAACACCTGCACGCCCGGCACCGCGCGCGTCGCCTTGCGCAGATCGTCGATCACCAGGTCCATCGGCGGACGCTCGCCGCGGTCCTTGAGCACCAGGAACATGCGGCCGGTATTGCCGCCGCCGCTGAACGAGGTGGTGTCCTTCACATAGGGATTGGCGCGGATGATGTCGACCACCTTGCCCTGCAGCTCGGCCAGCGCCATCGACGAGGTGTCTTCCGAGGCTTCGACCATCACGCGGATCTGGCCAATGTCTTCTTCCGGGAAGAAGCCTTTCGGCATGGTCGAATACAGCACGCCGGTCAGCACGAAGGTGCCCGCCGCCAGCATGAGGACGATGAAGCGGAAGCGCAGCGCCAGGTCGAGCGTGCGGCCATAGCCATTACGCAGACGAGTGAAGCCGGCTTCGAAGCGGCGGCCGATCCAGGACATGTCTTTCGGATCGACGTGGCCGCCATCCTTGAGCAGGCGCGAGCACAGCATCGGCACCAGGGTCAGCGAGACCAGGGCCGAGACCAGCACCGCCAGCCCGACGACGACCGCGAATTCGCGGAACAGCAGGCCGATCACGCCCGGCATGAAGAAGATCGGAATAAACACCGCCACCAGCGAGATCGAGATCGAGATGATGGTGAAGCCCACTTCGCGCGCGCCGATGAGGGCGGCGGCCATCGGCTTCTTGCCCATCTCCATATGGCGCACGATATTCTCGAGCACCACGATCGCGTCGTCGACCACCAGGCCGACCGCCAGCGTGATGCCGAGCAGGGAGATGTTATCCAGGCTGTAGCCGAACCAGTACAGCAGCGACAGCGCGCCGAGCAGCGAGATCGGGACCGTCACCGCCGGGATGAAGGTGGCGGCTGCGCGGTGCAGGAACAGGAAGATCACCAGGATGACCAGCAGCACGGTGCCGGCCAGGGTCAGGTTGACGTCGTGGATCGCCTCGCGGATCGACAGCGAGCGGTCGTTGACGAGTTCGATCTTGATCGACGCGGGAAGCTGTCCTTCAAAGCGCGGGATCAGCGCGCGCACCGCGTCGACCACCTGCACGGTATTCGCGTTCGGCTGGCGCTGCACCATCAGCGAGATCGAGCGCTCGCCATTCAGGCTGCCCATGGCCTTGACCGACTGGTAGCTGTCCTGCACCTCGGCGATGTCGCGCAAGCGCACCGGAAGGCCATCGCGGGTGGCGATGATCAGGTTGGCGAAGTCGGCCGCCTTCATCAGCTGGCCGCCGCCCTGGATGGTCAGCGCCTGGGTCGGGCCGTCTAGGATGCCCAATGGGGTGTTCGAGTTGGCCGCGCGCAGGGCGGCCGCCAGCTCGTCCATCGAGATGTTGCGGGCGTTCATCAGGTCGGAACGGGCGCGTACGCGCACGGCGAAACGCTTGCCGCCGTTGATCGAGACCTGGGACACGCCTTGCACGGTCGAGATCGCCGGCGAAATGAGATTTTCGGCATAGTCGTTCAGCTCCGACAAGTCCATCGACGGCGAGGTCAGGTGCATGAACAGGATCGGGGCATCGGCCGGGTTGACCTTGCGGTAGGCCGGCAGTTCGGTCATTTCCAGCGGCAGGCGGCGCTGGGCCACCAGCAGGGCCGCCTGGACGTCCACCGCCGCCTTGTCGACATCGATCTCGTTGTCGAATTCGAGCGTGATATTGGTGTCGCCCTGGGTATTGCTCGAGGTGATCAGCTTGATGCCGGCGATGGTCGAGAACTGCTTCTCGAGCGGCAGCGCCACCGACGACGCCATCGTCTCCGGACTTGCGCCCGGCAGGTTGGCCGAGACGTTGATGACCGGCGTGTTATAGCTGGGCAGTGCGGCGACCGGGATCTGCATGTACGACAGGATGCCGACCAGCACCAGGCTGAGCGACAGCAGCACCACCATCACCGGACGGCGGATACACAGTTCGGACAGATTCATGCCTGCTCGCCCTTTTTAGGGGCCGGCGCGGCCGGCTTGGCGCCCTGCCCGGCCAGGCGCACCTTGCCGCCCGGTCGCAGGTTCTGCTTGCCTTCGGTGATGACCTGTTCGTCGCCCTTGAGGCCGGTGACGGCGGCGCGGTCGCCGAAGGCGTACACGCGCTGCACCGGCACCTGGCGCGCCGCATTGCCTTCTGCCAGCACGTAGACGAAGGTGCCGTTGGTCGCGGTGATGATGGCGGTCTGCGGGATCACCACCGCATTCTTCAACGTTTGCACCACCACGTTGGCGGTCACGTACTGGCCCGGCCACAGGGAGGTGTCACCGTTGGCGAACTCGCCCTTCACGCGGATGGTGCCGGCCTGCGGATCGACGGCGTTGTCGATGAAGCTCAGGCGGCCGATGACTTGCTCGGCATCGTCGGCGCCGCTGCCGGGATTGACCCGGACTTCGACATTGCCCTGCTTCTGGGCCGCCAGCAGCGCGCCAAGGGTCGATTCCGGCAAGGTGAACGAGACGTTGATCGGATCGAGCTGGGTGATGGTGGTCAGCGAGGTGCTCATCTGCACCAGGGTGCCCGGGTGGACGTCGATGGCGCCGACCCGGCCCGTCATCGGCGCGCGGATCGTGGTGTAGCTGGCGCTCACTTGCGTGGCGCGGGCCGCCGCCTGGTTCGACTGCACCAGCGCGCGCTGGGCTTCGACCTGGCTCAGCAGGGAATCGAGGGCGCTCTGGGCCAGGAAGTTCTGGGCCACCAGCTCCTGGCTGCGCTTGTATTGGCGCTCGAGGTCGGACAGCGTGGCCGAATCGCGCGCCACTTGCGCTTCGGCGCGGGCGACGTTGGCCATGTCGGCGCGGTCGTCGAGCGAGAACATCAGCTGGCCTTCCTTGACGAACTGGCCTTCGCGGATATGGACTTGGCGGATGGTGGTGACGGTCTGCGGATGCAGGTTGACGGTGCGCACCGGGGTCACGCTGCCGTTGGCGAACAGTTCGACGCCGACGTCGCGCCGCTCGGGCGCGACCACGTTGACTGTCACCGGCGGCGGGCCGCCCGCGCCGGCCGGTCCCTGGCTTCCGCCCTCCGCCTTGGCATCGTTGCCCTGGTTCAGGTACCAGCCGCCAGCCACGACCAGCGCCGCGATTCCGGCGATGACGCCGACATTCTTCTTGTTCATTCTCGTCCCTTGCCGCCCGTTCCGGCGACTCCATCATTGATCGTGGTGGCCCTGCCGCCCGCCCTGGAATGAGGGCGGCGCATTGTCCCACAGTGTTGTTACCGCAGCGTGTACTGCGCTTATCTGTTCGCTATGCGCCCACTACTTGTTCGGATAGTAGGCCGGCAGCATCAGGGTCACCTCCAGCCCGCCTTCCGGGTGGTTGGTGAGGGTGATGCTGCCGCCGTGCTGCTCGGTGATGTTGCGCGCGATCGTCAGTCCCAGGCCGGTGCCGCCCGATTCGCGCGAACGCGAGGTCTCGACCCGGTAGAACGGGTCGAACACCCGTCCCAGCTCGCTCCTCGGGATGCCCGGCCCGCTGTCGCGGATGCGCACCCGCGCCGTGCCGTTGACGCGGTCGACGCAGACGCGCGCATCGCGGCCGTACTTCACCGCGTTGTCGATCAGGTTGCCCAGGCAGCGGCGCAGGTCGAGCGGCCGGCCCAGCACCGCCATCGTGGCCTTGCCCTGCAGCGTGACGTCCTGGCCGGCGTCGCTGGCGTCGGCGCACACCGCCTCCAGCAGCGAATCGAGGTCCAGCATCTGCATCGCCTCGGTGGTGTCCATGCTGCGCGCCAGCACCAGGCCTTCGCGCACCATTTCCTGCATCGCCGACAGGTCGCCGATCAGGCGTTCCTGCAGTTCGTTGTCCGACACCTTCTCCAGCCGCAGGCGCATGCGCGTGAGCGGCGTCTGCAGGTCGTGGGTGATGGCGGCCAGCATCTGCGTGCGCTGGAAGATGTACTGGCGGATGCGCGCCTGCATCGCGTTGAAGGCGGCGCTGGCCTGGCGTATCTCGCTGGCGCCCGTGAGGTCGAGCGGCGGACGGTTGATGTCCTGCCCCAGGTCTTGCGCGGCCTGGGCCAGCTGCTTGAATGGCCGGGTGCTCATGCGCGCCACCAGGTAGGCCAGCACGGCGATGCTGACCATGAACAGGGCCACCAGGATGCGCAGGTCGGTGTCGCCATCCCGGACCAGGCGTGGCGGCAGCACCGACAGGCGCAGCTCGGCGCCATCGCGCAGGTGCACGTTGAGCGATTCGCAGGCGCCGCCATAACTCATGCTGAGCAGGCCGTACATCATCGGCAGGCGCTGCGCGCTGTCACAGGCGGCCGGGCGTGCCTCGACCGATTCGACCCGGTAGCCCTTGCCCAGGCGCGCCGCCAGCTGCTGGGCGAAGGGCGTGGCCGGGGCTGCCGCCGGCTGGGTGTCGGCGACTTCGAGTTCCAGGCCGGGACGGTTGGCGACTTCGAGATAGATCGAACGCGCCTCGGCCGGCACGATCTCAGTGGCCATGATCATCTGCTCGGCGCGCTCCAGCCGGTGCTGCTCGAGCTGGCGCTCCCAGTCGCGCCAGCGCTGGTAGTCGGCCGCCAGCTGGATCAGCGCGGCCGAGATCCACACGCCCAGCAGCAGCGTCAGGAAAACGCGGCCCGTCATCGACCCGAAGAAATCCTTCACGCCGCCGGCTCCACCGTCACCTGGCCGGCCAGCACGTAGCCGCCGTTGCGGACGGTCTTGATGATCTGGGGCATGCGCGCATCCTCGCCCAGCTTCTGGCGCAGGCGGCTGATCTGGATGTCGATCGAGCGGTCGAACGGGTCGGCGTCGCGACCTTGGGTGAGGTTGAGCAGCTGGTCGCGGTTGAGCACCCGGTTCGGGTGCTCGAGGAACACGCGCAGCAGGCGGAATTCGGCGCCCGACAGCATGATCACAATGCCGTCCGGGTTCAGCAGGTGGCGCGCGGTGAGGTCGAGCGTCCAGCCCGAGAAGCGCATCTGCTGCACGTTCTCGGACGGCGTGTTGGACGGCATGGCGTGCGAGCGGCGCAGCACGCTGCGGATGCGGGCCAGCAGCTCGCGCGGCTCGAAAGGCTTGGGCAGGTAATCGTCGGCGCCCATCTCGAGGCCGAGGATGCGGTCCAGCGGCTCGTTGCGGGCGGTCAGCATGATGACCGGCAGGGTCGAAGTGGCGCGCAGCTTGCGGCACAGGGTCAGCCCGTCGTCGCCGGGCATGTTCAGGTCGAGCACGATGAGGTCGGGACGGGCTTCGTCGAGCGCCTTCCACATCGCCGTGCCGTCGGCGGCGGCCAGCGTCCGGTAGCCGTTCGACTCGAGGTAGTCGGCCAGCAGCGTCCGGATGTCGCGGTCATCGTCGACGATCAGAATCGTAGAGGGAGTATCCATAACCGCAATTATCCGAGTTTATGACAATGCCGGAGGAGCATTTTGTATCGCTGTGTATAAGCCTATAGGCCCGAAACATATTGATACAATGTATGAGACAGGGGAAACCCCGCGGTTACAGTTTGTGCGCAAGATGGGAACCGTGCAGCGAGCGTTTCGGATGCACGTCAACCAGACTCTCACAAAGGAAGAACCATGAACACCCTCCGCAAGAACCTCGTGATCGCCCTCACCGCTGCCGGCCTGTTCGGCGCCACCATCGGCGCCCAGGCCCAGACCGCCGCCCCGGCCGAAGGCCGTCCGGCCTTGACCGCCGAGCAACGCCTGGCCAAGAAGGCCGAGTGGCAGGCCAAGGCCGGCGAGCGCCGCGCGAAGATGGAACAGCACCGCGCCGAACGCCAGGCCAAGCTGCGCGATGCGCTCAAGCTCAATGCGCAGCAGCAACCGGCCTGGGACGCCTTCGTCGCCAGCCAGGCGCCGCAGAGGAAGGGTGAGCGCGCCGGACGTGGCGACCGCGCCGCCTGGGCCAGCCTGACTGCGCCGCAGCGCATGCAGAAAGGGATCGATATGCAGAAGCAGCGCACCGCCCGCATGGAGCAGCGCCTGGCGGCCCTGAACAGCTTCTACGCCCAGCTGACGCCGGAGCAGCGCAAGACCTTCGATGAGCAGGCCAAGCACCGCAAGGGCCCGCGTCATCACGGTCACCACGGCAAGCGCGCCCACGCGTAAGCCATATGGTAGGGTGGACCGGGACGCGCAGTCGGCTACGCCGTCCACGCGTCCAGCCCGCCGCCGCGTTACCGCGCCAACCGCTGCAACGAATTCAAGAATTTCTCCGCATTCTGGAAGCCGATCACCCGGCTATCCGCGATTTCCTTCCCCTGCCCGTCGAACAGGATGATGCCCGGCGGCCCGAACAGGCCGAAGCGCTTGAGCATGGCCTTGTCGTCGGCATCGTTGGCCGTCACGTCGACCTGCAGCAGCACCGTATCGGCCAGCTTTTGCTGCACCGCCGGGTCGACGAAAGTAAACTTCTCCATCTCCTTGCACGACACGCACCAGTCGGCATAAAAATCGAGCATCACGGTCTTGCCCGCGTTGGCCACCAGCGCGGCGTCGAGCTGGTCCACGGTCTTGATGCGGCTGAACACGAGCCCGTGGTCCTGCGGCGCGCCACCCAGGTGCGCCAACGGCGCCCAGGCGTCGCGCCCGCCGCTGGCCAGGCCGACCAGCTGGGTTGCCCCCAGCACGGCGAAGGCCGCGCCGAAGGCCATCGCCGCCCAATGGCGGGTATGGCGCAGCAGATAGAAGCCATACCCCAGCAGCAGCGCGGCCCACAGCAGCATCTGGGCCGCGGCCGGGATCACCGCCGACACCAGCCAGATCGCCATCGCCAGCATCAGCACGCCGAACAGGCGCTTGACCGATTCCATCCACGGCCCCACGCGCGGCAGCAGCGAGCCGGCCGACAGGCCCACCAGCAACAGCGGGATGCTCATCCCCACCGCCATCGAGAACAGCGCCGCGCCGCCAAGGAAGACGTCGCGCGTCTGGCTGATGTAGACCAGGGCGCCGGCCAGCGGCGCGGCCACGCAGGGGCCCACGATCAGGGCCGAAATGGCGCCCATGACGAACACGCCGAGCAGCTTGCCGCCCTGCTGGCTGTTGGATGCCTGCGTCAAACGGGTCTGCAAGGTGTTAGGCAGTTGTAACTGATAGAAACCGAACATCGACAGCGACATGGCCACGATCAGGGCCGCGAAGGTGCCCAGCACCCAGGGATTCTGCAGCGCGGCGGCCAGGCCTTCGCCGGCCAGGCCGGCAGCGATGCCCAGCAAGGTGTAGACGATCGCCATGCCCAGCGAATACGCCAGCGACAGCACGAAGCCGCGCGAACGGCTCACGTGCTTGCCCTCGCCCACGATGATCGAGGACAGGATCGGCACCATCGGCAGCACGCAAGGGGTGAACGCCAGGCCCAGGCCGAGCAGGATGAAGGCCGGCACGATGGCCAGCAGGCTGCCGCCGCCGAGGATGCCGGCGATGTTCGACAAGTCCGATGCCGGCGCCGCCGCGGTCGTGGCAGGCGCGCTGTCGGACATCGGCTGCGAGGACAGTGGGGCCTGTCCCGCGCCGACCCCGATCGGCAGGCCGGACGCTGGTTGCGCGCCGCCGGCGCCTAGGTTGACGCTGTGCTCCTGCGGCGGATAGCACAGGCCGGCGTCGGCGCAGCCCTGGCTGGTGGCGGTCAGGGTGAACGGGCCCGTGCCCTCGACCGGGATGCGGATGGTCAGGGTCCCGGTATGGGTCTCGAGATCCTTCTCGAAGGTCGGGTCGTACTTCACCTTGCCCTGCGGAATCTGCGGTTCGCCCAGCGTAATGCCGGCGCCGCTGGCCTTGAAGGCGAAGCGCTCGCGGTACATGTAGTACGCGGGGGCGATGACGTAGGTGATCTCGGCGGTCTGCGGATCCGCCATGCGCGCCTCGAACTTGAAGGCGACGGCTGGGTCCAGGAAGTCCTGCTGGGCGCGGGCTGGCGTTGCGGTGAACAGGAAGAAGACGGCGAACAGCGTCAGGCAGGCCTGGAGCAGGCGGCGGGCGGAAAATCGAACCATAGTATCTCGTGGAAAGTTACTGCACCGGGCATGGTACACCGCTTGCCCGCGTCGCGCCGGAACTCATCCTTGGCATGGACGAAAAAAAACCAGGCACGAGGCCTGGTCTTTTTCAACTCGACAGTCGATTACTCGGCGGTCGGTGCTTCTTCAGCCGAGGTGACTTCTGGACGGTCCAGCAGTTCGACGTAGGCCATAGGAGCATTGTCGCCAACGCGGAAGCCCATCTTCAGGATACGCAGGTAGCCGCCGTTGCGGTTTGCGTAGCGAGGACCCAGTTCAGCGAACAGCTTCTGGACCATTTCGCGGTCGCGCAGGCGAGCGAAGGCCAGGCGCTTGTTTGCCAGGGTGTCGGTCTTGCCCAGGGTCAGGATCGGTTCGATGACGCGACGCAGTTCCTTGGCTTTCGGGACGGTGGTCTTGATGGCTTCGTGACGCAGCAGCGAAACAGTCATGTTGCGCAGCATTGCCAGACGGTGGGACGAGGTACGGTTCAGTTTACGAAGGCCGTGACGGTGACGCATGGTATTTCCTTTCGGGTGTTTTCAAATCCAGTTCTTCGATCGTTCACACTTGCGCGTGACCGCGGACCGGTTCAGGGTTATATCCGCCCGTGCACTGTGCCCGGGCGGGGTACTGCAAAAATTACTTCTCCAGACCAGCCGGTGGCCAGTTCTCGAGTTTCATGCCCAGGGTCAAGCCACGCGAAGCAAGGACTTCCTTGATTTCGTTGAGCGACTTGCGGCCCAGGTTCGGCGTCTTGAGCAGTTCGTTTTCCGAACGCTGGATCAGGTCGCCGATGTAGTAGATGTTTTCTGCTTTCAGGCAGTTGGCCGAACGGACGGTCAGTTCCAGGTCGTCGACTGGACGCAGCAGGATCGGATCGACCAGCGGTGCGCGCGATGGTGCTTCGGCGGCGGCTTCGGTGCCTTCCAGGGCGGCGAACACGTTCAGCTGGTCGACCAGCACGCGTGCCGACTGGCGGATCGCTTCTTCCGGGGTGATGACGCCGTTGGTCTCGATGTTGATGATCAGCTTGTCCAGGTCGGTACGCTGTTCGACACGGGCCGATTCCACGGCGTACGACACACGGCGCACTGGCGAGAACGATGCGTCCAGGATGATGCGGCCGATGGTCTTGTTGGTGTCTTCCGACAGGCGACGGACGTTGCCCGGCACGTAGCCGCGGCCTTTTTCGACCTTGATCTGCATGTCCAGCTTGCCGCCTGCGGTCAGGTGGGCAATGACGTGGTCAGGGTTGATCAGCTCGACGTCGTGCGGCAGGTCGATGTCCGAAGCCAGGACGGCGCCTTCGCCTTCCTTCTTCAGGGTCAGGGTGACGGAGTCACGGTTGTGGACCTTGAAGACCACGCCCTTCAGGTTCAGCAGCAGGTCGACGACGTCTTCCTGCACGCCATCCAGCGACGAATATTCATGCACGACACCAGCGATCGTCACTTCGGTCGGCGCATAGCCCACCATCGACGACAGCAGGACGCGGCGCAGTGCGTTGCCGAGGGTGTGGCCATAGCCACGCTCGAACGGCTCCATCACAACTTTCGCGTGGCCGGCGCCCAGTGCTTCGACGTCGATGATACGTGGCTTCAACAAACTATTTTGCATGAATGAGTCCTTTTCAATACCCTCGGCTCGTTACACCGATAAGGCTGATGGCTTTAAAGAGAACGCCTGCAATAGCAGGCGGTAAAACGAATTCTGTGCAACGGGAATAAGTAGAAGTATTGACTCTCTGCGGCGCCAACCCGGGGTTGCTGCAACCGCACTACCACTCCCGTCGTTCCCGCGTAGGCGGGAACCCAAGTTCTGCGACTTCGGATGCAAAACTGGGATCCCCGCCTGCGCGGGGACGACCGCTGGGAGCCGGCTACGCCGGCTCTGATGCGGTCGATTAACGCGAGTACAGTTCGACGATCAGCGCTTCGTTGACGTCAGCAGCGATTTCGTTACGCTCTGGGAACGAACGGAAGGTGCCTTCCAGCTTCTTCGCGTCGACCGAGACCCAGCTCGGGAAGCCGACTTGCTCAGCCAGCGACAGCGCTTCAGCGATACGCACTTGCTTCTTGGCTTTTTCACGAACAGCGATCACGTCGCCGGTCTTGACCTGGTACGAAGCGATGTTCACGACGTTGCCGTTCACGGTGAAGGCCTTGTGGCTCACCAGCTGACGCGCTTCCGAGCGGGTCGAGCCGAAGCCCATGCGGTAGGTCACGTTGTCGAGACGCGCTTCCAGCAGCTTCAGCAGGGTTTCGCCGGTGTTGCCCTTGCGGCGCGACGCTTCAGCGAAGTAGCGACGGAACTGACGTTCCAGCACGCCGTACATGCGTTTGACTTTTTGCTTTTCGCGCAGTTGGTTGCCGTAGTCCGAGGTGCGGGCACCCGACTTGACACCGTGCTGGCCTGGCTTGACGTCCAGTTTGCACTTCGAATCGAGCGAACGACGTGCGCTCTTCAGGAACAGGTCGGTGCCTTCACGGCGCGACAGTTTTGCTTTTGGTCCGATATAACGTGCCACGTTAGATTTCCTTTAATATTTGATCACGCCCCAGAGATGCACATGCACCCAGGCGCTAGTCCAGCTCTGCATGAGGCCGGACGTGGCTTACAACATCGCCCGCCATCAGGGACGGCAGGCGACAACAGCCGGGCAGTATAACCCATTTCTGGGCAACTGCACCGGCGATCTCGTAAAACACAACGGGGCTTCTCGCCCCGTGCGTCGATATCAATGCGCGGGAGAGCGGCGAGCCGCCCTGCCCTGGCGCATTAGATACGGCGACGCTTCGGCGGACGGCAGCCGTTGTGTGGAACTGGGGTGACGTCCTGGATCTCGGTGATCTTGATGCCGAGGTTGTTCAGAGCGCGCACAGCCGATTCACGGCCTGGGCCTGGGCCCTTGATACGCACTTCCAGGTTTTTCACGCCCGATTCCTGAGCGACCTTGCCTGCAGCTTCGGCAGCGACCTGAGCCGCGAACGGGGTCGATTTGCGCGAACCCTTGAAGCCGGCGCCACCGGAGGTTGCCCACGACAGAGCGTTGCCCTGGCGGTCGGTGATGGTGATGATCGTGTTGTTGAACGAAGCGTGAACGTGGGCGATGCCCTCGGCAACGTTCTTCTTCACTTTCTTGCGCACGCGTGCTGCTGCTGCGCTGCTTTGTTGCTTGGCCATAGTCGGTTCCTAGATTATTTCTTGAGCGATTGAGCTGCCTTGCGCGGACCTTTACGGGTACGAGCATTGGTGCGGGTACGCTGACCGCGGACCGGCAGGCCCTTACGGTGACGCATGCCGCGGTAGCAACCCAGGTCCATCAGACGCTTGATGTTCATGGACAGCTCGCGGCGCAGGTCACCTTCCACGACAAACTTGCCGACTTCGTCGCGCAGTTTCTCGAGTTCGTTATCGTCCAGGTCCTTGACCTTTTTGTTGGTCGCGATACCGGTTGCGTCGCAGATCTTCTGCGAGCGCGGACGGCCAATACCGTAGATAGCCGTCAGGCCGATAACGGTGTGCTGATGATTTGGGATGTTAACCCCTGCAATACGTGCCATTCGTTATTCCTCGATTAACCTTGACGCTGCTTGTGACGCGGCTCGACGCAGATCACACGGACCACGCCTTTGCGCTTGATGATCTTGCAGTTGCGGCAGATCCGCTTGACTGAAGCGTTAACTTTCATTTTGCACTCTCTTCGGTTCGTTTACTTGATGATGTTTTTACTTGGTGCGGAACACGATGCGGGCCCGGGACAGGTCATACGGAGTCAACTCCACCGTTACCTTGTCACCCGGGAGAATGCGGATATAGTTCATCCGCATTTTACCCGAGATATGCCCCAGGACCACATGGCCGTTTTCCAGCTTTACGCGGAACGTCGCGTTTGGGAGATTCTCGAGGATCTCCCCCTGCATTTGGATGACGTCGTCTTTTGCCATTCGCTCTATGCACTCCGTCGCTTATCGCGTCGGAACTCCACCCTTGAAGTTGGCCTTCCGCAACAGTGAATCATATTGTTGCGACATGACGTAGTTCTGCACTTGTGCCATGAAGTCCATCGTCACCACCACGATGATCAGGAGCGACGTGCCACCGAAGTAGAAGGGAACCTTCCACTGGGCGGTCATGAACTCCGGCACCAGGCACACCAGGGTGATATAGACTGCACCGGCCAGGGTCAGGCGCATCAGGATCTTGTCGATGTAACGTGCGGTTTGCTCGCCCGGACGGATGCCCGGAACAAACGCGCCGCTCTTCTTCAAGTTATCCGCCGTTTCCTTGCTGTTGAATACCAGCGCGGTGTAGAAGAAGCAGAAGAACACGATCGCCACCGCATACAGCAAAGCGTGGATTGGCTCGCCTGGCGCCATCGACGCCGCCAGATCCTTCAGGAACCCGATCACCGGGCCGGACGAATCCTTGCCGCGAGTGAACCAGTCGACAATCGTCGCCGGGAACAGAATGATCGACGATGCGAAGATCGGCGGGATCACGCCTGCCATGTTCAGCTTCAAGGGCAGGTGGCTGGTTTGGCCACCGTAGATCTTGTTGCCGACCTGACGTTTCGCGTAATTGACCAGGATCTTGCGCTGCCCGCGTTCCACGAACACCACCGCATACGTCACCGCAGCCACCAGGACCACGATCAGGATGGCCGAGAAGCTGCCGATCGAACCGTTCGAGACCAGGGTGAACAAGCCGCCCAGGGCCGAAGGCAGACCTGCTGCGATACCGGCAAAGATGATGATCGAAATGCCGTTGCCAAGACCACGTTCAGTGATCTGCTCGCCCAGCCACATGAGGAACATGGTGCCGGTCAAGAGGGTAACGACGGTCACGAAGCGGAAACCGAGACCAGGGTCGATGACCAGGCCAGGTTGCGCCTCGAGCGCGACTGCGATGCCGAACGCCTGGAACAACGCCAGTGCCACCGTGAAGTAACGGGTGTACTGGGTGATCTTGCGGCGGCCGGCTTCGCCCTCTTTCTTCAACGCCTCGAGTTGCGGCGAGACGATCGATGCAAGCTGCATGATGATCGAAGCCGAAATGTAAGGCATGATGCCGAGCGCGAACACGGTAAAGCGGGACAAGGCGCCACCCGAGAACATGTTGAACATGCCAAGGATGCCGCCCTCGTTCTGCTTGAACAGCGCAGCGAGCTGCACCGGGTCAATCCCGGGAACCGGGATGTGAGCACCGATGCGGTACACGACCAATGCGCCAAGCAAAAACCACAGCCGGCCCCAGGGGAATCCGGAAGCGGCGCTTTTACCAAGTTGTGAATTAGTCGCCAATTTTTGCTCCGATCAGGCAGCGGTCGCTTTACGCGACCGAGCCGCCAGCTGCTTCGATCGCTGCTTTCGCGCCAGCGGTCGCTTTCAGGCCCTTGAGGTTCACCGCTTTGGTGATCTCGCCGGACAGGATGACGCGCACGTCGCGTGCCAGGACCGACAGGATGCCTGCCTGCTTGAGCACCATGATGTCGACATCGCCGACAGCCAGGTTGTTCAGGTCGGACAGACGAACTTCAGCCTTGAAGGTCGCGTTCAGCGATTTGAAGCCACGCTTCGGCAGACGGCGCTGCAGAGGCATCTGACCGCCTTCGAAGCCGACTTTGTGGAAGCCGCCCGAACGCGATTTCTGACCCTTGTGACCACGGCCGGCAGTCTTGCCCAGACCGGAGCCAATGCCGCGACCAACGCGACGCTTGTAGTGCTTGGCGCCGTCAGCTGGTTGAATGGTATTGAGTTCCATTGATTTCTCCGTTCACAAGCCCGAAGGCTTACGAAACAACTTTCACGAGGTACGAGACTTTGTTGATCATGCCACGCACGGATGGGGTGTCTTGCAGCTCGGAGACCGAGTTGACGCGACGCAGGCCCAGGCCGCGCACGGTGGCACGGTGGTCTTGACGGGTACCGATCAGGCCCTTGACGAGCTGAACTTTAACGGTGTTTGCCATGTTATTTCCCCTTAACCGACGATGTCTTCGACCGACTTGCCGCGCTTGGCAGCGATGTCAGCCGCGGTGCTCATCTTCGACAGACCGTCGAGAGTTGCGCGCACCAGGTTGTAAGGATTCGACGAACCGGTCGACTTGGCGACCACGTCGGTCACGCCCATCACTTCGAAGATAGCGCGCATTGCGCCACCAGCGATCACGCCGGTACCAGGTTTCGCTGGCATCATCATGACGCGCGAGGCGCCGTGACGACCGGACACGGTGTGATGCAGGGTACCGTTCTTGAGTGGCACCTTGATCAGGTTGCGGCGGGCTTCTTCCATCGCTTTTTGCACGCCGACTGGAACTTCCTTCGACTTGCCCTTGCCCATGCCGATGCGGCCATCGCCGTCACCGACAACGGTCAGCGCTGCAAAACCCATGATACGACCACCCTTGACCACTTTGGTCACGCGGTTGATCGCGATCATTTTTTCGCGCATGCCATCATCCGGCTTGTCGCTTGCCATTTTCGCTTGCATTTTTGCCATGACGATTCTTCCTTAGAACTTCAGACCGGCTTCACGCGCGGCTTCCGCCAGCGCCTTCACCCGACCGTGGTAACGGAAACCCGAGCGATCGAACGCAACTTCGGTGATTCCTGCTTTCAGTGCTTTTTCTGCGACGCGCTTGCCAACCAGGGCAGCTGCTGCAGCGTTGCCGCCGGCGCCGGTCTGGCCAGCCAGTTCGGCGCGCACTTCCGCTTCCAGGGTCGAAGCCGACACCAGTACTTTTGCGTCCGGGCTGATCAGGTTCGCGTAGATGTGCAGGTTGGTGCGGTGAACCGACAGACGGTTCACGCCCAGCTGGGCAATCTTGATGCGGGTCTGACGGCCACGACGCAGACGGGATTGTTTCTTGTCCATGTCTGCTCCGATTATTTCTTCTTGGTTTCTTTAAGCTTGACCACTTCGTCCGAATAACGGACGCCCTTGCCCTTGTAAGGCTCAGGGGAGCGGTAAGCGCGCACTTCAGCGGCGACCTGGCCGACCTTTTGACGATCGATACCCTTGATCAGGATCTCGGTCGGGGTCGGGGTCACTGCGGTGACGCCTTCAGGCATCGCGTGCAGGACCGGGTGCGAGAAGCCCAGCGACAGGTTCAGGGCGTTGCCCTGCACTGCTGCCTTGTAGCCCACGCCCACCAGGTTCAGCTTGCGCTCGAAACCCTTGGTGACACCGGTAACCATGTTGTTGACCAGGGCGCGCAGGGTGCCCGACATGGCGTTCGATTCACGCGAATCGTCGATCACGTTGAAGGTCAGCGTGCCATTGTTGTTTTCTACTTTGACCAGGCCGTTCAGGGCCTGGGTCAGGGTGCCCAGCGGGCCCTTGACGGTGATCGACGACGCGTTGATCGCGACTTCGGTACCGGCAGGGACGGCGATTGGCATCTTAGCTACTCGAGACATCGTCTACTCCTTAAGCCACGTAGCAAATCACTTCGCCACCGACACCGGTAGCGCGTGCTTTGCGATCAGTCATGACGCCTTGCGGAGTCGACACGATTGCCACGCCCAGGCCGTTCATGACGGTTGGGATCTCGTCTTTGCCCTTGTAGATACGCAGGCCTGGACGGGACACGCGCTCGAGGCGCTCGATGACCGGACGGCCAGTGTAATACTTCAAACCGATTTTCAGTTCCGATTTGCCGTCAGCCGACGACACTGCGAAATCTTCAATGTAACCCTCGTCCTTCAGGACGTTGGCAATGGCAACCTTGACTTTCGACGACGGCATTGCGACCGTGGTTTTCTGGACGACTTGTGCGTTGCGAATGCGGGTCAGCATATCGGCGATAGGATCGCTCATACTCATTGCATATTCTCCTATTACCAGCTTGCTTTGGTCATACCCGGAATTTCGCCCTTCATGGCGAATTCGCGGAGTTTGGTACGTGCCAGACCGAATTTACGGAAAGTGCCACGTGGACGGCCAGTGATGGCGCAGCGGTTACGCTGACGGGTCGGTGCCGAGTTACGCGGCAGCGCTTGCAGCTTCAGGCGCGCTTCGTAACGTTCTTCTTCCGACTTCGACTGGTCGTCGATGATTGCTTTCAGAGCGGCACGCTTCGGGGCGAATTTCTCCACCAGGTCTGCACGCTTCTGTTCGCGGTTAATCAGTGCAAGTTTTGCCATGCTCTTAGTTCCTGAACGGGAATTTGAAGGCGGCGAGCAGCGCTTTGGCTTCTTCGTCGGTCTTAGCAGTCGTGGTGATCGAGATGTTCATGCCGCGCAGTGCATCGATCTTGTCGTAGTCGATCTCTGGGAAGATGATCTGCTCTTTGACACCGATGTTGTAGTTGCCGCGACCATCGAACGATTTGCCATTGACACCGCGGAAGTCACGCACGCGCGGCAGGGCCACGGTGATGAAACGGTCCAGGAATTCGTACATGCGGGCGCCGCGCAGGGTCACCATCGTGCCGATCGGGTAGCCTTCGCGGATCTTGAAACCAGCGATTGCCTTGCGTGCCTTGGTGATCACTGGCTTCTGGCCGGCGATCTTGGTCAGGTCGCCAGTAGCGTGCTCGATGATCTTCTTGTCGGCGACTGCTTCCGACAGACCCATGTTCAGGGTGATCTTGGTCAGGCGTGGCACTTCCATCACCGATTTGTAACCGAATTTCTCGGTCAGCTCGGCGACGACTTTTTCTTTGTAAATTGCTTGGAGACGGGCCATTTCTTCTTACCCTTTCACTACTTCGCCGCTCGACTTGAAGACGCGGACTTTTTTGCCGTCCTGGTCTTTGAAGCCAACGCGATCTGCCTTGCCGGTCGCTGCGTTGAACAGCGCGACGTTCGACACGTGAATCGGCATGGTCTTGTCGACGATACCACCAGTAACACCGGTCATCGGGTTAGGCTTGGTCGCTTTTTTAGCGACGTTGACGCCTTCGACGATGACGTGTTCAGCGTCTACACGCTTCTGAACGACGCCACGCTTGCCCTTGTCCTTACCGGCCAGAACGATGACTTCGTCGTTTTTACGAATCTTATCCATGTCGAATCCTTACAGAACTTCAGGTGCCAGCGACACGATCTTCATGAACTTTTCAGTGCGCAGTTCGCGCGTGACTGGTCCGAAGATACGGGTACCGATTGGCTCCAGCTTGGCGTTCAGCAGGACAGCGGCATTGCCGTCGAACTTGACCAGGGAACCATCCTGGCGGCGCACACCTTTGGCGGTACGCACAACCACGGCATTGTAAATTTCACCCTTTTTGACGCGGCCACGTGGGGCTGCGACTTTAACGGTGACCTTGATGATGTCGCCAATGCTCGCGTAACGGCGCTTCGAGCCGCCCAACACCTTGATGCACAGAACTTCCTTGGCACCGGTGTTGTCGGCTACTTCGAGCCGGCTTTCGGTTTGAATCATAGTAGTTTCTTTCCCAACTTAAGCCGTAGAAAACCCCACGGAGAACCGTGGGCCTGCGGTCAGTCTTGGTCCCGCCATGACGCCCCTGCTGGAGCCCCATGTTTGGGTGATGGACTTTCCAAAAACACTTTCGTTACAGGCCGCTGTACCGCGGGGGATAACTGCGGCAACACATGAACGAAGCCCGCTAGTATCTCAGATACCAGCGGGCCACGCAAGACAAATTTTATGGGTACTTACAGTACCTGTGCGACTTGCAACACTTTGGTCACAGTCCACGCCTTCGTCTTCGAGATCGGACGACCTTCTGCGATCTCGACGGTGTCACCGATTTTCGCTTCGTTCGCTTCGTCGTGCGCGTGATACTTGTTCGAGCGCACGATGATCTTGCCGTACAGCGGGTGCTTGACGTGACGTTCGATCAGGACGGTAACCGTCTTGTCCATTTTATCGGACACGACTTTGCCGACCAGCGTACGCTTCAGCGCCGTTTTGATGGTGGTGTCGGTCATTTGGCTTCCTTCGTGTTCATCACAGTCTTCACACGCGCGATATCGCGACGTACTTTTTTCAGCTGCGAAGTGTTACCGAGCTGCTGGGTGGCGACTTGCATGCGCAGACCGAATTGGGCCTTGAGCAGCTCGTTCAGCTCCTTCTGCAGCGCTTCCTGGTCTTTGCCGCGGAGTTCCGATGCTTTCATATTCAACTCCTGTTATTGGCCGACTTGGCGAACCACGAAAGTGGTAGCCAGTGGCAGTTTGGCAGCGGCCAGGCGGAACGCTTCGCGCGCCAGTTCTTCTGCGACGCCATCCATCTCGTACAGGACTTTGCCTGGCTGGATTTCAGCGACGTAGTACTCTGGATTACCCTTACCGTTACCCATACGGACTTCGGCCGGCTTGTTCGAAATCGGCTTGTCCGGGAAGATACGGATCCAGATACGACCGCCACGCTTGATGTGACGGGTCATGGCGCGACGTGCCGCTTCGATCTGGCGTGCGGTGATACGGCCGCGGGCAACTGCCTTCAGACCGAATTCACCGAACGAGACCGCGGTGCCGCGGGTGTGCGAAATGCCGGTGTTACGGCCTTTCTGCTCTTTACGATACTTCCTGCGCGATGGTTGCAGCATGCTTATTCTCCTGCTTTCTCAGCGGGTGCAGCGGCAGCCGGGGTCGCCAGCTTGACAGCTGGGCGAGCGCGCACGGTTGGCGCGGCAGCTGGACGTGCACCGCCGGCTGGACGTGGACCGCGCGATGGCTTGCCGTCGTCACGACGTGGGCCGCGTGGCTTCTTCTCATCTGGCGGGGTGTCGATGACTGGTGCTTCGCCGGTGACCGAACGGTCGCCCTTGTAGACCCAGACCTTGACGCCGATGATGCCGTAGGTGGTCGATGCTTCGCTGGTGCCGTAGTCGATATCGGCGCGCAGGGTGTGCAGTGGCACACGGCCTTCGCGGTACCATTCGGTACGTGCGATTTCGATACCGTTCAGGCGGCCCGACGACATGATCTTGATGCCGACGGCGCCCAGGCGCATTGCATTTTGCATTGCGCGCTTCATGGCGCGACGGAACATGATGCGCTTTTCGAGCTGCTGCGAGATCGAGTCGGCGATCAGCTGCGAATCGATCTCTGGCTTGCGGATCTCTTCGATGTTGACGTGCACGGGCACGCCCATGATCTTCGCCAGCGACGTTTTCAGCACTTCGATGTCTTCGCCTTTTTTACCGATCACGACACCAGGGCGCGACGAGTAAATGGTGAAGCGTGCGTTCTTGGCAGGACGCTCGATGACGATACGGCCGACCGAAGCGTTCTTCAGCTTCTTTTTCAGGAAAGCGCGGGCTTCCAGGTCTTCCTGCAGCATCGAAGCGAAGTTGCCGTTACCAGCATACCAGCGCGACGCCCAGTTACGGGTGACCGCCAGGCGGAAGCCGGTTGGGTGGATTTTCTGACCCATCGTATGACTCCTTAGTTACCGACAGTCACGTAAACGTGACAGGATTGTTTGGAAATGCGATCGCCGCGGCCTTTTGCACGTGCAGTAAAGCGCTTGAGGATCGGGCCCTTTTCGACATAGATCTGAACCACTTTCAGTTCGTCGATGTCGGCGCCATCGTTGTGTTCCGCGTTGGCGATAGCCGACTCGAGAACCTTCTTGATGATGGTCGCGCCTTTTTTCGGGCTGAATTGCAGAATGTTGAGTGCTGCGTCAACTTTCTTGCCACGAATCAGATCGGCGACCAGACGGCCTTTTTGTTCCGAAAGGCGTACGCCTTTGAGGATTGCTTTAGTTTCCATTATCGTTTCGCCTTCTTGTCAGCGGCGTGGCCCTTGAACGTACGGGTCAGCGCGAATTCGCCGAGCTTGTGGCCGACCATGTTCTCCGACACGTACACAGGCACGTGCACTTTGCCGTTGTGGACAGCGATCGTCAGACCGATGAAGTCTGGCGAGATCGTCGAGCGGCGCGACCAGGTTTTGACTGGCTTTTTGTCTTTGGTCGCTTGCGCGGTCTCGACTTTTTTCACCAGGTGGGCGTCAATGAACGGCCCTTTTTTCAATGAACGAGTCATTTTTTATCCTTATTTCTTGCCGCGGCGCGAAACGATCATCGACGACGTGCGCTTGTTCGAACGCGTACGCTTGCCCTTGGTCTGCTGGCCCCATGGCGACACTGGGTGACGACCGGCTGCAGTTTTACCTTCACCACCACCGTGCGGGTGATCGACCGGGTTCATGACCACACCGCGGACGGTAGGACGAACACCGCGCCAGCGCATCGCGCCAGCCTTACCGATCTTGCGCAGGCTGTGTTCGGCATTGCCGACTTCGCCAACGGTAGCGCGGCACTCGATGTGCACGCGACGGACTTCACCCGAGCGCAGGCGAACCTGGGCGTAGGTGCCTTCACGGGCCATCAGCACGACGCCGGCGCCGGCGGTACGGGCCATCTGGGCACCCTTACCTGGCAGCATTTCGACGCAGTTCATCACGGTACCGACCGGGATGTTGCGGATTGGCAGGCAGTTACCGGCTTTGATCGGCGCTTCCGAGCCGTTCATGATCGCGTCGCCGACAGCCATGCCTTTGGTGGCGATGATGTACTGACGCTCGCCGTCCGCGTAGCACAGCAGTGCGATGTGCGCGGTACGGTTCGGGTCGTATTCAATACGCTCGACCTTGGCAGGAATGCCGTCCTTCTGGCGCTTGAAGTCGACCAGACGGTAGTGCTGCTTGTGGCCACCGCCCTTGTGACGGGTGGTGATGTGACCGTTGTTGTTACGGCCGGCAGTTTTCGATTTCTTTTCAACCAGGGCTGCGAGCGGACGACCTTTGTACAGGCCTTCGGTCACAACTTTCACCATGCCGCGACGGCCTGGGGAGGTTGGCTTCATCTTTACGAGTGCCATTATTTAGCCTCCTCGACAAAATTGATTTCCTGGCCTGGCTTCAGGCACACGAAAGCACGCTTGGTGTGGTTGCGACGACCGGTGAAACGGCCCGAACGCTTTTGCTTGCCTTCGCGGTTCACGGTTTGCACCGATTCCACTTCGACCTTGAACAGCATCTCGACGGCAGCCTTGATTTCTGGCTTGGTCGCGTCAGGCAGGACCTTGAACACGATCTGCTCGTTCTTTTCCGCAACGAAGGTAGCCTTCTCGGAAATGATCGGAGCCAGCAGCACCTTCATCAGGCGCTCTTCGCTGAATTTGATTGCGGCGCTCATGCGTACATCTCCTCGATCTTGGCCAGAGCAGCTTTCGTGACCAGGACTTTTTTGTAGAACACCAGCGACATCGGATCAGCGTGCTTCGGCTCGACGACCAGCACGTGCGGCAGGTTGCGCGATGCCAGGTCGAGGTTCTCATCGATGGTGTCGGTGATCACCAGGACCGATTCCAGGCCCATGGTCTGCAGTTTTTGCGACAGCAGCTTGGTCTTTGGAGCTTCGATCGACAGGTTTTCGACCACGTTCAGGCGGCCTTCGCGAGCCAGTTGCGAGAAGATCGAGCAGATACCTGCACGGAACATCTTCTTGTTAACTTTGTGCGAGAAGTTCTCGTCCGGGGTGTTCGGGAAGATACGACCACCGCCGCGCCACAGAGGCGACGACGACATACCAGCACGAGCACGGCCGGTACCTTTTTGGCGCCATGGCTTCTTGGTCGTGTGGTGGACTTCTTCACGGTCCTTCTGCTTGCGGTTGCCGCTACGTGCGTTGGCAGCGTAGGCGACGACGATCTGGTGGATCAGGGCTTCGTTGTATTCACGACCGAACACTTCGTCGGTTGCTGCAACGTTGGCGCCAGCTTGACCTTGCTCATTCAGGAGCTTCAGTTCCATGCTTACGCTCCTTTCTTGGCTTTGGTTTTGACAGCTGGCTTGACGACCACTTGGCCGTTCTTCGCGCCAGGAACGGCACCCTTGATCAGCAGCAGCTGACGTTCGGTGTCGATGCGAGCCACTTCCAGGTTCTGGGTGGTGACGGTAACGTCGCCCATGTGACCGGTCATGCGCTTGCCTGGGAACACGCGGCCTGGATCCTGGGCCATACCGATCGAGCCAGGAACGTTGTGCGAACGCGAGTTACCGTGGGTCTGGCGACCCGAGGCGAAGTTGTGACGCTTGATGGTACCGGCGTAGCCCTTACCGATCGAGGTGCCTTGCACGTCGATTTTCTGGCCCACTTCGAACAGCGAAGCGGCGATGACATCACCAGCTTTGAGTTCGGCGGCTTTGGTGGAATCGATGCGGAATTCTTTCAGCATCGTACCGGCTTCGACGCCAGCTTTGGCGTAGTGACCGGCAGCAGCTTTGGTCACGCGCGAAGCGCGACGCTGGCCGTAGACGACCTGAACTGCGGTGTAGCCATCAGTTTCAGGGGTTTTGATTTGTGCGACACGGTTGTTCGACACATCCAGCACAGTGACAGGGATCGAATCGCCGTCATCCGTGAAGATACGCATCATGCCAACCTTGCGACCGAGAAGGCCCAAGCTCATTTTTTCTCCATTCCCACCTACGATTGGGCGGGGGTAGTTGAACTACTAAATAATATGGGCAATAAAAGAGGCACCCATACCGAAGCCGGCTAGTATAACGCGCAAAAGGCTTCGGCGCAACAGGAAAAATCGGAGTCGAATCCGGCCTGTTGCGCTTTTCGCAGTATCTGGAGAAAGAAGAATCCACTCTAGCTGAGCGGCACAGAAAAGACACACCGCTGTGTCTTTTCTCTACAGGCTACGACCATTGCTGGGAGCCTGCGATCTGGAAGTCTGGTGGGCGGTGCAGGATTCGAACCTGCGACCCCTTGGATGTCGACCAAGTATTCTAACCAGCTGAACTAACCGCCCGGGGAGCCGAATTATAAGTGCCCGGCTTAAAGTTTTGCAATAGCTTTTTTCGTGTGCTCGTCAATTCCCTGCCGCTTCCCTGCTGCGCCCACGACGGCCGCGCTCGCGTCGCTCAAGGAAATCGCGGGTTGAAGATGCCGCCGTGAAATGCTATTGTACAAATGTTTTTCGAGGGACGGCCGTGTCGCGCGCACCTGGCGCACGTGATTCCGGCAACCATGCCGGCGCTGCCCTCCCTCCTCCGCCTGGCGGTTCCCGACGTGTCGATCGCGCATTCAACTAGAAGAGAGCGCAGGTCCCCGTCCCGCCTTTCTCCGGCCCGCGCGCCTCCCCGGCGAGCACCGTGGGCCCAGACCCGGTCCGCCTCCCAACCCCTGGCTATTGGGCGGACGCATCGCTGCAAAGGATGAACAAGAATGACTGTCATTGAAACCCGCCACTGGCCGCGCCAGCTCGATCCCTCACGCCTGGTCCTGGCCACTGACCTCGACGGTACGCTGCTGGCCGGCACCCACGAGGCGCGGCGCCGCATCCGCGAACTGTTTTCCGGCGCCCTGCCGGAGGCGAAACTGGTGTTCGTCACCGGCCGCGGCCTGGAAACCGTCATTCCCCTGCTGTCCGACCCAACGGTGCCGCGTCCCCACTACATCATCGCCGACGTCGGCGCCACCATCGTCGACGCCGACCTGCGGCCGGTCGAGCCGCTGGCGCAGAGAATCGCGTCGCGCTGGCCGGGCAGCCAGGCGGTATTGAAAGCGCTGGCCGACTTTCCCGAGCTGGTGCGCCAGTCGGTGCCGCAGGAACGCCGCGTCTCCTTCTACGCCACCGAGGATGCCATCACACCCGCGCTGCGCGCTGCCGTCGACGCCCTCGACTGCGACCTGCTGTTCTCGGCCGGCCGCTACCTGGACGTGCTGCCGCGCGGCGTCGGCAAGGGCGTCGCGGTGCGCCGCCTGGCGGAAGTGGCCGGCTTCGATCCGGCCCATATCGTGGTGGCGGGCGACACCCTGAACGACCTGTCGATGTTCGAGGCGGGTTTCCGCGGCGTGGTGGTCGGCGCCGCCGAACCGGCGCTGGTGCAGGCGGTGCGCAAGATGCCGCGCGTGGTGGTGGCCGACGCCGCCGGCTGCGGCGGCATCCTGCAGGCCTTCGACCGCCATGGTCTGCGCCTGGACGGCGACGCCGCGGCGCATGACGCGACCTCGTACGGCGAGGCCGAGCTGGTCATGGTCTACCACCGCCTGCCGTATGACGAAGTGGTGGAAGGCGGCGTGACGTACCAGCGCCGCCCGAAAAGCCCGAACGGCATCATGCCGACCCTGCTCAGCTTTTTCGCCGGCGGCCGCAAGGGCTCGTGGGTGGCCTGGTCGCAGCAGGCCAGCCGGACGCCGACCGGTTTCATCCCGCACGTGGCCGTCGATGCGCAGCGCTACCCGCAGCTCAAGGCGGCCCGGATTCCCCTGACGGCGGACGACATCGACCAGTTCTACAAGAAGTTCTCGAAAGAGGCGTTCTGGCCGATCATCTTCTCCTTCCCCGATAAAGCCGAATTCCGCCAGGACCACTGGGAACGCTTCCTGGAGGTGAACCGCCTGTTCGCCGAGCAGACCGCGCGCGAGGCGGCGCCCGGCGCCACCGCCTGGATCCACGACTACAACCTGTGGATGGTGCCGGCCTTCCTGCGCCCGCTGCGTCCCGACCTGACGATCGCCTTCTTCCACCACACCGCCTTCCCGTCTTCCGACGTATTCAACATCCTGCCGTGGCGGAACGACATCATCGGCAGCCTGCTGCAGTGCGACTACGTGGGCTTCCACATCCCGCGCTACGTCGAGAACTTCGTCGACGCCGCGCGCTCCTGCGCACCGGTCGAGGTGCTGGACGCCGTGCCGTGCGCGCCGCGCTACCTGACCTTCGGCTGCGCGCTGGGCGTGGACCGCATGCACACCGCGCTCGAAGTGGGCGGACGCCGGGTCACGCTGGGCGCCCATCCGGTGGGCACCAACGCCGGCCTGATCGCAGACCTGGTCAAGAGCGGCGACGTCCAGCGCCAGATCACCGAATGGGACGAGTACCTGGATGGCCGCACCGGCATCATCTCGATCGAGCGCCTCGACTACGTGAAAGGCTCGCTGGAGAAGCTGCAAGCGTATGAGCGCATGCTCGAACAGCATCCCGAGCTGTTGGGGAAAGTCATGCTGATCAACATCATCACGCCGGCGGCGTCGGGCATGGAGATCTATGACAGCCTGCGCGAGGAACTCGATCGCGTGGTCGGCCGCATCAATGGCCGCTTCTCGACCCTGGACTGGGTGCCGGTGCGCTACTTCTACCGCTCGCTGCCCTTCGAGGACGTGGTGGCCCACTACGCCGCCTGCGACGTCGCCTGGATCACGCCGCTGCGCGACGGCCTGAACCTGGTGGCGAAGGAATACGTGGCCACCCGCCATGCCGCCGGCCGTCCGGGCACGCTGGTGCTGTCCGAATTCGCCGGCGCCGCCGTCGAGCTGCACGGCGCGCTGCTGGTGAACCCGTATGACAGGAATGCGATGAGCGCGACCCTGTACCACGCACTGACCATGGGCGCCGACGAAGTGGCCTACCGCTCCGGACGCATGGCGGCGATCGTGAACGACCGCGACGTGGCGCGCTGGGGCGACGACTTCCTGGCCGCACTGGCGGCGCTGCCGGCATCCGGCCAGGATGACGCGCAGGAAGAGCGCTCCGTCGCCTGAAGCCTGAACATTGAATGAAAGGGAAATGAAACCGTGATGGAATACGTCATCCTCAAGAATCCGGTCGCCGACTGGCTGGTCGCGCTGGCCGTGGTCGCGGCCGTGGCGGCCGGGCTGGACGCCGTCAAGTCGATCCTGGCGCGGCGCCTGGCGGCGCTGGCCGCGCGCACCGACGCCAAATGGGACGATATCGCGGTCGCCGCGCTGCGTTCGACCAAGCTGCTGGTGCTGGTCATCGTCGGCATCTACGCCGGCGCCAGCTTCCTGGTGCTGTCGGACAAGGCGCAGCTGTTCATCGGCCGCGTCACCATCACCGCGATGCTGTTCCAGGTCGCGATCTGGGGCGACCGCGCGCTGCGCGCCTGGCTGCTGGCGACGCGCGCCCAGCGCAACGAAGACCCGGACCGCATCACCTCCTCGGCCGCCATCACCTTCCTGGTGCGGGTGGCGCTGTGGGCGGTGGTGGCGCTGATGGTGCTGGACAACCTGGGCGTGAACATCACCACCCTGGTCGCCAGCCTGGGGATCGGCGGTATCGCCATCGCGCTGGCGGTGCAGAGCATCCTGGGCGACCTGTTCGCCTCGCTCTCCATCGTGCTCGACAAGCCCTTCGTGGTGGGCGACTTCATCATCGTCGACAAGATGCTCGGCACGGTCGAGAAGATCGGCCTGAAGACCACCCGCGTGCGCAGCCTCTCCGGCGAGCAGATCGTGTTCTCCAATAACGACCTGCTCAAGAGCCGCATCCAGAACCTGCGCCGCATGGAATCGCGCCGCGTCGTGTTCCAGTTCGCGGTATCGCACCAGACCCCGGCGCCAGTGCTGCGAGAACTGTCGGAGATGATCAAGGAGATCGTCAGCGCCCAGCCGCAGGTGCGATTCGACCGTGCCCACCTGAACAGCATCGCCGCCCCCAGCTTCAATTACGAGACGGTCTACTACGTCGACAACACCGACTATGCCGTCTATATGACGACGCAGCAGGAGATCTACCTGGCAATCCTCGCCGGGCTCGAAGCACGCGGGGTTTCGCTGGCGCTGCCGATGCAGACGGTGCACCTGGCCCGCGGGCCGGCGCAGGCCGAACAGCCGGTGGAACAGGCTGCGTGGACCGGCGAGGACGACGCCAAGGCCACGTAGGTTCCGTCAGGCGGTCCTGGCCAGGACTGCCAACACCCCGTCCGCGGTCAGCGCGCTGGATGCCGGATTCTGGCCGGTGACCAGCTTGCCATCGGTGATCGCGAACGGCTTCCAATCCTCGGCGCCGCGCTCATACAGCCCGCCCAGTTGGCGCATCCGCGAGGCCAGCAGCCAGGGCGCGTTCTCGGCGGTGCCGAAGGCGATTTCTTCCTCATCGCTGAAACCGGTGACCCGGCGGCCGGCAAACAGCCAGCTGTCGTCTTCCCTGACGGCGCTGAGCAGCGCCGCCGGACCGTGGCATACCGAGCCGATCACCTTGTCCGACCGTTCCGCCTCGAACAGCACCCGCGCCATGTCGGCGTCGCCGACCAGGTCTTCGGCCGGGCCGTGGCCGCCCGGGATGACCACGGCCACATACCGTGACACATCGACGTCGGCCAGCACCAGCGGACGCGCCAGGATGTCGGCGATGCCGTCCAGGTAGGCGGCGTAGCGCGGCGCTTCTTCCCCGCCATACTGGACGTCGAGGCTGCGCCAGTCGGCGGTCGGCTCGACGCCTCCCGGCGTGGCCAGGTCGACCCGGTAGCCGGCCTGCACGAATTTCTCGTGGATGACGACGAATTCCTCGGCCCAGTAGCCGGTTTCATACTTGCTGCCATCGGTACGGGTCCAGTGATCGGCGGCCGAAAGGACGATCAGGATGGTGTCGGTGGTATTCATGCTCAAGCTCCTCGTTGACGGTGAAACTGCAGGGTGGGTGGCGCCGCCTTTTGTACCTGCCGCGCCGGTGAAGCCATCTTCGCGCCGCCAGCCATCCTGCCGTTACCGGAAACTCGACAATCTTTGCCCAATCCTGCAGACGTGTTTTCAAGCAGGGCAAGCGGCGCTACTATTGGCGGCATGGACACCCAACTTCTCGACGCCGTGCTGCGCCACGCGCAAGACAATGCCGATGCCGGCGGCATTGCCCGCACGCCCATCCCCGGCCTGATCACGATTTATTCGACCGGCCGCACCGAGCTCAGTTACCAGATCCCGCGCCCCCTGGCTTGCCTGGTCCTGCAGGGCAGCAAGCACGTGACGATGGGCAGCCAGTCATTCACCTTCAATGCCGGCGATTCGCTCCTGATCATGGCCGACGTACCGACCGTCAGCCAGATCACGCAAGCCAGCGCCGCCGCGCCTTACTGCGCGCTGGCGCTGGACCTGTCGCCCGAAGTCATCGCCGACCTGATGACGGAAATCGCGGTGGTGGAAGCGGGCGACGAGGCGCCGGTGCGCATCGAGCCCACCGAGGACCAGCTCGCGGACGTCACGCTGCGCCTGATGCGCATGCTCGAGCGGCCGGCATCGATCCCGGTGCTGAAAGGGGCGTTGATCAGGGAATTCCATTACTGGCTGCTGGCCGGACGCCACGGCGCCGCGATCCGGCGCCTTGGGCTGCCGGACAGCCAGGTGCGGCGCATCGCGCGCGCGGTGGCGCTGCTGCGCACCAACTATGCCCAGCGCATGCCGGTGGAGCAGCTGGCGGCGCTGGCCGGCATGAGTCCCTCGTCCTTCCACCAGCACTTCCGCGCCGTGACCTCGCTCACGCCGCTGCAATTCCAGAAGCAGCTGCGCCTGATCGAGGCGCGGCGCCTGATGCTGGCCGAGGGCAAGAATGCGAGCAACGCCGCCCATGCGGTCGGCTACGAGAGCGTGCAGCAGTTTACGCGCGAATACGGGCGCATGTTCGGCATGCCCCCGGTGCGCGAAGTCGCCGCCCAGGCCCGGCTGCACGCCGCGGCCTGAGTACCTAGTCCAAGCGCCGGTGCAGGCGCATCAGGGCCGTGCCCAGTGCGCTCTCGCGCACGAAGGCGGCGATGGCGGCCACCAGCAGGCACAGGCCGACGCCGCCGGCGCCCACCATGACCCGGGCCGCCGCCGCCCCCCAGCCGGGGTGGCTTGCCGCGATGAAGGCGCCGAGCAGCGCGGCGAAGGTAGTCAGCCCGAACAGGCCGACCGTCGCATACAGCAGGTTCAGGCCGCCAAGCAGCAGCGCGATCCTCCTCTCGACCAGCTGCGCCGCCAGCGCGGTGTCGGCATACAGCAGCGCGAAGCGATCGTCGCCGGCCGCCAGCGAGGCGCGAAATTCACGCAGGTGGGTGATCGCCAGGCTGTAGCGGATCGCGGCGCCGTTCTGCATGATGGCGCAGGCATTGGTCAGGATCGCCGGCCCCGCGATGAAGGACAGGGGCAGGAAGGGATTATCGGGGGTCATGGCGTTCTCCTCGCGTGGTGTAATGAGCCGCCGGGGCGGGCGCCCCGGCCCGGCGTTCAGATGACCTGGCCGCCCGAGACCTCGATGCGCTGGCCGGTGATCCAGCGATTGTCCTCGCCCAGCAGGCTGGCGATCATCGGGCCGATATCGTCCGGCACGCCGACCCGGCCGAGCGCGATCATGCCGGCAAAGGCGGCGTTCATGTCCGGCGTGTCGCGCACCGCGCCGCCCAGGAAATCGGTCTCGATCGCCCCCGGCGCCACCGTGTTGACCGCGATGCCGCGGCTGCCCAGCTCCCGCGCCAGGTAGACGCTCAGGATCTCGACCGCCCCCTTGACCGCCGCATAGGCGCCGAAGCCCGGGTAGGACACGCGCGTCAGCCCGGTCGACAGGTTGACGATGCGCCCGCCGTCGGCCAGCAGCGGCAGCAGTGCCTGGGTCAGGAAGAACACGCCCTTGAAGTGGACGTCCACCAGGCGATCGAACTGGACCTGGGTGGTATCCTCGATCAGCGCCGCGTCGCCATGGCCGGCGTTGTTGACCAGGTGGTCGAAGCTGTCGCGGCCCCAGGTCTGCCCCAGCGCGGCGCGCAGGTGTTCGACGAACAGTGGAAAGCCCGCGACGTCGCCGACGTCGAGCCGCAGCGCCAGCGCCCGGCGGCCCATGGCGCGGATCTGGTCGACCACGGCCTGGGCTTCCTGCTCGCGGCTTTGATAGGTGATGATGACGTCGCCGCCCTTCTTCGCGATGTGCAGCGCGGTGTTGCGGCCCAGGCCGCGGCTGGCGCCGGTGACGAGTGCGATCTTGTTCATGGTGTGCTCCTTGAGGTGGGGTGGAAGAGCACCCAGTATCGGGTTGGCGCATGCTCTCCCGTTGCCGGAAGCTGGTTCGTTTTTGCCCGATCCTCCAAATCCACAAATGTGACATTCCGTAGTTTGGACTGAGCGTAAGTACGTACATCCCCCTATGAAAAATGTTGAAATTCGCGCGCCCCAGCCCCATGTACAATTGATCAATTACCGCCTATATTGGCGGATGCAATCCCGATGGCGACAGCTACATCGCCGTCCATCTCATCCCTCAACGGAAAAAGGAGTTCGCATGGCAATCAGTCTGCAAAAAGGCGGCAACGTCAACCTGAGCAAGGAAGCACCGGGCCTGACCAAGGTCATCATCGGCCTGGGCTGGGATCCACGCTCGACCGACGGTTCCGCCTTCGACCTGGACGGTAGCGCTTTCATGCTCAAGACCGACGCCAAGGTACGTGGCGATACCGACTTCATCTTCTATAACAACCTGAAATCGACCGACGGCTCGGTGACCCACGCCGGCGACAACACCGACGGCCAGGGCGATGGCGACGACGAGAAGCTGACGATCGACCTGGCGCGCGTGCCGGCCGACATCGACAAGATCTCGTTCTGCGTCACCATCCACGACGCCGATGCGCGCCGCCAGAACTTCGGCCAGGTGGGCAAGGCCTATATCCGCTGCCTGAACGCCGCCGGCGAAGCCGAAATCGCGCGCTACGACCTGTCCGAGGACAGCTCGACCGAAACCGCGATGATCTTTGGTGAGCTGTACCGCGCCGGCAGCGAATGGAAGTTCCGCGCCGTCGGCCAGGGCTTCAAGGGCGGCCTCGGTCCGCTGGCACGCTCGTTCGGCGTCAACGTCTAAGAATCACACAGGGAGCTTCCCTTCCCTGACGGTCCGCGCCGCCCGGCGCGGACCCTGCAACGCCACGCCAGTGGCCGATCACCCATCAAGAGAGCCCACATGCGCGTCTGGTACAACAGGACGTTTTCGTCCGTGAATGCGGCGATCAAGCTGATCCGCGAGGCCGATACCGAAGGCCGTTTCACCATCGTCCACAGCAACGCCAACCGCCATGCGCCGGCCGCGCGCCTGGCCCATGAATTCCACGTCGAGCCCACCGGCCTGAAAGGCGACGCCTATGTCGACTGGTGCCTCGCGTTCTGCCGCGACCAGAAAATCGACATCTTCGTGCCGGGCCGCGAAGCCACCGTGCTGGCCGCCGAACATGCGCGCTTTGCCGACGTCGGCACGCGCGTGCTCAGCGCCGCCCCGCCGGCGCAACTCAAGCGCATCCACGACAAGGCCGATTTCTATGCCGCGACGGTGCTGCCGGACGCGCCGGTGGCGGCCTTCCGCCCCTTCGAGACCCTGGAACAGTTCGACGCCGCCTATGCCGAACTGCGCCCGCAGCATGCGAAGCTGTGCGTCAAGCCGGCGCACGGTATCTATGGCCTGGGCTTCGCCATCATCGACGAAGAACGCAGCAGCGCCGCGCTCCTGATGAAAGGCGTCGAATACCATATCGGCTACCAGGACCTGCGCCGCGGCCTGGGCGAACTGGACTCTTTCAATACCATGCTGCTGATGGAATTCCTGGACGGCCCCGAATACAGCGTCGACTGCGTGGGCGATCATGGGCGCCTGGTGGCGGCCGTGGTGCGCCGCAAGCTGCCGCAAGCCGGCAGCGGCCAGCTGATCGACATGCGCCAGGACATCCTGGATGCGACGGCGCGCCTGTGCGCCGACTACGAACTTAATGGCGTGTTCAACGCCCAGTTCCGCGAAGGCGGTGGCCGTCCACGCCTGCTCGAGATCAATCCACGCATGTCGGGCGGGATCGGCATGGCCTGCCTGGCCGGCCCCAACCTCCCGTATATCGCGCTGCGCGGCTTTGCCGAAGGCTACGACGGCCTCGAGATCCCGGCGCCGCGCCACGGCATGCGGGTGGCCGAAGTCAGCGTCGCGACGGAGCTGGCATGAACGCGCCGCTCCCGACTCCTGTCCAGCGTATCGAGCTCCCGACAGGAACGCTCGACCTGCGCATCGACAGCGGCGCGTCCGAACTCGACGCCCTGCTCGGCTTTGCCGCGCGCGCCAATGCCAAGCGCGGCTTCCTGTTCCTCAGCAAGGTGCTGGGCAAGCACTGGCCGGCGCAGCCGATCGACATGCTGATGGTGCACGAGCGCCTGGCGGCGACCGTCCCGCCGCTCGGTGGCGCGGTGCAAGGCCCGGTGGTGTTCATCGCCATGGCGGAGACCGCGATCGGGCTGGGCCAGGGCGTGTTCGAAGCCTGGCTGCGCGCCCATCCGGGCCAGCAGGCGCTGTTCCTGCACACCACCCGCTACCGGGTCGGCGACGGCCCGCTGATCGAATTCGAGGAAGCGCACAGCCATGCACCGCGCCAGTTCCTGCACACGCCGGTCGATCCCGAACTGCACGCTCTGCTGCTGGCCGCGCGCACCCTGGTGCTGGTCGACGACGAGGCCAGCACCGGCAATACCTTCGTCAACCTGGCCGCTGCCTGCCGCCGCCTGAATCCGGGCCTGGAGCGGGTACACCTGGCCACGATCACCAATTTCATGGGCCGCGCCGCAACCGGGCTGCTGGACACCCGCTTCGGCATGCCGACTACCTGCGGCGCGCTGGTCGAGGGCGAATTCAGCTTCGCGCAAGGCCCCTTGCCGCCCGACCAGGGCGTGGCGCAGCGCTACGAAGAAGACGCCGACCGCGGCGCCAGCACCGCCTTCGGCCGCCTCGGCACGGCGCGCGCATTGCGGGCGCCGGAGCAGCTGGCGGCGCGCCTGGCGCGTGAATTCGCCCCCGGCAGCCGGGTGCTGGTGCTGGGCACCGGTGAATTCATGCACGTCTCGACCCTGTTCGGCGCCGCCCTGCAGCGCCAGGGCGTCGACGTGGTGGTGCAGTCGACCACGCGCTCGCCGATCCTCACCTGGGGCGCGGTGGACCATGCATTGACCTTCCCCGACAACTATGGCGAAGGCATTGCCAATTACCTGTACAACGTCGCGCCGGGCCAGTACGACCACGTGCTGGCCTGCCACGAGACCGCGCCCGGCCCGGCGCTGTTCACGCTGGCGCGCCTGCTGCAGGCGCGCCTGTTCCACTTCCAGTCCGAGGACCACGTTGAAGAAGTTCCTGTTCGCTGACCTGGACGACACACTGTTCCAGACCTTCGGCAAATGCGGCGCGCACCGGGACATCCCGGATGCTTTGGCGCCGGCCGCCTACTACAAGGACGGCAGCATCTGCTCGTACACGACGCCGGCCCAGCGTTCCTTCCTGGCCCTGCTGCAGGACGGGATGACGATGATCCCGACCACCGCGCGCGACCTCGACGGCCTGCGCCGTGTGTCCCTGCCGTTCGACAGCTACGCCGTCATCAACTACGGCGGCGTGGTGCTGGAGCCGGGCGGCGCGCTCGACCAGCCCTGGCTGGACGGCATGCGCACGGCGATGCATGCCGCCCTGCCCGGTCTGCAGGAGCTGGCCGCCCACATCGATGCGCACTGCGCGCGCACCGGCTATGGCGGCCGCGCGCGCATGATCGAGGATTTCGCCACCCCGTTCTTTTTGGTGGTGAAGGATCTGGACAAAGAGGCCGAGCGCCTGGCGCCGCTCGAGGAAGACGTGGTGCGCCCCTGGATCGCCGACGGCGACCGCGACTACTTCATCCACCGCAACGGCAACAACCTGGCCATCTTGCCGAAGGCGCTGAACAAGGCCAACGCGGTGGCCCACATCACCGCGCGCCTGAAGGAAGAACACGGCGAGATCGTCACCTTCGGCATGGGCGACAGCCGCTCGGACGCGCGCTTCATGGCCGCCTGCGACTACGCCATCATCCCGCGCGGCACCCAGCTCGCCGGCATCACCGTGGGGGCGCTGTGAGCGGCTGGGAAGACTTCTCCGGCAGCTACCGCAAGGGCGAGGTCAGCTTCCTGCTGCGCCGCCTGCCGCAGGAAGGCTTCGTCGACGTCGCCGAGAAGGAGGCGCTGATCCAGAGCGGCCGGCGCCACTACAGCCAGATGCTGTCGCCCGAGTCGATGCCGTCCGAACGCTATATGCGGCTGTTCGACGAGGCCTGCCGCGCCAACAATGCGCGCATGGCGCGCGACTGCCTGCGCCTGGCGCGCCTGATCGCCGCGCGCCCGCTGCACCGGCTGGCGCTGGTGTCGCTGGCGCGCGCCGGCACCCCGGTCGGCGTGGTGGTGGCCCGCCTGCTGCGCGAGCTGTTCGGACGCGACGCCGTGCACTACTCGGTGTCGATCGTGCGCGACCGCGGCATCGACGCCGCCGCCCTGCGCCACATCCTGGCGCATGGGCACCAGCCCGATTCCATTGTCTTTCTCGACGGCTGGACCGGCAAGGGCGTGATCGCGCGCGAGCTGGCCGGTTCGATCGAGACGTTCAACGTGCGCCACGGCACCCACATCGACGCCGGCCTGCACGTGCTGTCCGACCTGGCCGGCGCCGCCGCCTGCGCGGCCTCGTGCGACGACTACCTGATCCCGTCAAGCATCCTCAACGCCACGGTGTCGGGCCTGGTGAGCCGCACCGTCATGAGCGACGACATGCGCAGCGACGACTTCCACGGCTGCGTCTTTTATGAGCAGTTCGCGCAAGTGGACCGCTCGCAGGCGTTCGCCGACGAGCTGGTGGGGCTGGCGTTGACGTTGGCGCAATCCGACACGCTGCCGCGCGCGCAAGCGATCGACGCCGTGGCGGCGCGCGAGCGCTCGCAGACCTATATCGGCGCGGCGATGCGGCGCTACGGCATCGCCGACGTCAACCTGGTCAAGCCCGGCATCGGTGAAGCCACGCGCGTGCTGCTGCGCCGCGTGCCGCGCCTGGTCATGCTGCGCGACCCTGGCGCCACCGAAGTGGCGCACCTGGCCGTGCTGGCCGAAGAAAAACGGGTGCCGGTCGAGATCGACCCGCACCTGCCCTATCACGCAGTATCCCTGATCAGGAGTGCATCGGATGGCTAAATCACTGGGCGCGTCGCTGTACGTGCCGGCCAATCACAAGAACCTGACCGCGATCGCCAACGGCGATCGCCTGCCGCACGCGCGCTCGCTGATCTTCTGCACCGAGGATTCGATCGCCGACCGGGAACTCTCCTGGTCGCTGTTCAACCTGTCGGTGGTGCTGGCGAACATGCGCCTGGACGTGGCGGCCGACCGCTTCGTGCGGGTGCGCAATCCCGAAGTGCTGGCGCGCGTGCTGGCCATGCCGGGCGCCGAGAAGCTGACCGGCTTCGTGCTGCCCAAGATCACGCGCCACAATTTCGACAGCTATTACAAGCTGGTGCGCCACACCGAGCACGTCCTGATGCCGACCCTGGAGACGGCCGAGGCCTTCGACGACGGCGAGATGCAAGCCTTGCGCGCCGCGCTGGAGGCGCCGGGCGTACGCCACCGCATCCTGGCGCTGCGCATCGGCGGCAACGACCTGCTGGCCCTGCTCGGCCTGCGCCGCCCGCGCGGCATGACCTTGTACCGCACGCCGCTCGGCCCGGTGATCTCGCGCCTGGTGACGACTTTCCGTCCCTACGGCTTTATGCTGACGGCGCCGGTGTTCGAATACCTCGACCTGCCCGAACTGCTGGACCAGGAAGTGATCGAAGACCTGGCCCACGGCATGGTCGGCAAGACCGCGATCCATCCGACCCAGATCGCGGCGATCGAGCAGCACTTCAAGGTGACGCCGCAAGACCTGGCGGTGGCGCGCGCCATCCTCGACGCCTCGAGCCCGGCGGTGTTCCGCATGGACGACGCGATGCAGGAGGTCGCCACCCACCGCGCCTGGGCCGAGCGCACCCTCGAACAATCGCGCCTGTTCGGCTCGCGCGCCGAACTGGGCCACAAACCATTCCTGGAAGGAGAACACTCATGACTACTCAATTTGGACGGGGACAGAAAGGCAAGCTGGCCGACCTCGGCACCGGCAACGTCTTCAACGTCGACGTCGAGATCGCCGCCAACGGCGCCTCGGTCGACGTTTCCTGCTTCGGCCTGGACGCCAACGACAAGCTGTCGGACGACCGCTATATGGTGTTCTACAACCAGCTGGCCAGCCCGGAAGGCGCGGTGCGCCTGGACCTGGGTGGCGGACGCGCGCGTTTTGCCATCAACCTCGACGGGTTGCCGGCCTCGATCGCGAAGCTCGTGTTCGTGGCCGCGATCGACGGCGCGGCCACCATGCGCACCCTGGGCGCCAGCTCCCTGTCGCTGGGCAGCGCGGTGCGCTTCCCGTGGTCGGGCGCCGACTTCGGCGACGAAAAGGCCCTGATCGTGGCCGAGATCTACCGCCGCGACGGCCTGTGGCGCTTCGGCGCCGTCGGCCAGGGTTTCAATGGCGGCCTGTCGGCGCTGCTGGCCAACTTCGGCGGGACCGAGGCCGGTTCCTCGACGCCCGCGCCCGCACCCAGGCCTGCTCCTGCGGCCGCGCCAGTGCCAGCACCCGCGGCACGGACGGTATCGCTGTCCAAGGTCACGCTCGACAAGCGCGGCGACAAGGTCTCGCTCGACAAGCGCCCCGGCGGCGGCTATGGCCGCATCCACGTCAACCTGAACTGGAACCAGGCCGCGATCGCACCGCCTCCTGCTTCGCCACCGCCGCCATCCTCGGCCGCGCGCGGCGGCGGCTTCCTCGACCGCCTCACCAGCATGGCGGGCGACCTCGCCAACAAGGCCGGCGAAATGGCCAACAAGGCCGGCGCGGCGCGCAAGGGCCGCAGCGGCATCGACCTCGATCTTGGCTGCATGTACGAACTGGCCGACGGCCGCCGCGGCCTGGTGCAGGCGCTGGGCAACACCTTCGGCGACTACGAGCGCGAACCCTTCATCCAACTCGATGCGGACGACCGCACCGGCGCCGCCGCCAATGGCGAGAACCTGTTCATCAACGGCGAGCGTTTCGACCAGATCAAGCGCGCGGTGATCTTCTCCTTCATCTACGAAGGCGCGGCCAACTGGGCCGTGACCAATGGCGTGGTGACGGTAACGGCGCCGGGCCAGGCGCCGGTCGAGGTGAAACTCGATGGCGGCGACCGCCAGATCATGTGCGCGATCGCGCTGATCGAGAACCGCGGCGGCAACCTGGTGATCACCAAGCTGGCGGAGTACTTCCAGCAGCAGGGCATGACCAGCGCGCACGAGCTGATGGACCGCCATTACGGCTTCGGCATGCGTTGGAAGACGGGTAGTAAATAAGCGGGCAGCAAATAAGTGTTTGCCCGGGCGGGGCTGCTACCAGTTGCAGCCCTTGCCGGTGATGGTGTCGATGGCGAGGGGAACCAGGAGCAGGATATTGGCCTTTTCGCCGCCGGCATACTTGGTCTGGCAATCCGGGACCTTCGCCCTTCTCACCGCACGCGACAGCGCGCTGTCATCGCTGGCGCGTAGCGGTTCCAGCGGAAGCGAGGGTCGGGAAGCGAGGGTCGGAAGCGAGGGTCAGGTCTGACATTCGGACACGAGCTCAGCTTTCAAAAGCGTTTGTTGTCGAGGCCGTGTCTAAATGTCAGACCTGACCCCGTCGTTCTGTGCTGCTGCGGGCATTGGCACCCTTGGCGCCGCGATGAAGGCAAGCTCGATGTAGTCGGCCGGTGCCGGTACATGGCCCAGGAGGATCAGCGCACCAGGCCCGATTCGCGGCAATCGAATCCGTTTCACGCCGCCACCCGCCGGCGCAGCTGCTGTGCCAGCAGTTCGGGACGGTCAAGGTACAGGAACACGTAACGCGGCAGGCGCTTCTTCACCTGCCAGTGCAGGATGTCGACCCGTGCATCTTCTTCGAGCACCAGCACACAGTTGGGCTGGTCGAACGGCGTCACCTGCAGCATGTCGCGGCGCGCCACGCCGTGGCGTCGGCGCCAGGCTGGCAGCGGCGCATCGACTGTCTCCAGGCGCGCGATCGCCGCCAACGCCAGCACGCCATCGACGCGGGCGCCGACGCGCAGATGGAGCGCATCGTCGGTCATGACATGACGCCCTGCCCCGATATGCCAGCGGTCGCCCAGTACCCATGCCAGCGTGTACAACACGGCGACGGCGCCGAGGACGTGCAGCAGGGCCAGCGTTCTGGCATCCTCGACAAACAGGTTCAGCAGCAGGACGTGCACCGGCAGCTCGAGCAGCAGGCTGACGAAGACGACGGCGGTAGCGGTGCCATAGGCGCCGCGTTCCAGATAGGTCAGTGCAACGCCTTCCGGCAGCGCACAGGCAGCGGTTTGCTGCCGCAGGCGCCTGAAGCAGCCAATCCACAGCAGGCGGTCGAGGCGGAGCATCCCCACCAGCTCGGGCGGCAGCAGCGCCGTTACCCGCGCATGCCACGGGGCCCGCGCGGCATGCGCGCTGCGCAGGCGCTGCCAGGCGTCTGGTGCGTGGGCGATGTCTTTCGCCATCAGCAGCAACAGGGGCAAGGCCAGTCCGGCATTGCGCAGGAAAGGCTTGGCCGCATCTGGAGCGAGCGCTTTGGCGATGGAAACCAGGAATAAGGCGGCGAGGCCCCAGCCGGCGAGATCGCGCCAGGACGTGGTGCGCAAGATGGAAGCAAGTGAAGACGGCTGCATGAATCGACGATCGGATGGATGAATCGTTCGATTACAGCATGCGCAAGGAATATGAACAACGGCTGGCGAATGCCAAGCAGGAGATCATGCGTTTCGCATGACTAAATGGGTCCAACTGCCGGAATATACGCTCTGCGCGCTTGAGATTGGTGCGGAAGATGAAGCCCGGCAGGAGCAGGAAAAAACGATCAGCGCGGGCAACGCGACGTTCATGAGAACGTGGCTTTATGCGGCCTTGGATACGATAGTAACGCGAACCGACTGACCGTCGTCACGGCGAATCTTGAACTCGCCTGCAGCAGCCTGAGGTGCCGTTTGTGGGAGGCTTCGTTTGCTGGTCATGAACTGGCGAAACTGGTCTCGAGCTTGCGGATCAGCAAGAAGTTCCGACGCGAGCTGGCTTTTCAAGGCTTTCATGCTTTAGCTATGCCACAAGTAAAAACCGATTGCATCCGACGACACGCCTTCTCGCGCATAAAAAACAAGGCCGGCTCGCTAAGCGATACCGGCCCCGTGTCCATCGGCGGAAGACTCCGCCAGATGAAAAATATTATTGCAGCTTGATTTCGACGTCGACGCCAGCTGGCAGGTCCAGCTTCATCAGTGCGTCAACGGTCTTGTCGGTCGGGTCCACGATGTCCATCAGACGCTGGTGCGTACGGATTTCGAACTGGTCGCGCGAGGTCTTGTTCACGTGTGGCGAACGCAGCACGTCGAAACGCTGGATACGGGTCGGCAGTGGGACTGGGCCCTTGACGACGGCGCCGGTGCGCTTGGCGGTGTCGACGATTTCCAGTGCGGACTGGTCGATCAGCTTGTAGTCGAACGCTTTCAGGCGGATACGGATTTTCTGGTTTGGAGCGGACATGCTAATTCCTTTAAAAGAACGTTCCGGCTTGCTGCCGGCAATGTGGTAAAGGTACTTCGGTACTGCTCAAGAGGCGGGAGTATAGCATCGTTCCCGCTCAAACAGATGGGGACAGACCAAAAAGTCTGTCCCCATCGTTGTGCTGGCAAGACGCTCGGAGAGCGTCCTACCGGCGATCAGGGCCTGATGAATTAGGCCAGGATCTTGGCAACAACGCCGGCGCCGACGGTACGGCCGCCTTCGCGGATTGCGAAGCGCAGACCTTCTTCCATCGCGATCGGAGCGATCAGCTTGACGGTGATCGAGACGTTATCGCCTGGCATGACCATTTCTTTG
>NZ_JAXCWH010000013.1:0-120393 GCF_034045165.1 Massilia sp. CFBP9026
TATAACGTTGGCCTCTGCATGAGTTACAGAGATCGTCACAGGATTCAAGAGTACAACTATGTTTGCTTGATACAAATTACTACTACCCTAAGTGTGTGCTTTCGCACACGCTTAAAAAAACTTTACTTCTTCCAGATTGTTAAAGAACGAAAAAACAGTGATCTCGAAAAGACCAAACCTAAATCTCATCAGTTATTTACTGACGACTTACGTTTGAACTTTTTTGGTGGAGGATGACGGGATCGAACCGACGACCCCCTGCTTGCAAAGCAGGTGCTCTAACCAGCTGAGCTACAGCCCCGATAAAACTGTTCTTTACATTCAACAGTCGATAAGCGTGGACGCTTGATGATGAGTTCAGTTTTAAGGCTGACTCCGGTGCTACTCTAGAAAGGAGGTGATCCAGCCGCACCTTCCGATACGGCTACCTTGTTACGACTTCACCCCAGTCACGAATCCTACCGTGGTAAGCGCCCTCCTTGCGGTTAAGCTACCTACTTCTGGTAAAACCCGCTCCCATGGTGTGACGGGCGGTGTGTACAAGACCCGGGAACGTATTCACCGCGACATGCTGATCCGCGATTACTAGCGATTCCAACTTCACGCAGTCGAGTTGCAGACTGCGATCCGGACTACGATACACTTTCTGGGATTAGCTCCCCCTCGCGGGTTGGCGGCCCTCTGTATGTACCATTGTATGACGTGTGAAGCCCTACCCATAAGGGCCATGAGGACTTGACGTCATCCCCACCTTCCTCCGGTTTGTCACCGGCAGTCTCATTAGAGTGCTCAACTGAATGTAGCAACTAATGACAAGGGTTGCGCTCGTTGCGGGACTTAACCCAACATCTCACGACACGAGCTGACGACAGCCATGCAGCACCTGTGTTACGGCTCTCTTTCGAGCACACCTCGATCTCTCGTGGCTTCCGTACATGTCAAGGGTAGGTAAGGTTTTTCGCGTTGCATCGAATTAATCCACATCATCCACCGCTTGTGCGGGTCCCCGTCAATTCCTTTGAGTTTTAATCTTGCGACCGTACTCCCCAGGCGGTCTACTTCACGCGTTAGCTGCGTTACCAAGTTAATTAAAACCCGACAACTAGTAGACATCGTTTAGGGCGTGGACTACCAGGGTATCTAATCCTGTTTGCTCCCCACGCTTTCGTGCATGAGCGTCAATCTTGACCCAGGGGGCTGCCTTCGCCATCGGTGTTCCTCCACATCTCTACGCATTTCACTGCTACACGTGGAATTCTACCCCCCTCTGCCAGATTCTAGCCTTGCAGTCTCCATCGCAATTCCCAGGTTGAGCCCGGGGATTTCACGACAGACTTACAAAACCGCCTGCGCACGCTTTACGCCCAGTAATTCCGATTAACGCTTGCACCCTACGTATTACCGCGGCTGCTGGCACGTAGTTAGCCGGTGCTTATTCTTCAGGTACCGTCATTAGCGAAGGATATTAGCCCCCACCGTTTCTTCCCTGACAAAAGAGCTTTACAACCCGAAGGCCTTCTTCACTCACGCGGCATTGCTGGATCAGGCTTGCGCCCATTGTCCAAAATTCCCCACTGCTGCCTCCCGTAGGAGTCTGGACCGTGTCTCAGTTCCAGTGTGGCTGGTCGTCCTCTCAGACCAGCTACTGATCGTCGCCTTGGTGAGCCTTTACCTCACCAACTAGCTAATCAGATATCGGCCGCTCCAGGAGCACAAGGTCCGAAGATCCCCTGCTTTCATCCTTGGATCGTATGCGGTATTAGCGTAACTTTCGCTACGTTATCCCCCACTCTTGGGTACGTTCCGATATATTACTCACCCGTTCGCCACTCGTCAGCGGAGCAAGCTCCCTGTTACCGTTCGACTTGCATGTGTAAAGCATGCCGCCAGCGTTCAATCTGAGCCAGGATCAAACTCTTCAGTTCAATCTCTGTTTGTTGACTCTTTCGAGTCACCCTGCATTGCTGCAGGGGTCGCTCACTCAAAATACTGACCGTTATCTCATTGCTGAGACAACGTATTTCTTTTTTGTGAACATTTGATAATTTAAGTAATCAAGAACCGAAGTTCCTGGCACCTTCATCAAACGCCCACACTTATCGACTGTTAATTTTTAAAGAACTTTATTCGGTGCTGCATCTCTGCCGTTTGCTTCGAATCGTTTTGTTCGTCAGCAGCAGAGGAATGAGATTATGCTCGTCCTGCTGAGCTTCGTCAACACCTTATTTTTCAGTTTTGTGACGAAACCGCGTCGTTACGGATGAAGTCGATGAAGGCCCGCAGCGGCGCCGGCACCAGCCTACGGCCGGAGTAGTACAGATAAGGGCCGGAGAACTGCGGCCACCATGACCGCAGCACCGGCTCCAGCTCCCCACGCTCGACATATGGCTTCAACCAATCCTCGAACAAATAGATCACCCCCAATCCCTGCACGGCGGAGTCGATCGCCAGGTCCAGCGCCCCGCCCACCTGCACCAGCAACTGCCCGCTCGGCTCGATGGTCACCGTCTCGCCGCCCCGCTCGAACACCCAATCGATCATCGCGCCACTGGCAAAGCGCGCCCGGATGCATGCGCCGGGCGCCAGCTCGCGTGGATGCCCGGGCATTCCATGGCGGCCCAGCCACGCGGGAGACGCTGCGGCCGCCATGCGCTGGGTGCGGGGACCGATCGGCACAGCAATCATGTCCTGCTCCAGCCGCTCCTCGTAGCGGATGCCGGCGTCGCAACCTGCCGCGAGCACGTCGACGAAGCTCTCCTCGGCCACCACCTCCAGGCGGATCTCAGGATACTTTGTAAGAAACGCCGGCACAATCGAAGGCAGCACCAGGCGCGCCGCACTCATCGAGACATTCAGGCGCAAGGTACCGGTCGGCGTATCGCGAAAACCATTGACCACATCCAGGGCGCTGTCGATTTCGCTCCACACCGGATCCAGGCGCGCCAGCAGACTGCTGCCTGCTTCGGTCGGAACCACACTGCGCGTCGTCCGGTTCAGCAGGCGCACGCCCAAGCGAGCTTCAAGGCGCCGGACCGCTTCGCTTAATCCGGAAGCGCTGCCATCGGTCGCGCGTGCCGCCTCCCGGAAGCCGCCAGCGCGTGCAACGGCGACAAAAGCGGATAAATCCCCTAGTTCGATTTTCATTGTTCGTTTTTTCGCACAGCCCGTGTGGATTTCACCCGATTGTCACACAGATCGCCGCGGCTTATCTTGATCGCACCAACCCAACAAGGAGTGACGCCATGTCCACCACGATCGATCAAGCCGGCACCTACACACTCGGCAACCGAACAGTCCGCCGCCTCGGCTATGGCGCCATGCAACTGGCCGGGCCGCATGTCTACGGTCCGCCGAAGGACGCCGATGCCGCGCGGGCGGTGCTGCGCGAAGCCGTGGAACTCGGCGTCAACCACATCGACACCTCGGATTACTACGGCCCGCACATCACCAACCAGCTGATCCGCGAAGCACTCCATCCCTACCGCGACGACCTGGTGATCGTTACCAAGGTCGGCGCACGCCGCGGCGATGACGCCAGCTGGCTGCCCGCCTTCTCGGCGCAGGAACTCGAACTAGCCGTGCACGACAACCTGCGCAACCTGGGCCTGGAAACACTGGACGTAGTTAACCTGCGCGCCATGTTCGATCCATTCAAGCCGGCTGAAGGTTCGCTTGCAGCCCAGCTCGAGGCCCTGGCCGGGCTGCGCCAGCGCGGCCTGATCCGCCACATCGGCCTGAGCAACGTCTCGATCCAGCAAGTCAGGGAGGCACAGCGGATCGTGCCGATCGCTTGCGTCCAGAATATGTACAACCTGGCGCACCGCCATGACGACCCGCTCATCGATGCGCTGGCTGCCGAAGGCGTCGCCTACGTGCCGTTTTTCCCGCTCGGCGGCTTCTCGCCCCTGCAGTCGGATGCCCTGTCGGCCGTCGCGGCGCAGCTCGGCGCAACGCCCATGCAGGTGGCGATTGCCTGGCTGCTGCAGCGTTCGCGGAACATCCTCCTGATCCCGGGCACCTCCTCGCTCCTCCACCTGCGCGAAAACCTGGCGGCGGCCCAGATGGTGCTGTCGGCGGATGTCCTGGCGCGACTGGAAGCGATCGCCACTCCCGCAGCATCGGCGTAGTAAGGCCCTGGCGCTAGGCAAGACCAGAAACAAGGCCAGAAAACAAAAAGCCCACCAGACATCTGGTGGGCTTTCTCTCTATTGAATAGCCTGACGATAAACTACTTTCACACTGGTTGCAGCACTATCATCGTCGCAATGTCGTTTCACGGTCCTGTTCGGGATGGGAAGGGGTGGTACCGACTTGCTATGGTCATCAGGCATAACTTGCTGGAAAACTGTTCCTCTACTGGGCAACAGGCTTCCTGAATTCCGGCGAGCATTCTAACAAGCAATCCTGCCAAGCGCCAGCGTTATTGGCCGCCACGCCACAAAAACACATGGGGGAGACGCTTCTATATAAAGGCAAGTGCTTGTAATCACAGTAAAATACCGCCTTTCCGCCGCCGCCCTCCTGCTCCCCGCCATGACCATCCTGCTCTCGACCCTCAACGCCCGCTACACGCACGCCTCGCTCGGCCTGCGCTACCTGCTGGCCAATATGGGCCCGTTGCAAGAGCAGACGAAGATCCAGGAATTCGTCATCGGCGCCAAGACCACCGACCTGGTCGAGCGCATCCTGGCGCACGCGCCGCGCATCGTCGGTTTCGGCGTCTATATCTGGAACGTGGAAGAGACCACCCGCCTGGTGGCCATGCTCAAGCGCGTGGCGCCGCATCTGACCATCATCCTGGGCGGCCCGGAAGTCTCGCACGAGACAGGCGAGCAGGAAATCGTCAAGCTGGCCGACTACGTCGTCACCGGCTGGGGCGACGTCACCTTCCCCAAGCTGTGCCGCGAGATCCTGGACGGCCCCAAGCCAATCATGAAGGTGCATGCGGGCGTGCAGCCGCCGATGGAAGACATCGCCCTGCCCTACTCTCTATATAGTGAGGAGGACATCGCCCACCGCACCTTATATGTGGAAGCCTCGCGCGGCTGCCCGTTCAAGTGCGAATTCTGCCTGTCCTCGCTGGACAAGACGGCCTGGCCCTTCCCCCTGGATACCTTCCTGGCCGAGATGGAGACGATGTATCAGAAAGGCGCGCGCCTGTTCAAGTTCGTCGACCGCACCTTCAACCTGAACGTCAAGACCAGCCTGCGCATCATGCAGTTCTTCCTCGATAAGATCGAGGCGGCGCCAAACGACCCGGTCTACGCCCACTTCGAGCTGGTGCCCGACCACCTGCCGGAAGCGCTGAAGGAAACGATCGCCAAGTTCCCGGCCGGCGCGCTGCAGTTCGAGATCGGCATCCAGAGCTTCAATCCCGAGGTGCAATCCCTGGTCAGCCGCCGCCAGAACAATGAAAAAGCGGCCGAGAACATCCGCTGGCTGACCCAGCACTCCACCGCCCACCTGCACGTGGACCTGATCGCCGGCTTGCCGGGCGAGGACATGGCCAGCTTCGCGCGCGGCTTCGACCACCTGGTGAGCCTGGGCGCCGAAGAGATCCAGTTCGGCATCCTCAAGCGCCTGCGCGGCACGCCGATCATCCGCCATACCCAGGAATTCGGCATGGTTTACGATCCCTACCCGCCCTATACCGTGCTGGCGACGAACAAGATCGACTTCGCCACCATGCAGCGCCTGGTGCGTTTTGCCCGCTACTGGGACCTGGTGGCCAACTCGGGCCGCTTCGCCAACACCACCCCGGTGCTGCTGGGCGAGACCCCGTTCGACAATTTCATGGCCTTCTCGGACTGGATCTATGCCCATACCGACGCCACCCACCGCATCGCGCTGGACCGCCTGGCCAAGCTGGTGGCCCAGTGGCTGCAGGTACGCGGCATGGATGCCGGTGAGGCGGCGGCGCTGCTGGCCAGCGACTATGCCGGCAAGGTCGACGCCCCGGCACGCCCCGTGAAGCAGCCGTCGGATGCGCCGAAAGCGGTGGCCCCGGCGCGCCAGGTCCGCCATCTGGCTGCCTGATGGGGCAAGCACGCAAGAGGATCGTGGCTGGCAACAGTAACGATTCTCTTTTACACTGGCGCAATGCGGATTGAAAATGCGCCAACATTAACCATTCAACAGTCCGGCCAGGGTGCCGGCCAATCCGTCATTGCCGAGGGGGTCTGGCAAGTCCACGGCCTGTCGCAGCGCGGCGTCCTCAAGGGCATCACGCGCCAGCTGGCCGGCCTGAAGGACAAGGGCGCCTGCGAATGGGACCTGTCGGGCATCGAAAGCCTCGACCACATCGGCGCCCAGATGTTCTGGAACACCTGGAACAAGGAGCGTCCCAAGCGCCTCAAGCTCGACCCGCGCCAGGAAGACCTGTTCAAGCGCATCGAAGAGGCCAGCCACATCAAGCTGCCGCGCCACCGCACCAGTCCCTTCGACTGGGTAATCAAGCTGGGCGCCGGCATCTTGAATTTCTTCGAGCACCTGCGCAGCTTCATTGGCCTGATCGGCATCGTGATCCAGGACCTGGGCCGTTTCCTGCGCCGTCCGCAAAGCGGGCCGTGGCGCGAAATCTCGGCCAATATCTATCATTCCGGCTTCCAGGCGCTGGGCATCACGGCCGTCGTCGGCTTCCTGATCGGGATCGTGCTGTCCTACCTGTCGTCACAGCAGCTGCGCATGTTCGGCGGCGACGCCTACCTGGTCAACATCCTCGGCATGGCGGTGATCCGCGAACTGGGCCCGCTGCTGGCCGCGATCCTGGTCGCCGGCCGCTCCGGTTCTTCGATCACCGCCCAACTGGGCGTGATGCGGGTGACCGAAGAACTCGACGCCATGCTGGTGATGGGCGTCTCGCACGGCTACCGCCTGATCATGCCCAAGGTGATCGCGCTGGCGATCTCGATGCCGCTGCTGGTCGTCTGGACCGACGCCATGGCCCTGCTGGGCGGCATGGTCTCGGCCAAGATCGAGATGGGCATGTCGTTCCGCTACTTCCTGCAAAAGCTGCCGGACGCGGTGCCGTTCGTGAACTACACCATCGGCCTGCTCAAAGGCGCGACCTTCGGCGTGCTGATCGCCCTGATCGCCTGCCATTACGGCCTGCGCATCAAGCCTAACACCGAGAGCCTGGGCCGCGGCACCACCACCTCGGTGGTCACCGCGATCACGGTAGTGATCCTGGCCGACGCGGTGTACGCCATCATCTTCAGCGGGACGGGTTTCTAGATGCCGGATTCCAAACAACCCCGCAAGCAAGAGCTGAACCTGCGCCCCGACGAAGAAGTCGGCGCGCCGGTGGTCCAGATCCGCAAGCTGTGGACCAAATTCGGCCGCACCGTGGTGCACCAGGACCTGAACCTCGAGATCTACAGCGGCGAAATCCTCACCATCGTCGGCGGCTCGGGCACCGGCAAGACCGTGCTGCTGCGCCAGATGCTGGGCCTCGAGCGGCCATCGCAGGGCAGCGTGCACGTGTTCGGCGAGGACATCAGCGCGGCCTCGCCCGAACAGCTGCAGCGCATGCGCAACCACTGGGGCATGCTGTTCCAGCAGGGCGCGCTGTACTCGGCGCTGAGCGTGTTCGACAACATCGCGCTGCCGATGCGCGAATTGCGCTCCCTGCCCGAGGACGTGATCCGCGACGCGGTGCTGCTCAAGATGAATATGGTGGGCCTGGGCCCCGAGCACGCCAACAAGATGCCGTCCGACCTGTCGGGCGGGATGGTCAAGCGCGCCGCGCTGGCGCGCGCGCTGGCCCTCGAACCGCAGCTGCTGTTCCTGGACGAGCCGACGGCCGGGCTCGACCCCGACCTGTCGGACGCCTTCGTCACCCTGATCCAGACCCTGCACCGCGAGCTCAAGCTCACGGTGGTGATGGTCACGCACGACCTGGACACCCTGTTCGCGCTGTCCTCGCGCATCGCGGTGCTGGCCGAGAAGCACGTGCTGGCGGTGGGACCGTCGTGCGACGTGCTGCAGGTCGAGCATCCCTTCATTACACACTTTTTCCTGGGCCCGCGCGGCCAGCGGGCGCTCGAAGTGCTCGACGAGCGCCACGCCCAGCATGAATCGGAGAATCGATAGTTATGGAAAACAGGTCACATGCCCTGATGACCGGCATCTTCACGATCGCGCTGCTGGTGGCGACCGTCCTGATCGGCCTCTGGTTCAACCGCGACAAGACCGAACTGGTGCCCTACGAGATCGTCACCACCCAGTCGATCCCCGGCCTGAACCCGCAAGCTACGGTGCGCTACCGCGGGCTGGAGATTGGCCGCGTCGACGAGATCATCTTCGACCCGCGCGTCACCGGCCAGATCCTGATCCGCCTGTCGGTCGATGCCGCCTCGCCGATTACCAGCACCACCTTCGCCACCCTCGGCTACCAGGGCGTGACCGGGATCGCCTTCATCCAGCTCGACGACGAGCGCACCGGTTCGCCGCGCATGGCGACCGGCAGTGATCGCATCGCCCGCATCCCGCTGCGTCCAGGCCTGCTCGACCAGCTGGAAGACCGCGGCCTTGCGATCCTCGAGAAGGCAGAGAAAGTGACCGCCAGCCTAGACGAGCTGCTGAGCGACGACAACCGCGCCAAGATGGTCGGCGCCTTCGAGAGCGTCGACCGCGCCGCCGAGGCCTACGCCGCCATTCCGCAGCGCCTCGATCCGGTGCTGAACCAGTTGCCCGGGATGGTCGCCAAAGCCAACGACAGCATGGATTCGATCCAGAACCTGGCCAACAGCGCCAACTCGATGACCCGCAACTACGACCAGCTGGCGACCCGCCTGCAGGCGCCGGACGGCCCGATCGAGCGCCTGAACACCACCATCGGTGCGCTCGGCGCCGCCACCAGCCACCTGGAACTGGAGACCCTGCCGCACGTGGTGCAGATGACCGACGAGGCGCGCGCTTCGCTGCGCGCGGTGCGGCGCACCGCCAACTCGTTCTCCGATCGCCCGCAGAGCATCCTGTTCGGCACCCCGGGCGACGCGCCCGGCCCCGGCGAGCCGGGCTACGCGCCACCGACCAAATGAGGACCACAGTGAATCTTCAACCCCTTCGCTTTTCCGCTGCCGTCGCTATCGCTTGTTCCCTGATGTTGGCCGGCTGCGCCAGCAAGGAACGCACGTCGAATACGATTTTCGACTTCGGCCCCGTGGCGCCTGCCATGCAGGCGGCGGCTGCACCAAAGCCTGCCGCCATCGTGGTGATGGACGTCACCGGCCCGGCCACCCTCGATACCGAGCGCATGTTCTACCGCCTGAACTACGCCGATGCCCAGCAGGCCCGCACCTACGCCAACAGCCGCTGGAGCGCGACCCCGGTCAGCCTGGTCACCCAGCGCATCAAGGCGCGCCTGGCGCAGTCGGGCATGAAGGTGCTGTCGGCCACCGACGCCGCCACCGGCGTGCCGATCCTGCGCATCGAGATCGACGATTTCGTGCACGCCTTTGCCAGCGCCGGCCAGAGTGAAGGCCAGATCATGCTGCGCGCCTCGGTGTTCCAGGAACACCGCCTGGTCGACCAGCGCAGCTTCCACCGCAATGCGCCCGCGCCGAGCCAGGACGCCGCCGGCGGCGTGGCGGCGCTGGCCACCGGCACCGACCAGGTGGCGGCCGACCTCCTGGCCTGGCTGGCGTCGCTGGACACCCAAGGCAAATGACCGAAGCGGAAGTCCCTGCCGACGTCGCCGCCGGCCGCTCGCGCGGCTCGCCCATCGTGCGCGCCGCGCTGCTGGCCTATCTGCTCCTGATCGTCTACGCCAGCTGGTTCCCGTTCACCGGCTGGCGCGACAGCGGCATCTCGCCGCTGGCCTTCCTGAACCTGGTCAAGCAGCGCTACTGGACCGGCTTCGACGCCGGCGTCAACATCGCCGGCTACATCCCGTTCGGCATGCTGCTGGTGCTGTCGATGTATCCGCGCGTGCGCGGCGTGTGGGCGGTGCTGCTGGCCACGCTCGCCGGTCTGCTCACCACCGGCACGATGGAAGCCGTGCAGACCTACCTGCCCAGCCGCGTGCCGTCGAACCTCGACTTCGTCACCAACGCCGGCGGCTGCTTCATCGGCGCCATCCTCGGCGCGCTGTGGGCCCCGGGCCTGCTCGACCGCAGCCGCCTGTTCAAGCTGCGCCAGCGCTGGTTCGCGCCGCACGCCAGCCAGGGCCTGGTGCTGGTGGCCATGTGGCCGCTGGCCCAGATCTACCCGCAGAGCTATCTGTTCGGCCACGGCCAGGTGCTGCCGATCCTGTCCGGCTGGATGTCGTCCTGGTTCGACACCGAGATCGACCTGGTGGGCCTGCTGCGGCCCGGCGGCGATACCATGAGCGTGGAACAATACTGGCTGTCGGAGACCATCATCACCGCCTGCGGCATGACCGGCGCCGCCCTCACCCTGATGTGCCTGGTGCGCCGCGGCGCCCCGCGCTTCTGGCTCATGCTGGCCCTGCTGGCGAGCGCGCTCGTGGTGAAAGCGTTCTCCAGCTCCCTGCTGTTCAGGCCCGATAACGCCTTCGTCTGGGTCACGCCGGGCGCCGAAGGCGGCTTCCTGATCGGCCTGATCATGCTGTCCGGCCTGGTGTTCGCGCCGCAAGTGGCGCAGCGCCGGCTGGCGGTCGTGACCCTGATCCTGGCGCTGGTGGTGGTCAATACGATCCCGGTGAACCCGTATTTCTCGTCCACCCTGCAGGGCTGGGTGCAAGGCAGGTTCCTCAACTTCAATGGCGCGGCCCAGGGCCTGGCGCTGGCCTGGCCCTTCGTTGCCCTATGGTTCTTGCTGCTGCCCTCGCATAAACTCAATCGGCAATAAGAGCTTGTATGATGGCGCTTTGGCGCGACGCCATGCCACTCTTTCCAATGAGAACGACATGAACGATCAAGTGAATGACGAGCAGTTTTACAAGCATCATGTATTTTTCTGCATGAACATCCGCGAGGGCAAGGACGCGCGCCCGAGCTGCGGCAAGTGCGGTTCCGAAAAAGCCCAGAAGCATGCCAAGAAACGCATCAAGGAACTGGACCTGAGCGGCCAGGGCAAGGTGCGCATCAACCAGTCCGGCTGCCTCGACCGCTGCGAGGAAGGCCCGGTGCTCGTGGTTTATCCTGAAGGCACCTGGTACACCTACGTCGACACCGATGACATCGACGACATCATCGACACCCACCTGGTCGGCGGCAAGGTCGTCGACCGCCTCAAGATCTGATCCGACAAGACGCTCTATGAACATCCATTCGCACAAATTCGAACTCGACGGCCCCGCTGGCAAGATGCAATGCCTGCTCGACCTGCCTGACGGCGCGCCGCGTGGCGTCGCCCTGGTGGCGCACCCGCATCCGCTGTATGGCGGCACCATGGAAAACAAGGTTGCCCAGACCCTGGCGCGCACCTTCGTGACGCTCGGCTATGCGGCAGCGCGCTTCAATTTCCGCGGCGTGGGCGAATCCGAAGGCGTGCATGACGAAGGCCGGGGCGAGGTCGACGACATGGCCGTGATGTATGCGCACATGCGCGAACAATACCCGGACCTGCCGATCACGCTGACCGGTTTCTCGTTCGGCACCTTCGTGCAGGCGCAATTCGCGCTGCGCCTGGCGGCCGAGGGGCGGCCGGCCGAGCGCCTGGTGCTGGTGGGCACGGCGGCCGGCAAATGGCCGATGCCGGAAGTGCCGCAAGACACCATCCTGATTCACGGCGAACTGGACGACACTATTACCCTGAAGGAAGTTTTCGACTGGGCGCGACCGCTCGACCTGCCTGTCACCGTCATTACAGGCGCCGACCACTTCTTCCATCGCAAGCTCGGCCACATTAAAAATCTCGTGATTCAACTGTGGCGGCGTGACATTTAGTCGTCACAGTCCCCTATAATAATTCCCTTCTCTTGAGGCAATGCTTCCTTCGGGACATTGCCTTGCGCTTTAACACCGCCCTACCTTTTTAATGACGAAATTCTCCCCATGAAAAAACTGTTAGCGGCCTTCGCCGCCAGCCTGGTGATGGTCTCGGCCAGTGCGCAAACCGTGCCCGCGCCCGCCATCGCCGCCAAATCGTGGTTGCTGCTCGACGCGACGAGCGGCCAGGTCATCGCCTCGCAAGAACAGAATATGCGCATCGAACCGGCATCGCTGACCAAGGTCATGACGGCCTACGTCGCCTTTGTCGCGATCCGCGACAAGCGCATCAGCCTGAACCAGATGGTGAACGTGTCCGAGCGTGCCTGGAAGGTCGACTCCAGCAGCTCGAAGATGTTCATCGATCCGCGCGTGCCGGTCTCGATCGACGACCTGCTGCATGGCCTGATGATCCAGTCGGGTAACGACGCTGCCGTGGCCATCGCCGAAGCAGTGGCGGGCGACGAAGCTACCTTCGTCACCCTGATGAACCGCGAAGCGCAGCGCATGGGCCTCAAGGGCACCCGTTTCGCCAACCCGCACGGCCTGCCGGACGCGAACAACTACTCGACCGCGGCCGACCTGGCGCAACTGGCCGCCCACGTGATCCGCGACTTCCCGGAGCTGTACAAGATCGACTCGATCAAGCAGTTCACCTATAACAAGATCACCCAGCAGAATCGCAACCGCCTGCTGTGGCTGGACCCGACCGTGGACGGCATGAAGACCGGCCATACCAACTCCTCGGGCTACAGCATGATCACCTCGGCGCGCCGTCCGAACGGCAGCACCGGCGAACGCCGCCTGATCTCGGTGGTGCTGGGCACCAGCTCGACCGACGTGCGCACGCAGGAAAGCCAGAAGCTCCTGAACTGGGGCTTCCAGAACTTCGACACCGTCAAGCTGTACTCGAAAGGCCAGGCGATCCAGACCCCATCGATCTGGAAGGGCGCGCAATCGACCGTCAAGATCGGCTTCACGCGCGACATCCTGGTGACCGTGCCGAAAGGCGTGGCGGGCAAGCTCAAGCCGGTGCTGGAGCGCCGCGATCCGCTGGTCGCGCCGCTGGCGCTGAACGGCCAGGTCGGCACCCTCAAGATGACCGTCGACGGCAAGCCGCTGCTGGTGCTGCCGGTGGTGGCGCTGGAAGAAGTGCAGGAAGCGAGCATTTTTGGACGCGCCTGGGATTCGATGCGTCTCTGGATGCAGTAATCTCCCGCGCTTGATCCCAGAAAGCCCGTCCGCGCGTCACGCCGGACGGGCTTTTTTCATGCGCGGCGGCTGACGCGGGGCAGGCTTCGGCCCGCTATAATCATGCTATCCAGTCATCACGAAAGAACTCCGATGCCGCAAGCGCCCGCCGAACTCCTCTTCCCCCGCATTCCGACGCGCGAGGGCGGCCTCGAACTGTCGCGCATCGTGGCCGGCATGTGGCGCATGGTCGAATGGGACATGCCGGTGGCGGCGCGCGTCGAGTTCATCGAACAGTGCCTGGCGCTGGGCGTGACGACCTTCGACCACGCCGACATCTACGGCAACTACGGCGTCGAGGAGCTGTTCGGCGAAGCCCTGCGCGCGCAACCGTCGCTGCGCGAGCGCATGGAACTGGTCAGCAAATGCGGCATCAAGCTTTTATCGGACAAGCATCCCGGCCACACCATCCAGCATTACGACACCAGCGCCAGCCACATCATGCGCTCGGCCGAGGAGTCGCTGCGCAAGCTGGGCACCGACCGCCTCGACCTGCTGCTGATCCACCGTCCCGATCCGCTGATGGAATTCGACGAGATCGCCGCCGCCTTCACGCGCCTGAAGCAGGACGGCAAGGTCCTGCACTTCGGCGTGTCGAACTTCACGCGCCACCAGTTCGAGTCACTGAATCGCCGCATACCGCTGGCCACCAACCAGGTCGAGTTCTCTCCGCTGCACACCGCGCCGATGTTCGACGAGACCTTCGACGGCCTGCAAGACCTGGGCGTCGCGCCGATGATCTGGTCGCCGCTGGGCGGCGGCCGCCTGTTCGGCGCGCAGGATGAACACGGCGCCGCGCTGCGCCAGGCCATCCAGGACGTGGCCGAGCGCATGGACAAGCCGTTCTGCAGCGTGGTGTTCGCGTGGATCATGCGTCTGCCCTGCCGGCCGATCCCGCTCACCGGCAGCGGACGCATCGCGGCGATCCGCGAGGCGGTGGTGGGCGCCAGCTTCGAGCTCGAACGCGAGGACTGGTTCCGCATCCTGCGCGCCGCGCGCGGACACGAGGTGGCCTGAGATGGTCGAGGGCCCGCTTCGGATCGTCGAGGGCAAGGCCCTCAGCGCGCAGCAAAAAAAGGACTTGCTGAACCGGCTGGCCCGGATCGAGGGCCAGCTGCGAGGCGTGCAGAAACTGATCGCGCTGGCCGACTCGCCGTCGGATTGCGACGCGGTGGCGCAGCAGATGGCGGCGGCGCGCAAGGCGCTCGACCGCTCCTTCGTGCAATTGCTGACTTCATCCATCCTGACCCAGACCGGCGACGCCACCGACCTCGAAGACGCGCGCGCCCGCGCCGCCCACCTGGCGGCGATGCTGGACAAGTTCGCTTGAACAACGGGCGTAAAAACGTCGTTCCCGCGGAGGCGGGAACCTAAGTCATTTGCACACTGGCAGCATCAAACGTAGCTGCTCCTGCACGCACACTTGGGTTCCCGCCTCCGCGGGAACGACGGCGCTGCGTCAGTCCTCGAACACCTTCGGCGGCGCGACGCCGCGCCAGCCCAGCTTCCAGCCGATGTTGAGCAGCAGGGTCACGCACACATAGAGCAGGAAGAACAGCACGAAGAAGCGCTCCTGCAACAGCGCCAACAACACCAGACACACGCCCACCAGCGCCAGCATGACCTTGCCTTTCGGGTGCTTGGAGCTGGGGAAGCGGATGGTCGAGACCATCAGCGCGCCGACGCAGACCATCAGCGCACACACCATGAAGGCCGGCGCCAGGGAAACGACGGGATCGGGCCAGGCCACCACCACCGAGGCCACGCAGGCCGCGCCGGCGGTGATCGGCATGCCGACGAAGTAGCGCGGGTCGGTGCGGCCATGGCTGATGTTGAAGCGCGCCAGGCGCAACGCACCGCAGGTGACGAACACGAAGCAGGCCAGGCCGCCCATGCGCTCCAGGGTCGGGTGCACGTCGCCCAGCTGGGTGAAGCCGTAGCAGTACAGCAGCAGGCCGGGGGCGCAGCCGAAATTCATCACGTCGGCGATCGAGTCGAGCTGCACGCCGAAGCTGGACTGGGTATTGGTGGCGCGCGCCACGAAACCGTCGAGCGCATCGAACACGCCGGCCAGCACCAGCAGGATCGCGGCCAGGCGGAAGTCGTCCGGGTCGCCGACGCGTGCGTTGTCGACCGAGATCACGATGCTGGCGAAACCGCAGGCGATCGACAGCAGCGTCACGGAACTGGGCAGGGCGAACTTGGCGCGCGCGAGGCGTTGCTGGTTAGATAGCTTCAATGGTCGACTCGACAAGGGAAATGTTGGCTTATTCTACAGGGACCCCTGTAAGGGTGTTGCGCGATGGTTGCAGCGGCGGTCACGATCGTCGTTTTTGGCCTAGAATGATGCCCCACGCTTATGTATTGACAGGAGTTGCAAGATGAGCTATACGCCACGCTGGCGGTCGATCGCCGCGATCCTGGGCGCTGCCCTGGCCATGAGTGCATGCGGCGGCGGCGGGAGCAGCAGTCCGACGCCCCAGGCCGGTGGCGGCATGGCGGCCGCGCCAAGCCCCGCTGCACCCGCACCCGCCCCGGCGGTGGATGCCCCCGCCCTAACCGGCAATATCGCCCTCGATGGCCGCAACTGGATCAATTACCGGCGCGCCCAGGCCGGCGTGCCGACGGTCACCCAGAACGCGCAGATCGACAATGCAGCGCTCGGACACTCCGAATACCTGCGCATCAACAACCTGATGAGCCACGATCAGGAGCCGGGCCGCCAGGGCTTCACCGGCGCCACCTTGGGCGACCGCCTGAACGCGGCTGGCTACACGCTGGACCGGACGCGCGGTTTCGCCTATGGCGAAGTGATCTCCGGCAGCAACAACGGCTCGGGCGTCTTCATGACCGAAGAACTGATCACGGCGATCTATCACCGCTTCGTGATCTTCGAGCCGATGTTCCGCGAGCTCGGCACCGGCGCCGCCAGCGCCAGCCGCGGCTACCACTATTTCACCGCCGATTTCGCCAGCCGCAACGGCTATGGCCCCGGCATCGCGCGCGGCACGATCGTCAGCTGGCCCTTCAACGGCCAGACCGGGGTCGCGCCCAACTTCTTCAGCGATACCGAGGAACCCGACCCGGTCCCGGACCGCAACGAGGTGGGATATCCGATCAGCGTGCACACCAACCTCGATTCGACGCTGGCGGTCGGCAGCTTCACGGTGCGCCCGCGCGGCGGCGCCAACCTGCAAGTGCTGCGCGTCGATCCGCTCGGGCAGGCAACGGCGGCCTCCATCATCCCCGTGGCTCCGCTGCGCGCGGCCACGACCTATGAGGTCAATTTCACCGGTACGGTCAATGGCGCGGCGGTTACGCGCGCCTGGTCGTTCACGACGCGGTGAGCGGCGCAGCGGTGGCCATCGACTTCGCGGCCGGCCTGGAAAGGGTGATGGATGACCGCGCGCTGTTCCTGCGCGTGCTGGGACGCTTCGCCGGCGACTACCGCGACCTCGCGGCGCGCCTGCATGCGGCGCTGGATGCCGGCGACGCCGTGCTGGCCCACCGCATCGCCCACACGCTCAAGGGCGCGGCCGGGATGATCGAGGCGAACCAGCTGCGCGAGCTGGCGCTGGAGGTCGAACTGGCGATGAAGGCCGGCGACGCGGCGCCGCTGGCGTTGATCGCGGCGCTGGACGAGGAACTGGCGCGGGTGCTGGCGGAAGTCGACGCGCTGCTGGCCGCGCCTGATGCGCCGACACCGGCGCCGGCGCCGGCAAGCTCGCCGGCCGCCTGCGACGACCTGGCGCGCCTGCGCGACATGCTCGACCTCGGCGACGGCCGCGCGCCGGACCTGGCCACGCAGCTGCGTCCGCGCCTGCTGGCAAGCATGGGAAGCGAGAAGGTGGCGGCGTTCGACGCGGCGCTCAGGCGCTTCGATTTCGAGAACGCGCTGGCGCTGCTGGAGCAGGCCGGCCGGCGCTAGCCCTCAGCGCGTGAACTCGGCTTCTTCGTCGAAGGAGTCGGCGCAGGGCTTGCCGCAAAAGCGCCGCACGCTGTCGAGCGGCTTTTCGCAGTACCAGCACGAGCCCTTGGCCGGAAGACTGGCGCGGGTCGGCATGCTGCCTGTGGAGGCAACTGAGACGGCCACCGGCGGCTCAGCGGGCAGCCCACTGTCCGGAAGACTCTCGTGTGTCGTTTCCAAGATCCACCCCCTGATACGGCAGCCTTTAGTCAGAGAAAGATTACTTCAGCGGAACTCCGTGCGCATGAGAAAGCGCAAGCCGGACCGCGACAGGCGAACCCATCACGACTTTCGTTGCGTATCAGTGTGCGCCCAATGCCAGGCGGGTGCAATCCCCTGCCCCGCTCCCGGGGACCGATTTGACATGCGTGCAACGTTTCGGCTGCACGAGCCCCAATGCACCGCCAAAAATCGTAGTGTAATGCCAACTATCGGCATGCATGCTTGCGCACACTGCTTATTTCGCCGGCTCGAGCGTCACGACCAGGCCGGTGCGCGTGGTCTGGATTCGCGTAGGGACGAATTGCACACCCGCATAGCGCAGGTCTTTTTGCTCGAAGGTGTAGACCGGCATGTCGCGTGCGACGGTGTCGATCAGGCCGTTGGCGACGCGGGTCAGGTGACGCTCGGCTTCGGGATTACCGAGCTGCAGGCGATCGATGCGCGGCTCAGCCATCATGACGGCGGCGCGACCCGGATCGACGTACAGGCGTCCCGAGAACGCGATATTGCCGGTCCAGGCGCGCGCGAACGGCGGCGCGACCGAGGCCTCGACGGCCAGCGCGACCCGGTCGTCTTCCGGCTGGATCGCCAGTTGCGGACGGGTGAGCTGGACGTCGAACAGTTCCAGCAGGCGCTCGTTGACGGGGAAGCGCTTGTCCAGGCCGGCCTGCAGCTTGTGCAGGGGGAGCTCGACCTGGCGCGGGCCGATCAGGCTGGAGCAGGAGGCCAGCAGGCCAGCGCCGACCGCGATGGCGGCCAGCCTGACGACCGTGCGCCGCATCGGCGTGGAGGAATAAGGTGGCGTGTATTTATCCATATTCAAAGCCTAGCACGAGCCCGCCCATGGCTCATTGACGGTTACTTGCCGATACAGAAGCGGCTGAAGATCACCCCCAGCAAATCGTCCGGCGTAAATTGACCTGTAATGCTTGAGAGCCGATCCTGCGCCAGGCGCAGTTCCTCGGCGAACAGGTCGAGCGACTGGTCGTCCTGCATCGCGTGCTGGCGCGCCAGCTCCAGATGTTCGCGCGCGGCGCGCAGCGCGATCAGGTGACGCTCGCGCGCCAGGTACAGCGATTCGCCGGTCTGCTGCCAGCCGGCGATGCGCAGCAGTTCGGCGCGCAGCAGGTCGATGCCGAGCTTTTCGTACGCCGACAGGTACAAGTGAACAGCGTCCGAACTCTCGTCCTTCGACGGCTTGTGGCCCGACAGGTCGATCTTGTTCCAGATGCGCACCACCGGCACGTTCGGAGGGAAGGCCGCGACGATGGCCTCGTCGGCGGCGCTCGGGCCGAGATTCGCGTCCAGCAGGTGCAGGATCACGTCGGCCTTGCCGACCTCGCCCCAGGTGCGCTCGATGCCGATGCGCTCGACCACGTCGATCTCTTCGCTCACCGCGCGGATGCCCGCGGTGTCGATGATGTTGAGCGGGATGCCCTCGATCTGGATCGTCTCGCTCACCTTGTCGCGCGTGGTGCCGGCGATCGGCGTGACGATCGCCACTTCGGCCCCGGCCAGCGCGTTCAGCAGTGAGGACTTGCCAACGTTGGGCTGCCCGACCAGCACCACGTTCAGCCCTTCGCGCAGCAGCGCGCCCTGCGCCGCCTGGCGGAACACGTTTTCCAGCGATTCGATGATGCCGGCCAGCTGGCCGCGCGCGTTCGATTTTTCCAGGAAGTCGATTTCTTCTTCCGGGAAGTCGAGCGTGGCCTCGACCAGCATGCGCAGATTGATCGTGCCGTCGACCAGGGTGTGCACCACTTGCGAGAAGGCGCCCGACAGCGATTGCGACGCCGACTTGGCGGCGGCTTCGGTAGAGGCGTCGATCAGGTCGGCCACCGCCTCGGCCTGGGCCAGGTCGAGTTTATCGTTCAGAAAAGCGCGGCGCGTGAACTCGCCCGGTTCGGCCAGGCGCAGGCCGGACGCCGCGCCGGCTTCCAGCACCCGGGCCAGGAGCATCTGCAGCACCACCGGGCCGCCATGGCCCTGCAGTTCTAGCACGTCCTCGCCGGTATACGAATGCGGTCCCCTGAAGTACAGGGCCAGACCCTCGTCGAGGATGTCGCCATTGGCGGCCTTGAACGGGATGTAGGTAGCGTGGCGCGGCGCCAGGGTCACGCCGGGGAACAGGGCGTCGACCAGGAAGGCCAGCGATTTGCCGGAGGCGCGCACGACGCCGATGCCGCCGCGGCCCGGGGCGGTGGCGATGGCGGCGATGGGGGATGTGTCGAGTTTCATGGGGGGATTGTAAGGGATGCGAGGTGGATGCGGGTGCGGCGGGTATGCGGGGAACCTTAGGTTCCCGCCTTCGCGGGAACGACGGTTTCGCGGTAGCGGACTATGGCAGATGCCTTGGCCCGCTCCCGACGCACGTCGTTCCCGCGAAGGCGGGAACCCAAGTCCCGTGCAAACCACAACGGCTACATCGACCACAAACAAAAAACCCGCGCACAAGGCGCGGGCTTTTGCGAAGAACCACGCAGCTTACTTCGCCGCGGCGGTCTCGAACTTGCGGGTGATAACCCACTGCTGGGCGATCGACAGGATGTTGTTGACCACCCAGTACAGCACCAGGCCGGACGGGAAGAAGAAGAACACCACCGAGAACGCGATCGGCATGAACAGCATCATCTTGGCCTGCACCGGATCGGTCGGCTGCGGATTGAGCTTGGTCGTGATGAACATCGACACCGCGTAGATCACCGGCAGGATGTAGAACGGGTCAGGCTGGGTCAGATCCTGGATCCACAGGATCCATGGCGCGCCGCGCATCTCGACCGATGCCTGCAGCACCCAGTAAAGGGCGAAGAACACCGGCATCTGCACCAGGATCGGCAGGCAGCCGCCCAGCGGGTTGATCTTCTCGGTCTTGTACAGCTCCATGGTGGCCTGCTGCATCTTGGCCGGATCGCTCTTGTAGCGTTCGCGGATCGCCTGCATCTTCGGCGTCACGACGCGCATCTTGGCCATGCTGCGGTAGCCGGCCGCCGACAGCGGGAAGAAGGCCAGCTTGATCAGGATGGTCAGGGCGACGATGGTCCAGCCCCAGTTACCCAGCATCGAGTGCAGCTGGGTCATCACCCAGAAGATCGGCTTGGCGATCACGGTCAGCATGCCGTAGTCCTTCACCAGCTCCAGGCCCGGAGTGATGGTTTCCAGGATCTGCTCGTCCTGCGGACCCGAATACAGGCGGGTGTCGTTCGACACGGTCGCGCCAGGCGCCACGGTGCCCAGCGACTGCACGGTGCCGATCGCGTACAGGTTGTTGGCGATCTTCTTGGTGAAGATGTCGCGCGGCGTCTTGTCGGCCGGGATGAAGGCCGAGACGAAGAAGTGCTGCGAGATCGCGACCCAGCCGTTGTCGGCCTTGGTCGAGTGGTCCGCCTTGCCTTTTTCGATTTCCTCGAAGGTCAGCTTCTGGTACTTGTCGGCGTCGGTGTACAGGGTCGGGCCGGTGTAGCTCGGCATGAACCAGGAATCGGTCGCCGGCTTGTTGCCGTCGTGCTGCAGCTGCAGGTAGATCGATGGCTGGACCGGCGCGGCGCTGATGTTGGTGACGTCATGACGCACGCCGACCAGGTAGTCGCCCTTGCGGAAGGTCAGCGTCTTGGTCAGGCGCACGCCACCCTGCTCGGCTTCCAGCACGACCTGCGCCTGGTTGTTGCCGCCCAGCGTGGTCTGCGCCGACTTGACGGTGAACGGCGTGGTGTGGTTCGGCAGCACGCCGGCGGCGCTGGTGCCGATCAGGCCGGTCTGGCCCAGGTAGACGTTCGGGCCGTTCACATTGAACAGGACCTGGTTCTTGGTCTTGTCGAAGTGATCCGGATAGTGCAGCAGTTCGAGGCGCTTGATGACGCCGCCGACCGAGTCGATGTCGACTTTCACCACGTCGGTGGTGACGGTGACGATCTGGCTGGCTGGCGCTGCAGGGGCAGCGGGAGCACCCGGCACCGCGGTAGCGGCGGCGGCCGGAGCGCCCGGCACGGCGGCGCTGCCCGGCTGCGCCGCGGCTGGAACATCCGTCGGCTTGGTCTGCTGCGCGACTTGCGCTGGTGGTTGCGCCGAGAACAGCGACTGCTTGCCGTTAGCCACCATCCAATTGTTCCAGAGAACAATCAGAGAGATGGCGAACACGATCCACAGGACAGTACGTTTATTGAATTCCATTGGAGTCTTCAGGAGTGGTTGCAACCGCAAGCGGCTGAGTGAGATTCCTTGGGGCCGTCTTTCGGCGGCACCGGGTCGACGCCACCCGCATTCCACGGATGGCAGCGGCCCACGCGGCGCGCGGCCAGCCAGGAACCGCGTGCGGCGCCATGGACGCGCAGCGCTTCGATCGCATAATTGGAACAGCTGGGATAGAACCGGCAACGCGGCCCGAGCATGGGGGACAGCAGCAGCTGGTAGCCGCGAAGCAACCAGACGAGCAGCGTCTTCATGGCGTGCTGGCCGGCGTAGGACGCGGCCGCTGCTGCAGGGCTTGCTGTGACCCGAACAGGCGCGCCAGTTCCACCTTCAGCGCGGCCTTGAGGGCGCGCGTGGTGGCCGGGCCGTCCTTGGTATTGACGGGACGCGACAGGCGGACGATGCAATCGACCTGCGCCAGGCTGCTCGTACGGAACAGCTCGCGCGTCATGCGCTTGATCGTATTGCGGGTCACCGCGCGCGGCGCAAAACGCTTGGCCGCAACGACGCCCAGCCGCGCATGCGGCAGGTCGTTCGGACGCGTGTAGAGCACGAAATGCGCCGTTTTTTGCGTCGGCCGCAAACGAAAAACGGATGAAAATTCATCCGTTTTAACGATGCGCCGAGCGCGCGCGAAGTCGTGCGAACCTTCGCCTGTCATCACCGACCGCAATCGATCTGCGGTGCGTGACTTAGACAGCCAGACGCTTGCGGCCCTTGGCGCGGCGAGCGTTCAGGACTTGACGGCCACCACGGGTAGCCATACGTGCGCGGAAGCCGTGCGTGCGCTTGCGACGGACGACGGAAGGTTGGTAAGTACGTTTCATGGTGGTCTCGCTTAAAGCAAAATAAGATGCAAAATCGGGTCTGACGTCGTGTCAGATTCGGCGCCGATGACAGTTTCGCTCAAGGTTATACCAGCGTCACGCCACAGCAAGTCTTTCGTCGCCCAACCACCAGCCGCTGAAAAATCACAGCCTGGCATGGCGCATGGACGGGGAACCCTGAATTAGACTCTACTTCGCACCCTCGTGTCAAGGCAGGTGTTGTTTCACCAAGCGCCGCCCGCGCACGTTTCCAGCTTGGCAAGGGGTCGGCCCGGCTCGCCATTTCGGTGGAAAATATGTGCAGCGCCTGTGGATAACTTGGGCCGAGACAGGTAAAATAGCGTGTTACGTATCAAAAGCGAAGTATGGAAAATTTTTGGCAGTCAGCATCCGCGCAGCTTGAGCTAGAGCTCACGCCGCAGCAATTCAGCGCGTGGATCAAACCGCTGGTCGCCCTCGACTACGAAGACGGCAAGCTGCGCATCGCTGCGCCCAACCGCTTCAAGCTCGACTGGGTCAAGACGCAGTTCGCCACTCGCATCACCGAACTGGCCGCCCAGTACTGGGAAGCGCCGGTCGAGGTGCAGTTCGTGCTCGACCCGAAGAACAATCCTGCCCGCAAAGCGAGCGACTCGAGCGCGTCCGGCAACTCGGCCACCGTCGATTTCAATGCGCCGCGCCCTGCGCCTGGCGCCGAGAACCCGCATCCGTCCGCCGGCCCGAGCCTGACCCAGAACCTGAACATCGCCAACTCGCCCAAGCGCGAGCAAAGCCGGATCAACACCGAGCTTACTTTTGATAGCTTCGTGACCGGTAAGGCCAACCAGCTGGCGCGCGCCGCCGCGATCCAGGTCGCCAACAACCCGGGCGTGTCGTACAACCCGCTGTTCTTCTACGGCGGCGTCGGCCTCGGTAAGACCCACCTGATCCATGCGATCGGCAACCAGGTCATGGCCGACCAGCCGAACGCGCGCATCCGCTACATCCACGCCGAGCAGTATGTGCGCGACGTCGTCACCGCCTATCAACGCAAGGGCTTCGACGATTTCAAGCACTACTACCACTCGCTCGACATGCTCCTCATCGATGATATTCAATTCTTCGGTGGCAAAAGCCGGACGCAGGAAGAATTCTTCTATGCGTTCGAGGCGCTGATCGCGGCCAAGAAGCAGATCATCATCACCTCGGATACTTATCCGAAAGAGATCACGGGCATGGACGACCGCCTGATCTCGCGCTTCGATTCCGGCCTGACGGTGGCGATCGAGCCGCCCGAGCTCGAGATGCGCGTGGCGATTCTCTTGAAGAAAGCGCAGTCCGAGGACGTGACCCTGTCGGACGACGTCGCCTTCTTCGTGGCCAAGCACCTGCGCTCCAACGTGCGTGAGCTCGAAGGCGCGCTGCGCAAGATCCTGGCCTACTCGCGCTTCCACGGCAAGGACATCACCATCGACGTGGTCAAGGAAGCACTGAAGGATTTGCTGTCGGTGCAAAACCGCCAGATCTCTGTAGAAAACATCCAGAAGACGGTGGCCGACTTCTTCAACATCAAGGTCGCGGACATGTATTCGAAGCGCAGGCCGGCGAACATCGCCCGTCCGCGCCAGATCGCCATGTACCTGGCAAAAGAGCTCACGCAAAAGAGTCTGCCGGAAATTGGCGAACTGTTCGGCGGCCGCGACCACACGACCGTGCTGCACGCGGTGCGCAAGATCGCCGGCGACCGTCAGAAGAATCCGGAGTGCAACCACGAGCTGCACGTGCTGGAACAGACGCTCAAGGGCTGATCGCCTGTCTTTGAGCAGTTTTTTTGTGTTTGCCTCAGGCAATGGCACAATATCGCTTTAGTAACACATCACCTTTCAAACGTACTGAGGATAACTATGCAATTGGTCAAAACCACCCGAGATACGCTTCTCCGGCCACTGCAGATCGTGAGCGGTATTGTCGAGCGTCGGCACACTATGCCGATTCTGGCCAATATCCTCATTCGCAAGACCGGCGAGAGCGTGTCCTTCCTGTCGACCGACACCGAAGTGCAGATCACCACGCACGCCAATATCGGCTCGGGCGACGACGTGACCGGCACCACGGTGGCCGCGCGTAAACTGCTGGACATCCTGCGCGCGCTGCCGGAATCGGGCGACGTCACGATGACGCTGCAGAACAAGCGCCTGGCGGTCCAGAGCGGCAAATCGCGCTTCGCGCTGCAAACCCTGGCGGCCGAGGAATTCCCGACCGTCTCGGTGGCCGACAGCTATAACGCCTCGGTGACCCTGCCGCAAAAAACGCTGAAGCACCTGTTCAATATGGTGTACTTCTCGATGGCCCAGCAGGACATCCGTTACTACCTGAACGGCCTGCTGCTGGTGCTGGACGGCAGCAATATCATCGCGGTAGCGACCGACGGCCACCGCCTGGCGTTCTGCCAGGTGGAAACCGAGCAGCAGTTCGAGCGCCAGGAAGTCATCATCCCGCGCAAGACCATCATCGAGCTGCAGCGCCTGCTGGAAGAAAGCGATGAAACCGTGCGCCTGGACATCGCGGCCTCGCAGGTAAAACTGACTTTCGCCGACATCGAGCTGGTCTCGAAACTGGTTGAGGGCAAGTTCCCTGACTACACCCGCGTGATCCCGAAGGGTTACAAGAACGACTTCACGATCAGCCGCGATGAACTGCTGCGTTCGCTGCAGCGCGCCGCGATCATGACCAGCGACAAGTTCAAGGGCGTGCGCTGCATCATCGAGCCGGGCGTCATGAAGATCAGCTCGACCAATGCCGACCAGGAAGAAGCGGTCGAAGAACTCGAGATCGACTACGGTGGCGATTCGATCGACATCGGCTTCAACGTCACCTACCTGCTCGACGTGCTGAACAACCTCAAGTGCGACCAGGTGAACATCGCCCTGGGCGACTCGAATTCGTCGGCCCTGATCTCGATTCCCGACAATGGCGACTTCAAGTATGTCGTCATGCCGATGCGCATTTAAGAAGGTTGGCAGGCAGACGGCGCGCCAACAACAGTTAGCCTCAAGACCGTCGTCCCCGCGCAGGCGGGGACCCAAGTTTGCGTGAACAGCCAACGAGCTTGGGTTCCCGCCTGCGCGGGAACGACGTTTCCGAGCTGCAGGCCGAAGTTGATGTGCCGGACTGCATACACCGGATCCACCCGTTTTATAGAAAGCAGTCCATGTCCGAGAATATCCCAGCAGAACAGCCCGCCCCAAGCGCGGATGATTACGGCGCGTCTTCCATCCAGATCCTGGAAGGCCTCGAAGCGGTGCGCAAGCGCCCTGGCATGTATATCGGCGACACCTCGGACGGCACCGGCCTGCACCACCTGGTGTTCGAAGTCCTCGACAACTCGATCGACGAAGCGCTGGCCGGTTATTGCACCGAGATCCACGTCACCATCCACTCCGACAACTCGATTTCGATCGCCGACAACGGCCGCGGCATCCCGACCGGCGTCAAGATGGACGACAAGCACGAGCCAAAACGCTCGGCAACCGAGATCGCCCTGACCGAGCTGCACGCCGGCGGCAAGTTCAACCAGAACTCCTATAAAGTGTCGGGCGGCCTGCACGGCGTCGGCGTGTCTTGCGTGAACGCACTGTCGAAGCTGCTGCGCGTAACCGTGCGCCAGAACGGCAAGGTACACCAGATGGAATTCACGCGCGGCGTCCCGGTCGATCGCCTGATCGAGATGCGCGACGGCTTCGAAGTCTCCCCGATGAAGGTGACCGGCGAAACCGACAAGCGCGGTACCGAGGTGCACTTCTGGGCCGACGAAACGATCTTCACGCTGGTGGAGTTCCACTACGAGATCCTGTCGAAGCGTATCCGCGAACTGTCGTTCCTGAACAATGGCGTCAGCATCAAGCTGACCGACCAGCGCACCGGCAAGGAAGAGCTGTTCGCCTTCGAAGGCGGTACCCGCGGCTTCGTGGAGTACATCAACAAGGCCAAGACCGTGCTGCACCCGAGCGTGTTCCAGGCAACGGGCGACCGCCTGTCGGACCAGAACACGAATATCTCGGTCGACGTCTCGATGCAGTGGAACGATTCGTTCAACGAGCAGGTGCTGTGCTTCACCAACAACATCCCGCAACGCGACGGCGGCAGCCACCTGACCGGCCTGCGCGCGGCGATGACGCGCGTGATCAACAAGTACATCGACGAGCACGACTTCGCCAAGAAGGCCAAGGTCGAGATCTCGGGCGACGATATGCGCGAAGGCCTGACCTGCGTGCTGTCCGTGAAAGTGCCTGAACCTAAATTCTCGTCGCAGACCAAGGACAAGCTGGTGTCGTCCGAAGTACGTGGCCCGGTCGAGGAAATCGTCGCCAAGACGCTGACCGACTTCCTGATGGAAAAGCCGAACGACGCGAAAATCATTTGCGGCAAGATCGTCGAAGCCGCCCGCGCCCGCGAAGCGGCGCGCAAGGCGCGCGACCTGACCCGCCGCAAGGGCATCATGGACGGCCTGGGCCTGTCGTCGAAGCTGGCCGACTGCCAGGAACGCGACCCGGCGCTGGCCGAGCTGTACATCGTCGAGGGTGACTCGGCAGGTGGTTCGGCCAAGCAGGGCCGCGACCGTAAATTCCAGGCGATCCTGCCGCTGCGCGGCAAGGTGCTGAACGTGGAAAAGGCGCGTTTCGAGAAGATGCTGTCGTCGGAGCAGATCACGACCCTGATCGCGACCCTCGGCACGTCGATCGGCCCGGACGAATTCAACGTCGACAAGCTGCGCTATCACCGCATCATCATCATGACCGATGCGGACGTCGACGGCGCCCACATCCGTACCCTGCTGCTGACCCTGTTCTACCGCCAGATGCCGCAACTGGTCGAGCGCGGCCACATCTATATCGCGCAACCGCCGCTGTACAAGGTCAAGGCCGGCCGTGACGAGCGTTATCTGAAAGATGACGTCGAAGAAGCCAGCTACATGATGACGTTCGCGCTGAACACCGCGTCGCTGATTCCAAGAGATGGTGCGGAACCTGTGAATGGCGAAGCACTGGGCGAACTGGCACGCAAGTACAACCTGGCCAACGCCATCATGCTGCGCCTGGCGCGCGTGATTGACCGCGCCGCACTGACCGCGATCTTCAGCGGCGGCGTGGCGCTGGACCTGACGACGCTCGAGAGCGCCGAGGCATCGGCCAAGGCCATGGAAAGCGCGATCGGCGACAAGGCGGTGCAGGTCAAGGTGCGTTCGGACGAATTGTCCGAGAAGCATTCCCTGCGTATCGAACGCATCTACCACGGCAACGTGCAGGTGACGTCGATCGACGCCGACTTCGTCGCAGGTGCGGATTACGCAGTGCTGGCCGATTCGGCGGCGACCTTCCAGGGCCTGATGGGCGAAGGCGCCATCGTGCGCCGCGGCGAAGGCGAACGCATGAAGGAATTCGCGGTGCGCGATTTCCATCAAGCGATGGAATGGCTGCGTGAAGAAGCGGAACGTGGCGTGTCCAAGCAGCGTTACAAAGGTCTGGGCGAGATGAATCCGGAGCAGCTGTGGGAGACCACGATGGATCCGACCGTGCGTCGTTTGTTGAAAGTGCAGATCGAGGATGCCATTGCGGCGGATCAGATCTTCACGACGCTGATGGGCGATGAGGTCGAACCACGTCGCAACTTCATCGAGGCCAATGCTCTGCGCGCTGGCAATATCGACGTCTGATCGTATTGCACTTCAAGTCAAAACGGCCTCTTCATGAGGCCGTTTTTTATTGCTGCTCAATCCTGCTCGGGTATCGGCCGAACCACCAGGAACTGGTATGACATCGCGCCAAGGAAGGCGATGCCGGCGCCAGTCAGCAATGCCGGCACGAACGACCAGCCCTGTGCGATATAGCCGGTAAAGATCGGCGCCAGGGCGCCGCCGATAAAGCCGCCGAAGTTCTGGATCGCACCCAGCGAGGCAATGCGGCTGCGCGGCGCCACTGCCGTCACCAGCGACCACGAGCAGGCCGACGCCGCATTGGCCAGGAAGATCACGACCGAGATGCACGCAATAGCCGCGGTATTGCTCTCGACCAGCGCGGCCGGAATCGTGAACGCCACCATGCCCAGCATCGACAGCACCACAGCCGTTCGACGCCCCGCCACGACCGATTTCGCGCGGCGTGTGATCTGGTCCGACGCCCAGCCGGCCGACAGCGCACCCAGGAAGCCGCACAGGAAGGGAATCGTCGCCGCCACACCGACATAGGCCACGTCCATATGACGCTCCGTGCGCAGATACCCCGGCAGCCAGGTAAGGAACACCCAGTTCAGATACACCGAGCCGAAGAAGCCAAGCAGCATGCCCCAGGTGGCGCGCTGGCGGAACAGCGCGCGCCAGGATGCGAAGCCCGCCGCCGGCGCGGCTTCCGAAGTCTGTCCTTCGTCCAGGTATGCACGCTCGGCGTCGGTCAACTCTTCGCGCACCGGGTCGCGATACAGCATGACCCAGACGATGGCTGCGACGATGCCCAGCGCGCCGGTGATGAAGAAGGCCCAGTGCCAGCTGGTCGCGGCGATCAACGGCGACAGGCACAAAGGCGCCAGCGCGAAGCCCAGCGGCGAGGCCGAGTTATAGATACCGGTCGGCGTGCCGCGCGCGCGCAAGGGGAACCAGTTGCTCACTACCCGCGCCGCGGCCGGGAATTGCGGCGCCTCGCCGATCCCCAGCACGACGCGCGCCAGCACGAACCAACCGAAGGTGGAGACGAGTCCACCTGCGGCCTGGGCCAGCGACCAGATCACCAGTCCCGCACCGAGCAGCCAGCGCGGCCCGATCTTGTCGACCAGCGCCCCGACCGGCAGCTGGCACAGCGCATAGCTCCACGAGAAGGCCGACAGCAGCACGCCCATCTCGCCGAGCGAGAGGCCGAGGTCGGCGCGAATGAATTCATTGGCGACGGCCAGCGTGGCGCGGTCGAGGTAGTTGATGACGCCGGTGACGACCAGCAGCGTCAGCGCCAGATTCTGGCGGTAGCGGATGCGCGAAGTCGCGATCAGGTGAGTAGGGGTAACGTTCATTTCGGGATGGTATCAAACACGATCACTGACTGGTTACGCCTTTTTTGCCATGGCATGTTTGCAACACAGCGACAACAAGACATAAAACTCGTGCTACCATCCGCTCCGGGCTGTGCAGGACGCCCACTCTCGCGAAAGCCAGCGCACCTGCCAACGTCCCACGACGTGACCGTTTTTCAGGAGTTCATCCCCTGTTCATTCACTGATGCCGTAGCGAGAACGGCCAATACCATGTGAAAAGGACTTGGCATGCGCCTCCATCGAAACACCCCTCCCGATACCAATACCGATTTCCTGCGCCGCTACGCCCGCGGCATGCTGCGCAGCGTCCATTCGGACCAGCCCAGCAAAGCCCTACCCATCGTGCGCCGCGTGCACGCGGCTGGAAAGACGGCAGACGCGCGCGTCACGCAGCTCTACCACGCACGCACGGCGCTGCAGCTCAAGCACATATTCCGCACGCTGGCCGCGGAGCTGGGCTACGCGACCTGGGACGCCTGCAAGCGCGACATCGACCGCCGTCCGCCGGAAGTGCTGGACCGGTTCCGGCTCGATCTCGGCGCATTCGGCGACCATGAGCACATCTGGTTTGCGGACCAGCCGACTGCCGCCGCCTGGCAACGTGAACATGGCGGCCGGTTGGTCGAGTATGGAAAGCAGGCTGTCGTAATGCCAGCCTGATTACTGCGAGGCCGGCACCCGCCGCAACACGTCGTCATAAGGCGCCAGGTCGAGATAAGCAGTCACCTCGGTCGCGCGGCCGCCTTGCATGCGGAAGATCCACAGATAGCTGTTGCGATAGGGCTTGCCGTCCTTCGCCACCGCTTCGCCGTCCCACTCGATGATGACGTGATCGCCATCGGCCCACAGGTTGCGGATCGTGGGCCGAATCTGGCGTTGTAGTCGGGTCGACAGCGGTGTGACGGCGCCGTCGATCAATGCCTGCTTGCCGCGAAGAACGCGCGCGGTCGGGCTGCTGCCCTTGATGGTCCAGACCACATCCGGCGCCAGCATGTCGTCGAAGAAGGTCTTCCCGCCGGCTGCCCAGGCGGCGAATGCCTTGCCGACCGCTTCCTTGTTGCCCTGCGCTTGCGTAGACCCGCTGTCGGCGCGCGCCGCGGACGCGCACCAGACCAGCGCAGCCATCAACACCCAGGCAGCCGTCCAACGTGACGAGGCACCCGAACCCGATCGAGAAAATTCCATATCGTCCTCCTTGATGATCGTTGAATGGGAAGGCCATCCCGGCTCTTCCGCTTCCGGCTAGTGTGCAGCGCATGCGCTGGCGCACGTTAGCTCGATCATCCGGGAAGCTTGCACGATCATCCGAAGATGCGGGTCAGCGCCTACGGCAGCCTGATCTTGACCACCGCATTGCCGGACGTGACATACAGATTGCCCTTGCCATCCGTGACGATGCCGCGCACGTCGGCCAGGCTGCCCGGCAGGTCGCCGGTGCGCAGGGTCGTCGACCGCGTCGATCCCGCCACGGTGGTGACCACGCCTTCCGGCGTGATCCTGCGCACCAGGTTGTTGATCGCATCGGCGGCATACACATTGCCGCGCGGGTCGACCGTCAGCGCCACCACCTGCTCGAAGCGCGCGGCAGTGCCGATGCCGTTGATTGCCCCCCGTGCATTCGCCGCGCCGGCCAGGAAAATCATATTGTTGACACCAATCAGGCCATTCGGATTCCAGCGGCTGATCTCGCGATCCAGGTCGAACACGAACAGGTTGTTGCTGTTGTCCAGCGCCACGCCGCGCGGTTCGAACAGGCTCACGCCGCTCAGGTCGTTCACGACGGATTGGCCTTCCAGCATCAGCGTGTCGCCTCCCGAAATCCTGCGCGTACTGTAGCTATTGGTGATGAACAGGTTATCGTTGGCATCGACCGCGATCGCACCAGGCACCACGGAAGCCACCCGGCCCGCGCCAACGTTGCTCCCGATCGGAATCGTGGCCGTGGTGCTGACGCGTCCTGCGGACGTGATGCTCCGGATGCGCAAATTATCGGCAACATAAATCGTCCCGCGCCGGCTCACCGCCACGGCCACCGGATTGCCGAAGCGCGCATTACCCGCATCGCCATCGACAAAGCCGCTGGTGCCGGCCGCCCCAGCCACCGTCGTGACCACGCCTGCCGGCGTGATCTTGCGAATAATGAAGTTGCCGGTGTCCGCGACATACAGATTGTCATCGGCATCGATCGCAATGCCCTGCGGCCATTTGAAGCGCGCGGCCGTACCGCTGCCATCCATCGTGCCTTCAATGGTCGGATCACCCGCCAGGATCGACAGCGCCGCCACCGGCGCCGGCGGCGGATCGCCGCCGTCCTCGTCGTCCTGGTCCTTCGGGATGCCGTCGCCGCACGCGGAGCACAGCAGCATCAGGGCGGCGGCGCCACACAGCTTGAGGCGGAGTCGGGCGTTATCGGTCACGGCACGGCGGGTCATGAATCTCTCCAGAAAGGTCCGCCTTCGATGCTATCACGCAGCAAACTACCCGCCCCTGTTCTCAGCCATGGTAGCTGCATAAACTGCATCGTCACGGCGCCACCACGACATTGAAGTGACACTTTCGCCGAGCAATCTGCCTAAGCAACACAACGAATTTCCCGTACTTTCTTTCCCACAATTGCCAATTGCCCGCTTGACATACGGCCAAGAGTTCCTTAAAGTCGAAAATATGTCTTTCACCCTGCATCTGTCGACCACCCTACCAGCCGCCGGCGCGCTATCGCTGGCTGCCCTGCTACTACGCGCGTAACTCTCCGCCGTACGTCCCGGCTCCGCCGGCCCCAACAGCAGTAGGATTCGCACCGATGTCTACCACCCAATTTTTCGCACCATCGTTTTTCCTCACCGGGTTCGTCCTGGCGGCCGGCTTGCGCGCACCGACACGTGCGCTGCTAAAGCTACCGATCGGTTGCCGGGCCTAGCGTTTTCGTGGCCCGCCCGGCAGCCTGTCGCCACCCCTCAGACCCACAAGGTCGCCCAGTGACCACCCCATCAGGAGCCCCGATCATGCTGAACAACCCCGCCACCAAATACCGTCCCTTCCCCGCCGTCCCCCTGGCCGACCGCCAGTGGCCGAGCCGCAGCATCACCACGCCGCCGATCTGGATGAGCACTGACCTGCGCGACGGTAACCAGGCATTGATCGAGCCGATGAGCGTGGAGAAGAAGCTGCGCTTCTTCAAGATGCTGGTCAAGATCGGCATCAAGGAGATCGAGGTCGGCTTCCCGTCCGCCTCGCAGACCGACTTCGACTTTGTGCGCATGCTGGTGGAAGACAAGCACATTCCGGACGACGTCACCATCATCGTGCTGACCCAGTCGCGCGATGAGCTGATCCGCCGCACGGTGGAATCGGCGGTCGGCGCCAAGCGCGCCATCGTCCACGTCTACAACTCGGTGGCCCCGGTGTTCCGCCGCGTGGTGTTCAATATGGAGCGTGACGAGATCGTGCAGATCGCCGTCAAGGGCGTCCAGCTGATCAAGGAACTGGTGGCGCAGCACCCGCATACCCAATGGGGCCTGGAGTATTCGCCGGAATCGTTCTCGACCACCGAACTCGATTTCTCGAAGCAGATCACCGATGCGGTCAGCGCCGTGTGGCAGCCGACGCCGGATAACAAGATGATCGTCAACCTGCCGTCGACGGTCGAGGCGGCGACGCCGAACGTCTATGCCGACCAGATCGAATGGATGTGCCGCAACCTGAACAACCGCGAATCGCTCGTCATCAGCGTCCACCCGCACAACGACCGCGGCACCGCCGTTGCCGCCGCCGAGCTGGCAGTGATGGCCGGCGCCGACCGCGTCGAAGGCTGCCTGTTCGGCAATGGCGAACGCACCGGCAACGTCGACCTGGTCACCCTGGCGATGAACCTGTACACGCAGGGCGTCAACCCCGGCCTGGACTTTTCGGACATCGACGCCGTGCGCCAGCTGGTGGAAGACTGCAACCAGCTGCCCGTGCATCCGCGCCATCCGTATGCGGGCGACCTGGTGTTCACCGCCTTCTCGGGCTCGCACCAGGACGCGATCAAGAAGGGCTTCGCCAAGCAGCAGCCCGACGCGATCTGGGAGGTGCCGTATCTGCCGATCGACCCGGCCGACCTGGGCCGCAGCTACGACGCCGTCATCCGCGTCAACAGCCAGTCGGGCAAGGGCGGCATGGCCTACCTGCTGGAGCAGGAATTCGGCCTGCAGCTGCCACGGCGCCTGCAAATTGAGTTTTCGCGCGCCGTGCAGCGCGTGGCCGACGAGAGCGGCCGCGAGATCAACGCGGGCGACCTGCACGCGCTGTTCGCGCGCGAATACCTGGAGCAGGACGAGCCATATCACTACGTCTCGCACCGCATGGTAGAGGACAGCGAGCATGACGTGCAGCTGGACGTGACGGTAACGCGCCACCATGCGCAGCAATCCTTCAGCGGCACCGGCAACGGTCCGATCGACGCCTTCGTGACGGCGCTGGGCCTGGATATCCGCCTGATGGATTACCACGAGCATGCGATCGGCTCGGGCGCCGATGCGCGCGCGGCCTGCTACGTCGAACTGCGCGTGGGGAATGGCCCGACGCTGTTCGGCGTCGGCATCGACAGCAATATCGTGACCGCTTCGTTCAAGTCGGTGCTGTCGGCGGTGAACCGTCACATGGCGGCGGGCGGAGAGAATTCGGCCGCGCTGGCGGCCTGAGGTTCGGGGCGGGCGGCGGGGCGAGGAACGCCCTGCCTGCGCCGCCGATCGATCAGCGGCGGCGCTGTGGCGCGCGGCGCGGGCCGGCCGGTCCGCGCGACTCGAGATGACGGAACACGATGCGCCCCTTGGTCAGGTCGTAAGGCGAGAGCTCCAGCGTGACGCGGTCGCCCATCAGGATGCGGATGTGGTTCTTCTTCATGCGGCCGGCCGTATAGGCGATCATCTTGTGGCCGTTTTCCAGCTCGACGCGAAAACGCAGCTCGGGCAGCACTTCGGACACGAGGCCGTTCATTTCGATCAGTTCTTCTTTTGCCATGCGGGTTCTCCTGGTGTGGCGCCGGCAGGCGCCGGGCGTCGTGGATGCGGGGGATCGTTAGGGCCCGGCATGCAACGCCAGGAGAGGGATGAAAAAAAAGCCCGCATCCTGCGGGCTTCGTTTCAAAGCATTACCGATTTATCGCCGCTCCCGCCCATGCTATCTGCGTGGTGCCGGAGCTGTGGGCGCCCGCGCTATCTGCGTGGTGCGTCCGCTGTACAGGCTGACTGACATACCGAAAACACGTCCTCCGGAAAGTCGCGCACTGCACAGGCGCGGTCACGGATCGGAGGACTTTCGAGCAGGCGTTACCTGATCGAGCAACCCAGTATAACAGCATTTTTGTGCGGCGCACAAAATAATGTTCGTACTGGCTCAATGCGGCATCGGCTCTTCGCCGTCGTCGCGGCCGGCCGTGAAGCGCTCGGCTGCGGTCGATACATCGTCGTCGGATGGGGAATGGACGGCCGCCTCGGGCGGATCGAGCATGTCGGCCAGCATGGCCTGCAGTTCCGGCGTGTCCCAGTCTTCGCCAGCGCGCTGCCGGCGGTGGATGTAGTGCTGGATCTCGCTATGCTGTTCGGAGGTCAATGGCAGGCCGTGGAACGTGGTGCCCGGGGTCGCTTCGCGCATGCTGCCTCCTGTGCCCCGCCAATGTGGCCGGATGCACCGACTATACGCCGGCGCGCGCCAGGCGGCGCGCGCTTCACTCGGCGGCTCCCGGTCCGCTCATCCGGTCGAGTATCTGCAGCGAGGCCCGTTCGCTCATCACCAGCACCAGCTTCAGGCGCGCACGCGTCATGCCCACAAAGAGCTTACGCAGCGCGCGCTCGTCCAGTTCCTCGAAATCGATCTCGGTGAAGATCAGCGCCGGCGCCGACTGGCCCTTGAAGCGGTACACCGACTCCGCCAGCAAGCCTCCTTCGCGAAACACCGGGTTGCCGAACAAATCATAGGCGCCGGTGAACGAGCGCAGCGTGTGCGCATCGCTCAGGCGGTCGAGCTTCAGGATCGCCGATTTTTCGCGCCCGCGAAACGCGCAGATCGCGATGTCCTGGCGCCCGAAGCCAGCCGCCAGGCAGGAGGTCACGGCGCGCCGCGTCTGGGCCAGCATCGCTTCCTCGTCCCCTTCCGGATAGGTCAGCTCCTCGATGTCGGCGCCCTTGAATGGGCTGCCCGCCTCCACCGGCTGGCGCGCGGCGCCGAGCTCCGTCAGCATGTCGACGATCTGGCGCGGGCTGCGGTAGTTGGTGTGCGAATGCAGGGTGACCCAGCCCGGCAGCGGCACCATCGCGCGGCCGTACAGGTTCTGGTCCGGGTCCTCCATCCAGATCGCGCGCCCGTTCGGCTTGAGCATGCGCAGCACGATATCGCGCCAGGCCACCGAGAAGTCCTGGCCCTCGTCGACGATCACCACGTCGAACTGCCAGGTCTCGGGCAGCTCGGCGCCCGTCATCGAGGTTTCGATCTTGTCCCAGACGTCGGCCGCGCCGTAGTCGGGCGTGACGTCCTGCGCCCGCAGCCAGGCGTCGGACAGCATGTGGAAGGTGGCGACCCGTCCGCCGGCCGGCACCAGCCGTTCGATGTGGTCGGCCAGCGGCCGGTTGAAGCAGACGTAGAGCGGACGCAGGCCGGCGTCGAGCGCGGCCGTGTACTCGGCCAGCGCCAGCTGGGTCTTGCCGCTGCCGGCGGTGCCGATCACGTGCAGGCGGAACGGAGAAAACTCCAGCCGCCGCGCCCATGTCGCCAGGCCGCCCGACAGCCGCGTTACCATCTTGACCGCGTTGCCGATCATGGCGCTGGGGTCGGGCCGCAGGTTCAGCGTGTCGCCCAGGAAGCGCGTGACCTTGTCGAAGTCGTCGGTGCGGTCAGTGACCGGCAGCGACTCGCGGATCACCCGCGCCAGCTTGGGCTTGTTGGTGGCGTCGATGATGTGGTCCGGGTCGATTCCCGCCAACTGCTGGTCGCGCACGATGTAGTCGGGGCAGTACAGCAGATAGTCGACCGACAGCGTGCCGTGGTAGCGCCTGGTCAGGCCCTCGATGGTGGTCAGGATCTGGCTGCGGATCTTGCGCGGCTTGCCCTGGTAGCTTTTCACCAGGCCTTCCGGCGTCTCGTTGAGAAAGCCCGCGACCTGCTCGATCACCAGCATGCGGCCGTTCGGGGCCAGTACGATGAAGTCGACGTCACCATATACGGAGTAACCCTGCTCGACATTCGTCCAGTGCACGCCGTGGTAGATCACGTAGGGAGTGTCGGCCAGGCGCTGCTCGAGGTAGCTCAGGGTTTCGATCTCGCGCGCGGCGGCGCCGGTGACGGCCATCTCGCGCCAGCCGGCAGGTTGGATATGAGCCATGGTGTCCGCAAGCGTTAGTAAGGTGGAAACTATTGTAAGTCTGTTTCCCTGATAGTCACACACCGTTGTCGGGGGAACGCATTATTGGCGGGGAAAGCTGGGGAATCGTTGCCGAAGTGAAAAACTTATTGTCGCCTGGCGGCAATCCGGTGCACACTTTCGGGCATTACGCATAGCGTCAGGGTCTTCGTGCATTTACCTTCCGTCTTCCTCGCGATTCCGACTCCAGCGTTACGCCTGTGGGCGTGGCTGCTGCTGGGCGCCCTATGCCTGAGCCAGGCGCCGGCCGAAGCTGGAGAGGTGCATGCATTCAATGGAAATAAAGTAAAAGGTTGCCAACTTGACGGCAATGCCTACACCTGCGGCAACCTGCCCTCGACCGCATGGGACGACTCGATGGCGATCGCCAACGGCTACAGCGTCCATATTAAATCCAGTGTCAGTCCAGGCTGGGACTATGGCGTGTCGATGTCCGGCAGCGCACGCCTGACCAGTGGCGGCTCCATCAACCTCAACGGGATCAACCCGGCAAAAATCAGCATTTCCGGCGGTTCGTTCGACGCGGCCGGCGAGTTCACCTTGACCAGGCCGATCCGCGTGACGGCCAATGTGACGGCTGGCTCCATGACGCTCGGTGGCGAAGCGGGTTTCCAGATCACCGGCAATATGGTGTCGAAAGGCGCGCTGTCGGTCGCCACCAGCGCCATCGTTAACGGCTCGGTCAGTGGCGTCCAGGTCACCGTCGGCTCGTCGGTCAAGATCAGCGGCAGCCTGAACGCGACGGGGGCGGTGTCGATCGGCTCGAGCAGCAGCATCGGCGCGGGCGTCACCGGCGCATCCATTACCGCCGACTCATCGGTCACGGTTACCGGCAACCTGGCGTCGCCAGGCGCTGTGTCGATCGGCTCCAGCAGTATCGTCACCGGCGCGGTCAGCGGATCCGAGGTCACCACCAACTCGTCTGTCAAGATCGGCGGCAGCCTGACCTCGGCGGGGCGGGTAACGATCGGCTCCAGCAGCAGCGTGGGCTCGGATGTCACCGGCACCGCCATCACCCTCGATGCTTCGGTCACGATCACCGGCGCGGTCAAGGCCAGCGACGTCCTGACGGTGGGCTCGCATTCGTCGATCCGCGGACCGATCAGCGGCACGACCTCGATCACGCTCAATTCGCCGTCGACCATCGTGGGCACCGTGACCTCGAAAGGGCCGATCACGATCGGATCGCACGCGAACATCGATGGCGCGATCAGCGGCACCGTCGTCACCACCAGTTCGCCCGTCACCCTGAAAGGCAATATCGTCGCAACCAGCCGCTTCACGCTGGCCTCGGGCAGCACGGTCAACGGCGACATCACCTCGCCCGAGATCGACATGTATGCGGCCAGCAGCGTCGTCACCGGCAAGGTCACTGCGGCCAAATACCTCACCATGGGGCACGCCGTGCGCATCAAGGGCGACGTCGATACCGGCCAACTCAAGCTGGAAGCCTCGGACGCGATTGTCAACGGCAATGCTGCCGTGGACTTCGCGACCCTGTACTGGCATGGTCGCGTCAGCGAGAAGATCTTCTGCAAGAAGGGCACGCGGCCGGGATATTGCGACTGCGTCGACAACCAGAGCGATTATCCGGTCAATACCGCCAATGGGCCGCGCTGCGAAAGTCCAAAACCCGTAGGCGGCACGTTCAGCCACTTCCTCATCGAACATGACGGCAACGACGTCGCCACCTGCTCGACAAAGGACGTCAAGGTCAGTGCGTGCGCGAATGACGACTGCAGCCAGAAGCTCGCCACTTCCACAAGGGTGATCATGCAGCCGGGCGGCGCCAGCGCCAACTTCATCGGCTCCGGCACGGTCCAGGTATCGAGCGCCCGCAAGGGCGTCAACAAGCTGTCGCTGACGCTCGACGGCGGGGCGACGCAGTTCAGGTGCCGCAACACGAAGAACAGTTCGAACAATTCGTCCAGTTGCGACGTCAACTTCACGGGCGACGTCGGTTTCCAGATCAAGGTGCCGAACCACAAGGCCGGCAACTGGGTGACGGCCGAACTGCAGGCGCTCAAGTCGAACGGCGCCGAATGCAAACCGGCCTTCATCAATGTCACCAAGCCGGTCCAGTACACCTGCAGCCATGGTGAGCCGACGAGCGGCACCATGCCGGTGATGCTCGCGCGCACGCTCGGAACGAATCCCGCCAATCCTGTCGAACTGATGTGCTCAGCCACCAAGCTGGTCTTGTGGGACACCGCTTTCGACGGCAACGCCAAAGCGCAGATCGGCCTGACCTACACCGACGCCGGCAAGGTGACGCTGAGTGCCAAGACCGATGAGATCAGCGGCGCCCACACGTTCACGGCCGCACCGGACCATTTCGACATCGTCACTCCGAGCCCCTTGCGCGCCGGCCTGGACTTCGACGTGAAGCTGACCGCACGAAACGCAGGCGGCGCCACGACACCCAACTTCAACAAGGCCGGCTATCCCACCACCGCTAATGCAACCAGAACCACGGTCAGCATGCCCTGCACCAAAGGCGCGCTGGCGCCCGTCATGACCGAGTTCACCGACGGCAAGGCAACGGTAGCGGCGAATTATTCCGAAGCCGGCTCGATCAACCTGCGGGCGGATTTGCAGGATTTCCTGGGCACCGAATTGGATACCGTCAGCACTACAGGCAAGAATGAACCGGAGCCCTGCACGACGAGCACCGTCGGCCCCTTCGTGCCGATGTACTTCCAGGTCGAGCTGAACGACACCGCGCGCATCGTGCAGCAGGACGGCAAGGACCTGACCTTCTATTATTCGCGCGAGCCGATTCCGCTCAAGATCACGGCCATGAACGCGAAGGGCCAGCCGACCACCAATTATCCGGCCGTGTATGGGTCGGATCACGCATTTACCCTGAGTGCTGTCGATACCGAAGGCACGCCGTTTACCGACGATTTCGGCACACTTGCCGGAACGCTCGCGGCGAGCGATTTCGTGGCAGGCATCGCCACTTGGACTTCTTCGACGAAGTCGCCCCAGGCGACCTTCCAGTTCGGTAACGCGCGCACCACGCCCACGCCGATTCGCCTGCGCGTAGCAAACAAGGCGGCCACCGGCATCCTGCCTGCCGGCCACGACATCACGTCGGCGGGCGAAAAAGCCCATGAAAAAGCGCAGCCGGAAATCCGCAGCGGACGCCTGCGCATCGCCACGCTATTCGGCCGCGCAGGCTCCACGCTCGATCTACCAGTCACGGCGGAATACTGGAGCGGCAAGAGCTGGCTGTTCAACAACCGGGATGATTTCACCATCGTGCCTGCGGCGGCCATCGCACAGACCTCGCATGCGCATGCCAACGGAAACGGCGCCAAGCCCAAGACCCAGGTCTTATCCGATCTAAAACTCGAGGGCGGCAAGGCAAAACTGCCAGTCCAGGGCGATACGGCGGGCTGGATCGACATCGCATTCAACCTCGGCGCCGGCGCAGGCACCGGGCAGGACCAATCCTGCCTGAAGTCGCATCCTCAGACATCGTTCGCCAACCTGCATTGGCTGCAATCGCTCAGCGGCTGCACCGACCCATCCGGCCGCGCCACCTTCGGCATCTTCGCGCCCGAGAGCCGCCGCATCATCCACATGCGCGAGGTGTTCAATTGAAGCACACTAGGCCGCAGGACGGCTTCACGACGGTCGAACTGATCACGGTCATGGTGCTGATCGGCGTGCTGGCCGCGATCGGCATCCCACGGCTGATGGGCGAGAACAGCATCAATGCGATCGTCTTCGGCGACCAGGTGGCCAGCGCATTGCGCACCGCCCAGAAGAGCGCGGTGGCCAAGCGCCGCATCGTGTGCGTGACGACCCTCCAACGCACTCTCCAACTGCGCATCAGCCCGACTGCCGGCACCGCCAGTTGCAACCTGCAGCTCGACGGCGCCGGGGACGGCACGTTCGACAGCAACGATGACAAGATCAGCATGAACAACCCGCGGCCCGCCCTGTTCTTCCGTCCGGACGGCACCATCGCCGCCACGGCGGGCGACGCACCGCTCACGGGCTTCGACATCACGGTCAGCGATTCCAGTGGCGTACGGCGCACGATCCACGTCGACGGGAGGACCGGCCTTGTCAATTAAGCGCATGGCCGGGATGACCCTGGTCGAGCTGATCATCGCCATCGTGATCGTGGGCACGGCGCTGGCCGGCCTGGTCGCGGTCTACAACCGCGCCAACGTCGCCAGCGCCGACCCGCTGATCACCCAGCAAATGCTGGCGATCGCCGAGACCATGATGGAAGAGGTCATGCTCAAGCCCTATCTGACCGACGGTGGCAACGCCGCACAGCCCGCAGGCCGCGCCGACTATACCGAGATCGGCCACTACAACAAGTATGCGACCGCCGGCGGCATCGTGGCCGTGGACGGCAGCGCAGTCGCGGGCCTGGACCGCTACGACGTCGCGGTCAGCGTCACCCCGACAACGCTGACGAACGTCGCCGATGCCGCCGATGCCCGGCGCATCCAGGTGGTGGTGACGGAACGCGGCGGCCAGCAACTGCAGCTCACCGGATGGAGGACCCGGCCATGGCAGCCAGCAACACCATGAGGCGCCTGCCTGCGCGTGGCTTCACGCTGGTCGAGCTGATCGTCGTCATCGTCCTGATCGGCATCATCGGCGGCGTGTTGGTCCTGCAACTGCTGCCGGCAATCCGCAGTTACCTGCTGGTCGGGCAGCGCGCGGCGCTGACCAACCAGGCCGACACCGCCCTGCGCAAGATCGTCGGCGAAGTGCGCAGCGCGGTGCCCAATTCGTTGCGGCTCGGGTCGTCCACGTGCATGGAACTGGTGCCGACCAAGGATGGCGGCCGCTATCGCATGGGTCCTCACATCGACGGCAACACTGTGGCCGGCGACTTCCTCGACGATACCGAAGCCAGGAGCCGGTTCGATGTGCTGACCGAGGCCACCAACACGCCCGTCCAGGGCGATGCCATCGTGATCGGCAACCAGAACACGGACGACGTCTATAAGCAGGTGAACGTCGGCATCGTCAATGCATCGGGCGCCCCCACGAACGCCGCCACTGGTGTCTCCAGCATCACCCTCGACGCCGCCATCCAGATCCCCCCGGGCTATGACGGCGGACGCTTCGTTGTCGTGCCAAAGGACGAAAAAGTCGTCACCTACCTGTGCACTGGGGCAGGCAAGCTGTATCGCCTCGCCGACGCGGCCTTCCATCCCGAACCGACCTGCCCGAGCGAGGCGCCGGCCGGCGCCGCGCTGGTCGCGGACAAGGTATCGCATTGCGCCTTCATCTATTCCCCCAACCAGGGCGCGACCCAGGAAAGCGGCTTCATCCAGCTGCAGCTGACCCTGAGCGACAAGGGCGAGTCGGTCCCGCTCATCATCGGCGCCCACGTGGACAACGTGCCATGAGCCAACCGCGCCCACAATCCGGCTTCGCCTATATCGCGGCGATCGTGTTCCTGGTGGTGATCGCCGGGATCGCGGTGGCCCTGCTGCAGCTGACCAATACCCAGCAAACCACCGTCAACCAGGCCTTGCTCTCAGCTCGCGCTGGTCTGGCCGCGCGCGGCGGCATCGAATGGGTCTACCAGGACCTCGGCAGCCGCTGCACGGAGGCCGGCAGCACCGCGAGCCTCACCGACTTCGTCAGCGACGCCGGCTTCAACGTCAAGGTCACGTGTTCCTACCGCGTCTATCGCGAAGGCGAGCAAGCCGATGCCAGCGGGGCGCCGGTATCGGTCATCAAGCACATCTACCGGATCGAGTCGGTCGCCTGCAATGGCGCTGGCGCCTGCCCGGACGACGCCAGCGTGCCACGGCCCGACTACGTGGAACGGAAACGGGTCGCCACCGTCTGCATGACCGCCAATAATGAGTTCTGCTACTGAGATTGTTATCAACGGCCAGGTCTTGCGCGCCAACGGTGGCGTCGTCTAGCGCCATTTCCGGAGGATTGGGCAAGTCTTGCGGAGCATCGTACCCCGTTAATAAGGTGTAATAGGGGCACCAATCACCATGCCACGAGGAGGCCGACAATGCAAGCGATCCGTGACCTCGCCGACCTGATCGCCCGCCATGCGCCTGACGAAGGCATGCACCGGAGCCAGGTGCCGGGCATGTGGCTGATCCGCAGCGACCGCACCACCGACCCGCTGCACGTGGTGCATGCGCCGGCGGTCTGCATCATCGCCCAGGGAGCCAAGCTGGTGTCGCTGGCCGGCAGCGATTTTCATTACGATCCCGCCAAGTTCCTGGTGGTGTCGGTCGACCTGCCGGTGACCGGCTGCGTCACCCAGGCCAGCGAGGAAGAGCCCTATCTGTGCCTGCGGGTCGACCTCGATCCGCAGATGCTGGCCGCGCTCGACCTCGAACTGCCGGGACGCCCCATCCCGCGCGCACGCGGCGCGGCGTCGGCGCGCGGCCTGTTTTTGAGCGAGACCACGCCCGGCCTGGCCGACGTCGCGGCGCGCCTGGTGCGCCTGCTCGAGAACCCGGACGACATCCCGGTCCTGGCCCCGCTGCTGCTCAAGGAGCTGCACTACCGCCTGCTCACCGGCGAACACGCCGACGTGGTGCGCCACATCGCACGCGGCGAAGGCCGCATGGCCCAGGTCACGCGCGCGATCTGCTGGATCAAGGATAACTTCAACCGCCCGCTGAGCATCGAGCGCCTGGCCGGCGACGTGGGCATGAGTTCATCGACCCTGCACGAGCACTTCAAGTCGGTGACGTCGATGAGCCCCCTGCAATACCAGAAGCAGCTGCGCCTGCAGGAAGCGCGGCGCCTGATGCTCACCGGCGCCAAGGATGCGGCGCGCGCCGGCCATGCGGTCGGCTACGAGAGCAGCTCGCAGTTCTCGCGCGAATACGCGCGCTTCTTCGGCCTGTCGCCGGGGCGCGACTCGACGCGGCTGCGCCAGTCGCAGGGTGGCGCCAGCCTGCTGCAGGCGATGCGCTAGGCGGTCACCGGCGCGCCGCAGACCCGCTCCAGGATGCGCTGCGCGCTGAGCTCCTGGATCAGCAGCGCGCCGCCGTTCGCCTTGATCAGGCCGGCCGCCAGCGCGGCATCGTCGCCCGCCAGCCCGATGGCGGTGGACGCCGCCGGATCGAAGCGCTGCACCGAATGCACGTCGTCCACCACCAGGCCGACCGTGGTGGCGCCGTGGCGCACCAGGATCACCTGGCCGTCCGCGCGCGGCGCATGCGCACGGCCGGAGACCAGGCGCGCCAGGTCGAACACCCAGACGAAACCTGGCCGCCTTACCTGGCCAGGGTGCTGCCCAAGCTCGGCCTCGACGTCCAGCATGCCGATGCGCGCGCCGTCCGTCGGCGGCGTGCGCTTGACCCGCGCGAACGGCAGCGCCTCGATCACGACCGCGGCGTCCAGCGCCATCAGGGCGCCGGCCACCTGGAACAGCGCATAGTCGCGTCCATGCTCGTGCTCCGACCTTACACGTTCGGCGCCGGCCAGCGCCGCCAGCTCGGCCTCCTCGCGCACCGGCCCGAAGGATTGCAGCAGCACCGACAGCACCGGCTCCTCGCGGCTGGCGCCTGCGCGGAACTCGCGGTAGCCCCCGGCGCGCGCGCAGGCCGCCACGCAGTAATGGCCGGCATGCTCCACGATGCGGCGCGCGGCGCCGTGCCGCGCCGCCGCCTCCAGCAATGAACGATCGAGCGCCAGTTGCGTCCCCGCCGGCTGGTCCGGGTCGGTGCCGCACAGCACGCGGCCGTCGGGACTGACCAGGAAGGCCTGCATGTCGGCGCGGCCGGCGACGCCGCTGTCCAGCATATTGCGCAGCTCCACCCCGCTGTCGAACACGATGCCGATGCCGCCCACCACCGTCGCTTCGCGCTCCGGGTGGCGGATCGCCGCGTGATAGACGAAGGTCGGCCGGCCGTCGTACAGCGCCGATGCGCCGAACGGTTCGGCATAGTGGTCCATCTCGCTGCGCAGGCCGCACACGGCGCCCAGCGTATCGCTGGCGATGCGGCTGCCCACCACCTCCTGCGAACCGGTGGCGGCCACGATGCGGCCGCTGCGGTCGTACACGAACAGGCGGCTGTACACCGTGTACAGGCCGTTGATGTGGCCCAGGAGCGCGCCGATCGCCTCGGCTTGCCGTGGATCGTCGCCGCCGGCCAGCGCCTGGCGCAGCTGGCCGGCCAGGGCCCACCAGCGGCAGTCGTTGGCGCGCTCGTACAGGCTGCGGTCGAGCATGTCGACCAGCAGCTGGGCGGTGGCGCCGGCCTCCTGCAGGCTCGACGCCAGCACGGTCTGGTACAGGCCCTGGATCGACTTCGAAAAAGCCTCGTCGCTGCGTTCGCCCGTTTCCGTGATCTGGTCGAGCACCGGATCCAGGCGGCCGCCGCTATTGCCGGCAGCGGCGCCGCTGCTGGTCACCTTGCCGTTCCAGACGATGCGCTTGATCGCCTGGGTGGCGCCGAGCACCGACGACATCAGCGCATGCAACGCCGGGCTGAAGGTGTGGGCGTGCGACAGCAGTCCCTGCAGCATGCGTGGCGCCAGCTGGGCCGCCGCGTCCGGGTGCGCGCCGCGGAAGGCCAGCTCGAGCGGTACCATCACTTGCGTCTTCCAGCCAGGCGGGCCGGGATAGCCCTGGTAGCCCTGCGAGATGCCGGTGGCGACCAGGTATTCGCGGCCGGCGAACAGGCACGGAGCCGGGGCGCCATCGAGGTTGACCGGCACCCGCACGCCGGGCGCGATCCACAGCGGATCGAGGCTCTTGACGACGCGGTCATCGGCATCGAGCAGCAGCATATTGGCGCGCCGGTCGGCGCCGCCATAGGCAGTGAAGATCGCGTCCAGCTCGTGCTCGAAAGAGAAACTCAGGCACAGCACGCCGAGGATGGCGCCGCTGTCGGGATCGCGCATGGCCTGCGAGTACAGCAATGCATGCGGCGCACCGGGACGCAGGTCGCTGGCGCGGAAGGTCTCCACATAGCCCGGCGCCGCCAGGGTGGCTTCTACCAGGGGATCGCTGCTCCGCTCCAGCGTGGCGCCGGCATCGGCCCGCAACAGCACCGCTCCGTCCGGCGCCAGCAGCACGATGTCGTCGTACACGGTGTACTTGTCGCGGTAGGCCACCAGGCGCCGGCGCGCCGCCTCGCGGTCAGGCGCCTCGCCGGCGGCCAGGCGCGCCAGGAAGCGGCACAGGTCGAGGTCGGCCGCCAGGAAGCCCACATCGGCAGTGCGCTCGAACAGGTTGCGCACCAGCAGGTCGAGCGCATACTGCGCGCGCGTGGCGGCCTCGCGGGTTACCTGGCGCACCTTTTCGGACACCATATTGGCGACCAGGTCGCGCTCCAGCTGCACCAGGCCGGTGCGCGTGGCCAGCACGGCCGGCAACAGCAGGCGCGCCTCGAGCGGGCAATTCATCTTCGCGGACGCCTCGATCAGGCGCCATGTCTGGTGCAGCTCATGCAGCGCCGTTTGGCGCTTCACGACATCCTGCATGTATGGCAGGAAGCTCTCCACCAGATCGGTATCGGGTTCTTGGTTCATGGGAGGTAGGGGTAAAATCTACTTCCCGTTAAGCAAAACGCATGCCATTCGGTTTCGATGGCGTCGTCCCATGGTCGCCCTCTTCTATAATCGCGCCATGACCATTCTTTCCCGGCTCCCCGCATGAGCTACCGCCTGGCGATCTTCGACTTCGACGGCACGCTGGCCGACTCCTGGCCCTTCTTCCTGAGCGTGTTCAACGATATCGCCGACCAGCATGGTTTCCGGCGCGTCGACGCCGAGCAGGCCGAGCGGCTGCGCCACTACGGTCCGCGCGACGTCATGCGCCACGTCGGCATGCCGGCCTGGAAGCTGCCGTTCGCCTCGCGCTCCTTTATCGAGCACATGCGCGCCGTCACCGGCTCGGGCCGCATCCCGCTGTTCGACGGCATCGGCCCCACCTTGCACGCGCTCGACCGCGCTGGCGTGCGGCTGGCGGTGGTGTCCTCGAATGCCGAGGAAAACGTGCGCGCCGTGCTCGGCCCCGAGCTGGCGGCCCTGATGGGGCAGTACGAATGCGGGATGTCGATCTTCGGCAAGGCCGCGCGCATCCGCAAGGTGGTGCGGCGGGCGGGCACGCCGCCCTCGCAGGCGCTGTACGTGGGCGACCAGAGCACCGACGCCGACGCCGCGCGCCGCGCCGGCATCGGCTTCGGCGCGGTCAGCTGGGGCTATGCGCCGATCGAGATGCTGCGCCGGACGGCGCCGGAGCGCGAGTTCGGCGCGCCCGCCGACCTGCTGTCGCTGGCGCGGCGGTAGCGCCCCTCAGCCCGCTTCAGCTGCCGAAGTCGGCCTTGCGCTCGACCGCCTTGCGTACCGCCGTGACGAGACCGGCATAGCTGCCGGCGCGGCACAGGTTGTCGGGCGGAGTAGATGGCGCCGGATTGTGCTCCGGATCGCTCACCTCGGCGCGTGGCGCTACCGGCGCGTTGCCGGAACGGGCAGTCAGGCTTTGGTCTTCAATCATGGACAGGCTCGCTTTGTGGAAGATGGGGCGCTCATCCCTTCACGCACACCACCTGCTTGAGGGTGTGGACCACGTCGACCAGCTCGCGCTGGGCGTGCATGACGGCGTCGATGTCCTTGTAGGCCATCGGGATTTCATCGATCACGCCTTCGTCCTTGCGGCATTCGACCCCGCGCGTGGCGCGTTCCTGGTCGGCCACCGTGAAGCGGCGCTTGGCTTCGGTGCGGCTCATCACGCGTCCCGCGCCATGGCTGCAGCTGTTGAAACTTTCTGGATTGCCCTTGCCGCGCACGATGAAGCTGCGCGCGCCCATCGAACCGGGGATAATGCCCAGCTCGCCTTCGCGCGCCGACACCGCGCCCTTGCGCGTGATCAGGACGTCCTTGCCGAAGTGGCGCTCGCGCTGCACATAGTTATGGTGGCAATTGACTGCTTCGACATGCGTCTCGAAAGGCTTCCTGATCACGCTGCGGACGGCGCCGATCAGGTTCTGCATCATCACTTCGCGGTTGATGCGCGCGAACTTCTGGGCCCAGCCGACCGCCTCGACATAGTCGTCGTAGTACTGGGTGCCTTCTTCGAGGTAGGCCAGGTCCTGGTCCGGCAGATTGACCATGTGGCGCCGCATGTCCTGGCGCGCCAGCTCGATGAAATGGGTGCCGATCGCATTGCCCACGCCGCGCGAGCCGGAATGCAGCATCAGCCAGACGAAGTTTTCCTCGTCCAGGCAGACCTCGACGAAGTGGTTGCCGCTACCCAGTGTGCCCAGGTGCTTGTAGTGGTTCGCATGGCGCAGCTTCGGGTATTTGCGGCAGATTTCGTCGAACTCATCCTTGAGCCTGGCCCAGCCGGCATCGGCGGCCGGCGGCGGCTTGTCCCAGGAGCCGGCGTCGCGGCCCCTGGCATTGCGTGTCTTGGGCGACATGCCATGCGGCACCGCCTGCTCGATGGCGCTGCGCAGCTTGCCCAGGTTGTCGGGCAAGTCCTCGGCGCGCAGCGTGGTCTTGGCGGCCATCATGCCGCAACCGATGTCGACGCCGACCGCGGCCGGGATCACGGCCCCCAGGGTCGGGATCACGCTACCGATCGTCGATCCCTTGCCAACATGGACGTCGGGCATGACGGCGACGTGGTGGAAGACGAACGGCAGTTGCGCCAGTTTCGACAACTGCTCCTTCGCTTCGGGCTCGACCGGCACGCCCCGGGTCCACATCTTGATGGGACGAAGCTGGTCCGTACCGCCGAGCACATCGTAGTCGTTCTGTTCCATGCGGCGCATGATGGCGCAAAACGGCAATCCATGGTGTCCGCCTGAATTGGCCTGGCCCTTATCGCTATTGCTATACTCGGCACACCACACTGTTGCATGAATGAACAATGACACTGCCGATGCGTCTACTCCCCATCTTCCTGGCTCCCCTGCTGCTGACCGGCTGCTTCATCGAGACGGCCACCTATTCCATCGATCCCAATACCGATCACGCGATCACGGTCAGGGTCGAAAAGGATACTTTCTGGACCAAGGAAGGAACGCTGCGCGTGATCATGTCGCGCCTGCCGGAATGCCAGCGCCAGCTCGAGCTGGGTTCGGTATGGCTGTCGGGTTTGCAGGTCGAGCTGTTCGGCAACGGCAACAACGTCTATACCTTGCGCGCCGACGACCAGGCCTGGCAGATCGACACCACGGACTGCACCGGGCAGGAAGCGCCGGATGCCGACGCCATCACCGGCCTGCCGCTGGGGATCTTCGAACTCGGGGACGACGACAAGCTGACCTTCGAAAAGCCGGAAGCGCCGACCGAATAATCAGGAAATCAGGGCCGCAGCCAGCCGCGACCGATCGGCAGCGCCAGCAGCCGGTGATAGACCAGCTCGAGCGCCGGCAGCGCCCGTGTACAGGCGGCCTGGGCCAGCGGCGTATAGGCCAGCAGTGCAAAGCCGCCCGACACCAGCAGCGCGCCGATCATGTCTTTCGGCCAATGCACGCCCAGATAGACGCGCGACCAGGCCACGATCAGGGACAGCGGCAGCATCACCAGTCCCAGGCTGCGCGCCAGCGGTACGCGGCTGAAGGCCAGCACCAGCGCCACCGAGAAGATGCTGGTTGCGTGGTCGCTGGGGAAGGAGCTGTCGGGGGCATGCCGCAGGAAGGTATGGCCGATCTCGGCCACGAAGGGACGCGGGCTGTACCACAGGTGGCCGATCATGGCGTTCACGGTCAGCGCACAGGCCGCCGCCAGGAAGGCGCGCAGCGCCACCTCGCGCCGCGGTCCCGTTCCGCTGACCCACAATAGCACCAGGGAAAACGGCACCAGGAAAATCAGCCATTCGGCCGCAAACACAGCCCCCAGCAATTGCCAGCCAGTCAGGCCAGCGTGGGCGTTCAGGACGGAAAACAGGATGAGGTTGACGTGCTCGATCATGGCGCGGGGCTATTGATGAAAAATTGATAACTTTTTCCATAGCTTAGCCCATCCATTCCTGCACACCTTTGGCAAAGTGCAACAGAATGTGACAAAGAAGTGACAGCCTGCGGGCAGTGCCTAGCGTTTGTGCAGCAGGGAGCGCAGCTGGGCAAGTTCGGCCGGTCTCTCCGCTCTCTCCAGCACACTTTCTAGCAGCGACTGGCCGTTCTCGCGCTGCATGGTCCACTGGGTGAAATACTCGTGCACGGTGCGCCAGGGCGGATAGCCGGGAGGCATCGCACGCCAGGTGGTGCCGGTGTGCAGGAAGTACAGCACGGCGCAGAACACATCGTATAAATCATGCTTGCGCGGACGCGTCTTGCGCCGGGCCGCCTCGAGCATGGTGCGAATCGCCTCGAACTGCTCGCGGGGAATATCACTGGGATAGGCTGGACGATCCATACTGACCTCCAAAACAACTTGGAGGTCCTGATCTGGAACAGGTTCCCGTTGTATTTACAAGGTAACCTATTCCAGGGATCTCAGTCGCGCGCCAGCGCGAGGAACTCGGTGCGCAGCGCCAGGTTCGGTTGCAGTTCGCCCAGCAGGGTCGAGGTGATGGTTTCTTCGCCGATGGCGCGGATGCCACGGCTTTCCATGCACATATGGCGGCACTTGACAACGACGCCGACGGCCTTCGGTTCCAGCACTTCCATTAGCGCATTGGCGATCTGCATCGTCATGCGTTCCTGCACCTGCAGGCGCTTGGAGAAGATGTCGACCAGGCGGGTCAGCTTGGACAGGCCCACGATCTTCCCGTTCGGCAGGTAGCCGACGGTGGCCTTGCCGAAGAACGGCGCCAGGTGGTGTTCGCAGTGGCTATACACCGGGATGCCGCGCACCACGATCAGTTCATTGTATTCCTCGGCGCCATCCTCGAACGCCTTGAGCACTTCCACCGGATCCTGGTTGTAGCCCGAGGTCCAGTGTTTCCAGGCTTTCGCGACGCGCGCCGGCGTTTCGACCAGGCCCGGACGTTCCGGATTTTCGCCCAGGCTGGTGAGGAGACGACGCCAGTCGTGTTCGGTGAAAGCTTCTTTGTCAGACATGGTGCACCTTAAAAAAACGATTGCCGCAAGTATATAGGGAAGCACTGTCACCGGCTGGCGACCACCCTATTCTTGAGGAAAATTAAATCCGATATGACACATCTCGCTTAGCGTTGAGCGTGGTTCCAGCCTGGGAGAGCGCTATGTTCGGCAGCACGGTTCTGGAAGTCGCCATCGGTCTGGCATTTTGCTACGGCACCCTGGCGCTGGTCGTCACCACTTTGCAAGAGGCCCTGGCCGCCAGCTTCCACCTGCGCGCCAGCATGCTGCAGGATGCCGTCAAGCGCATGCTCAACGATCCCCGCTTCGAGGCCACGGCGCGGGTGCTGTATGCGCATCCGCTGGTCAACCCGCGCGCCGGTGGACTCGATCCCGGCGCACGCCTGCCCGCCAGGCATCGGCCATCCTACATCGAACCGGCAAACTTCGCGATCGCGCTGATCGACGCCATCCGCGGCACCCAGGGCTCGCTCGAGGCCGACATCGCCGCCATCCCCGATCCTCAATTGCGGCGCACCCTGCAGACCCTGTACCGGCAGGCGGACGGCGACTTGCAGCGTTTCCAGGCGGCCCTTGCCGGCTGGTTCGAAACCGCCATGGAACGCCTGTCCGGCGTCTACAAGCGGCGCCAGCTGCTGATCTCGTTCCTGGTTTCGCTGCTGCTGACGATCCTGTTCAACATCGACAGCATCCACCTGTTCCAGACGCTGTGGCAGCATCCCGCCATGGCGGCCCACATCACCGCCGTGCCCGACGGGCTGGACGCCGAGGTGATGGCCCAGCTGTGGGTGCTGCCGATCGGCTGGCAACTCTTTCCGCCGGTGCTCGATGCCGCGTTCGCGCTGCAGGCCTCGGGCTGGCTGGTCACCGCCAGCACCACCCTGTTCGGCGCGCCATTCTGGTTCGACATCCTGCAGCGCGCGATCAACCTGCGCGGCACCGGCGCCAAGCCGGCCCCGTTCAATGTCGAACAGGCCCTGGCGCCCACGCCGACGCCGGCCGCCGCCCGCGCGCCGGATGGCGTGACCGTCGTAGTGGCCCCGGCAGTGGCCCCGGCAGTGGCCCCGGCAGTGGCGCCAGTCCACTCCTGAGCGTGCAGCCCCGCGTGCGTCCGCTGGCCGGTCTTTAACGGCCGGGCGGGCGATGGGCGTCCACCAGGACGCTCGAGATCGACATCTGCGGCACCCGCTCCGGCCATTCGTCGTCCGGCCCGAACCAGCGCGCCTCGGCGATCTCGCTGGTATCGACCCGGATCTCGCCTTCGAGATAGTCGGCCGTGAAGGCCAGCATCAGCGAATGCGGGAACGGCCACGACTGGCTGGCGAAGTAGCGCAGATTGTGCACGCGCAGGCCCACCTCTTCGAACACCTCGCGGTGGATCGCTTCCTCGATCGACTCGCCCGCTTCCAGGAAACCGGCCAGCGGCACGAAGCGCTGCGTCGCATGCTGCAGGTGCTTGGCCAGCAGCACCGAGTCGCCCTTGCGGATCAGCACCATCATGGCCGGCGAGATGCGCGGATAGGCCATGTGGCCGCAATTGACGCACTTGAAGCAGCGCTCGCCGACGGCCAGCACGGTGCCGCTGCCGCACACGCCGCAGAAGCGGTGGGTGCGCGCCCATTCGGCCACTTGCGCCGCACGGCCCGCGACGCCCACCAGCGCCTCGTCGATCGCCCCGAACAGCGCGCGCAGGCCGCGCCAGGCATGGCCCGGCGGCAGCGCGGGTTCCAGGTCGAACCAGCCGGCCTGGCAATACCGCCCGTCCAGCAAGCCCAGCGGTTGCAGCGTGGCGGGCGCCACGCCCATGCGCTCCAGCGCCGCCACGTCCGGCAATGCCGGCCCGTCTTCGCGCACCAGGAGCTGTCCCTTGTGGAAAATGAAGTTCAAGGGTTCCGGATCGGGATGCGGCGCGAACAGCGGCGTGAAGGAGGCGGGCGTCTGGAGCATGGTCGGGAGGATGGTGGCCAGGATCCAATGATGATACCGCCTTTCCCGGCAACGTACAGGCGCCGGCCCGGCGCGGCGGGCCGAATTCGCCGCGTGGCCGCGAACTAATCCTGAACGGTCGCGCTCAAAGAATGGCTGACCACCGCATGCTGCCCGCCGCTTTCATTCCGGCATACGACACCGGCTTTCGCCCCCGGTGTTCGACCCACTGACCTGCCGCTGCGCTAACCAGGAGAAAACGATGGACGATACCCCCGTTGTGCTCGGCATAAACCGCGGCCGGCATGCGAGCGTCTGCCTCATGCACGGCTCGCACGTGCAATGGGCAATCCAGAAAGAGCGCCTCACGCGCCACAAGCACCACCCGGGAGAACCGGGCGACATGGGCGCGTTCTACCTGCCCCGCCTGTCCGGGCTCGAGCGGCCGCTCGACGTACTGGTCGAATGCCATGCGTCCGGCGGGGTTGCCGACGGGGTGGTCAGCGAGGAGGCCAGCAGCGACGGCGACAGCACGCTCTCCTTCGCCCGCGGCGCGCGGCGCGCCCGCATTCCGCAGCACCTGGCGCAGGTGGTCGGCGCCTTCCACCCGTCTCCCTTCCGCGAGGCGGCGGTGATGGTCGTGGGGGGCCGGGGCAGCCCGGGGGCCGACGGGCGGCGCGAAGTCGCCTCCTGCCACCGCGTCGACCGCGAACGCATCGCCTGCATCGGCCGGCAATTGGGCGGGGATGACGACCGGCATGCGGCCGGGCTCGGCATGTTCTACGCCAGCCTCCCCCAGGCGCTGTTCCCGGGCCAGGGCAACGAGGGCAAGGTGGCCGACCTGGCGCCCTACGGCGATCCGCACGCGCTCGGCTTGCCGCACCTCGGGGTCGAAGGCATGCAGCTCACCATCCCGCAGGCCTGGCCGGTGCTGCTCGAAAACGCCGAGCGTTTCCGCTTCGGCTCGCCCAAGGCCAGTTTCACCGACTGCGCCAACCTGGCGGCGGCCGGCCAGCGCGCCTTCGAAGAAGCGCTGCTGGCGCTGGCCCACTGGCTGCACGGGCGCACCGGCCTGGACGACCTGTGCCTCACCGGCGGCGCCGCCCTCAATGGCGCGGCCAATGCGCGCCTGCTGCGCGAAGGCCCGTTCCGGCGCGTGTTCGTGCCGCCGGCGCCGGGCGCGGCCGGCGCCGCCCTCGGCTGCGCCATCCACGGCCTGCTCGAACTGGCCGGCCGCAGCGTCGACTTCCGCTGGACCCACGACTATCTCGGTCCGGCGCCCCAGCTGGCCGACATCGAGGCGGCGCTCGATGGCGCGAGCGACCTGATCGTCGAGCATCCGCGCGGGCGCGACGCCCTGTGCGCGCGCATGCTCGACCTGCTGTGTTCGGGGCGGGTCGTCGCCCTGTATCAGGGCCGCAGCGAATTCGGCCCGCGCGGGCTGGGCCACCGCAGCATCCTGGCCGATCCGCGCCGCGAACGCATGCGCGACTGGATCAACGTGCGCGTCAAGGAACGCGAGTGGTTCCGCCCCTTCTCCCCCATGGTGGCCGAAGAGCGTGCATCCCAGTACTTCGACCTGGGGGCGCCATCGCCCTTCATGCAGTTCGCCGTACCGGTGCGCAGCAGCGTGATGCCGCTGCTGGCGGCGGTCACCCACGTCGACGGCAGCGCGCGCCTGCAAACGGTCGGGCCCAGCGACGATCCTGTGCTGCGCGCCCTGCTGGCCGGCTTCGAAGTGCGTACCGGGGTGCCGGTGCTGCTCAACGCCTCCTTGAGCGACAGGCATGAACCCCTGGTCGAGACGCCGCAAGAGGCCGTCGCCACCTTCCGGCGCCTGCCCCTGCACGGCCTGGCCATGCCGCCCTACCTCGTCATGAAGCGCCACGAACCCGGGCTGCCGGCATGATCCGCGGCTACCAGGTGCTGGCGGCCTGCCACCTCGACTGCCACTGGCAAGACCTTCCTTCGCGCGAGCGGCATGGGCCGGCTTAGGTAGCGTAGCAAGATGGCACATCGGCGAACGACAAGAATTCGCGACGATGAAAAACGATAGTGAGAGGAGAAAACCATGCTCCGGCGACCTTTGCTGCATCGTCTCCCGGTCCAGTCCGTCGTGGTGTTCCGCGCGCTGCATCTGGGCGACATGCTGTGCGCGGTTCCTGCCCTGCGCGCCCTGCGCACCGCCCTGCCCAAGGCCCGGATTGCCCTTGTCGGCCTGCCCTGGGCGGCGCAGTTCGTCCACCGTTTCAGCGCCTACCTCGATGAATTCCTGCCCTTCCCGGGCCATCCCCTGCTGCCCGAGCAAACCGTGCACCACGACGACCTGCCCCCGTTCTATGCCACGGTATGTGCGCGCGAATTCACCCTGGCGGTGCAGTTGCACGGCAGCGGCGACATCGCGAACCACATCGTTTCCGGGTTCGGGGCGACCGCGATGGCGGGCCACTCCCGCGGCAAGCCCCTGACCACCGAAAAGACCGTCCTCGTCCCCTACCCCGAGACGGGCGCCGAGCCGGAACGCCTGCTGCACCTGGTCGACCAGCTCGGGGCGCCGGTGGCCGGCACGCACCTGGAGTTCCCGATCCTGCGCGAAGACGAGGACGAGCTTGCCGCCAGCGGACTGGCGGCAGGGCTCGAGCCGGGCGCCTATATCTGCGTGCACCCGGGAGCGCGCCAGCGCGACACCTGCTGGCCGCCGGAACGCTTCGCCAGGGTGGCCGACCGGCTTGCCGACGAGTTCGGCATGCGCATCGTCCTGACCGGGTCGGCGGACGAGGCGCCGCTCGCGCAGGCGGTCGCCGATCGCATGCACGCGCCTGCCATCATCGCGGCCGCCCCGATCTCGATCGGCGCCATGGCGGCCCTGATGAGCCGCGCGCGCCTGCTGGTCTGCAACGACACCGGGGTGTCGCACATCGCGGCCGGGCTGGGGCTGAACAGCGTGGTCATCTTCAGCAAGGCCGACATCGCGCGCTGGGCGCCGCTCGACCGCCTGCGTCACCGCTGCATCTGGGATCCCGGGGCCGAGCGCGCCACCGTCGTGCTGCAACACGCGCGCACCTTGCTCACGGGAGCCGAACCCAGCAGGCAACGGGCAGCGGGGATGTGGCCTTATTGGTGAGCGACCGCGTCCCGCATCCGCGAAAACCTCGGCCGCCATCGGCTGGCCACCGTGACTGTTGATCGATAATGATGAACAGGCTATGAACCGATGATGTAAAGCCAGCCATTACTACGTACCGGCTTTCCAAGGTATGTTGCCACCACTATAGGGAGTTGCACGCAGTCAAGCACACCCGTGACAAAGCCGGCGTCAGTGGAGTTCTTCCTTTGCCGAGAAACACGTGGGAAACGTCACGGATGTCACAAAGCGTTGTATCCGCATCCTAAATCTCACCAATTCCCACGCGGCAAACTATTTTTTCGTCCAGAATACCTGGATCAATTCGACATCCTTATCGTCATGGACAAACTGTCATCACTGGTCGGCCGCCACTCGTTCAATGCCCGCATCTTCTACAACGGGACGTTTTGCGATGCCAATCAATTCACGGAAGACGGCGTATCCGGCCAGTTGCACGTCGTGCGAGCCGGCCCCGTGGATTTCTTCCATGACGACGGGACCGTGACCAGCATTACCCAGCCGACCTTGCTGTTCTATCCCCGCGGCGCCAGCCACCGGCTGCAGGTGCATCCGGGCCACAGCGCCGAGTTGCTGTGCGCACACATCGTGTTCCAGGACGGGATGAGCAATCCACTGGCGCGCATCCTGCCGCAATGCCTGGTATTGCCGCTGAGCGAGATCGCCGGACTGCACTCCACGCTCGACCTGCTCTTCAACGAGGCCGCCCGCAGCGAACCGGGACGCGAAGTGATCCTGGACCGCCTGTGCGACGTCCTCCTGATCCAGGTCATCCGTCGCGAGTTCGACAGTGGCAGGCTGTCGGTGGGCTTGCTGGCCGGGCTGTCCGACCGCCAGTTGTCGCTGGCGCTGGCTGCCATCCACGAGCGTCCGCACGAACCCTGGAGCCTGCAATCGCTGGCCCAGGTCGCCTGCATGTCGCGCGCCGCCTTCACCGAACGCTTCCGCGAAGTGATGGGCATCCCGCCGGGCGAATACCTCACCCGCTGGCGCATCGGCGTCGGCAGCCGCCTGCTGCGCCAGGGCATGCCGGTCAAGCAGGTCAGCAGCCGCGCCGGCTACACCAGCCCCTCCACGTTTACCCGCGCCTTCACCACGATGATGGGCGCCTCGCCGCGCGAGTGGCTCAAGCAGGCGGCCAGCTAATAAAAAACGCAGACGATCCTTGCGGATGCGTCTGCGTCGAACTACTACGAGGCGGCCGTCGAGGCCGCCATCTTCTTACTTCAGCAATCGGGTACGGCACGCCACCATGGCGATCACCAGCGACAGGCCACCGACGTAGGCGATGGCTGCCTGCATGCCGACGAAGTGGGCGACGGCGCCGATCGCCGGCGGGCCCATCAGGCTACCGCTATAGGCCATGCTGGCCACTGCCGCCAGGGCAGCCGGGCCTTGCGCACCGGCGGCGCTGAACACGAACGGGAATACCAGGGCCAGGCCGACGCCGGCGATCGCGAAGCCGCCCAGGGCGACGTAGGCGTTCGGCGCCAGCACCGCGAAGAACAGGCCTGATGCGGCGACCAGCGCGCCCAGGGTCACCAGGCGCTTGGCGCCATAGCGTTCCTTCATCTTGTCGCCGACCATGCGCGACATCAGCATCATCAGCGAGAACGACGACAGTGCCAGCGGCGCCAGGCCGTCCGATGCACCGAAATGCTCTTTCAGGAACACGCCGCTCCAGTCGGCGATGCTGCCTTCGGCCATCGAACCGAAGAAGCCCAGCAGACCCAGCAGGACCAGCGGACCGCGCGGCAGTGCGAACTTCTTTTTCTCGACCTTCTCACCGACTTCATCCGCTTCCAGCAGGTTGACGGCGAGCCACAGCACGACGGCCAGCGGACCGGCCAGCATCAGGAAGTGGGTGGCGGGGGCGATCTTCATGCTGGCCATCAGGCTGCCGAGGGTGGCGCCGACCAGACCGCCGGCACAGCACAGGCCGTGCAGGCGCGACATTTCCGACTTGCCACTCTCTTTTTCGCGGCGGGCGGCCGCCGAGTTCATGGCGACGTCGAAGGTGCTGGCCGTGATGCCCAGCATTAGGACCGCCATCATCAGGCGCGACACGTCCGGCGCCATGCCGATCGACACCAGCACGCACAGCAGGGCCAGGCCCGCGATCATGATGGTCTTGCGCGCGCCGAAGCGGGCCATCAGGAACGACGAGATCGGGTACGAGATCACGGCGCCGAGGCCGCCGCACAGCAGCACCATCGACAGCGCCGCGTGCGAGACGTTGACGCCGGCGGCCAGGGCCGGGATGCGGCCGGCCCACGAGCCCATGATCAGACCGAACAGGGCAAACACGACCGGCAGCGAAAACAGCTGGGCTTGTACGAGTACGGAAGAAGAACGACGTGGAACAGAAACAGTGGTTTGCATGGAAGCCGCGAATTGTTAAATTTCTTGAGGTGTAAAGTAATTGCTAGAGTGCTTTTTACAGCCCGGACGCGTCTGAAATATTTACGTCAGGAAGCTGATGGACGGCAATTCTAAACACCTTTTTTCGCTTTTCTTTTCCGTGCGGAAAAATATTTCGCGTCGTTGTATTGCGCTGACGCAAATATGACAACTTACTTGCTGGACACATACGAATTCATGTCAGCTCGGCACGATTTACGGAAGGAGAAGTTGGAATTTAGGGGTAGATGTAAGCATTTATTGCTGAGCCTGTCGGTACCGCACCGATTCGCAAAAATTGCTGCAAAGCAGCATTTTTATTCAAAAGCGGTCTTTTTTTGGACAAAGCGACATGCCATCGGATCAAGTCAAGCGCCGCCGAGACCAGACCATGTTCATGATTTCCCATCACTTTTCATCCGCCTGCGCCAGCCACGAAACCATTCCCTCAATTGTTAAATCCATGCGCACCGATGACACCGATCGATAACGGCGCCCATAAAAAAGGGCCGCCCTCAGGCGGCCCAAACAGGGAGCAGCAAGCTTTACTTGGCCAGGTGTTTCTTCAGTTCGGTGCCGGCCTGCAGCACTTGGGAACGCACGCCCGGTACAGTGGCCAGCGGATTGAGCAGGCCGAAGTCGTGGATCATGCCGTTGTAGCGGGTGACGGTCACGTCGACGCCGGCCTGGTCCAGCTTGCGGCCATAAGCTTCGCCTTCGTCACGCAGCACGTCGTTCTCGGCGACCTGGATCAGCGCCGGCGGCAGGCCCTTCAGCTGCGGCAGGGTGGCTTGCAGCGGCGAGGCATAGATTTCCTTGCGCATCGCGGCATCCTTCGTATAGCTGTCCCAGAACCACTTCATCATATTGCGGCTCAAGAAGTGACCATCCGCAAACTGCTTGTACGAACCGGTCTCGAAGTTGGCATCGGTCACCGGCCACATCAGCACCTGGTAGCGCAGTTTCGGTCCGCCCTTGTCCTTGGCCATCAGGGTCAGCGCGGCCGCCATATTGCCGCCGACGCTATTGCCCGCCACCGCCAGGCGGCTGCCGTCGATATTCAATTCCTTGCCATGTTCCGCCACCCACTTGGTCGCGGCATAGATCTCGTTGATCGCCACGCCGTAGCCGGCTTCCGGCGAGCGGGTATAGTCGACGAAGACCGCCACCGCACCCGAGCTCTCGACCACGTCGCGCACCAGGCGTTCGTGGGTCGGATAATCGCCCAGCACCCAGCCGCCGCCGTGGACGAACATGAAGGCGGGAAGCACACCCTTGACGCCGGCCGGACGCACGATCTTCAGCTTGATCTGCTTGCCGTCGACGGTGATCACCTTGTCCGAGACGTCGGCCGCCGGCAGGTTGACCTTGACGCTTTTTTGCGCGCCTTCCAGCACCTTGCGGGCGTCCGCCGGCGACAGTTGCTCGATCGGCTTGCCGCCGCCGGAGTTGAGCGCCTTCAGGAATTCGGCGGTACGACGTTCCACGGTGGGCTGGATGTCGGCGGCTGCGGCGGCGCCATAGGTCAGGGCCAGGGAGGCGGCGACGAGGGCTTTGCTCAGGGTGTTCATGGTGCTTCCTTTCTTGTTGGGTTCGATTGGATCGGGCGGGGGCCGTCTGCCACATTAGCAGCGCGCCGCAGGCCTTGATTGCATAAACGGATCATTCGGTGGTAGTAGCGGACTGGTGATTATATTCACGATTAAATCGCACACTACCTATTCATTCTGGCTACTTGCTTATTCACGTGGTTCCGTGTCCCCCGGTTGCCCGGGGGAGCGGTACATCACACCAACTGCAGGGTCACGTCGATATTGCCGCGGGTCGCGTTCGAGTAAGGGCAGACGATGTGGGCGCGGTCGACCAGGATTTGCGCTTCATCGGCCGGCACGCCTGGCAGGCTGATCTTCAGGGTGACTTCGATACCGAAACCGGTCGGGATCGCGCCGATGCCGACGGTGCCTTCCACCGACACGTCCGGGGAGATTTTCAGCTTGTCGCGGGCGGCGACGAATTTCATGGCGCCCAGGAAGCAGGCCGAGTAGCCGGCAGCGAACAGCTGTTCCGGGTTCGTGCCTTCCAGGCCAGCGCCGCCCAGTTCTTTCGGGGTGGTCAATTTCACGTCCAGCACGCCATCCGAGGAAACGGCGCGACCTTCGCGGCCACCCGAGGCTTTAGCACTTGCACGGTAGAGGACTTGTTCGATTGCCATGATGAGACTCCTTGTCTTGGTCGGCGGCGCTTGCCGCCCGTTTTAATTAAATCGCTATTTAATAGCGCGCTATATAAATGGTTTGCTGCCTTGGCCCGCCGACCCGTTTATCTGTCCGTTCGGCGCTGCCATGGAAAGCATATTACATAGCTCACGATTTAATTGCAAACGATTTTGTTTGCCGGTGTGTTACCAGATGTAACTGAGTGCCAGCATGGTACTCACAGCAATCTGACGGATTCCCTGACGATCAGGCTCAGTTGCGGCACCTCGCCTTCCGGCTGCTCGTGCGCCAGCATCGCCAGCATGCGGCGTCCGATGCCGATTCCGGCGTCGTACAGCGGCTGGCGCACCGTGGTCAATGGAGGCGTCGTATACATCGAGCTTTCGAGGTCGTCGAAGCCGACCAGGGAGATATCTTCCGGCACCCGGATATTGCGCCGGTACAGGGCCAGCCGCGCGCCATACGCCGTCAGGTCGTTGGCCGCGAAGATCGCGGTGAAGCGCAGGTTGGCGGCCAGCAGCCCGTTCAGGGCCAGCAAGCCGCCGGACTCGCTGAAGTCGCCCGCCACCACCAGCCGCGGATCGGCCTCGATCCGGTGCTTGGCCAGGGTGTCGTGGTAGCCGGCCAGGCGCGCCCGTGCGTCGCGGTGGTCGTCCGGGCCGGCGATATGGGCGATGCGGCGATGGCCTTGCGCGATCAGGTATTCCACCGCCTCGCAGGCGCCGCCGTAGTTGTCGAGGCAAAAGCCGTGGGTGCGCGCGCCCTGGACGTCGCGCCCGAAGGCGACGATCGGCACCCGCTTCGAGAAATCGAGGATCTGCTGGTCGCTCATATTGCCGGTCAGGATAGCCACGCCGTCGACGCGGCGGCCGATCAAGAGCTCGACCCGCTCGGCTTCTTCGTCGGCGTGCCAGTGCCCGCTCATGATCAGCAGCGCATAGCCGGCCGCCTTCATCGCATCCTCGATGCCGACCATGGCGCGGTTGAAGTAGCCGCTCTCGAGCGACTGGGTCAGCACGCCGATGGTGCGGGTGCTGCCGATCTTGAGGCTTTGCGCCAGGCGGTTCGGCCGGTAGTTCAGTTCATCGATGACGCGCTCGATGGTACGCCGCTTGTCTTCGGACACCTTGGCGGTGCCGTTCAGGAAGCGCGAGACCGTGGCGGGAGAGACGCCGGCAGCGCTGGCGACCTGGTACAGGGTGCTGGTGCTGCTCTCGACGTTTTTCATGAAGCGTTCCGGACCCATTCAAGGCAGATAGTTGCTTGAAGTATATCACCGATACTCACCCGGAAAGGATAGAAAGAGCGACATTATGAAAATCTTTCATAAGAAGGCCGTCGTTGAGATGCAACAAACCAGACAACGGTGTTCACAAATTCTAATTGACATTTTTTTACGGACGAAACTACTATGAAACCGTTTTCAGAATTGATGAAATCGATTTCTCGTCAATTCATGTGTTAGCGCTCTCAGCGCCTTGATTTACCCCATAAAACAATACTCGGAGACAAGCAATGACCAAGACTACGCCCGCGGGGGCCGCAGTACGCACCTCGTCGTCCACCCCCATCCGCCTCGCCATCCTGACCCTGCTGGCCGGTATCGGCAGCGCCCAGGCGCAAAGCGCGTCCGATCCGGCATCCCCTGCCGCCGCCACGCCGCCCGCCGTCGTCGACAACGGCCAGATCGCCGAGGTGAAGGTCACCGCCACCAAGCGGTCGACCTCGCTGCAGCGCACCCCGATCGCGGTCACCGCGCTCAATGCCGCCACCCTGCAGGACAACCACGTGCAGACCATGCTCGACGTGGTGGCGCTGGTGCCGGGCTTCCAGGCCACGGCCCAGGGCGACCATGGCGTCACCACCATGACCCTGCGCGGCATCGGCAACGACAGCGCCAAGACCGAGTACGCCGATCCTGCGGTTGCGACCTTCGTCGACAACGTCTATTCGCCGCGCGCCGAAGGCGCCACCGCCCTGCTGTTCGACGTCGAGGGCATCGAGGTGCTGCGCGGTCCGCAAGGCACGCTGTGGGGCCGCAACTCCACCGTCGGTGCAGTCAACATCCAGACCGTCAAGCCGGAACTGAACAGCCGCTCGGGCTATGTCGAAGGCGGCATCGGCGACTACAACCGCCTGGGCGCGCGCGGCGCGATCAACATCCCGATCGCCGACAATGCGGCGCTGCGTTTCTCCGTGGTGCACGAGCGCCATGACGGCTACGTCGACTACCAGCGCTTCAACAACCCGTCGGTCGAGTCGCAGCGCGCCGCCTACCTGGCCTCGGGCGCCGACCCGGCGGCTTTCCGTCCGATCAATCCGAACCAGTTCGTGTCGGGCGGCGACAAGTACAGCGCCCAGGACCAGAGCGCGGCGCGCCTGTCGCTGCTGTGGCAACTGGCGCCCAACCTGCGCTGGGACATCGCCTACGAAAAATTCATCGACCGCGGCACCCCGAGCGCCAACCTGATGCAGACCCCGCGTCCGGGAGAAAAGCACTGGTCGACCCTGTCCGACAGCGCCCCGTGGATCAACCGCGACAGCCACAATGTGCGCAGCCGCCTGAGCTGGGACATCAGCCCCGACATGGCGCTGCAATACGTGGCCGGCTGGTCCAAGTACAGCGGCGACATGCGCTTCGACCAGGATGGCGGCACAGTGGTCCCGACCTCGATCACCACCGGCGGCATCTTCCAGGAACACACGACGGTCGACTCCAACTACCGCAGCTACAGCCACGAGGTGCTGCTGCAATCGACCGGCACCCGCACCATCGACTGGCAGGTGGGCGCCTACTATGGCCACGAGAAGAACGATATCCGCTTCGACATCGCCGGCATGCGCGCCACGCAGGACGGCGCCGTCAACTGGCAGGGTTCCTTCATCCAGCCGGAGCAGACCGTGGACACCTCGGCCGTGTTCGGCCAGGCCACCTGGAACATCAACGACGCCTGGCACCTGACCGGCGGCGTGCGCTACACGCACGACAAGCGCGTCCACATCGGTGGCCGCGGCTATACCTGGGGCTATGACGCCAGCGCGCCGCAGCTGCCGCTCAACCCGCACATCGACCCGCGCGACCCGGCCAACGGCTATGTCGAAGGCGTGCCGAACGACGGCCGCTACAGTGACAACAAGGCCACCGGCCTGGTACGCCTGAACTACGACATCGACCGCAACAATATGGTCTATGCCAGCGTGTCGACCGGCTACAAGTCGGGCGGCGTGCAGGACCGCGGCCTGCCGTATCAACCAGAGACCCTGACCAACTACGAGATCGGCTCCAAGAGCACCTTCATGGACGGCGCCCTGCGCATCAACAACGCGCTGTTCTACATGGACTTCAAGGACTTCCAGTTCAATTCGCCGGTCAGCTTTGCTGACGGCAGCCGCGGCCTGGCCATCGAGAACGCGGAAGGCGCCGAGGTGTACGGCCTGGAAACCGAGATCGCGGCACGCATCGCCAAGGACGGCCGCCTGTCGATCGCGCTGGCGGTGCTCGACACCAAGCTCGGTCGCCTGATCGCCGGTTCGAACGACTACGCGCTGCCGCCGTGCACGGTCGACCCGCGCATCTCGAACTGCCTCGAGGTCACCGGCCACAAGCTGCCGCATGCGCCCAAGTTCTCGACCACGGTCCAGTACCAGCACACCTTCTACCTGGCCAACGGCGGCACCATCGTGCCGCGCATCACGGCGCGCTACGAGGATGACGTTCGCCTGAGCGTGTTCGACCTGGGTGAGGAAGACCGCCAGAAAGCCTATGCCAGCGCCGACCTCGGCCTGCGCTATGCGAAAGACAAATGGTGGGTCGACGCCTTCGTGCGTAACGTGAGCGACAAGAAGATCAAGACCAGCGCCTTCAACGGCTTCGGTCCGTGGCTGGCGCAGTACAAGCCGCCGCGCACCGTCGGCATCAACACCGGCTTCGATTTCTAAGCCGCAGCACGGCAGGCCCGTTCACCGGGCCTGCTTTTTTGTTTTTCACGTGGATTTGTTCCAGATTCGAGAGTTCCATGACCAAGAGCCCCAACTTCGACTTCAACAACGACTTCCCATCCGACTTCACCTGGGGCGTGGCCACCAGTTCCTTCCAGATCGAAGGCGCGCATGACGTCGACGGCAAGGGCCCGTCGATCTGGGATACCTTCTGCAAGGACAAGGCGAACATCAAGGATGGCAGCGACGGCACCGTCGCCTGCGACCACTACCACCGCTACCGCGAAGACGTCGGCATCATGGCCTCGCTGGGCGTGGACGCCTACCGCTTCTCGATGGCATGGGCCCGCGTCCAGCCGGATGGCAAGGGCGCCTGGAACGAGGCCGGATTCGGCTTCTACGACCGCCTGCTCGACGAGCTGCTCGACAGGGGCATCCGCCCGCACGCCACGCTGTACCACTGGGACCTGCCGCAAGGCTTGCAGGACGATGGCGGCTGGATGAATCGCGACACCGCGCACCGCTTCGCCGACTACGCGCATGAAGTGGCGCGCCGCTTCGGCAACCGCATCGAGGCGATCGCCACCCATAACGAACCGTGGTGCACGGCCAATCTCGGCTACGGCAACGCCCAGTTCGCGCCGGGCGTGGTCGACCTGAAGCAGTCGATCCAGGTCTCGCACCACCTGCTGCTGTCGCACGGCCTGGCCATGCGCGCCATGCGCGAGGTGGGCGGCGCGGCGCAACTCGGCATCGTGCTCAATCAGTGGACCGCCGATCCCGCCACCGGTTCCGAGGCCGACCGCGCCATGGCCGAATTCGAGTATGCGCGCTCGGTGCAGTGGTTCATGGACCCGATCTTCAAGGGCCACTACCCGGAACTCGCCCTGCGCGGCCATGGCGCCAACGCGCCGCAGGTCCGCGACGGCGACTTCGACATCATCAAACAGAAGATCGACTTCCTCGGCTCGAACTATTATTTCCGCAGCTGGTGCAGCGCCGCCACGCCGCCGGTGCCGCCGCCGGCGCGCCACGGCGTGACCGACATGGGCTGGGAGATCTTCCCGGAAGGCCTGCCGGAATTGCTGATCAAACTGAAAGCCGAGTACCCCGACCTGCCGCCGGTGTACATTACCGAGAACGGCATGGCCAATCCCGACGTGGTCGAGAACGGCCGTGTCCACGATCCGGCACGCATCGCCTACGTGCGCAGCCACCTGGCCGCGCTCAAGGAGGCGATGGATGCCGGCGTCGACGTGCGCGGCTACTTCCTCTGGAGCCTGCTCGACAACTTCGAGTGGAATTCGGGCTACGCCAAGCGCTTCGGCATCGTGCACGTGGATTATGCGACCCAGCAGCGCACCCTGAAGGACAGCGCGCTGTGGTATCGCGAATTCATTGCGGCCCGTAACAGGGCAAACCGCATCAAGACTTGATCGCCACAAAAAAGAGCGACAAGGAGGAGACATGCAAATGAACACCTACCCCGACGGCCCGCGCCTGCTGGCCGACATCGGTGGCACCAACGCGCGCTTCGCGCTCGAGCTGGCGCCGGGAACCATCCAGGCCGTGCAGACGCTGGCTTGCGCCGACCATGCCCGCTTCGAAGACGCGGTGCGCTGCTACCTGGCGGGCGCCAATGCGAAGGTTAGCCACGCAGTGATCGCGATCGCCAATCCGGTGGACGGCGACGCCATCCGCATGACCAACCACCACTGGGCGTTCTCGATCGAGGCGGCGCGCCGTGCGCTGGGCCTGGAGACGCTGCTGGTGGTGAACGATTTCACGGCGCTGGCGATGTCGCTGCCGGCCCTGCGGCCGGGCGACCTGGCCCAGGTCGGCGGCGGCGCGCCCCTGGACGGCGCCGCCATCGGCCTGGTCGGCGCCGGCACCGGCCTCGGTGTCTCGGGACTGGTCGCGAGCGGCGAGCGCTGGATTCCCCTCAATAGCGAAGGCGGCCACGTCGCCTTTTCCCCACTCGACGAGCGCGAGGTGACCGTGCTGCGCCACGCCTGGCAGCGCTATGACCACGTCTCGGCCGAGCGCTTCGTCTCCGGCCCCGGCCTGGTGCTGATCCGCGAGGCGCTGGCCATGAGCCGCGGCATGGCGCCGGACAAGGACCTGTCGCCGTCCGACATCGTGACGCGCGGCCTGTCCGGCGGCGATGCGCTGTCGCTGGAAGCGATCGACTGCTTCTGCGGCATGCTGGGCACGGTGGCGGCCAACCTGGCGGTGACCCTCGGCGCACGCGGCGGCATCTATATCGGCGGCGGCGTCGTGCCGCGCCTGGGCGCCTATTTCGTCGCCTCGCCGTTCCGCCCGCGCTTCGAGCGCAAGGGCCGCTTCAGCGAATTCACCGCGCGCATCCCTACCTGGCTGATCACGGCGCCCTATCCGGCCCTGCAGGGGGCGTCGGCGATCCTGTCGGACCACCTGGCCTGGACCCGTGCGACAGCACCGCATATGAACACGGAGGCCGCCCATGCGTAAGATCGCCTCGCCGCTGCTGTGGGTGCCGACCGGCTACTTCACGATGGCGCTCGGCTACGTGATGCTCACCAGCGTCACCGCCATCATGTTCAAGAACCTGGGCATGGACAACGGCCGCGCCGCCCAGTATTCGAGCCTGCTGATCCTGGCCTACACCGTCAAGCCGCTGTTCGCGCCCTTCGTGGAGATGTACCGCACCAAGAAATTCTTCGTGCTGTGCGCACAGGTGGCGATCGGCGCCGGTTTCGCCGGGGTCGCGCTGCTGATGGAACTGCCCGGCTACATGACCTTTTTGATGGCGATCTTCTTCGCCCTGTCGTTCATCGGCGCCACGCAGGACATCGCCAGCGACGGCGTCTACGTCACCTCGCTCGACGCCCGCGCGCAGTCGCTGTACTGCGGCATCCAGAGCCTGTCCTGGAATATCGGCCCGATCGTGGCCGCCGGCGGCATGGTCTACCTCTCCGGCTACCTGCACACGCACGTCTTCGGCCACGATCCCACCGTGTTCGGGCCGGACTGGATCGACGCCTGGCGCATCATCTTCCTGCTGGTCGGCGGCCTGACCCTGTTGATGGCGCTGTGGCACTGGCGCACCATGCCGCAAGGCGCGCGCGCGGCCGACACGCCGTCCTCGGTCAAGGATGCCGGCCACATCCTGCTCGACGCCTTCGTCACCCTGTTCCAGAAGCGCGGCGTGTGGCGCATGATCGCCTTCGCCTTCCTGTTCCGCTTCAGCGTGGGCCTGCTGGAAAAGATCGGCCCCTTCTTCATGGTCGATCCCGCCTCCAAGGGCGGCCTGGGCCTGTCGAACGAGATGCTGGGCCTGATCTACGGCACCTATGGCCTGGCCGCGGTGCTGGTCGGCTCGCTGCTCGGCGGCCTGTATGTCGCCAGACGCGGCCTGAAGGCGACGCTGTTCGTGCTGTGCTGCGCGATCAACATCCCGAACGTGGCCTTCCTGGTGCTGGCGCTCACCATGCCATCGAGCCTGGTCCTGATCACGCTCGGCGTCGCGATCGAAAAATTTTTCTTCGGTTTCGGGGCCGTCGGCTTCATGATCTACCTGATGCAGCAGCTCGCCCCGGGCAAGTACACCACCACCCACTATGCCTTCGGCACCGGCCTGATGGGCCTGTGCGGGATGGTCACCGGCGTGATCAGCGGCCACCTGCAAGAGATGATGGGTTATGTCGGCTACTTCGTGCTGGTGATGGTCGCCACCATTCCCTCCTTCCTCGCCACCTGGTTCGCGCCGTTCTACCACGACGACGGCAGCCAGCCGAAGGCGGAGCCGGACGCCGGAGCCGAGGGCAAGACGGTGCCGGCATGAAGCGTCATGCCCGGTTTGCTACCTGCCTGCTGCTGTCTGCGGCCGCGGCCACGGCGCAACAAGCTCCACCTTTATCCGCCATGCACGCCACCATGTCACTCGATGCCCTGCTGCAGGAAGAACGACAGCTCCAGTTCGACCGCTTCGACCAGGACACCGCCGCCGCCCTCGGCGCGGCACTGGTCGCGCGGGCCAAAAGCGCCAGCCGGCCGGTGACGCTCGAGATCAGGCAAGGCGACACCGTCCTGTTCGCACATGCGATGCCGGGCGCCTCGCCCGACCACGCCGACTGGATCCGGCGCAAGAACAACCTGGTCAGGCGCACCGGCCACAGCTCCTTCTACACCCACAACGAGGTGCGCCAGGCCGGCGGCGACCATGACAAGTTGCCCGGCCTCGACATGCGCGACTATGCGGCCCACGGCGGCGCCTACCCGATCGTCGTGCGCGGCCGCGGCGCAGTCGGCACGGTCACGGTCTCGGGCTTGCCCGGCGCCGACGACCACGCGCTGGTGGTGGCCGCGCTGAAAGACCATCTGCATATCGGAGAACAGCCATGACCCGCATCGTCCGCTGGGGCATCCTCGGCACCGGGCGCATCGCCCGCGACTTCGCCGCCGGCCTGCGCGCCACGCCCGACGCCGTGCTGGCGGCGGTCGCCTCGCGCAGCAGCGAAGGCGCGCAGGCCTTCGCGCAGCAGTTCGACGTGCCCCTGGCCTTCGGCACCTATGAGGAGCTGGCCGATTCGCCCGAGGCCGATATCATCTACATCGCCACGCCGCACCCGATGCACGCCGCCAACGCCCTGCTCGCCCTGCGCGGCGGCAAGGCGGTGCTGTGCGAGAAGCCGTTCGCGATGAACCGGCGCGAGGCGGGCGAGGTCGTGGCGCTGGCGCGGGCAAAGAACCTGTTCCTGATGGAGGCGATGTGGACCCGCTTCATGCCGGCCCTGGCGGAGGTCAGGCGCATCATCGGCTCCGGCGAGATCGGCGCCGTGACCCAGTTGCACGCCAACTTCGGCTTCTCCGCCACGCCCGACCCAGCCCACCGGGTCAACGATCCGACCCTGGGCGGCGGCGCCCTGCTCGACCTGGGCATCTATCCGCTGTCGATCGCCTGCGCCCTGCTGGGCCGGGTCGAGACGGTGCAGGCGCAGGCCGTCATGGGCGAGACCGGTGTCGATCTCACCACGGCATTCACCATGCGCCACGCAGGCGGCACCCTGTCGATCTGCAGCTGCTCGCTGCGGGCGCGCGCGCCGAGCGAGCTGGTGGTGTCCGGCACGCGCGGCAGCGTGCGCATGCACCGCATGTTCCACATGACCGAGAGCGTCACGGTCGACCTGCTGGACGGCCCTTCGCGCACGATCTCCACGCCCTGGCTCGGCAACGGCTACACCCACGAGGCGATCGCCGCCGGCCAGTGCCTGCGCGACGGCCTGCTCGAGCATCTCGACATGACCCACGACGAGACGCTGGCGATCATGGACCTGCTCGACACGATCCGCAGGCAGATCGGCCTGCGCTATCCGAGCGACGCCTGAGAGCTGGCCAGCAGCGCTTCGAGCTGCTGGATATTGGCCGGCTTGACCAGGTAGTGGTCGAAGCCGGCGTCCAGCGTTGCCTGGCGGTCGGCGGCGCTGCCGTAGCCGGTCAGCGCGATCAGGAGCGGCGTGCGTTCTCCCAGCCCGGCGCGGATGCGGCGCGCCAGTTCGCGGCCGTCCATATCGGGCAGGCCGATGTCGAGGATGCAGGCATCCGGGGGCTCTTCCAGCACGCGCCGCAAGGCCGGCGCCGGGGCATGTTCGACGTCCACCCCGTAACCCTGGACCTCCAGCAGCAGCGCCAGCGAGGCCGCGGCATCGGCGTTGTCGTCCACGACCAGCACGCTCGATGCGCGCGCGCCGCGCGCATGCCCCGCCGCCGCCGTGGGCGCGGAAGCGGACACGGCAGAGGATGCCTCTTCCACGCGCGGCAGCGTCACGGTGAACGTGCTGCCCTGGCCCGGTCCGGCGCTGTCGGCGCGCACGCGCCCGCCGTGCAGCTCGACCAGGTTGCGCACCAGCGCCAGCCCCAGGCCCAGGCCGCCCTCGGTCCGGTCCGGCGTGCGCCGGGCCTGGGTGAACAGGCCGAAAATGTCCGGCAGCAGATCGGGAGCGATGCCGATGCCGTCGTCGCGCACCGCCAGCACCGCTTGCGCCCCCTCGATCCGCAACGACACGTGCACATTGCCTTCCTCTGGCGTGTATTTCGCCGCATTGTTGACCAGGTTGGCCAGCACCTGGATCAGGCGCTTGGCGTCGCCCTCGACCAGCACCCCGCCATCAGGCAGCCCGGTACGAAGGCGCTGGCGCCTGGCGTCGAGCAAGGGCTGCACCTGCTCCAGCGCGGCGCCGACCACCTGACGCAGGTCGACCCGCTCGCGTTTCAGTTCGATCATGCCGCGCGTGACGCGCGACACGTCGAGCAGGTCGTCGATCAGGTGCACCATGTGGTCGACCTGGCGCGTGATGATGTCGCTGGTGCGCCGCACCCGGTCGGGATCGCTCGCATACACGCTCCTGAGCAGGCTCGCCGCAGTGCTGATCGGCGCCAGCGGATTTCTCAGCTCGTGCGCCAGCATGGCCAGGAATTCGTTCTTGCGCTCGTCCGCCAGGCGCAGCGCCTGCAGGGCCTCATTGCGTTCGCGCTCGGCCATGCCGCGGATCAGGTCCTGGCGGTACAGCTGATAGGCGAAGCGCCACACCACGGCGATCAGGATCACCAGCAGGCCCCACACGAACAGCCAGATCATGGTGGTCAGGTCGATGGCGGGATTGGCCGTGCGCACCGCGGCAGTGGCGACCATGCCCAGCGCGATCGGTGCCAGCACCAGCGGCACGATCAGCCGGCGCAACGTGCGGCTGCTGGGCGTGGAACTGGCCAGCGCCACCATCATGCCCCGGTCCGGACGCAGCGCCAGCACGCCGGTGGCGGCCAGCATGAAGGCCAGCGCGGTGCGCAGCGAGGTGCCGCGTCCCGGCAGCAGCTGGTACAGGATGGTGTCTTCGGCGGCGAAGCCGGCGATGGTCAACAGCGCGAACAGCAGCACGCTGGCGGCCAGCGCCTGGGCGATGCCGACCGTGCGCCGCACGCCCACCAGGGCCAGGCTGGCGCCGAGCACGACGAGCAGGCCGGAGGTCAACGGCGCCGGCAGGCTCCATGCGCTGGACGCGCCGCCCAGGCCGAGCGACAGCGGCGCCGGCGCCCATCCCGAGAGACGCATCGCCGCGCTACCCACCCCGATCCCCACGGCCAGCAGGGCCGGCACGCGGCCGGCGCGTGCGATCGCACGCACCGGGTGCAATTGCAGCAGCACGCTGGCGGCGGCGCACAGGAAGCCGGCCGCGGTCACCGGGTACATCTGCGGGCTGCCGCCCGCCGCGCCGATCAGCGATGCCGAATGCAGGCCCCAGCCCGCGAGCGTGACGGTCGCAAGCAGCAGGCAGGCGAGTGCGGCGCCCGCAGCAACGAGAGGCAGGGTGGGAGAAGTCCTCATGGGCTGGTGAATGGTTGCATACCCGCCCATGCTACCAGCCGCGACTTTTCAGGCGGGCACGGATGCCCAGGAGCAAACCGTCAGGGCTGCGCCGCGCTCCCGTACCAGCCATATTCCCAGCGCCACGGCATGTCGTTCTCGCCCAATGCCAGGCGCGCGATCTCGGGGAAGATGCGCTCGGCGCGCACGTCGTTGGACAGCATCACCAGGCAGCGCCGGCGCGCCTCGAGGCAGATCGCCATATTCCCGGTGCTGTCGTTGTGCCCGCCCTTGAACCATCCGGTGCCACTGCGGTCCTGGAAGGTGACCACGCCCAGGCCGGCGGCCAGCCCCGCTACCTGCGCGCCGGGCCGCGACACCAGGGTCGGGAACTGGCCGGCGCTCACGATCGGCAGTTGCGGGCGGACCATCTCGGCGCGCAGCGCGGGCGTCAAGCCGTCGCCGCGCACGAGCGCCGCCCACATGTGGGCCTGGTCAGCGATCGTGGTGTCCATCGAACCGGCGGCGGTGACGGCGCTGCGCTGGTCGTGCGGCTCCATCTTGCCTTCGATGGTGTAGCCGTCGGCCAGGTTGGCGGCGAAGTCCGGCCGCCAGCGCATCGAGGTATTGGGCATGCCGAGGCGGTCGAACACGCGCACCTGCATCTCGCGGCCGGCATCGAGCCCCAGGCCCTGCTCGACGATCAACTGCAGGATGTACATGCCTTCGGCCGAATAGGCATAGCGCGCGCCGGGGTCGAAGTGAAAGCGCAGCTTCTCGTCCGGCTCGAGCCAGCGGAAGTTGGCGAAGCCGCCCGCATGCGTCAGCAGGATGCGCGGCGTCAGTTGGCGCCAGCGTTCGTCACCGGCCAGGTCGCTGAAATCCCGGCGCTCGCCAAGGCGATAGTCGGGCAAGGGTTTCGGCAGCAGCCGCGTGAGCGGTGCGTCGAGATCGAGCCGGCCCTCGCTGGCCAGCTGCAGCAACATATAGGCGAAGGCGGTCTTGGTCAGCGAGGCGCCGTACATGACGGTATCGGGCTGCAGCGGCAGGTCGCGCTCCAGATTGCGCTTGCCGTAGGTCGCGACCTTGACCACCTGGCCCTCGTCGATCACCGCCAGCGCCAGCCCCACCACTTTTTCGCGCGCCATCAGGGCCTCGACGTCGCGGTCCGAGAAGCCTGGGTCGGGCCCGCGCGGCGCGCTCGAACAGCTGACAACCAACAGCGACACGACTGCCACCAACAGCATTTTCATCGGCTTCTCCTCGGCTGAATTCCCGTATCGGCGACGGGGCAACCAAGTGTAGCGCCAGTATCGGCGCCGGACAATCGTCCGGATCAGAAGGCGTGGCGCAGCCCGAGCGTGGCGCCTTTCAAGGTGGCGCCGGGCGCCGCGCCCAGGCTGTTGATCGCGAAGTCGTAGCCGCCATTTTCCTCGTTGTCGAGGTGAGTAAAGTAGGCATGCAGCGCAGTGCGCTTCGACAGCGTGTACTCGTAGCCGAGCGTGAGGTGGGTAGCGCCGGTCTGCGCGCCGCCGCGGATGAAGCCGACCCGGTTGCCGCCGGCGCCCTTGCCGTCGCCGGCGCGCGCCAGCCCGAGGCGCAGGCCGTGGGCGCCGAGTTGGTGGGTGACCGAGACATACCAGGCATTGCGATCCAGGCCGCCCGCAGGCGTCTCGTATTCGAGGCGTTCGGCCAGCAACGCCACCCGGGTATCGCCGAAGCGCCGCGCCACGGCCAGCTTGGTGCCGCTGTCGCGCAATCCCGGCCCCTGGTATTCGTGGTGCCGCTCGTGGGCCAGCGTCGCATACCACGGCCCCTGCTCATAGACCGCCGCGACCGAGGTCAGGGATGGCTTGGCGCCACTGGCCGGGCGTTCCTCTGCCAGGCCGTGCGTCAGGCGCAGGCCGAGACCCTTCCAGGGCCGGCTCCAGTAATGGATGGAGTTGGCCTGGCGCCGGTCGAAGGACGACAGATTGTTCACGTTGTCGACCGCCGCCCCGGCGCCGTTGCCGATGATGCTCATATAGCCGGCGGTAGTCGGGTAGAAAGGGTCGAGGCTCGACGTCGCGCCGTTGTAGGCGGTGACCCAGTGACCGGCGAACAGCGTGCCGAAGCCGCCATCGAGGCCGACCCGGGTATCGCGGCGCGCGAGCTCACCCGCGCCGGTATCGAGCGAGAGCGTGCCCTCGACCTGGAAAATGGCGCTGACCCCGCCGCCCAGGTCTTCGCTGCCGCGAAAACCCAGCACCGAGCGGTTGTTCGATACCCGTTGCTGGCTCAGGCGCGGGCCGTCGGCAGTGGCGGACGCCTTCACGTACTCGGCCGAAGCGTTCAGGCGGCCATAGAGCTGGACCTGGGTCTGGGCCTGAACCTGGGTCTGGGCGGCGGCGGCGCATGCCGCGAACGCCAGCGCACTGCGGCGCATGTATTTACTCATCGAAGACTCTCCTTGCCAGAATTGTCGGCCACGGGACCCATCCCGGCCTATCCCCAATCGAGGGGAGATCGATCCCCCCAAACGTGTTGGTTTTACGCCGCTTTACATTTCGCACCCTGCGCCGCGCGGTCCGCCCGGCCGTTAATCATGGACGAACCCCGCAACAGGAAACGACCATGATCGACAGCATCGGCGGCGCCAGCGTCGCACAGGCGGCATATGCCCCAAGCCTGAAGAAGAACGACGAGGCGGCGATTGCCTCCGCCACTACGGTCACGCCACCGGACGCCGACGCGCCGCCACCGGCGCCGGCCCAAAGCGCCGAGTCGGTGGCCGCGGCGCGCCTGGGCGACGAATTGAATGCCCAGGCCGACGCCGCGCGCGTACAGCGCGCCGTGGACGCAGCGCCGGCATCGGCCACGGCGTCGAGCGAAACCAGTGAAGCGGTCGAGGAAACCGCGAGCGCCCAGGCCCCGGCCGCGGCGCCCCCTGCGCCGGCAGGCGGCGCTGCAGCGTCCTCGGAGACCACCGACACCGACTACATCGCCGAAGCCGACACCAATTCGGACAAGACGGTCAGCGACGAGGAGCGCGCCGCCTACGAGGCCAAACTGCGCGATCAGAACGAAAAGCAGGCCGAGGTGCGCGCCGCGTATGGACAGATTGATGCCGCCGCGCCGGCGCTCGACGTTACCGCCTGACGCAGAGATCCGGGTCGACGATGCGCGAGAATGCTGCACTGCACCCGGAGTTATACGAAGTAAATTCAAAATAACTGAAGAAACGCGTTGTAGTCAGGTAGTCAACTACGGTAGAGTGTCGCCTTCCGAGAAGACTTTCCATGAGGCGGCGCATGCCAGACCCTAGCCCGACTACGCCCCCCGGATTGTTGCTTGCGACGGACCTGAGCGCCCGCTGCGACCGGCCCCTGGAACGCGCCAAGCAGCTGGCCGACGAATTTTCAATACCGCTGGTGGTCCTGACGGTGCACGACGCACCCCAGGCCCCCGGCGACGTACTCCAATGGCTCGACGGCGACGCCGGCCGCGCCCACCAGGAACGCGCGGCGCGCGAGGAGTTCGCGCGCGAGTTCGCCGGCTCGTCCCTGCAGGTCGCCCAGCGTTTCGCCACCGGTGCGGCCCCCGCCGCCATCCTCGACAGCGCGGCCACCCTGCCCGGCGCCATCGTGGTCGCCGGCGCCTCGCAGCACGACAGCCTGGGCGATCTGCTGCTCGGGTCCACCGTCGAGAAACTGGCGCGCGGCCTGGCGCAGCCGCTGCTGGTGGTGCGCCAGCGCGTGCGCGGCCCCTACCGCCGCATCATGGTCGCGACCGACTTCACGCCGGCATCGACCCTGGCACTGGAAACGGCGGCCCGCCTGTTCCCGGGGCGCCGGATCACCGTGTTCCACGCCCATGACGCCGACATGCGGGTAGCCGACACTTTGGCGCCGGATGCGCCGCCGCACGCGGAGCTGATCCGCTTCCTGGACGGCTGCGCGCTGCCGCCCGGCGCCCGTGAACTGGTCGACCCGGTGATCGGCGAAGGCGAACCCGCCTCCCAGCTTGCGCGCCATGTAGTGGATAATAGTATCGATCTGGTCGTGCTCGGCCTGCATGAAGAATCGGCGCTGATGCGCCTCCTGACCGGTAGCCGCAGTGAATACCTGCTGCAGGCAGTCGTGTGCGACACGCTGCTTGTACGTCCCCCTGTGCGCCCTGGAGAAGATGATGAGAATGAGAAAACCTAAAATCGCCCTGCGCCTCTGCGCGCGCCGCTATATGTCGCACTGCCCCGAAGGATGATGTCGATGACCTCACTGCCACTGATCCTGCTCGTCCTTCTTCCCTTCGCCGGCGCCTTCGTCTCCGCCTGCCTGCCCAATGGGTCACGCAACCGTCCCGCCATCGCGGCCGGCGCGTTTACCCTGACGGCCCTCATCTTCGCCATTGCCCAGTTTCCCGCCCTCGATGCCGGTGAGGTGCTGCAATCACGCCACAGCTGGCTGCCGATGTTCGGCCTCGACATCATCATCCGCATGGACGGCCTGGCCTGGCTGTTCTCGATCATGGTGCTCGGCATTGGCCTCCTGGTGATCCTGTACGCGCGCTACTACATGTCCAAGCGCGACCCCGTGGCGCGCTTCTACGCCTACATGCTGGCCTTCATGGGCTCGATGATGGGCGTGGTCCTGTCGGGCAACCTGATCCAGCTGGTGGTGTTCTGGGAACTCACCAGCCTGACGTCCTTCCTGCTGATCGGCTACTGGCAAGACAGTATCGACGCCCGCCGCGGCGCGCGCATGGCCTTCACCGTCACCACCGCCGGCGGCCTGTGCCTGCTGGCCGGCGTGCTCACGCTCGGCCACATCGTCGGCAGCTACGAGCTCGAGGCGGTGCTGGCGGCCGGCGACCAGATCCGCGCCCATGCGCTGTACCTGCCGGCGCTGGTGCTGATCGCCCTCGGCGCGCTGACCAAGAGCGCGCAGTTCCCGTTCCACTTCTGGCTGCCGCACGCGATGTCGGCGCCGACCCCGGTGTCGGCCTACCTGCACTCGGCCACCATGGTCAAGGCCGGGGTGTTCCTGCTCGCGCGGCTGTACCCGGCCCTCGGCGGCACCCCGGAATGGACCTGGCTCATCCTCGGCGCCGGCGCCACCACCCTGGTGCTGGCCTCGTTCTTCGCGATATTCCAGAACGATATGAAGGGGCTGCTGGCCTACTCGACCATCAGCCACCTGGGCCTGATCACCTGCCTGCTGGGCATCGGCACCCCGCTGTCGGTGGTGGCGGCGGTGTTCCACATCATGAACCACGCGATCTTCAAGGCTTCGCTGTTCATGGCGGTCGGCATCGTCGACCACGAGACCGGCACCCGCGACATGCGCGTGCTGCGCGGATTGCGCAAGGCGATGCCGGTGACGGCCGCGCTGGCGATCGTGGCCTCGGCCTCGATGGCCGGCGTGCCGCTGCTGAACGGCTTCCTGTCGAAGGAGATGTTCTTCGCCGAGACCGCCCACGTGGGCGGCAGCGAAGACTGGACCCTGTCGTACGTGGCGGTGGCGATGGGCATTTTCAGCGTCGCCTACTCGCTGCGCTTCATCAGCGTGTTCTTCGGCCGCCTGTCCAAGGACCTGCCGCAAGAGCCGCACGAGCCGGCGCGCTGGATGCGCTTCCCGGTCGAGTGCCTGGTGGTGCTGTGCATCGCGGTCGGCGTGATGCCCGAGCGCGTGGTCGGCGACGTGCTGGCCGTCGCGTCGGGCTCGATCCTGGGCAGCGCCATGCCGGAATACGACCTGGCGATCTGGCACGGCTTCAACCTGGCGCTCGGGATGAGCGGCGCCGCGCTGCTGCTGGGCGCCCTGCTGTACTGGGTGCTGCTGCGCCGCCACGACCTGCGCGAGCGCACCCAGGTGCCGGTGCTGCACCGCCTGAAGGGCGCGCAAGCCTACGAGAACACCATGCTGGCGCTGTCGACCGGCGCCAGCGCGCTGATCCGCTGGACCGGCACCCGCCGCCTGCAACCGCAAATGCTGGTGCTGATGGCCATCATGGTGGCCACGCCGCTGCTGCTGGTCGATCCGCTGCCCACCATTCCGACCTTGAGCGTGCATGCACTCGACCCGCTGTTCGCGGTGCTGTGGATCATCGGCGCCGGCTGTGCACTGGGCGCGGCCTACAGCGCCAAATACCACCGCCTGGTGGCGCTGGCCCTGGTCGGCGGCACCGGCATCGTGACCGCGATTACCTTCGTCTGGCTGTCGGCGCCCGACCTCGCGCTGACCCAGCTGATGGTGGAAACCGTGACCACGGTGCTGATCCTGCTCGGCCTGCGCTGGCTCCCGCCGCGCTTCGCGCCGGCCGGCCTCAAGCAAAGGGCGCCGGTCAGCACCTGGTTCCGGCGCGGGCGCGACAGCTCCATCGCCGTCGCCGGTGGCCTGGGCATCGCCGCCGCCAGCTATGCGGTCCTGAGCCTGTCCCCGCCGCCCTCGATCGGCGAATTCTTCGTGCTGCGCGCGCTCACCGAAGGCGGCGGCTCGAATGTGGTCAACGTGCTGCTGGTCGACTTCCGCGGCTTCGACACCATGGGCGAAATTACCGTGCTGTCGGCTGTAGCCTTGACGGTTTATGCCCTGCTGCGCCGCTTCCGCCCCGCCACCGAAAGCATCGCGATTCCGGTGCAGCAGGCCAGCGACGTCGATCCGGCCGTCACCCAGACGCCGGCCGAGCAGGCCAGCACCGGCTACCTGATGGTGCCGGCCGTCTACCTGCGCCTGCTGCTGCCGGTAATGGGCGTGATGGCGGCCTACTTCTTCATGCGCGGCCATAACCTGCCGGGCGGCGGCTTCGTCGCCGGCCTGATCTTCGCCACCGCGCTGATCGTGCAGTACATGGTGGCCGGCACCGACTGGGTCGAATCGCACCTGCGCCTGCGGCCGCACCGCTGGATCGCCTGGGGCCTGATCTGCGCCGCTTTCACCGGCATCGGCGCCTGGTTCCTCGGCTACCCGTTCCTGACCAGCCATACCGCCCACGTCACGCTGCCGATCCTGGACGAGATCCACATCCCGAGCGCCTTCATGTTCGACCTGGGCGTGTTCCTGGTGGTGGTCGGTTCCACCATGCTGACCCTGGTCGCGCTGGCCCACCAGTCGCTGCGCAGCCACCGCGCGGCGGCCGACGCCACGCGCGCCACCATCCCGCCCGCCAAGGAGATCTTCTGATGGAGCTCGTCATTTCGCTCGCCATCGGCATCGTGTTCGGCTCCGGCATCTGGCTGATCCTGCGTCCGCGCAGCTTCCAGGTGCTGGCCGGCCTGATGCTGATGTCCTACGCCGTCAACCTGTTCATCTTCGTGATGGGCCGCCTGTGGGTCGACGCCCCGCCGCTCACGCCCGCCGGCACGACGCCCAACCCGGCCCTGCTGGCCGACCCGCTGCCGCAAGCGCTGGTGCTCACGGCCATCGTCATCGGCTTTGCCACCACCGCGCTGTACCTGGTGGTGATGATCGGTTCGCGCGGCCTGACCGGCACCGACCACGTGGATGGCAAGGAGCCTGAATTATGAGTTTGCACTGGACCCAGCACCTGATCCTGGTGCCGGTATTGCTGCCGCTGCTGGTGGGCGCCGCCCTGGCCCCGCTGACGCAGGGCTGGCACCGCCTGAAGTACTGGCTCAGCTACGCCTCGCTGCTCGGCCTTCTTGCGACGTCGCTAGCGCTGATCTTCATGACCGACGGCGGCCACTGGCAGGACGGCATGGGCATCTACCTGGCCGCCAACTGGAGCGCGCCGTTCGGCATCGCCCTGCTGGCCGACCGCCTCTCCGCCCTGATGCTGCTGCTCACCGCGGTGCTCGGCCTGGCCTCGCTGCACTTCACCCGCACCCGCTGGGGCCGGATCGGCGTGCATTACCACACGCTGTTCCAGTTCCTGCTCATGGGGATCAACGGCGCCTTCCTGACCCACGACCTGTTCAACCTGTTCGTGTTCTTCGAGGTGATGCTGGCCGCGTCCTATGGCCTTGTGCTGCACGGGTATAACGCCGAGCGCATCCGCGCCAGCATGCAGTACATCGCGATCAACCTGGCTGCCGCCTTGCTGTTCCTGCTCGGCACCGCGCTGATCTACGCCACCACCGGCACCCTGAACATGGCCGACCTGGCCGCGCGCGTGCCGCTGCTGTCGGGCGAGGAACTGGCGCTGTTCAAGGTCGGCGCGAGCGTGCTGGCGCTGGCCTTCCTGACCAAGGGCGCCATGTGGCCGCTGGGCTTCTGGCTGCCCACCACCTATGCTGCGGCCTCGCCGCCGGTGGCGGTGATGCTGGTCCTGATGACCAAGGTCGGCGCCTATGTCGTGCTGCGCCTGTGGCTGTTGATCTTCTCGGACAACGCAGGCGCCGCCGCCGGCTTCGGCGGCGACGCGCTGCTGTATGCAGGCATGGCGACCATCGTGTTCGGCGCCGCCGGCATGCTGTCGACCGACACCGCCGGCCGCATGGCGGGCTATGGCGCGATCGTCTCGTCCGGCACCCTGCTGGCGGTGATCGGCTACGGCCAGCCGGCCCTGGTCACGGCCGGCATCTATTACCTGATCGGCTCGACCATCGCGGTGGCCGCCTTCCTGCTGCTGATCGAGCTGATCGACCGCATCCGCACCCCGCGCTCGGCGATGCTGGCGCTGACCATGGAAGCGTTCGCGGTCGAGGATGCGCCGGACGAGCCGACCGGCCGCGGCGTACCGGCCGCGATGGCCTTCCTGTCGCTGGCCTTCGCCGCCTGCGCGCTGATGATCGCCGGCCTGCCGCCGCTGTCGGGCTTCGTGGCCAAGTTCGGCATGTTCCATGCGCTGCTCAATCCGCAGGTCGACGCGGTGTCGGGCGTGGCCGCGATCTCCACGTCCGGCTGGGTCCTGATGGCCCTGATCATCCTCTCCGGCCTGATCGCCGTGATCTCGATGATGCGCTTCGGCGTGCGTACCTTCTGGGCCAGCGGCGCCACCGAGCCGCCCAAGGTGCACCGCTCCGAAGTGGCGCCGATCCTGTTCCTGCTGGCGCTGTCGGTCCTGATGACCGTGCAGGCCAATCCGCTGTTCGGCTACCTGACCCGCGCCAGCGACGACATCCACCGTCCGGGCAACTACATCGGCCGCGTGCTGTCCGAGCCGACCGTTCCCGGACCGGGCTCCGCGCCTGGCCTCGCGCCCGCGACCCTCTCGCCCAAGGAGGCGCCATGACGCGCTGGCTACCCTACCCGTTCGTGTCGCTGGCGCTGTGCGGCCTGTGGCTGCTGCTGAACCAGACCCTGTACCCGGGCCACATCCTGCTCGGCGCGCTGCTGGGCATCGCCGGTCCGATCCTGACCCGCCACCTCAACCCGCTGGGCTACCCGCGCCTGCACAAGCCCATCGTCGCGCTGCGCCTGCTGGGCTTTGCCTCGGTCGAGGTGGTGCGCTCCTGTCTCAACGTGAGCAAGGTGATCCTGTTCGCCGACTATGCCAACCTGAACTCGCAGTTCATCCGCGTGCCGCTCGACATGCGCGACCCGTACGGCCTGGCGGCGCTGTCCTGCCTGATCAATATGACGCCGGGCACGGTGTGGACCGAGCTGCAGCCCGGGAGCGATCCCGACAAACATGAGCTGGTGCTGCACGTGTTCGACCTGCACGATGCCGCGTGGTGGGTCGACACCATCAAGACCCGCTACGAACAGCCCCTCATTCAAATCTTCGACACGGAGGCCCGCCATGGCGACCCTGCTTGAACTCTCGATCGGCTACGCCCTCGTGTGCGTGCTGGCGGCAATGGCGCTGTGCGCCGCCCGCCTGCTGATCGGCCCCTCGGCCCACGACCGCGTGCTGGCCCTCGACACCCTCTGGATGTGCGGCATGCTGCTGGCCCTGGTGCTGGGCATCCGCTTCGGCACCCAGATCTATTTTGAAGTGGCGATGCTGATCGCGCTGGTCGGCTTCGTCTCGACCATCGCGATGGCGAAGTTCCTGATGCGTGGGGAGATCATCGAATGACCGGCATCGAACACCTGCCCGACTGGGCCGCCCTGCTGGTCTCGCTGCTGCTGATCCTGGGCTCCAGCATCATCCTGATCGGCGCGCTCGGCCTGATACGCCTGCGCAGCTTCTACCAGCGCATCCACGGCCCGGCGATCACGGTCACGCTGGGCGCCGGCAGCCTGCTGATCGCCTCGATGCTCTACTTCACGGTGGCGCAATCGCGCGTGGTCGTGCACGAGATCATCATCACCGTGTTCGTGCTCCTGACCGCGCCGGTGGTGGCGATGATGATCATGCGCGCCGCCGTCTACCGCGACCTGCGCGCGAAGAAGGGCGACGCGGGGGCCACCGCGGGCGAGGTCTATACCATCTCGCGCGAATAGGGCCCGGCATCGGTCTCGAACCCGAACTCGGCCTGGACATACTCCAGGCCGTTTTTTTTCATCGCCCTCATGCCCCCCAACGTCGAGTAAATACAACATCGCGAAAAATAGATTGCGCGCCGCAACAATGTTAGCGCTATCAAGTTTTCATGACGCTTGCTGAGTGAAAAACCATCGGCACCCCCGTTTGCGCCCTTCGCAAAGCGGCAAAACCAGCCGCAGATCACATTGCATTGCAACATCGATAACGTGTTTACAAAAAAAATTAGCTGAACAACACTTCGGAAACCGCGATGTTAGCGCTAACGGTCTTCGAGGAGAAACGATGTCAGCATCAAGCGTCAACACCCCGTCCGCAGCTTCCGGCGCCCTGCGCTGGGTCGTCATGGGCGTCAGCGGATCGGGCAAGAGCACGATCGGCGCCGCCCTGGCCAGCCACTTCGCCGTCCCCTTCCTCGAAGGCGACGCCTACCACCCGGCCGACAACGTCAGCAAGATGACGGCCGGGATCCCGCTCGACGACGAGGACCGCGCCGGCTGGCTGGACGCGCTGGCGGGCGAGATCGGCCAGGCCCGCAGCCGGGGCGAAGGCCTGGTGCTGTCCTGCTCGGCCCTCAAGCGGCGCTACCGCGACCTGCTGCGCATGGCCGATCCGGCGCTGCGCTTCGTGCACCTGGCCGGACCGCGAGAGCTGATCGCCGCGCGCATGCACGGCCGCCCCGGCCACTACATGCCGCCCTCGCTGCTCGATTCGCAGCTGAGTATTCTCGAACCGCTCCAGGCCGACGAAGCCGGCCTCACGCTGGACATCACCCTGGCGCCGTCGGCGCTGGTGGACAGCATCACCCGAAGCGCCTGAACCACGACGCCCGAACCACGACCCTGGCACCGGGGTTCGGCGAGATTCATCGCAAGCAGCCAGTGCAAGCTGTCGCGCAGCCGACCATAGAGACGGCGCGCTCCCATACAACAAGCATCGAGGAGACATCATGCGTACACCAGTTCAACGGACTCTCATCAGCCTGGCCGTGGCCAGCGCCTGCTGGAATGTGGGCATCGCCCACGCCCAGCAAGTGCAGCCCGAGCCGGCGCCCGCCGCCGACAGCGCGGAACAGACCGTGCCGGCCGACGCCGCACAGGCGGCCGCCGCTCCGGCACCGGCCGACGGCAGCGCCACCACCGTCGTGCGCATCTCGGGTTCGCGCATCGCCGCGCGCGGCTTCACCATGCCGACGCCGACCACCAGCCTCACCAGCGCCGACCTCGAGAAATCGGCCAAGCCGAACCTGTTCAACACCCTGGCCGAACTGCCGGCCCTGCAGGGCAGCACCGGCCGCACCACCAGCACCAACAGCACCAGCAGCGGCATCCAGGGCCTGTCTTCCCTGAGCCTGCGCGGCCTGGGCACGATCCGGACCCTGACCCTGCTCGACGGCCAGCGCGTGGTCGGCGCCAACGTCACCGGCGTGACCGACGTCAGCCAGTTCCCGCAATTGCTGGTCAAGCGCGTCGACGTGGTGACCGGCGGCGCCTCGGCATCGTATGGTTCGGACGCGGTGGGCGGCGTGGTCAACTTCGTCACCGATAAAAAATTCACCGGCTTCAAGGCCCACGTCCAGGGCGGCCAGACCAAGTACGACGACGACCGGGGCGGCAGCGTGCAGGCGGCCTGGGGCAAGGCCTTCCTGAACGACCGCTTCCACGTGACGGCCAGCGCCGAGTTCACGAAGGAGAACGGGATCGAATCGCCCGGCTTCGGCGGCAAGGGCCCGAACGGCCGCACCTGGTACCAGAACCCGGCCTACTCGGTGCGTCCGCTGAACCAGACCGGCGACGGGCTACCGCAATACCGGGTGATCGAACAGGCGCAGCAATACCAGTACGCCAAGTATGGCCTGATCACCAGCGGCCCGCTGCAGGGCACGGCCTTCGGCGCGGGCGGCGTGCCTTACCAGTTCCAGTACGGCTCCAACGGCCGGCCGACCGGCACCGGCGCCGTCACCAACTGCGTCAATCCGTTCTGCATCGGCGGCGACTTGAGCGGCAGCGTGGGCTCGGGCACCAACCTGGCGATGAACTTCAAGCGCCAGGTGGCCTACACCCGCATGTCGTATGACCTCACCCCGGACCACCAGCTCTACTTCACCGCCAACTTCGGCAAGGTGGACTCGCGCTTCTCGCCCAACCCGGGCGCGGCCAAGAACGCCAACCTGAACATCCAGTGCTCGAACCCCTTCCTGCCGGCGTCGATCGTCGATGCCTGCGCGCGCAACAACATCACCAGCTTCCAGTACGGCACCGCGAACGCGGTCTTCCCCGAGAACATCGACGTCCAGCCGACCCGCACCCAGCGCCGCTTCGTGCTCGGCGCCGAAGGCAAGTTCGCCCTGTTCGGCAAGGACTGGTCGTACGACGCCTACGTGACCCACGGCGAGAACAAGACCAATCTCGACGCCTTCAACATGACGCTCAACGCGCGCTACAACAATGCGATCGATGCGGTGCGCGCACCGGACGGGCGCATCGTCTGCCGCAACCCGGTGGCCGCGGCGTCGGGCTGCGTGCCGCTCAATATCATCGGCGACAACCCGATCGATCCGGCCGCCTGGGCCTATATCGCACCGGCCAACGGCCCGCGCCAGCGCACTACGCAAAGCCAGGACGTTGGCAGCTTCAACATCAACGGCGAGCTGTTCGAAGGCTGGGCCGGCCCGATCTCGCTGGCGACCGGCGCCGAATACCGGCGCGAGAAATACCGCGTGCGCGGCGACGCCTATGGCAACGGCGTGATGCCGTCTTCGCCGAACAATGCGATGTACCCGGCCGACCCTCTGCTCAATACCACCGTCGGCAACAACTGGTACGCCGGTAACTTCCACGCCGGCGAAGGCAGCTACAACGTGCGCGAAGCCTATGTGGAACTGAACATCCCGGTGTTCAAGTCCGAGACCTGGGGCGAGGCCAACCTGAATCTGGCCGACCGCGAGACCAAGTACAGCACCGCCGGCAGCGTGGGCAGCTGGAAGCTCGGCGCCACCTGGCAGACGCCGATCGACGGCCTGCGCCTGCGCGGCGTGACCTCGAAGGACGTGCGCGCGCCGAACCTCTCCGAGCTGTTCGCGGCGCCGGTGGTGGTCAACAACGTGGTCCAGTACCAGGGCAATACCATCAGCGTCCAGGAACGCACCGTCGGCAATACCGGCCTGCGTCCCGAGATCGCGCGCAACAACACCTTCGGCATCGTCCTTAGCCAGCCGAAGTGGGCGCCGGGCTTTTCCATCTCGGCCGACTACTTCGACATCGAAGTCAAAGGCGTGATCTCGGCGCTGACGATCCAGCAGGAAGTCGACCTGTGCGTGGCCGGCAACCAGGAGATCTGCCAGGCGATGGTGCTCAACAGCCCGGGCAACAACTACGTCACGGTGCAGAACTTCAACCTGGCCTCGCTGAAGGTCAAGGGCTTCGACCTCGAGACCGCCTACCGGACTGGCCTCGAGCGCTTTGCCCTGCCGGGCCGCTTCACCTTCCGCGCGCTGGCCACCCGCAACCTGCACTACATCACCGAGTCGGGCGTGGTCGGCACCATCGCGGTGGATTCGGCCGGCTCGAACATGGGCAATACGCCGAAGTGGAAGGTGCTGGCGCAGCAGACCTGGGAGAACGACAAGCTGAGCCTCACGCTGACCGAGCGCTGGATCAGCGACGGCACCTATCGCAACGACTTCATCGAGTGCCAGACCAACTGCCCGATGTCGACCCTGATCCACCCGACCATCTACGACAACAAGATGAAGGGTGCGGCCTATCTCGACATCGGCGCGAGCTACAACCTGTCGAAGCAGCTGCAGGCCTACGTCAAGATCGACAACGTCACCGACCGCGCGCCGGAAGCGGCGCCGCAGACCAATGCCAGCTATGGCATCAATCCGGCGCTGTACGACGTGGTTGGACGCACCTACCGGGCCGGCCTGCGCTACGGCTTCTGACAGGGGCCGGCCGTGTGGAACATCGCTTCCGTACTGCTGGCGGTCGGCCTGCTGACGCTGTTGATCGCCTGGGGCAAGGTGCAGCCCCTGCTGGCCTTCGTGGCGGCGTCGATCGTGGCGGCCCTGCTGCTCGGGGTGCCGCCGTCGAAGATCCCGGGCGCGATCGAGAAAGGCATCGGCGACCTGCTCGGCTCCCTGGTGGTGATCATCTGCCTGGGCGCCGTGTTCGGCAAGCTGATCGCCGACAGCGGGGCCGCGCGCCGCATCGCCACCTGCCTGGTCGACGCGCTGGGACCGTCCCGCATCCCGGTGGCGCTGACCGTCACCGGCTTCGTGGTCGGCATTCCGCTGTACTACAACGTCGGCTTCGTGCTGCTGGTGCCGCTGATCTTCTCGCTGGTGGTCAGCTCGGGACGTCCGGCGGTGGCGCTGGCCATTCCGCTGCTGGCCGGGCTGTCGATCGCGCACGGCTTTTTGCCGCCGCATCCTTCGCCGGTGGCGCTGGTCTCGGCGATCCACGCCGACATGGGCACCACGCTGCTGTACGGGATCGTGGTGGCGATACCGACGCTGATCATCGCCGGCCCGGTGTTCGCGATGTCGCTGCGCCGCATCCAGGCGCAGCCGGCGGCCATGTTCCAGGACGGCCATGCGCTGCAGGAGGGCGAGCTGCCGGGCGTCGTCAACAGCTTCGCCACCGCCCTGCTGCCGGTGCTGCTGCTGGGGGCGACGACGGTACTCATGATGGCGCGGCCCGACCTGAACGGCAGCCTGTCCTTCCTCGCCAACCCGCTGGTGGTGATGCTGGTGTCCTACGTGGTCGCGATCTGGACCCTGGGCCTGGCGCAAGGGCGGCGCTTTTCCGCCGTGATGCAGGGACCGGCGGAGGCGATGCGCGAGATCGCACCGATCCTGTTGATTATCGCCGGTGCCGGCGCACTGAAGCAGGTGCTGGTGGAATCAGGTGTCAGCGCCGATCTCGGTGCGCTGTTGTCCAGCCTTCCGGTGCCGCCGCTGGTGCTGGGCTGGTCGGTCGCAACGGTGATCCGCATCTGCCTGGGATCGGCCACGGTGGCCGGTGTGACGGCCGGCGGGATCGTGGCGCCGCTGGTGCACAGTTCGGGCGTCGACCCGAACCTGATGGTGCTGGCCATCGGCGCGGGAAGCCTGATGTGCAGCCACGTCAACGACTCCGGCTTCTGGATGTTCAAGGAATATTTTGGCTTGTCCCTGAAGGATACCTTCCGCTCCTGGACCCTGATGGAGACCCTGGTGGGCGTGTTCGGCCTGCTGTTCGTGATGCTTCTGTCGCTGTTTCTCAATAGCTGAGGAAAAGATCAATGATGACAACACTATCCGTATTTCCGCGTGCTCTCGCGCTGTCGCTCCTGCTGGCCGGCGCAGCGAACGCCGCATCCATCTCGGCCTACCAGACCATGCCCGAAGACCCGCGCGCCGTCGTAGTGCGTGCCAAGGGAGACGGCAAGGCCGACGACACGGCCGCGATCCAGCTTGCCCTCGACACCGCCGCAAAATCGGGAAAAGGCGAGGGCCAGGGCGGCATCGCGTTCCTGCCCTCGGGCCGCTATCGCATTACCCGCTCGCTGCTGATCCCGCTGGCCGTGCGCCTGTACGGCGTCGGCCCAACCCGTCCCGTGTTCGTGTTGGCCGAGAACACGCCCGGCTTCCAGAAGGGCGTGGCCAATATGATCATCTTCACCGGCGGCGACCAGTACAGCGTCGGCAAGGTGCCGATGCCGGTGCCGAGCGCGGTGCCGTTCAGCTTTGATGAAGGCAAGGCGGTGCGTAACGCGAACTCCTCGACCTTCTATTCCGCGCTGTCGAACGTCGACTTCGAGATCAAGGACGGCAATCCGGCCGCCGCCGCGGTGCGCATGCACACGGCCCAGCACTCCAACCTGAGCCACATCGACTTCCACCTTGGCTCCGGCCTGGCCGGCGTCTACCAGGTTGGCAACGTGGCCTACAACCTGCGCTTCTACGGCGGCCGCTACGGCATCCTGAGCGAAAAGACTTCGCCGGCCTGGCAGTTCACGCTGATGGATTCGAGGTTCGAGGGGCAGCGCGACGCCGCGATCCGCGAGCATGAAGCCAGCCTCACGATGATCAACACGGAAATCAAGGACACACCGGTCGGCGTCGAGATCAACCGCGGTTATGGCGACTGGTTGTGGGGCAAGGATGTGCGCTTCGAGAACGTCAGCAAGGCGGCGCTCATCGTCAGCAACGAAGACAATGTGTACACCCAGGTCGGCATGGAGAACGCCATCGCGCGCAACGTGCCAACGTTCGTGCGCTTCCGCGACAGCGGCAAGACGCTGGCGGGCAAGGGCCGCGACTATACCGTCAGCGAATTCAACTACGGGCTGTTCATCAAGCAGATGGGCGAGCCAGGGACGTTCTCGACCAATTACAAGACGGCTGCGTTGCCGTCGCCTTTGAAGGAACCCGTCCGCGCCCTACGCCCGCTGCCGGCGTCGAAGGAATGGGCCAATGTGCACACCTATGGCGCGAAAGGCGACGGCAAGACCGACGACACGGCGTCGATCCAGAAGGCGATCGACAGCAACCGCGTGGTCTACCTGCCGTTGGGCTTCTATGTCGTCAACGACACCATCCGCATGCGGCCGGACACCGTGATCATCGCCCTGCACCCGGGCCTGACCCAGCTCCTGATCCCGAACGGCTCGCCCAAGTTCCAGGGCGTCGACAGCCCCAAGGCGCTGCTGGAAAGCGCACGCGGCGGCGAAGGCATCGTGTCCGGCATTGGCCTCGCGACCGGCGAGATCAACAACCGCGCGGTGGCGCTGCTGTGGCGCGCCGGCGAACACTCGCTGGTAGACGACGTGCGTATCCAGGGCGGCCATGGCACCCGCCTGTACGACGGCCGCCGCGCCGACCCGTACCAGAAGGATGCAAAATTCGACACCACCGCGCACTGGGACCGCCAGTATCCGAGCGTGTGGGTCACCGATGGCGGAGGCGGCACCTTCTCCGGCATCTGGTCGCCCAGCGGCTATGCGCAGGCCGGCTTCTACGTGAGCAATACCAAAACACCGGGCAAGGTCTATGAGCTGTCGGCCGAACACCATATCCGCGCCGAGATCGTGCTGGACAACGTCGAGAACTGGGAATTCCTGGCGCCGCAGACCGAGGAAGAAATCCGCGACGGCGCCGATGCGGTGTCGCTGGAGATCCGCAACTCGAAGAACCTGCTGTTCGCGAACTACCACGGTTACCGCGTGACGCGTTCCTATAAACCGATGCCGGCGGCGATCCTGATCACCAATTCCAGCGACATCCGCTTTCGCAATGTGCACGTGAATGGCGAGAGCGGCTTCGCCACCTGCGACGACAATGGCTGCACCACCTATCTGCGCGCCAGCAAGTTCGCCTACGAGAACGCGATCCGCGACGTCTCCAACAAGCTCGAGGTGCGCGAGCGCGAGTTCGCCGTGTTCGACTACACCGGCCAGCAGCGCAAGGCGCCCGCCCCGCTGGGCAAGGTCGACAAGCTGGAAGGCGGCTTCTATTCGATCGCCGGCGCCACCGTCGACGCCAAGGGCAAGCTGTACTTCGTCGACCGCCACTGGAAGCGCATCTACAGCTACACGAAGGACGAGGGCCTGGTCGTGGTGCGCGACGCCCCGCTCGATCCGGTCAACCTGGCGATCGACAATAGCGGCAACCTGATGGTGATCTCGAACTACGGCCCGCAGGCCAGCGTCTACGCCTTCAAACCGGGCACGCCGGGAACGGAGATCACGATGATCAAGCCGACCCCGGTCGCACCGCGTCAGGGTGCGCGGGTCGCGGTGCCGGTCAACTTCTGGCAGAACGGCGAATTCAAGGACCAGCTCAACTACGACACCTTCGAATTCACGACCCTGGCCGAGATGTTCGCACGCGACGTCGCCCTGCCGAAGAAGGAAGAATACGTATCGCCCGACGGCAGCCTGGTGCTGCCCGCCTACCGCGTGCTGCGACAAGGCGCGGCGGACCACCTGGGCTGGCGCTGGGCCGATTCGCTGCAGGCCTTCGGCTTCGTCACGGCGCCGGTGGGCCAGCGCGTGGTGTTCACCAACGGTTCCGAGAACCGCACCTTCAGCGGCACCGTCAACGCGGGCGGCGGCATCACCGACCTCAAGCTGCTGGCCAACCGCGGCGGCGAGAGCGCGGCGGTCGGCCCGAACGGCGACGTCTATGTCGCCAACGGCCAGGTCTTCGTCTATGGCAAGGACGGCAAGCAGAAGGGCCGCATCGACGTGCCGGAACGCCCGCTGCAGCTGATCTTCGGCGGCCTTGATAAACGCACGCTGTTCATCCTGACCCATCACTCGCTGTACTCCACCCGGGTCAAGGATTGATGCGCGCGATCCGCATCCTGTGCGCGGCGCTGCTGGTGTCCGGCAGCGCCATTGCGCAGCAGCCGTCAGTGATCCAGCTGTGGCCCGAAGGGGCGCCCGGATCCCAGGGCCGCCAGCACGAACCCGAGACGGTCAAGGACGGCGTCTACTTCAGCAATGTGCATGCGCCGTCGCTGACGGTGGCCCAGGCCGACCGCCGCCACGCCAATGGCGCCGCCGTGATCGTGGTCCCTGGCGGCGGGCACCGCATGCTGGTGTTCCAGAACGAGGGCATGGTGGCGGCGAAGACCCTGAACCGGATTGGCGTCACCGCCTTCGTGCTCAAGTACCGGCTGGCGCGCGATGGAAACTCGGCCTACAGCATCGAGGGCGACGCCGCCGGCGACCTGCGGCGCGCGGTGCGCTGGGTGCGCGCCAACGCGGCGCGCTACGGCGTCGATTCCGAACGCATCGGCGTGATGGGCTTTTCGGCCGGCGGCGAATTGGCGGCGCTGGTGGCCAATCATCCGGCGCCGGCACTCGCGTCTGGCGGCGATGTGCTGGACCGCCAGTCGGCCCGGCCCGACTTCCAGGTACTGGTATATCCTGGACCGCTCGGCACGCCCGCCAGCGATGCGAACAACGCCCCGCCGGCCTTCCTGGTCGCCGGTTCGCGCGACGCCTGCTGCATGCCACCCACGATCGCGCTGTACCAGCAGCTGGTGGCGGCCGGCGTCTCGGCCGAACTGCACCTGTATGCCGACACCGACCACGCCTTCAATATGGGCCAGCGCGGCGAGCGCGTCTCGCTGCAGCACTGGCCGGACCGCCTGGCCGACTGGCTGTCCGACGGCGGCTGGCTGGTGCCGCGCGCCGGACGCCAGCCCGAAGGCGTGCCGGCGCCCTGATAACACGAGGAGACACGATGAAGTACCTGACACTATCCATCATGATCGCATTGGCCACAGCGGACAGCCTGGCCGAAGACCAGTTCAAGCTGCTGGTCCTGGCCACGCCCGGCAAATACCACTACGAATACATCCCGATCGCGCGCGACAACCTGGAGCGCCTGGCCAAGCTGCATTCATTTGCGCTCACCTACACCAGCAAGACCCAGGTATTCGAAGGCGACCTGAAACAGTATGCGGCCGTGATGTTCCTGAACACGCCGGGCGAAGAACTGAACCCGGCGCAGCGCGCCAACTTCGAGGACTATATGCGCGGCGGCGGCAATGCCGTCGTGGTGCACCGCGCGGCGATCGCCAAGCCGAACGACTGGGTCTGGTTCGAGAAGATGGTGGGCCGCACGGTCGGCCTGCATCCCAAGCTGCAGACCGGGGTGGTGACCGTCGTCGACAAGCGTTTCCCCGCCACCTTCGGCCTGCCCGAGCGCTGGGTCTGGAGCGACGAGTTCTACACCTTCACCAATCCCTACAACGTGACGATCAACCCGGTGCTGAACGTGGACGAGTCGAGCTACGACCCGACCCTGATCTGGCCGGGCCAGACGGTGAAGGGCATGGGCAAGGACCACCCGATCGCCTGGCACCACCAGCACGAGAAGGGCCGCGTGTTTGTCACCACGCTCGGACACAACGGCGAGATGTACCGCGACCCGCAATACCTGGGCCATCTGCTGGGCGGGATCTATTGGGCCGCGACCGGCCGCGGCCAGCAGCGCTGATCATCCTTTCGTCAAGCGCCGCCAGCCCAGCACCAGGCCACTGAAGGTCAGGGCAAAGCCCAGCACGCACAGGACGATCACGACCACGTCCCACAGCGGCCTGGTGCGCAGGAAGGCGAAGTCCAGCTGGTGCAAGCCGTTGAACAGCCAACGGTCCCAGCGCTTGTCGCGGTCGACGTAGCCGGCCAGGCGGCCCTGGGCCGGATCGATGTAGAACACTGGCGCTTCAGGCAGGTCGAAGCGCGCACGCAAGACCGGGAAGGCCGCTTCGCGGTGATGGCTGTAGTAATAGTCGTCCGGACCGGTGAGCAGTTCCGCCTGCATCGGCGCCCTGGGGCGGATCGCTTGCGCGGCATGCAGCAGCGCGTCGTGCGGCACGCCAGGCACGGCGGCGCTGTCGCGTGTATCGACCAGCTTGCGTCCTTGGCGGCCGAGCGCACTCAGATACAGCTTGCCGCCCACGCGACGCCATTCCAGTTCCAGGGTGCCGGGATGCGCACGCAGCAGCGCTGCCGCATCCAGCGCCAGGTCGTCGCTGTCGAGCGCACCGCCGGCGAATGCCTGCCGGTCGTGCGCGGTGACACCGCCGCCTGACGGAAAGCCGAACGGACCGACCGACAACCAGCCGCTGAACAGCCAGGTGATGACCAGCGCTCCGATACCGAGACCTAGCCAGTGGTGCCAGGCCTTCCAGCCCGTATAGGGCGACATTTGGCCTCCCGCGTAACGACGTCGCACACGCAGGCGCAAGATGCTGATCACCATGCCCGTCACGGCCAGCACCATGGCCACGCCGGACGTCCACATCACGGCCTGGCGCCAGGCCTCGTTGTGCTTGCGCAGCGGCGTCACGTATACCCAATGGATGACGGAGCCGACCCAGTTCCAGGCGCGCTCGCTGCGGGTCGTGTCGCGCACCAGCTCCCCGGTGCGGCCGGACACGTACAGGACGCTGCCGGCGTCGTCGTCGGCGGCAACGCGATACAGGGGCCGGTGCGCGCGCACGGCGCCGAAAGTCCATTGGTCCAGTTCGATCTTGTCGACTGCCAGTGAACGCGCATCGGGCGCCGCGCTGCGCGCGCTGCTCGAGACGATCAGGTAGTTCACTTCCAGCTGCGCGCCACTGTCGGCCCATACCGAATGCCAGGTGCGTTCGTGCTGGAAGTGCCACGCGGGTCGGCCCGCCACGGTATTCAGGCGCACCGCATCCGGCGCCGCGCTTTCAGTCCCACCTTCGGTCCAGGCTTCAGCAGCAGTTACCTGCACACGGTCCGGATCGAGCGGCGCCAGCCAGCCCATGCGCTCCCGTTCCGTCAGCTCCGGATACGGCACGTACATCATGACGATGCCGGAACCGAACCACAGCAGCACCAGCAAGCCGATCGCGATGCCCAGCCAGCGGTGCCACCAGTAGAGCTGGCGCTTCCAGGACACCACTTAGTAACGCCAGTGGACGGTCAGCTCGGCATGACGCTCGTCGCCCAGCAGGTATTGCGAAGAACCATACGAGGTGATCGCATACAGCTTGTCGGTCAGGTTGCGTAGGTTGAGCTGCAGCTGCACGTTGCGGCTCAGGGCCCAGCCGATCGAGGCGTCCAGCGTGGTATAGGCCGGCAAGGTCTGAGTATTGGCATTGCTGATGAAGCGTTCACCCACGTAGCGCAGGCCGGCGCCCGTGCGCCAGTCGCCAGCGCGGTGCGTCAGCCACAGGTTCGAGGAGACCTTCGGCACGTTGGCCGGGCGATTGCCGGCGCGCGAGACGTTGCCCGCCTCCAGCAGCTCGTCGAACTCGGCATCCGTGTAGGCCACGTTGGCATCCATGCGCCAGCCAGGGGCCAGGCTTACACTGGCGCTCACTTCCGCGCCCTGCGAGGTCTGCGATCCGCCCTGCACCGACAATGCCGGATTCTCGGGATCGCGCGTGATGATGTCGTCCTTCTTGATCCGATACAGCGCCGCCGTCCACTCGGCGCGGCCGCCGGCCAGCATCTGCTTGACGCCCGCCTCGACCTGGCGCGCGTCGGTCAGCTTGAACTTGCTGTTGGCCAGGGTCATCGACAAGAGGCTCGTCAGCGGATCGCTGCCGGTGCTGACCTGGCCGTAGAGCGAAGTGTCCGGAGCCAGCTTCCAGCTCGCGCCGACGCGGACCGAATTGGCGCGCAGGGTGGTGCCGAAATGGCCGCTGTCGGCCAGCAGGTTACGGCGGTCGATCTTGTAGCGGTCATGGCGTGCGCCTGCCGTCAGGAGCAGGCGCTCGTCCACGCGCCAGGCATCCTCGAGGTACAAGGCATGGGTGGTGGTGTCGGTCGCGAAGTTCGGGCGGAACGGATCCGGGGTGTCCCAGAAGCTGCCCGGGTCGAAGCCGCTCGGCGCCACCGTCGATGCGCCGCCGTACGGCGAGTTGTTGGTGTGCTTGAAGTTGATGGTCGACGCTTCCCAGCCCGCCACGACCTGGTTAGCGCCGGTCTTCCAGCGCGCCTCCAGGCGGTTTGCGGTTTGCTCCTGGTCGTGGCGGATGCCGATGTAGTCGCTGCGGTCCACCACGTCGCGCACCGGATCGTAGGCATACGATTCGATATTGCGCCAGTCGCGGCGCGACTTGAAGTAAGCCAGTTCGTTGCTGATGTCCAGGTTCGGCGCCACTTGCCAGTTCAGGCGTGCGACGGCCTTGTCGTCGACGAAACGCAGCACAGCGTCGCCGGCATTGTAGTTCTCGTCGCGCAGCCGTTCGGCCAGGCCGCCGTTCACCAGCGGCGTGCCGAAGTAGCGGATCGGCTCCTGTTCGGCATGATCGAGCTGGGCGTACAGGGTCACGCCTGGCGCCAGGGTCGTCGTCATGCTGGTCAGGATCTTGCCGTGGCGGGATTCGCCGCGGTCGATGAAACCGTCGCTGCGACCGGCGTAGGCGTCGACGCGGAAGGCGCCCTGCTCGCCCAGCGCACCGGTGGCGCCGATGCCGGCGCGCAGTGATTCACCGCCACCGATGCCGCCCAGGATCTCGAGCGAGGATTCGCGGCGCGGCGCCTTGCGCACGGCATTGATGATGGCGCCGGTGGTACCGCTGCCATGGACCACCGAACCGGGACCGCGCAGCACCTCGATCGTCTCGTATCCCCAGGGATCGGCCGGATAGGTCGCGGTGGTGGAACCGACCAGCAGGCGCTGGCCGTTCTCCAGCATCGCGATCGAGTTGTTGCCGTTGAAGCCGCGCGCCGAATAGCTGATGCCGCTGCCGGGCGAACTGCTGTCGGTCAGGCCGGTGGTGCGCGTCACCGCATCCTTGACCAGCAGATCGCCCCGCGCGGCGATGGTGGCGGCGCTCAGGCTCTCGGCGCTGGCCGGCAGGTCGAGCGCACTGATGTCCAGGCGGCTGCCGATGGTGTTCTGGCGGTCGAGCGCCAGGCCTTCGTCGCCGGCCGGACCACGAATCGTCACGATGGGAAGGTCCTGTGCGAAGGCGCTGGTGGCGCACAGCAGGGCGATGGCCGCGGCGAGCGGGCGGGCTTGGAAAATGGTGTTCATTATTTGTTCTTGGTTTGCACGGGTTCGATCAGCATCAGCTGGCCGGTCTTGGGATCGCGGAATACCTCGCCGACGCGGTCATAGCCGCTGCCATCCTGGGTCACGCCGCTGGCGGGCCGCTCGATCTGGCGGCCCTTCTCCACCGGCTGCGGGGTTTTCAGACTCCCTTGCGTGCCGGCGATGGCGGCGATCAGGCCGCAGGCAAACACCAGCATCACGTCGACCAGGTTGACGAGGCTGGCGCGCGGGTCTTCGTCGCTCTGGTCGAAGCGCGCGTCGAGGTGGCGGTACAGCCGCAGTCTGCCGCGCCCACTCATGCTTGCGGCTCCATCGCGTCCAGCGTCTCTTCGTACCAGCGGCGGCGCAGCTTGCCGATCACCAAGCCGCCGATGCCGGCCACCAGGCCCAGCACGGTGGCGTCGAAAGCGACAGTAACGGCGCTGGCCAGCTTGGCCGGATCGCCTTCGCCCAGCGCCGCCAGGCCAGGTCCGAGCGGGATGATGGTGGCCATCAGGCCCAGCATCGGCGGGATGCGCGCCAGCAGGTCGGCGCGCTCCAGGCGGTAGCGGGCAATGCGCTGCACCGCCTCGACGTCGCCGCTGTCGCGCAGCCTGGCCAGGCCGTGGAAACGTTCGCCGACGGCGATGCCGGATTCGACCAGCGCCATCGCGCAGCCGGCCAGCAGCGCCACCAGGGACGGCGCGAGCAGCCAGCTGACGGCGTCGTGCAGCCAGGCGTAAGAGAGGGTTTCGATCATGGATGACTCCTGAGAGGTTGAGGGATGTGCCGGCCGCGCCACAGGCCGAGCGAGAACAGGGCAAGGCAGGCGGCCAGGATGGCCAGCACCTGCACGATGCGCAGCGCTGCCGGTTGCGCGGGTTCGGGTTGCTGCTTCAGTTCGTAGACGCGCATTGGTTCGGGCAACAGCGCGGGCGCCGGCGCTGGCGACGCCGGTTCGCTCGCTTCGCCAGCGTCAGGCGCTGGGGTTTGCTGCGCCGGGGCGGCGACGGCAGGGACGGACGTCGCCACTGCCGGCAGCAACTCGCCACGCGCCTTGGCAAGCGTCACGCCAAGCTTTTGCGCATCCGCGCCATCCAGTTGCGGCGCCAGCCAGCCCCACATCGGGTGATCGGGCGCCGTATGGCCGCTGCCCGGCAGGCCGTTGGCCGCCACCAGGCGCGCCAGTTCGCCGCCCATGCGGCGGATGGTCTCGGGATCGGTCTTCCAGAATCCTTTTTCGGCCGCCACCATGAACACCGCCAGCATGTGCGCCTTCACGTGCGCGTTGTGGCGCTGGCCCAGGAATTCGGGCAGGCCGAGCTTGTGCCGGTCGTCGAAGTAGACGGCTTTCACTTCGTCCCAGGCCCAGTTCTTGACCAGGTCGGGCCGCGTCACCTGCCAGCCCCACAGGTTCTCGATGAATTCCTGGCCCATGGTGCGCGCGCCGGAATAACCGTTGTCCATCAGCGGGCGCAGCCAGGCCGGGTTCAGGAAGCGTCCGCGCAGCTCGCCCAGCAGGGCGCTGGCGAGCGGCTCGACGTCGGCCTGGCCCGGCTGCGCATGCTGCAGGATCAGCGCGGCCGGCACGCGCCCGGTGCGCGTCTCGACCGCCAGCGACAGGCCGCCCAGGTAGTCGAAGGCGTCGTTATTGTCGAGCAGGCCATACAGATTGCTGGCGCGGCCATGGTAGGTGCGGTGGATGCCGTCGAGCGCCACGTCGAAGGCGCGGTGGCTGGAGGCACCCTCGGCATCCAAGCCATAGGCATGGCCCATGCGGTTGCGGTAGGCGCGCCCGATCTCTTCGCGCTCGCGCCAGGCGCCGGAGCGCTCGGCCAGGCGGTTCACGCCGGTTCCGTAGGCGCCCGGGGCATCGCCGAACACGCGCAGCGCGGCCGCCTGCCCGGCTTCGCCGGCCGCCATGCCGCCCGCCGCCAGCGCGCGCTGGCGGGTCAGCCATTCGCGCGCCACGCGATTGCTCGTGGCCGGCTCGCTGCCCCACACAGCCCCTTCGATCGGCGCCAGCGCCGCCTGCAGACCCTCGCGCAGCGATGGATCCTGCTCGACCAGCGTCTGCGCCGACGCCGCCAGCGCCAGCCTGCCGGCGCGGTCGATCAGGCGGATCAGGTTCGGGTACAGGTCGCGGAACAGGCCGGACGTCGTGACCACCGCGTCGCGCCGCACGGCGCCGGGTGTGAGCTTCACGTCGGTGACGATGCCGCGCGCATTCCAGACCGGCTCGGCGCCCATCATCGCCAGCGCGAAGCCGACCATCACGCCTTCATCGCGCACGGCGTCGGACGCCCACAGGATGATGCCTTCGCTGCCCTCGCCTACCTTGTCTCGCTCGGCGGCCTTGCCCGCCATCTGCCGGCCCAGGCCGTAGCCGAGCTGGGTCGGCAGGATGTCGCCGTCGACCGCATGGAAATTGCGGCCCGTCGGCAGCGCCTCGGGCGAGCGCAGCGGATCGTTGCCCTTGCCCGGCTCGATGTAGCGACCATCCAGGCCGGCCAGCAGCGCCGCCATCTCGCGCCGAGACGAGTCGCGCAGCTTATGCGCGACGTCGGGATCGTCGATGCCGCTCTTCTTCATCGAGTCGAGCATCAGATCGAGCGACTCGCGGCTCCACGGCCGGCCGAACACGTGCAGGCCGTGGGGCATGAATTTCTCTTGCAGCTTGGTCAGATAGTGACCGATCTCGTGCGCCAGCAGGTCGTCGTCGGCCGCGTCGAAGCCGATGCCGCGCACCTCCAGCACGTCGGACATCGACGCCTCCAGCTCGGCGCGCAGGTTCAGGGCCACAACGCGCTCGCGCATCAACTGCGCGGCCTGGGTCTTGAGCGATTCGGACGACGCGGCTTCGAAACTCTCGACGATCTGGCGCAGCGACAGCAGCTCGTCGTACAGCGGCGTGGTCGCCAGCGGCGGCGTGAGGTGGTCGACGATGATGGCCAGGCCGCGGCGCTTGGCCTGCGTGCCCTCGCCGACGCCGTCGACGATATACGGGTAGATGCCCGGCAGGTCGCTCGCGATCAGGCTCGGATAGTCGTCGCTCGACAGGCCGACGGCCTTGCCCGGCATGAATTCATAGGTCGAGTGGCGCCCCACGTGCACCACGGCGTCGGCCTTGAAGCGGTCGCGGATCCAGTGATAGAAGCCCAGGAACTGGTGCGGCGGCGTGATGCTGGTATTCGCGTGCAGCAGTTCCTCGTCCACTTCCCAGCCGCGCGGCGGCTGCGGGCCGATGAAGACGTTGCCGAACACCAGTCCCGGCACCAGCATCTTGCCGCCATCGACCATCACCTTGCCCGGCGCCGGGCCCCAGCCGCGCATGCCTTCGATGCCGTAGCCGATCAGGCGCCGATAAAGGGGCGCAAGCGACTGGCATGGACGTGGCTTGACGTCGTCCAGGCAGGCAAAATAACCCTCTTCCAGCGCATGCAGGTCGCGCGTGGCCTGCACGCGCTGCGGATGGTCGACGCCCTCGACCAGGTGCAGCAGCTCCTCGATCACGGTCTCGGCCTGCTTGCGGCCCAGCGCGCGTTCGCCGGCCTTTTCGGCCGCCAGCACGTCGGCATGCAGGCGCCCCAGCAGGCCGTCCTGCATCTCGCCCCGCACCCGCGGCGACAGGGTCGCGAACCAGCGCGCGTAATCCCGGGCCGTGACGCCATTGACGGTGCCGGCCATCTCGCGCAGGGCGGCGCGGTCTTCCGGCAGGTTGACGCCGCGCGCCATGATCATGTCGAGCAGCGCCTCGGACGACGCCGGCAGTTCACCGACCGTGTAGCCGGCCGCCTTGAGGGCATGCAGCATGTCGAACAGCGATTCCGGCACATTGAGGTTGTCGGCGCCGATGTTCTGGCGGCCCGGCGGATGGTTGTAATAAACCATCGCGACCTTCTTGTCGGCGTTCGGTTTGGCGCGCAGCGCCAGCCAGCGCGCCACGCGCCCCGACAGGCGGTCGACTTCGGCCGGCAGCAGTACCGGCGGGCGGTTCTCGATGCCGGTCTGGCGGTCGCGCTGGGGCTGGCCCAGGGCCGCCACCACCATCGGCTGGCTGATGCCCTGCAGCTCGGGCAGGGCCACGCGGTACTGGACCGAATCGGGTGGCAGGCCATCGGGCGACAGCTGCCACTGCATCGCGGTGCGGTCCGACAGGCGGATCGCCTTGAACACCGGGATGTCCAGGCGCTTGAAGGCTTCGTCCACCGCCGCACGGCCCTCGGCGGCGCCGACCACGAAGTCCTGCAGCACCACCAGCGCCGCAGGCTTGGCCGGCGCGACCAGCTGCGGCAGGCGCTCGAGCGCTTCGCGCGAGGCGCCGCCCCAGCGCGTGAGCAGCTGCACGCAGGGCTGGCCCAGTTGCTCGATGCGGCGGCACAGCGCCGCGGGCACCACGCCATCCATATTCGCCAGGTCGAGCACGACCACGGTCGGCCGGTCCTGCAGGCCGAGCTTCGAGGCATTGCCCCAGGCGGCGGCGTCCTGCATCTCGCGCTGTCCCACGCGCAGGCGCAGGGTGGGCTCGGGCTGCGGATCGGCCAGGGGCGTGCCTGGCGCGAGCAGGTGCCGCATCAGCTCCGTTGTGTTGTCGACGCCGCCCGCCTGCCACACGCGGCGCGCGGCCAGCCAGTGGCGGGCGGCGGGATCGGCGTCGGCCGCCTGCAGCGCGGCCGGCGGCGGGGCCTCGCCCGCCAGCTGGCGCAGCAGCTCGGGCGAGAATCCGGCCAGGCTGCCGTGGCGCGAGCGCGTCATGAGGTTCAGGGTCGCCTCGCCGTTCAGCGCCAGCACCGCGGTGGCCGGCCTGGCGTGGCGCGCCAGCCCATCCTTCATGCGGCGCGCCGGGTCGCCGAACAGCGATACCGCCAGGATGGTGTCGGCGCCGGCGATCCACTTGGCCACGTCGCGCTCACCCGCCGCCATCAGCTGGGCCGGGGTGCGCAGCAGGATGCGGTCTTGCGGATGGCTGGCCAGGTGGCGGTGGGCGGCCTCGATGGCGCCGGGTGCGGCGCGCTCGGTGACCACGGCGAACAGGGTCGCGGCGCTGCTGGAAGCGCAGGCGAGCAGGAACGCCAATGCGGCGCAGATGCGGACAAGGAAAAGCGTGTTCATGTGAACGTCGACCTTTTAGCTGCGCGCTTGAAGCGCGCATGACAACAGGCAGCCGCCATCCTTCACGATGAACAGGGACGCGTGCGCGCACGCCACGAGGGCGCACGACCGCATGGGCGATAGCACGAGCAGCAAAAGAAGGAACAGCGAACAACCAACAGGCACGCCCTCACCCCGGGACGTACGAATGCATCGTGGATGGCCGGTCTTCTGGCTCGCCGTCTTCCTTCCCCGGTCCTGCCTTCCCGTGCACAGGGCACAGTGGCGTTCGATCGGAGTCGTCAGGCTTACAGCAGCGGGGGCTGCGCCGGACTGGCGCGCGATGCTATCGCGCACGTCACCGGCTTCCCGTTTCACCTCCCTGCAGACGAGCAGGAAGGCACCATTCACTTGATTGGGCGCGATTCTACCGCCAAGTTCGACCAGTTGTCACCGCATTATTTTTCTTCCGCAATCGAGATTGCCCTGAAAAATAAATCGCACGGGTTTATTTACCGGGAATGGATTTATACTGGCGGCTTCCAGCCGTCCCTCCCCTTGAACGCCCGCGCCATGCCGCCCGATAACGCACCGCCTACCGCCTTTGATCCCGCCACCATGCCGCTGCTGCGCAGCGTCGGCTCGAACCAGGTCGGCATGCGCGAATACAACGAGCGGGTCGTGCTGCAGGCGATCCGCACCCACGGCAGCCTGCCCAAGGCCGAAGTCGCGCGCCTGACCAAGCTCAGTACCCAAACGGCCTCGGTGATCATCAACCGCCTGCTGGACGAGCAACTGGTGGTCAAGCGCGACGCGGTGCGGGGCAAGGTCGGCCAGCCGTCGCAGCCGATCGCCCTGAACCCGGAAGGCGCGTTCTCGATCGGGATCCAGATCGGCCGGCGCGCACTGGACGTGGTCCTGCTCGATTTCACGGGCGCGCTGCGCTGGCAGTCGTCGACGCCCTACGCCAGCCCCGAAGTGGAACAGGTATTCGCCGCCATCGACGCCAGGCTGCGCGAGGTGGACGACTTCCTCGGCCCGGAACTGGCGCCGCGCCTGACCGGCATCGGCCTGGCCGCCCCGCTCACGCTGGGCACCTGGCACGGCCTGGAAAGCCTGTTGCCGCAAGAGGCAGAAGCCTGGCGCCGGGTCGACGTGCGCGTTCGCCTGCAAGCCATGACGCCGCTGCGCGTGGACTTCGCCAAGGACACGATCGCGGCCTGCGTGGCCGAACTGGTGGCCGGCCGCGGACGCAAGCTGAAAAGCTATCTGTACGTGTTCGTCGACACCCTGGTCGGCGGCGGCCTGGTGATCGACGGCGAGCCGCACAGCGGCCAGTTCGGCAATGCCGGCGCGATCGGCTCGATGCCACTTGGCCTGGCCGGAACGGAGGAACGCGGCGTGGCGCCGCAGCTGCTCGGGGCGGCTTCGCTGGTGCGGCTGGAAGAGATGCATGCGCAGGCCGGCCTGGAACTGCTGGCGTTCGGCGATGAACGCCTGTTGAGCGGGCCGTGGGAAGCCGTGACCCGGCAATGGATCGAGGAAGCCGCCAATGCGATCACCTTCGGCGTCACCGGCGCGGCCTGCCTGCTCGACCTGGATGGCGTGATCGTCGATGGCGCCGTCAGCCGCGCCCTGCTCGAACGCCTGATCGCCGCGATGCAGGAGCAGATGACGCGCTACAGCTGGCAGGGCACGGAGCGGCCGCTGGTGATGGCGGGGACGATCGGGATGACGGCCAAGGTCATCGGCGCGGCCTATCTGCCGCTGCATGCCAACTTCGCGCCGGCGCATGGACTGTTCCTGAAGGCGGCCCGGCGCTAGCAAGGCGTGCGCGGTACCGGACCTGTTCGCGCTAGAGTATTCGCCACCATCACCATGGAGACGATCATGCTGGCGAATATGGATGCGGCCGCAACAGTCGGCGTACGCGATATGGCTGCGGCAAGAGAGTTCTACGGTAATGTGCTGGGATTGAAGCCGGTCGAGAGCGATGGCGGCGATGACGACATGGCGCTCTACCGCAGCGGCAACACACGGGTGTTCGTCTACCGCTCGGAGTACGCCGGCACGAACCAGGCGACCGCCATTACCTGGGATGTCGGCGACAAGTTTGACGATATCGTCGCCGCACTGCAGGCCAAGGGCGCCCGCTTCGAGCATTACGACATGGGCGGCTTGCGGCGCGAGGGCGACGTCCATATTGCTGGCCAGTTGAAGATCGTGTGGCTCAAAGACCCTGACGGGAATATCTTGAGCATCAACAGCGCCTGACCGCTGAATACACGTAATGAAAAACGCCCTGTGAATCAAGGATCCACAGGGCGTTTTTTACAAGACCGGTCCGGACAGTTTAGAACGGAATGTCGTCATCCATATCCGAGAAGTTCGGCGCCGGTTTCGGCTGTGGACGCGCGGCCGGGGCCGGTGGCGCCTGGCGCGGAGCCGGACGCTGCGGGGCCGAGTAGTCGTCGTCCATGCCGCCGCCCATACCGCCACCCATGCTGTCGCCGCCCATGCCCTGGCGACCGCCCAGCATCTGCATGTTTTCAGCGATGATGTCGGTGGCGTAGCGCTCGATGCCGTCCTTGTCGGTGTACTTGCGGGTCTGCAGGCGGCCTTCGACGTAGACCGACGAACCCTTCTTGAGGTATTGGCCCACGATCTCGGCCAGGCGGCCGAAGAAGGAAATACGGTGCCACTCGGTCAGCTCTTTCTGCTCGCCGGTGTTGCGGTCTTTGGATTTGTACGAGGTGGCGACCGCGATGTTCGCGATGGCGTCGCCGCTCGGCATGTAGCGAATTTCTGGGTCGCGGCCGAGGTTGCCGACGATGATGACCTTGTTGACTGATGCCATGGTGTTACTCCTGCTGGGTATGGTAAGCCCTGACTCTGCGTATTTCTAGGCGTCAGGGAACGGTGTGTTGCAGCTGACTATTATGCGGTCCGCCACCCGGTTTCAGCAATCCTTTTCGTTGGCTGGCATCAGTCCGGACGCACCATCGAATCGGCTGTTTCGTTGTCGATTAAGTCAGATAAATAACCGCCCTGAAAATTATTTTCCAGTTCTGAACGCTTTGTCATTGAAGCGCCCGGGGATCGGCCCACATAGCATAGACCCGGCCTTCCTGCGCTTGTCAAAGTGGTATGCCAACTTGGCACCGCTGGTACAGCAACCACTGGATAGATGTACAGCCGAAACAAAAACGCGCTACACTTACGGGTTCTCCCCGATTGGCCCGCTTACCGCGCTGGTAGCGTTTGCGGCCCCGCAAAAACTGATAGAAAGTCTGCCCAACTTAATGGAAGAAATTCGCATTCGTGGTGCCCGCACGCACAATCTGAAGAACATCAATCTCGACCTGCCGCGCAACAAGCTGATCGTGATCACCGGCCTGTCGGGCTCGGGCAAGTCGTCGCTCGCCTTCGACACCCTGTATGCCGAAGGCCAGCGCCGCTACGTCGAATCGCTGTCGGCCTATGCGCGCCAGTTCCTGCAGCTGATGGAGAAGCCGGACGTCGACCTGATCGAAGGCCTGTCGCCGGCGATCTCGATCGAACAGAAAGCGACCTCGCACAACCCGCGCTCGACCGTCGGCACCGTCACCGAGATCCACGACTACCTGCGTCTGCTGTACGCGCGCGTCGGCACGCCGTATTGCCCGCAGCACCCGCATGAGCCGCTGTCGGCCCAGACCGTATCGCAGATGGTCGATGCCGTGCTCGCCATGCCGGAAGGCACCAAGCTGATGATCCTGGCGCCGGTCGTGGCCGGCCGCAAGGGCGAACACGGCGACCTGTTCCAGGCCATGCAGGCCCAGGGCTTCGTGCGCTTCCGCATCGCCAGCGGCGTCAATGCAGCCAAGATCTATGAAATCGATGAACTGCCCAAGCTCAAGAAGACCGAGAAGCACAGCATCGACGTCGTGATCGACCGGGTGAAAGTGAACCCGGACATCAAGCAGCGCCTGGCCGAAAGCTTCGAGACCGCCCTGCGCCTGGCCGATGGCCGCGCCGTGGCCTACGAGATGGATACCGAGAAGGAAACCGTCTTCTCGAACAAGTTCGCCTGTAATGTTTGCGGCTACTCGCTGCAAGAGCTCGAACCGCGCCTGTTCTCGTTCAATAACCCGATGGGCGCCTGCCAGGAATGCGATGGCCTGGGCCATATCGAGTTCTTCGATCCGAAGCGGGTCGTGGCCTTCCCGCACCTGTCGCTCGCCTCCGGCGCCGTCAAGGGCTGGGACCGCCGCAACCAGTTCTACTTCCAGATGCTGCAGAGCCTGGCGGCCCATTACGACTTCGACCTCGACAAGCCTTTCGAGCAATTGCCGAAGACCTCGCAAGAAGCCGTGCTGTTCGGCTCGGGCAAGACCGCGATCCCGTTCAGCTATGTGAACGAACGCGGCCGCACCGTGATCCGCGAGCATACCTTCGAAGGCGTGGTCAACAACCTGCAGCGGCGCTACCGCGAGACCGATTCGATGGCGGTCAAGGAAGAGCTGGCCAAGTTCATCAACGAGAAGAAATGCCCGGCCTGCGAAGGCGCGCGCCTGCGCACCGAAGCACGTTTCGTCAAGATCGGCCAGGGCGCCCAGCAGCGCGCGATCTACGAAGTGTCGGATCGCCCCTTGCGCGAAACCCTGAACTTCTTCGAGACCCTGGAACTCACTGGCGCCAAGAAGGACATCGCCGAGCGCGTGATCAAGGAAATCATTTCGCGCCTCAAGTTCCTGAACAATGTCGGCCTGGACTACCTGTCGCTCGACCGCAGCGCGGATACCCTGTCCGGCGGCGAAGCCCAGCGTATCCGCCTGGCCTCGCAGATCGGCTCGGGCCTGACCGGCGTCATGTACGTGCTCGATGAACCGTCGATCGGCCTGCACCAGCGCGACAACGATCGCCTGATCGCCACCCTGAAGCATTTGCGCGACATCGGCAATAGCGTGCTGGTGGTTGAGCATGACGAAGACGCGATCCGCACCGCCGACTACATCGTCGACATGGGTCCGGGTGCGGGCGTGCATGGCGGCCAGATCATTGCCGAAGGCACGCTCGAGCAGATCATGAACAACGAGCATTCGGTGACCGCCCAGTACCTGGACGGCCGGCGCAAGATCGAAGTGCCGAAGAAGCGCACCAAGGCCGACCCGGCGCGCCAGCTGGTGATCACGGGCGCGAAAGGCAATAACCTGAAGGATGTGACGCTGACCTTGCCAGTGGGCCTGATGACTTGCGTGACGGGCGTCTCGGGTTCCGGCAAATCGACCCTGATCAACGACACGCTGTATCCGGCGCTGTCGCGCCACCTGTACGGTTCGCAGACCGAGCCGGCCGAGCACAGCTCGATCCACGGCCTGGAACACTTCGACAAGGTGATCTCGGTCGACCAGGCGCCGATCGGCCGCACGCCGCGTTCGAACCCGGCGACCTATACCGGCCTCTTCACGCCGATCCGCGACCTGTTCTCCACCGTGCCGACCGCCAAGGAACGCGGATACAGCGCCGGCCGCTTCTCGTTCAACGTCAAGGGCGGCCGCTGCGAAGCGTGCCAGGGCGATGGCGTGATCAAGGTCGAGATGCACTTCTTGCCGGACGTGTACGTGCCGTGCGACGTCTGCCATGGCAAGCGCTACAACCGCGAAACGCTGGAAGTGCAGTACAAGGGCAAGAACATCACCGAAGTGCTGGACTTGACGGTCGAGGATGCGCACGAGTTCTTCAAGCCAGTGCCGGTCATCGCGCGCAAGCTGCAGACCTTGCTGGACGTGGGCCTGGGCTATATCAAGCTGGGACAAAGCGCGACCACCCTGTCGGGCGGCGAGGCGCAGCGCGTCAAGCTGTCACTCGAACTGTCCAAGCGCGACACCGGACGCACCTTGTACATCCTGGATGAACCGACCACCGGCCTGCACTTCGCCGACATCGACCTGCTGCTGAAAGTGATCCACCGCCTGCGCGACCAGGGCAATACGCTCGCCATCATCGAGCACAACCTTGACGTGATCAAGACCGCGGACTGGATCGTCGACCTGGGGCCGGAAGGCGGCGCCGGCGGTGGCACCATCGTGGCCTGCGGCACGCCGGAGCAAGTAGCGAAGGTCAAGGACAGCCCGACGGGCAAGTACCTGAAGCCGCTGCTGAAGGGGTGATCTTCAGACCCAAATGAAACAGGGGCAACGCCATTGGCGTTGCCCCTGTTCTTTTTTATATTGCCGCTTTGAATCACGGCCTCTCCCCCACTCGGCCGGTCTTCAGCCGGCCAGTTGCTTCTCCAGGCGGTCCTTGGTATCCACCAGCTCTTGCGGCAGGCGGTAAGCCAGCTTGTCGAACAATTCGCCGTGCAGCTTCAGCTCTTCGGCCCATGCGTTCTTGTCGATCGACGTGATCTGGGTGAACTGCGCTTCGGTGAACTCCACGCCATCCCAGTTCAGGTCACCATACGACGGCGTCGTGCCGAACAGGTGCGCGTTGCCGGCGGCGGCGCTGCCCTCGGTACGGTCGAGGATCCATTTCAGCACGCGCATATTGTCGCCGTAGCCCGGCCATACGAAGCTGCCGTCCTCACCAGTGCGGAACCAGTTGACGCAGAAGATCTTCGGCAGCACAGCCGGATTGATTGCGGCCACTTTCTTGCCGAGATCCAGCCAGTGCTGGAAATAGTCGCTCATGTTGTAGCCGATGAAGGGCAGCATCGCGAACGGATCGCGGCGCACCACGCCCATCTGGCCGGCGGCTGCGGCGGTGGTCTCGGAACCCATGGTTGCGGCCATGTAGACGCCATCCACCCAGTTGTTGGCCTCGGTCACCAGCGGCACCGTGGTCGAGCGGCGGCCGCCGAAGATGAAGGCCGAGATCGGCACGCCGGCCGGATCGTCCCAGGCCGGGTCGATCACCGGATTCTGGGTTGCTGCCACGGTGAAGCGCGCATTCGGGTGCGCCGCCTTGCTGCCGGAGGCCGGGGTCCAGTCCTTGCCCTGCCAGTCGATCAGGTGTGCAGGCGCTTCTTTCGTCATGCCTTCCCACCACACGTCGCCGTCGTCGGTCAGCGCCACGTTGGTGAAGATCACGTTCTCGCGCAGCGAGGCCATGCAGTTCGGATTGGTCTTTTCGTTGGTGCCTGGGGCCACGCCGAAGTAGCCGGCTTCCGGATTGATCGCGACCAGCTTGCCGTCCGCCGCCGGCTTGATCCAGGCGATATCGTCGCCGATGGTCGTCACTTTCCAGCCGTCGAAGGTCTTCGGCGGGATCAGCATCGCGAAGTTGGTTTTGCCGCAGGCCGAAGGGAAAGCTGCCGCGACATATTGTTTATCACCCTTGGGCGACTCGACGCCCAGGATCAGCATGTGTTCGGCCAGCCAGCCGGTGCCGCCCTGCTGCGCCTCTTGATAACCCATGTTGGAGGCGATACGCAGGGCGAAGCATTTCTTGCCCAGCAGCGCGTTGCCACCGTAGCCGGAACCGAAGGACCAGATCTCACGGGTTTCCGGATAGTGCACGATGTACTTGGTGGCATTGCATGGCCAGGCGACGTCGTTCTGGCCGGCAGCCAGCGGTGCGCCGACCGAGTGGACGCAGGGAACGAACTCTCCGTCCGGGCCCAGCACGTCGTACACGGCCTTGCCCATGCGCGTCATGATGCGCATATTGACCGCGACATAAGGCGAGTCGGACAATTCGACGCCGATATGGGCGATCGGCGAGCCCAGCGGGCCCATCGAGAACGGCACCACGTACAGGGTACGGCCGGCCATGCAGCCGTCGAACAGGCCGTGCAGGGTGCGGCGCATCTCGGCCGGTTCCATCCAGTTATTGGTGGGGCCAGCCTGCTCCTTGGTAGTGGAGCAAATATAGGTGCGGTCTTCGACGCGCGCCACGTCCGACGGATCGGACCAGGCCAGGTAAGAGTTCGGACGCTTGGCGGGGTTGAGCTTTTTCATCGTACCCGCTTCGACCATCTGTGCGCACAGGCGGTCGTATTCTTCTTCCGAACCGTCGCACCAGTAAATGCTGTCAGGCTTGGTCAGGGCGGCGATTTCCGCGACCCAATTGATGAGCTTTTGATGTTTGATGTAAGCTGGAACGTTCAGTGCGGCAATGCCGCCCATCACGGGCTGGTTCATGGGGAGTCCTCCAAATGCCAATAAAGAATTCGGGTGGATCGCTGGGTCGGGATCAATCATTGGGCAATCGGCCTGGTCAGGATCGCGGTGGGTCAGCGGTCGGGTCGGCAGCCTCTGGCAAGGCTGAGCGGTGCGTCTCATGAGCACCGTTGGATACGTGTCATTCCTGTAAGTTCTGCGCCGATTGTACACCCCAAAAACCGCCTTACGGGCCCTTTCACTACAAAAAAGTAGGAGAAATGCCCTAGTAATGTAGTAGGCTATTTGGGCAAATGCCCTACCCTGTTATTTGTTTACATTTAACTGATATAACTCTGATAACACCAATGAAAATCGCGATTCTTGACGATTATCAAGACGCCGTGCGCGGTCTTGACTGCTTCCGACTGCTCGACGGCCATGAGGTCAAGGTCTTCAATAACACCACGCGTGGACTGGGCCAGATGGCGATCCGCCTGGCCCCTTTCGACGCTCTGGTACTGATCCGCGAACGCACCGCCTTGTCGCCGGCATTGCTGGCGAAGCTGCCGAACCTGAAGCTCATCTCGCAGACTGGCAAGGTCAGCGGCCATATCGACGTGGCCGCCGCGACCGCGCACGGCATCGCCATCGCCGAGGGCGTCGGCTCGCCGTTCGCGCCGGCCGAGCTGACCTGGGCCCTGATCATGGCGGCCAGCCGCAAGATCGTGCCATATGCAAACAATCTAAAGGATGGCTTGTGGCAGACGGCCTCGATCAATCCGGAGCTCAATGGCGTGGGACGGGTGCTGCACGGGCGTACCCTGGGCCTGTGGAGTTACGGCAAGATCGGCAAGCTGGTGGCCGGCTATGCGCGCGCCTTCGGGATGCGGGTGCTGGTCTGGGGCAGCGAGGCCAGCCGCGCGGCGGCCGTCGCCGACGGCCTCGAGGCGGCGCCCTCACGCGAAGCGCTGTTCGAGCAGGCCGACGTGCTGAGCCTGCATTTGCGGCTGGCGGAATCGACGCGCGGCATCGTCACCGCCAGCGACCTGGCGCGCATGAAGCCGGACGCGCTGTTCGTCAATACCAGCCGCGCCGAACTGGTGGCGGATGGCGCGCTCGAGGGAGCCCTCAAACAGGGACGTCCGGGCACGGCGGCGCTGGACGTGTTCACCAGCGAACCGCTGGCGCAGGATTCGCCACTGCTGCGCATCCCGACGGTGCTGGCCACCCCGCACCTGGGCTATGTCGAGAAAGACAGTTACGAAATCTATTTCAAGGCGGCGTTCCAGAACATCGTGAAATTCGCGCAAGGCGAGCCGGCGAACATCCTCAATCCGGAGGCGCTGGGCAAGCGCTGATCAGCCCAGCTCGGGCTCGCCCGTGAGCTTGATCTTTGGCGCCGGCATCACGTGGGTGCCGGTCCAGAGTCCCGCCCAGCCTGGCGGCCAGCCGATGTCGGGGCCGCTGTAGCCTTTCAAGCCCGCCCGTACCGGCACGACCGGCACCGCCGGCGTCTCGACCAGCCCGCCGCCCGCGGGGCGTTCCATATTGAGGCTGTACATGTATCCCGGCAGCAGCAAGTCGCAGGCTTGCGCGAACCAGGCGGTGTGGTCTTCGTCGCGGCCCAACGCCTGCGCCAGCCCTTGCGGATCGAACTTCGCCAGCGCGTGGATCAGCTCGTCGGTGGTGGCGCCCGGCACGTCGCCCCAACCCATCACGGGATTGTTGTTGTAGTCGGCGCCCGAGCCATACCAGCCTTCGCGCCAGGTGCGCTGCATCCAGTTGCGCGGCCCCGTGAACAAGTGCCAGCGCCAGTGCAGGCCGGAGGGCTTGGGCCAGGAGTACAGGTACAGCTTCTGGTAGCCGGCCTCGTGCAATGCGCGCACCACGGCCATCAGGCGCGCATGCGGCATGCGGTCGGGCGGCGCGCGCCGGAACAGGATCGGCTCGCCGTCGGCGTGCTGGACCTCGTCGCTCGACAGGTTCAGGTCGAGGGCGCGCGCCTCGTCGTTGAAACGCGCGGAGATCCAGCCAGTGAGCAGGTTGACGTGGGTAATCACGCCATAGCCGCGATGGCGGTGGAAGATGACGGTGCCGGGTGCGACTGCTTTCATGGCCAAGGGAAAGAAAGAGAAGAAGGACGATGAGTGTACTCATCCGATCCGGACGATTCTAGCGCAGTCACAGTCGGATACACTATGGTTTGCGGCTATCATGACGCACCTTTTTTCTGCGAGTAGATAAACCAACATGACTTTGCGACTCATCGCCACCGGTGGCACTTTCGACAAGCATTACAACGAACTGAACGGCGTACTCGGCTTTGCTGAAAGCCATCTGCCAGAGGTAATCAAGCGCAGCCGCATGACGGTGCCGGTCGCGCTCGACGTGCTGCCGCTGCTCGATTCGCTCGACATGCAGGACGCCGATCGCCAGCGCGTGCTGGCCTCGTGCCAGGCCGCCAGCGAGAAGGCCATTGTGATCGTGCACGGCACCGACACCATGCCCCAGACGGCCGCCGTGCTCGGCGCCGCCAAACTCGACCAGACCATCGTGCTGACCGGCGCCATGATCCCGTATTCCATCGCCAATTCGGATGCGCTGTTCAACCTGGGCTTTGCCTGCGGCGTAGCGCAGACCCTGCCGGCCGGCGTGTATGTCGCCATGAACGGCCAGGTTTTCCCGTGGGATAACGTGACCAAGAACCGCAGCGAAGGCGTCTTCCAGCAGTTGTAAGCAATAGTTCCTGCGTCTGTTTGACGGGGATTAAAAGCGAGGGCAGCCGCGCGCTGCCTTCCTGTTCGACTTCCTATACTGCCCTTCTCGATCACCCGCATCAAAGGAGAAGGCAATGAATGAGAAGCGTCCCACGCTGACCACGCGCCAGGGTCATCCCGTCCGCGATAACCAGTCCCTGCGCTCGGTCGGCGAACGCGGCCCGGCCACGCTCGAGAACTACCAGTTCATCGAAAAGATCACCCACTTCGACCGCGAACGCATCCCCGAGCGCGTCGTGCATGCGCGCGGCACCGGCGCCCACGGCGTTTTCGAAGCCTATGGCAAGATCGGCGACGAACCCGCCTCCACCTACACCACGGCACGCGTGCTCAACGAGACGGGCGTGCAGACGCCGGTATTCGTTCGCTTCTCGACCGTGATCGGCGGCAAGGAATCGCCGGAAACCGCACGCGATCCACGCGGCTTCGCGGTCAAGCTGAAAACCGTCGACGGCAACTGGGATTTGGTGGGCAATAACCTGAAGGTGTTCTTCATCCGCGACGCGATCAAGTTCCCGGACATGATCCACGCCTTCAAGCCCGATCCCGTCACCAACCAGCAAGAGCCGTGGCGCTTCTATGACTTCATCTGCAGCCACCCGGAAGCGCTGCATATGGTTACCTGGGTCAAGAGCCCATGGGGCATCCCAGCCAACTACCGCGAGATGGAAGGTTCGGGCGTCAACACCTACAAGCTGGTCAACGACAAGGGTATTGCCCACCTGGTGAAATTCCACTGGCAGCCCAAGCAGGGCGTGCGCAACCTCACCGCCCAGCAGGCTGCCGAGATCCAGGGGCGCGACACCAACCACGCCACGCGCGACCTGTATGACGCGATCGAGCGCGGCGACTACCCGGAATGGGAATTGTGCGTCCAGATCATGGCCGACGGCGAGCATCCCGAGCTCGACTTCGACCCGCTGGACGACACCAAGCGCTGGCCGGAAGACCAGTTCCCGCTGCTGCCGGTGGGCCGCATGGTGCTGAACAAGAACCCGGACAATGTGTTTGCAGAAACTGAGCAGTCGGCCTTCGGCACCGGCGTGCTGGTCGACGGCATCGATTTCTCGGACGACAAGATGCTGCAGGGCCGTACCCTGTCGTATTCGGACACGCAGCGCTACCGCGTGGGGCCCAACTACCTGCAATTGCCGATCAACGCACCGCAAGAGAAGGCGAAGGCGCGCACCAACCAGCGCGATGGCCAGATGACGTTCTATGTGGACGGCGTCGACGGTTCGGACGAGAACAAGCACATCAACTACGAGCCGAGCCTGATGGGTGGCTACCAGGAAGCCGAGCAGCCCGGCTACGAATACCATCAATGGGTCGAAGGTCACCTGGGACGCTACCAGACCACGACCACGCGCGACGACTACAAGCAGGCTGGCGCGCGCTACCGCACGTTCGAGGACTGGGAACGTGACGATCTGGTGGGCAACGTCGGGGGCGATCTGAAGCAATGCCCGGAACCGATCCAGCTGCGCATGGTGTGGCATCTGTGGCACTGCGACGAGGATTACGGTCGCCGCGTGGCCGAAGTCGCCGGGATCGATCTGGAGAAGGCCAAGGCGCTGCCGCCGTTGCCGAACCGTCCGGCGCCGCATGAGGATCGGCAGGGAGCAACGTATACCAGCGGGGAGCTGGAGAATGGTGGTGCGGGTGGGAAGACGGAGCCTGCGACCAGCGAGGAAGTCGCGGCGGCGAAATAAGACAGGTTAGTTGAACGCGTGGACGGCAGAGCCGTCCACCCTACATTTTGGTACCGTAGGGTGGACGGGTTTCCCGTCCACGCGTTCAATCACCCTCAGCGCATCAGGCCTTGGCTTCGCCGCCCAGCGCCTCGACCACATCGGTCAGCAACTTGGCCAGCTCGCCCGTCATCAACATGATGTCGTTATCGAAACGCTCATCGTCGTTATAGGTCGGGCTCTCGCCTTCCTTGATCACGTCCAGCGGCTTGATGCCCTTGATCGCCAGCGATTCGGTCAGCACGAAGCTGACGCGGTCGTTCCAGGTCATGGCCAGGCGGGTGCACTGCTTGCCGGCGGCGATGTGGCGGCGGATGTCGTCCGGTTCCAGCGTGTGCTTCACGTAGCGCACCGCGGCGCGGCTTTCGCCGGTCGCGCGCAGCTCGGTGTCCTGGTCGATCGTGAAGCCGTACGGCGCTTCATCGGCTTCCAGCCAGCCGGTCATCACGGCGACCGGCGACTTCTGTACGCGCAGCGATTCCAGCGGCATCTTGTCGACCGCCTTGAGCAGCAGCTTGACGATGTCGTCGGCCTTCGCCGGGCTCGCCGCATCGACCACCAGCCAGCCATTGACCGGGTCGATCCAGGTCCAGACATTGCTGCGCAGGGTGAAGGCGCGCGGCAACAGTTCGTCGGCCACGCGTTCCTTCAGTTCTTTCATTGCCTTTTTGCCAGGCGGGAAGCCCTGCTGCTCTTCCAGCTCGGCCGCCTTGGCCTTGGCCACCTGGTTGATGACCGATGCCGGCAGCAGCTTCTTCTCGGTGCCCAGCATGATCAGCATCTGCTTGTTGACCACGTGGACCAGGCCGCCGTTCGGGCGCGGCGCGTCCCAGCCCTGGCGCAGCAATTCATTGCTGCTGGCAGGCACGAAAGCCTGCGGCTCGAGGGCTTTTTCCAGTTGTTCAGGGGTGTAGGCCCAAGGGGCCGGCAGACGGTAGATCTGGAGATTCTTGAACCACATAGGTTATCCGGTCGTGTCAGTATTTCAAAGGATCGATATTCTACGCTGCTATGCGGCAACGTCGAACAAAAAGCTCAGGACGTTATCGAATCGTCCAGAACGTCGTCGAACAGCCGCAGCTGCTCAACGGTTTCAGTGTCGCCCAGGCGCACGCCCACGCCCAACAGGCGCACCGGGCGGCTGGCGCGGGCCCAGCCGGTTTCCATCAGGCGCGCATAGGTCGGAATATGTGGCGCATAGCCCACGCACTCGACCGTCGTCTGCTGGAAATCCGAGAATTTGATTTTTACGAATAGCTTGTTGATGAATTTTTCGGCATTCGCGCGCTTGATGCGGCCCAGCAGGTGCTCATACAGGTCCGGCAGCAACTTGAGGCAGCCGGCCAGGTCGGGCACGTCGGGCGTATACGTCTCTTCGGTGCTGATCGACTTGCGCTCGCGCGAGACGTTCACTTCGCGGTAATCGATACCGCGGCTCAGGTCGTACAAGCGCGCGCCGAAGCTGCCAAAGTGTTCTTGCAGCTGGTCCATGCTCCAGCCGCGCAGGTCGGCGCAGGTCTGCAGGCCCAGGCGGTTCATCTTTTCCGCCGTCACCTTGCCCACGCCATGGAGCTTCTTGACCGGCAGCGCCGCGACAAAGGCATCGACTTCGTCGGGCCGCACCAGGAACAGCCCGTCCGGCTTGTTCCAGTCGCTGGCGATCTTTGCCACGAACTTGTTCGGCGCCACGCCGGCCGAGGCGGTGATGCCGACCGTCTCGAAGATGCGGCGCCGGATCTCTTGCGCGATCAGCGTCGCGCTGCCCTTGCAGTGCGGCGAATCGGTGACGTCCAGGTAGGCTTCGTCGAGCGACAGCGGCTCTACCAGTTCGGTGTAGTCCTGGTAGATGTCCATGATCTGGCGCGAGGCGATGCGGTATTTTTCCATCGCCGGCGGGATTACCAGCAGATCGGGACACAGCTTGATGGCGGTGGCGGTCGCCATCGCCGAATGGATGCCGAAACGGCGCGCCTCGTAATTGCAGGTCGCGACCACCCCGCGCTGGTCGGGCCGGCCGCCCACGGCGAGCGGACGGCCGCGCAGCGACGGATCGTCGCGCATTTCGACCGACGCATAGAAGCAATCGCAATCGCAGTGGATGATTTTTCGGACCGGGGCGTTCACGCTGGAGGCCGCCCCGTTCGGGGAGGACTACTGTAATTGCATACAGTATCGTCCGAAATCCCGTTTGGCGCAAGCTAGCGCGCCAGGAAGCCGTCCCGGTGGACGTTGGTCATCGCCTGCACCCAGGCCGGATAGTACGTCGGCAGGCTGCTGGCCGCATCCAGTTCCGCCATGTCCTGCTCGCCCAGCGCCAGCTCGAGTGCGCGCAGATTGTCCTGCAACTGCTCCGGACGACGGGCGCCGACGATGGCGGTGGTCACGCCGGGACGCGCCAGCAGCCAGGCCAGCGCCACCTGGGCCGGCGTGGCCTCGACCCGCGCCGCCACCCGCTTGACGGCGTCGATTACGGTATAGCCGTGCTCCGGCTCGATCGGCGGGAAATCGATGTGGATGCGGCGCGCATCCGGATCGCTGCTGCCGGCGCGGTCGAATTTGCCGGACAACAGGCCGCCGGCCAGCGGGCTCCAGGCCATCAGGCCGAGCTGCGCGTCCTGCACCTGCGGCAGGATCTCGCGCTCGACGTCGCGCACCGCCAGCGAATAGCAGGCCTGCACCGACACGTACGAGGACCAGCCGTGCAGGCGGGACAAGCCGAGCGCCTTGGCGGTCTGCCAGCTCGACAGGTTCGAGCAGCCGATGTAGCGGATCTTCCCGGCGCGCACCGCATCGTCGAGCGCGCGCAGCGTCTCTTCGATCGGCGTGAGTTCATCGACGTTATGGATCTGGTACAGGTCGATGTGGTCCGTCTTCAGGCGGCGCAGGCTGGCCTCGAGTGCGCGCGTCAGGTGCAGGCGCGACTGGCCGGCGTCGTTCGGGCCCTTGCCCATCGGCGCGTGGAATTTGGTGGCCAGCACCACCTCTTCGCGCCGGCCGGCCAGGGCTTGCCCCAGCAGGCTTTCGGATTCGCCGTCGGCATACACGTCGGCGGTGTCGATGAAGTTGATGCCGGCGTCCAGTGCCCTACTTACCAGGCGCTCGGTGGCGGCCAGGTCCAGGCCGCCGACCTTGTCGTAGGGCGGCGTCGCCGCTCCACCAAAAGTCATGGCGCCGAGGCACAGGCGGGAAACGATGATGCCGGAGTTGCCGAGTCGTCGGTATTGCATGAGAGAGACCTTTCAGAAAAATCGATGAGGCCAGTGTAGAATCGGGCGGCGCGGCCCACCATGCTGCGTCCTCCACCGTTCATGCGCGACCGTCCAGACTTGCCTTCCGATCCGCTCTCCGACGTGCTGGCCCTGCTCCAGGTGCGCAGCGGCGCCGCGCTGCACATGACGGCCGGTGGACCGTGGGCGCTGCGCTTTCCTGCGTATCCCTACCTGAAATTCATCGCCCAGCTGCGCGGCGTCCTGTTCGTGCAGGTCGAGGGCGACGCCCATCCCTATCGGCTCGAGGCGGGCGACTGCCTGTTGATGCGCAGCGGCCGGCCCTATATCGCGGCCACCGATCTCACGCTATCCGCACAGGATGGCGCTGCCCACTTCGCGGCATTGCGCGGCGGCGCGGCCACATGGGGCGATCCGAATGCTGCGGACGGCATGGAGATGATCGCCGGCCGCTTCGAATTCGACGCCTCTCAACGCGACCTGCTGGAACAGATGGTGCCGCCCGAGCTGCACATTCCACGCGGCTCACAGGCCGCGCCGGCGCTGCGCGCGCTGCTGGATTTGTATGGCAAGGAAGCTGGCGCGCCGGATGCCGGAGCACGCCTGGTGACCGACGGCCTGGCGCGCATCGCCCTGGTACAGGCCTTGCGCGAACCGGGCGGCGCGCGGCACGGCTGGCTCGCCGCCCTGGCCGACCCGAAGATCGGCCCCGCGCTGCGCCTGCTGCACGGCGCGCCCGAGCGGCGCTGGAGTGTCGAGGAGCTGGCGCGGGAAACCGCGATGTCGCGCTCGGCGCTGGCGCTGCGCTTCCGCCAGCTGGTCGGCGTGGCGCCGCTGCAGTACCTGCAGGCCTGGCGCATGCGGCTGGCGCGGAAGGCCCTGCATGAAGAAGACACGCCGCTCGCCGCCATCGCCTGGCGTCTCGGCTACGCGTCCGAGAGCGCGTTCAGCGCCGCGTTCAAGCGCAGCAGCGGCAGCGCACCGGGGGCGTACCGGCAGCAGAAACGCGTTGTCTCGGCTCTCAACCCGCCCCAGTAGAACCGTCGTCCCCGCGCAGGCGGGGACCCAAGTACTGCCAGCGTCGTCGAAACGCTTGCACACTGGGGTTCCCGCCTTCGCGGGAACGACGGGTAAGTTGCAGCTAACGCAACGAGATTACGCCTTACCAGGTGAGCTTCAACGAGTACTTGCCATTGGTGGCGCCGGTGCCGCCGCTGTAGTAGGTCACGCGCACATAGCGGGTCGACGCGCTGCTGCCGGTATTGCTGGAGCTGACGCTGTCCACCGCGCCGACGCCGTTCTGGCTGGTGCCCAGCTGCGTGCCCGAACCGTTGTAGACATACAAGTCGTAGTCGGCATTGGACAGGCCCGGGGTCAGCGCCGCGCTCAGCGTCTTACCGGCCGGCAGGTCGACGCGGAAGTAATCCGTGTCGGTGGTCGAGCCAAGGTTGCCGTTGACGGTCGTGTTGCCCGAGGTGACCAGGTTGGCGCTGGCGGTGGTGTTGTTCGACTCCGCCTCGGCCTGGGTGGTGGCCGCCGTGCCGCCGGTGGTGGCCGCATTGACCGCCGCGGTGGCGTCCACGATGCCGGTACCGCAGCCCGAGCAGCTGGCCGGGAAGGCGCGCGCCGTCGATTTCAGTTTCGATTCGATGTCGTCCGGCGTCAGGTTGGTGTTCAGCGCCAGCATCAGCGCCGCCACGCCCGCCACGTGCGGCGTGGCCATCGAGGTGCCCTGGTAGGCCGCATAGCTGTCCGAGGCCGGCACGGTGGTGCCGGTGTTGAGCGTCGACAGCACGCCATTGGCGCCGTCGCCACCCGGCGCCGCCACGTCGACCAGGGTGCCGTAGTTGGAGTACGAAGCGCGCCCGCCCGTGCGGCCGGTGGCCGCCACCGCGATCACGCCCGAGCAGTTGGCCGGGCTGGCGTTGCTGACGTTGACGGCGTCGTTGCCGGCGGCCACCACCACCACCGCGCCGCGCGAACGGGCGCCGTTGATGGCGTTCTGGGTGGTCGCGCCGCAGGCGCCGCCGCCGCCCAGCGACAGGTTCAGCACGCGCGCCTTGTTGGCATTGGCCGGCACGCCCGACACGCTGCCGCCCGACGACCAGGTGATCGCGTCGGCGATGTCCGAGGTATAGCCGCCGCACTTGCCGAGCACGCGCACCGGGACGACCTTGGCGTTGTAGGCCACGCCCGCCACGCCGGCGCCGTTGTTGGTGCGCGCCGCCACCGTGCCGGCGACGTGGGTGCCGTGCCAGCTCGAACCCTGGTCGCGCGTCGGCTGGCCATTGCCGCACTCGCCGGCCACCACGGCGTCGCCCGGATCGCTGGCGTCGCTGTCGCGGCCATTGCCGTCGTTGCCGATGGTGGCGGTGCTGATGAAGTCATAGCCGGCCAGCAGCTGGCCGGACAGGTCGGCGTGCGGGCGGTAGCCGGTGTCGATCACCGCCACCACCACGCCGCTGCCGGTCGACTTGTCCCAGGCCGTCGGCAGGCGCAGGCCGCCGGCGGTTTCGTAGTAGTGCCACTGGTCGGTGTAGCGCGGGTCGGTCGGCGTCGCCATATGGGTCATGATGCGGTCCGGCTCGGCGTATTCGATGGCCGGGTCGCGCGCCATCATCTCGGCGGCCAGCGACTCGACTTCCTTCAGGTGGCGCCGGCGGTCGAGCTTGAACACCTGGGCGCCGGTCGAGATGGCATGGCTTTCCTTGACCACCACGCCGAACTGCTGGCCGGCGCGGTCGAGCTTGGCCTTACGGTCGACGCTCACACTGGCGACCCGGGCCGCGGCGCCGTTGGCGGCGGCCTTCGAGTCGCGGTACTTCACGATGATACGGTCTGTTTCCACGACGAACTGCGGCGCGCTGCTGCCGGCCTCGCCGGCGGCCGCGAGGGCGGATCCGGCTCCCAGCGCCAGCGCGACCGCTGCACACATCTTCAACACGGTCGGATGAATCGAATGCGTTTGCTTCATGGTTCTTCCTTCTTCAAGGTTTTCCGTCAAGCGATGGTTCGCTTGTGTCGTTGTAGGACCGGCAGTGCCGGTGCCGTCTCGAGGCGGCGAACTCAGCGTAGGTGAAAGAAACAATCGGCAGGAAGAAATTCCAATCGTTTTCGGCGTGCATACAACGGTTAACTCGGCACATCCAGCAAAAACATGACTTCTTCGGCAAATCGTTAAATATGCAGAATATTTATTGCCACAATAAAGATATTGAACAAGTATGCATTGTGAATATGGTAATTAACAGATAAATATTCATGTAACACTTTTGGTTTTTATCCGGGCGCGGCTGAGCCAAAACGAAAAGGCGCAGTACACGTTAGCTGTGGATGAGCATTGAACTGCTGAGCTGACTCGCGGTCCAATCCTGGTCGCCATCGCTCGGAGCGCGCCATGAAAGCGCCGAAGTTTGAGGAGTTATTCGCGCAGCTAGCGCTGCTGAACCATCCGCAGCGTCAGCAGGTGCTCGCAGCCCTGCATCCGGCAGCCGGGCTCGACCGGGTGGTCGCCCTTATCGACCAGATCCGGTCAAAGGGACGCTGCTGCCCGGATTGCGGTTGCGAGCATTGCCACCGCCATGGCCAGGCCAATGACTTGCAACGCTATCGCTGTTGCGCATGCGGCCGTACCTTCAACGACCTGACCGGCACGCCGCTGGCGCGGCTCAGGCACAAGGGCAAGTGGATCGAGTATCTGGGAACGGTGCTCGATTCCCGCACGGTCCGCTCTGAGGCCAAGCGGGTCGGCGTGCACCACAACACGACGTTTCGCTGGCGCCATCGCTTTCTGGACCGGGTCAAGGACGACCGTCCCGAGCGCCTGATCGGTAT
>NZ_JAXCWH010000014.1:0-114177 GCF_034045165.1 Massilia sp. CFBP9026
CAAAGAAATGGTCATGCCAGGCGATAACGTCTCGATCACCGTCAAGCTGATCGCTCCGATCGCGATGGAAGAAGGTCTGCGCTTCGCAATCCGCGAAGGTGGCCGTACCGTCGGCGCCGGCGTGGTTGCCAAGATCTTGGCCTAATACGCCAAGGTAGAGGGAAGCAGGCAGGGTTGCAAAGCCGGCTTGTTTCCCTCGAACAGCATTGCCAGTGAGCGCGCGCTTGCTGTATAATGCTGGATTCAGCAGTAAAGTCTTCGTAGGGGTGTAGCTCAATTGGCAGAGCGTCGGTCTCCAAAACCGAAGGTCGCGGGTTCGATTCCCTCCGCCCCTGCCACCGAATTCTGGTGCGCAGCACCGAAAGTAAAGAAGAATGTCTAATCAATCCGTGCAAACTGTCAGCACCTCGAATGACAAGTTCAAGGTCGCGCTGGCGGTGGTTGCAGCGATTGCAGGCGTCGTCGGGTTCTTTTACCTGACTGGCCAGAACAAACCAGCCTTGGTCGCCGCAGGCGCCCTCGTGGCTGGTTTAGTTTTTGCTGTCCTGCTTTTGTGGACTTCCACCACTGGCCGTGATTTCCTGAGCTTTGCCAAGGAGTCGGTGCGCGAGACCAAGAAGGTTGTCTGGCCTACCCGCCGCGAAGCCATGCAGATCACCGGCATCGTGTTCGCCTTCGTGGTCGTGATGGCGATTTTCCTGTGGGGCACGGATAAGCTTCTCGAGCTCCTGTTGTACGACTTTGTCCTGGGTTGGAAATAACATGAGCGATAACGTGCAAGAAAATGCACCAGTGCCGGACGATGTTCCGGCCTCTGACGCTGGTGAACAGCCGGCTGCCGCTCCAGTGAGCGTCCCGGTCAGCAACAAGCGCTGGTACGTCGTCCATGTCTATTCGGGCATGGAAAAGAGCGTGATGCGCGCATTGACCGAGCGTGTCGAACGCGCGGGCATGCAAGAACAGTTCGGCCAGATCCTGGTGCCGACCGAGGAAGTCGTCGAGATGCGCAACGGCACCAAAGCCGTTTCCGAGCGCCGCTTCTTCCCGGGCTACGTGCTGGTTGAGATGGAAATGACCGACGAAACCTGGCACCTGGTGAAGAACACCAGCAAGGTCACCGGTTTCATCGGCGGCAAATCGAACAAGCCGACCCCGATTCCAGCACGCGAGATCGACAAGATCATGCAGCAAGTGCAAGAGGGCGTCGAAAAACCTCGTCCGAAAGTGCTGTACGAAGTGGGCGAGCAGGTCCGGATCAAAGAGGGCCCGTTCACCGACTTCAACGGCAACGTCGAGGAAGTGAACTACGAAAAATCGAAGGTGCGTGTCTCAGTCACCATCTTCGGCCGCGCAACTCCGGTGGAACTGGAGTTCGGGCAAGTCGAGAAAGTTTAAACGCCGTAATCGGAGCGTCGCAGTAGTCAGGCGGAATCCGGTAAGAGGAGCCCCGCCGAGACGAGTAGTCGTGGTGGGGCGCTACTACTCAAGTCAAAGATAGGAGCCTTTCATGGCAAAGAAAATCATTGGCTTTATCAAGCTGCAAGTTCCAGCTGGTAAAGCAAACCCATCCCCACCGATCGGTCCAGCACTGGGTCAGCGCGGTCTGAACATCATGGAATTCTGCAAGGCGTTCAACGCCCAGACCCAGGGTGTCGAGCCAGGCATGCCAATCCCGGTCGTGATCACCGCGTTCGCCGACAAGTCCTTCACCTTCGTGATGAAGACCCCACCGGCAACCTACCTGATCAAGAAAGCCGCTGGCATCACCAAGGGTTCGCCAAAGCCGCACACCGACAAGGTTGCGTCGCTGACCCGCGCCCAGGCTGAAGAAATCGCAAAAACCAAGCAGCCGGACCTGACCGCCGCCGACATGGACGCCGCAGTGCGTATCATCGCTGGCTCGGCACGTTCGATGGGCATCACGGTGGAGGGTCTGTAATGGCTAAGCTGTCCAAGCGCATTAAAGCAATCAAAGCAAAAGTTGACCGTAACAAGGTCTACGAGTTCGACAACGCTGTGTCGATCGTCAAGGAATTCGCCACTGCCAAGTTCAACGAGTCGATCGACGTCGCCGTTCAACTGGGCGTGGACCCGAAGAAGTCGGACCAGGTGGTTCGCGGTTCGGTCGTGCTGCCAGCTGGCACCGGCAAGACCGTGCGCGTCGCTGTGTTCGCTTCGGGCGACAAGGCTGAAGCTGCTAAAGCAGCCGGCGCCGATGTGGTCGGTATGGAAGACCTGGCAGAGCGCGTGAAGGCCGGCGACATGCCGTTCGACATCGTCATCGCTTCGCCAGACACCATGCGTATCGTCGGTACCCTGGGCCAGATCCTGGGCCCACGTGGCCTGATGCCTAACCCGAAAGTCGGCACCGTGACCCCAGACGTCGCTACCGCCGTCAAGAACGCCAAAGCCGGTCAGGTCCAGTACCGTACCGACAAGTCGGGCATCATCCACGCGACCATCGGCCGCAAGTCGTTCAGCGACGCAGATCTGAAGAGCAACCTGGTTGCCCTGATCGACGCCCTGAACAAGGCCAAGCCAGCGACCTCGAAAGGCGTGTACCTGCGCAAGGTCGCCCTGTCGTCGACGATGGGTGCCGGCGTTCGCGTCGACCACGCGTCGATCTCGGCTGCTGCTTAAGCGATAACGGCGCTTGCGCCGTTGTCGTCCCCGCGAAGGCGGGGATCCAAGTTGCTGTAAAAGTTTAAGTCGTCACAATTGTGACGCGCATCTTTGGGCTGTCGGAGCAATATACCGCTCCGGCAGGCAATCAAAGACCGTTGGGCCGAAAGCAGAGGTTGAGCTGACGGTTAATAGACCACCCAACGCAGATGGTGTACCCGAACAAGTTTTGTAGTCCAGCTGTGTGAGTTTATCCGCCCAGTTTTAAGACTTCTTAACTTCGGACGCCGTGTGTTCGAACCGATAAGGACATCTCGTCCCTATCATTTAAGGAGATTGACCGTGGGTCTTAATCTGAATGACAAAAAGGTCGTCGTCGAAGAAGTTTCCGCAAAAGTAGCAACTGCGCAAACCATCGTCGTGGCTGAGTACCGTGGCATCCAGGTTAGTCACTTGACCAAGCTCCGTGCAACCGCACGTGCCCAGGGCGTGTACCTGCGTGTTCTGAAGAACACGCTGGCTCGCCGCTCTGTCGAAGGCACGCAGTTTGCCCCGCTGGCTGATGCCATGACCGGTCCGCTGATCTACTCGATCTCGGACGACGCCGTTGCTGCCGCTAAAGTCCTCGCCGACTTCGCGAAAACCAACGACAAGCTGGTCCTGAAAGCCGGTAACTACGCAGGTAAGCAGCTCGACGTAGCTGGTGTTACCGCGTTGGCAAGCATCCCATCCCGTGAAGTCCTCATCTCGCAGCTGTTGGGCGTCATGCTGGCTCCGGTGTCGGGCTTTGCACGTGGTCTGGCTGCACTGGCAGCGAAAAAAGGCGAAGGTTCTTCCGAGGCAGCTCCGGCAGCCGAAGAAACCGCTGCTGCTTAATTTAAGCACAGCCTTTTTTCTCAAGTACTAACTGAACTACACACAAATCAAAACTGGAGTTTCAAATGGCAATTAGCAAAGACGATATCCTGAACGCAGTGAGCGAAATGTCCGTCATGGACCTGAACGAACTGGTCAAGGCATTCGAAGAGAAGTTCGGCGTGTCGGCAGCTGCAATGGCAGCTCCTGCAGCTGGTGGCGCAGCCGCTGGTGCAGCAGTTGAAGAGCAGACCGAATTCAACGTCGTCCTGACCGAAGTCGGCGCGAACAAAGTCGGCGTCATCAAAGCCGTCCGTGAAATCACCGGTCTGGGCCTGAAAGAAGCCAAAGACGTGGTCGATGGCGCACCGAAGACCGTGAAAGAAGCCCTGCCGAAAGCTGACGCTGAAGCCGCTAAGAAGAAGCTGGAAGAAGCTGGCGCCAAGGCCGAGCTGAAGTAATACATATGCACCGGGCACTTGATACAAGTGCCCAGCGCGGGAGTCAAAGCTTGCAAAACCTTCCGGAAGGAAGGAATTGCTGCTTTGGCTCTTTTGTCGTCCCTGCGGCAAACGTCAGAATATAGTGGCGACAGGGAACAGGCAGTACCGAATTCAGCAGCATCGTATCACAGCAGTTTGCTTGTCCTTTTCATCTGGCGCGAAAGAGTAAGAGACTTCAGGACTTGTGTGTGGTAGTGGCGTTCGCCACTGGCAAATCCTGAAATCTCCATCCTTTCTGTCACTCACGGAGTGTCCATGCACTACTCATTTACTGAGAAGAAGCGCATTCGCAAGTCGTTCGCGAAGCGCGCCAACGTTCACAACGTTCCCTACCTGCTGGCTACCCAGCTGGAATCCTACGAGAACTTCCTGCAGGCCGAATTCGCTCCGTCCTCGCGCAAGAACGAAGGCCTGCAATCGGCCTTCTCCTCGATTTTCCCTATCGTGTCGCACAATGGTTTTGCGCGCCTCGAGTTCCTGTCGTATGTGCTGGGCGACCCCGCGTTTGACGTGAAAGAGTGCCAGCAGCGTGGCCTGACCTTCGCGTCGCCGCTGCGCGCCAAGGTGCGTCTGGTGATCCTGGACAAGGAATCGCCGACCAAGCCTGTCGTCAAGGAAATGAAAGAGCAGGAAGTCTATATGGGCGAGCTGCCGCTGATGACCACGAACGGTTCGTTCGTGATCAACGGCACCGAGCGCGTCATCGTCTCCCAGCTGCACCGTTCGCCTGGTGTGTTCTTCGAACACGACCGCGGCAAGACCCACTCGTCGGGCAAGCTGCTGTTCTCGGCACGTATCATTCCTTACCGCGGCTCGTGGCTGGACTTCGAGTTCGACCCGAAAGACATCCTGTTCTTCCGCGTCGACCGTCGCCGCAAGATGCCGGTAACGATCCTGCTGAAGGCCATCGGCATGACGCCGGAGCAGATCCTGGCGAACTTCTTCGTCTTCGACAACTTCACCCTGCGCAACGATGGCGGCGAGCTCGAGTTCGTCTCCGAACGCCTGCGCGGCGAAGTCGCGCGCTTCGACATCGTCGACAAGGCGGGCAAGACCATCGTCACCAAGGACAAGCGTATCAACGCCAAGCACGTCCGTGACATCGAAGCTGCCGGCATCAAGTCGATCTCGGTGCCAGAGGACTACCTGCTGGGCCGCGTGCTGGCCAAGAACATCGTCGACCAGGACACCGGCGAGATCATCGCCGTGGCCAACGACGAGCTGACCGAAGAACTGCTGGGCAAGCTGCGCGACGCCAGCGTGACCGACATCCAGACGCTGTACACCAACGATCTGGACCAGGGCGCCTACATCTCGCAAACCCTGCGCACCGACGACACCGCCGACCAGACCGCCGCACGCGTGGCGATCTACCGCATGATGCGTCCTGGCGAACCGCCAACCGAAGAATCGGTCGAAGCCCTGTTCAACGGCCTGTTCTACATGCCGGAACGCTACGACCTGTCGGCTGTCGGCCGCATGAAGTTCAACCGCCGTATCGGCCGTGACGAACTGACCGGCGACATGACCATGTCGAACGAAGACATCCTGGCCGTGATCAAGATCCTGGTCGAGCTGCGCAATGGCCGCGGCGAAGTCGACGATATCGATCACCTGGGTAACCGTCGCGTGCGTTGCGTCGGCGAACTGGCTGAGAACCAGTTCCGTGCCGGCCTGGTGCGCGTGGAACGCGCCGTCAAGGAACGCCTCGGCCAGGCCGAAGCGGACAACCTGATGCCGCACGATCTGATCAACAGCAAGCCGATCTCGGCCGCGATCCGTGAATTCTTCGGTTCGTCGCAGCTGTCGCAGTTCATGGACCAGACCAACCCGCTGTCGGAAGTCACCCACAAGCGCCGCGTCTCGGCACTGGGACCTGGCGGTCTGACCCGCGAACGTGCAGGCTTCGAGGTGCGCGACGTGCACCCGACCCACTACGGCCGCGTGTGCCCGATCGAAACGCCTGAAGGCCCGAACATCGGCCTGATCAACTCGCTGGCACTGTACGCCCGCCTGAACGAATACGGCTTCCTGGAAACCCCGTACCGCAAGGTCGACGATTCCAAGGTCACCGACAAGATCGAATACCTGTCGGCGATCGAAGAAGGCCGCTACATCATCGCCCAGGCGAATGCGGCGATCAGCGACGCAGGCCAACTGGTCGACGAACTGGTCTCGGCGCGTGAAGCCGGCGAAACGATCCTGGTCTCGCCAGAGCGCATCCAGTACATGGACGTCGCCCCAGGCCAGATCGTGTCGGTCGCAGCATCGCTGATTCCATTCCTGGAACACGATGACGCGAACCGTGCACTGATGGGCGCCAACATGCAGCGCCAGGCCGTGCCTTGCCTGCGTCCTGAAAAGGCCGTGGTCGGCACCGGTATCGAGCGCACCGTTGCGGTCGACTCGGGCACCACCGTGCAGGCACTGCGTGGCGGTGTGGTCGACTACATCGATGCAGGTCGTGTCGTGATTCGCGTCAACGATGAAGAAGCGACGGCTGGTGAAGTCGGCGTCGACATCTACAACCTGATCAAGTACACCCGTTCGAACCAGAACACCAACATCAACCAGCGTCCGATCGTGCAGGTTGGCGACCGCGTTGCCCGTGGCGACGTGATTGCCGACGGCGCATCGACCGACCTGGGCGAGCTGGCACTGGGCCAGAACATGCTGGTGGCGTTCATGCCGTGGAACGGCCTGAACTTCGAGGATTCGATCCTGATCTCGGAAAACGTCGTCAAGGACGACCGTTACACCTCGATCCACATCGAAGAGCTGTCGGTGGTCGCTCGCGACACCAAGCTGGGCGCGGAAGAAATCACCCGCGACATCTCGAACCTGGCAGAAAACCAGCTGGCGCGCCTGGATGAATCGGGCATCGTCTACATCGGCGCCGAAGTGCAAGCCGGCGACGTGCTGGTCGGTAAAGTCACGCCAAAAGGCGAGACCCAGCTGACCCCGGAAGAGAAGCTGCTGCGCGCGATCTTCGGCGAAAAAGCGTCGGACGTGAAAGACACCTCGCTGCGCGTGCCTTCGGGCATGGTCGGCACCGTGATCGACGTCCAGGTGTTCACCCGCGAAGGCATCCAGCGCGACAAGCGCGCCCAGCAGATCATCGACGATGAACTCAAGCGCTATCGCCTGGACCTGAACGACCAGATGCGTATTGTCGAGGGCGATGCCTTCGAGCGTCTGGAGCGTATGCTGATCGGCAAGATCGTCAACGGCGGTCCGAAGAAGCTGGCCAAAGGCGCGGCGATCACGTCGGAATACCTGGCAGACCTGGACAAGTTCCACTGGTTCGACATCCGCCCGGCCGAAGACGACACCGCGAACGCCCTCGAAGCGATCAAGGAATCGATCAACGAGAAGCGTCACCAGTTCGACCTGGCCTTCGAAGAGAAGCGCAAGAAGCTGACGCAAGGCGACGAGCTGCAGCCTGGCGTGCAAAAGATGGTCAAGGTCTACCTGGCCGTCAAGCGCCGCCTGCAGTCGGGCGACAAGATGGCCGGTCGTCACGGTAACAAGGGTGTGGTCTCGCGTATCGTGCCGGTGGAAGACATGCCGTTCATGGCAGACGGTCGTCCAGCCGACGTCGTGCTGAACCCGCTGGGCGTTCCGTCGCGTATGAACGTCGGTCAGATCCTGGAAACCCACCTCGGTTGGGCAGCCAAGGGCCTGGGCTGGCGCATCGGCGAAATGCTGCAGGCGCAAGCCAAGGCTGCAGATCTGCGTCCGTTCCTGGCCAAGATCTACAACGAAACCGGCCGCAAGGAAGACCTGGACAGCTTCAGCGATGAAGAAATCCTGACCCTGTCGGCGAACCTCAAGAACGGCGTGCCGTTCGCGACCCCGGTGTTCGACGGCGCACACGAGGAAGACATCCGCCGCATGCTGGACCTGGCGTTCCCTGACGACATCGCTGCCCACCTGGGCATGACGCCGTCGAAGAACCAGGTCACCATGTTCGACGGCCGCACCGGCGAAGCGTTCGAGCGCAAGGTCACCGTTGGCTTCATGCACATGCTGAAGCTGCACCACCTGGTCGACGACAAGATGCACGCCCGTTCGACCGGTCCGTACTCGCTGGTGACGCAGCAGCCGCTGGGCGGTAAAGCCCAGTTCGGTGGCCAGCGCTTCGGTGAGATGGAGGTGTGGGCACTGGAAGCGTACGGCGCATCGTACGTGCTGCAGGAAATGCTGACTGTGAAGTCGGATGACGTGAACGGCCGTACCAAGGTGTACGAGAACCTGGTCAAGGGCGACCACGTGATCGACGCCGGCATGCCGGAATCGTTCAACGTGCTGGTCAAGGAAATCCGTTCGCTGGGTATCGACATCGATCTCGAGCGCAACTAAGCAGGGCCAGCATGGCCGCCAGCCTTCGGGCCCGGCCTGCTGCTCTTGAATTGTCGTTCCCGCGCAGGCGGGAACCTAAGCCCGGTGGTTTGCCGGCAAACTTGGATTCCCGCCTGCGCGGGAATGACCGTTTTAAGGGTTAGCGGACCGCGCAAGCACCGGCGAAAATCGGTGAGAAGCGGCGGCAGTAGTACTTAGTACAGAATCAATCACCTTTGGAGTGATACATGAAAGCACTGCTCGATCTATTCAAGCAAGTTCAGCAAAACGAAAGTTTCGACGCCATCAAGATTGGCCTGGCGTCGCCTGAAAAAATCCGTTCGTGGTCGTTCGGCGAAGTCAAGAAGCCGGAAACCATCAACTATCGTACGTTCAAGCCTGAGCGTGACGGCCTGTTCTGCGCCAAGATCTTTGGCCCGATCAAGGACTACGAATGCCTGTGCGGCAAGTACAAGCGCCTGAAGCACCGCGGTGTGATCTGCGAGAAGTGCGGCGTCGAAGTCACCCTGGCCAAAGTGCGCCGCGAGCGCATGGGCCACATCGAACTGGCTTCGCCAGTTGCGCACATCTGGTTCCTGAAATCGCTGCCGTCGCGTCTGGGCATGGTCCTGGACATGACCCTGCGGGACATCGAACGCGTGCTGTACTTCGAAGCATACGTGGTGACCGATCCTGGCATGACCCCGCTCAAGAAGAGCCAGATCATGTCGGAAGACGACTACGCCGCCAAGTACGAAGAGTACGGCGACGACTTCACCGCCTTCATGGGCGCCGAAGGCATCCGTGAACTGCTGCGCTCGATCGACATCCACCGCGATGCCGAAGCCCTGCGCGTCGAGCTGAAAGAGTCGAAATCCGAAGCCAAGATCAAGAAATACGCCAAGCGCCTGAAAGTGCTCGAGGCGTTCCAGCGTTCGGGCATCAAGCCTGAGTGGATGATCATGGAAGTTCTGCCGGTCCTGCCGCCAGAGCTGCGTCCGCTCGTTCCTCTGGACGGTGGCCGTTTCGCGACCTCCGACCTGAACGACCTGTATCGCCGCGTCATCAACCGTAATAACCGCCTGAAGCGCCTGATGGAACTGCGCGCACCAGAGATCATTACGCGTAACGAAAAGCGCATGCTGCAGGAAGCGGTCGATTCGCTGCTGGACAACGGCCGTCGCGGTAAAGCGATGACCGGCGCCAACAAGCGTCCGCTGAAGTCGCTGGCCGAAATGATCAAGGGTAAAGGCGGTCGTTTCCGTCAGAACTTGCTCGGTAAGCGCGTCGACTACTCGGGCCGTTCGGTCATCGTGGTGGGTCCACAGCTGAAACTGCACCAGTGCGGTCTGCCGAAGCTGATGGCCCTGGAGCTCTTTAAACCCTTTATCTTCAACAAGCTGGAACTGATGGGTCTTGCGACCACCATCAAGGCTGCGAAGAAGCTGGTCGAAGTGCAAGAGCCAGTGGTCTGGGACATCCTTGAGGAAGTCATCAAGGAACACCCAATCATGCTGAACCGTGCACCAACCCTGCACCGCTTGGGCATTCAAGCATTTGAGCCAGTCCTGATCGAAGGTAAAGCGATCCAGCTGCACCCGCTGGTCTGCGCGGCGTTCAACGCCGACTTCGACGGTGACCAGATGGCAGTCCACGTCCCGCTGTCGATCGAAGCGCAGATGGAAGCGCGTACGCTGATGCTGGCGTCGAACAACATCCTGTTCCCATCGAATGGCGAACCGTCGATCGTGCCGTCCCAGGATATCGTGCTGGGTCTGTACTACGCGTCGCGCGAGGCGATCAACGCCAAGGGCGAGGGCATGATGTTCCCGGACGTGTCGGAAGTCATCCGCGCGTACGACAACAAGGAAGTCGAACTGGCGACCCGCATCACCGTGCGTATCGTGGAATTCCCACGCAACGCCGAAGGTGGCTTCGACCAGACCCTGACCCGCTACGAGACCACGGTCGGCCGTGCGATCCTGTCCGAGATCCTGCCGAAAGGCCTGCCATTCTCGGTGCTGAATCGTTCGCTGAAGAAGAAAGAAATCTCGAAGCTGATCAACACGTCGTTCCGCAAGTGCGGCCTGCGTGCGACGGTCGTCTTCGCCGACAAGCTGATGCAGTCGGGCTTCCGCCTGGCAACGCGCGCCGGTATCTCGATCGCTGTCGACGACATGCTGATCCCGGACGTCAAGAAGGGCATGATCGCGACCGCCGAAGCCGAAGTGAAACAGATCGAGCAGCAGTACAGCTCGGGTCTGGTCACGGCTGGCGAGCGTTACAACAAGGTCGTCGACATCTGGGGCAAGACCTCGGATGAAGTCGGCAAGGCGATGATGGACCAGCTGAAAATCGAGCCGGTCACCAAGCGCGACGGCACCGAAGGCACCCAGGAATCGTTCAACGCGATTTACATGATGGCCGACTCGGGCGCCCGTGGTTCGGCAGCCCAGATTCGCCAGCTGGCGGGTATGCGCGGCCTGATGGCGAAACCGGACGGTTCGATTATCGAAACGCCGATTACCGCGAACTTCCGCGAAGGCCTGAACGTTCTGCAGTACTTCATCTCGACCCACGGCGCTCGTAAAGGTCTGGCGGATACGGCACTGAAGACCGCGAACTCGGGTTACCTGACCCGTCGTCTGGTGGACGTGACGCAAGATCTGGTGGTGATCGAAGACGATTGCGGCACCAACAACGGCACGCACATGAAGGCGCTGGTCGAAGGTGGTGAAGTCATCGAAGCCCTGCGCGACCGTATCCTCGGCCGTGTGACCGGCACCGATGTCGTCAATCCTGAAACCCAGGAAACCCTGTACGAAGCCGGCACGCTGCTGGACGAAGACATGGTCGAAGAGATCGAACGCGTCGGCATCGACGAAGTCAAGGTCCGCACCCCGCTGAACTGCGACACGCGCTTCGGCCTGTGCGCCAAGTGCTACGGTCGCGACCTGGGCCGCGGTAGCCTGGTCAACAGCGGCGAAGCAGTCGGTGTGGTCGCTGCACAGTCGATCGGTGAGCCGGGTACCCAGCTGACCATGCGTACCTTCCACATCGGTGGTGCGGCATCGCGTGCAGCAGTGGCATCGTCGGTCGAAGCCAAGTCGAACGGTACGGTCCGCTTCACCGCGACCATGCGTTACGTCACCAACGGTAAGGGCGCGCAAATCGTCATTACTCGTTCGGGCGAAGTGCTGATCACCGACGACCACGGCCGTGAGCGCGAGCGTCACAAGGTGCCGTACGGCGCGACCCTGCTGGTCAAGGATGGCCAGACCGTCAAGGCTGGTATCGCCCTGGCAACCTGGGATCCGCTGACCCGTCCGATCATCACCGAGTACGCCGGTACCATCCGCTTCGAGAACGTCGAAGAAGGTGTCACCGTGGCTCGCCAGGTCGATGAAGTGACCGGTCTGTCGACCCTGGTCGCGATCGATCCGAAGCGTCGTGGTTCGGGCAAGGTCGTGCGTCCACAGGTCAAGCTGCTGAACGAAGAAGGCCAGGAAGTGAAGATCGCCGGCACCGAACACGCCGTGACGATCGGTTTCCAGGTCGGCGCGCTGATCATGGTCAAGGACGGTCAGCAAGCAACCGTTGGTGAAGTGCTGGCACGTATCCCGACCGAATCGCAGAAGACCCGCGACATTACCGGTGGTCTGCCGCGCGTTGCCGAACTGTTCGAAGCACGTTCGCCGAAAGACGCGGGCATGCTGGCTGAAGTCACCGGTACCGTGGCGTTCGGTAAAGAAACCAAGGGCAAGCAACGCCTTGAGATCACCGACATGGATGGCAACAAGCACGAGTTCCTGATCACCAAGGACAAGCAAGTGCTGGTCCACGACGGTCAAGTCGTGAACAAGGGCGAGATGATCGTGGACGGTCCGGCCGATCCGCAAGACATCCTGCGCTTGCTGGGTATCGAAGCGCTGGCCCGCTACATCGTGGACGAAGTGCAGGACGTGTACCGTCTGCAAGGCGTGAAGATCAACGACAAGCACATCGAGGTGATCGTTCGCCAGATGCTGCGTCGTGTTCAGATCACCGAAGCAGGCGACACCGACTACATCGTCGGCGAGCAGGTGGAACGTTCGGAACTGCTGGACGCGAACGACCGCGTGAACGCAGTCGGCAAGCTGCCGGCACAGTACGAAAACGTGCTGCTGGGTATTACCAAGGCATCGCTGTCGACCGATTCGTTCATCTCGGCCGCATCGTTCCAGGAAACCACCCGCGTGCTGACCGAAGCGGCGATCATGGGCAAGCGCGACGGTCTGCGCGGCCTGAAAGAGAACGTCATCGTCGGTCGCCTGATCCCTGGCGGTACCGGTCTGGCATTCCACCGCGCCCGCAAAGAGAAGGAAGTGTGGGAAGCGGAAGAGCGTCAGGCACTGCTGCAGCAAGAGAAGGCCAATATGGCTGCTGAGCTGCAAGCGATGGAAGACCAGCAAACTGCACAGGCTTCGGCTGAGCAGCATAACGACGGCGAGTGATCGCGTAAGTTGTTAGTGAAAGCGGCACCCTGAGGGGTGCCGCTTTTTTTTGTCCGATGAATTCGCGGCGACGGTCACGATTGCCTACGTCGGTGCCAGAGATAGCCTAAGGCTAGTCCGCCTATGACAAGTGCCAATGCACCATAGGCTCGCAGGTGGTAGCTGCTGCCTTGTGATTGGTGAAACGCATTCTACGAAGCAGGCATCTAGTCGAAGCGCTCGAAGATATTCAGCAAATGCTTCCACCGATACTCTTCCCGGTGACGAGATCGAAGCCGAAGTTGCAGATGTGGTCGCCTTCCTTGCTGCGCGTGCACGAGAGATTCTCTTTATCTCTGGCACGAAATCGCGTCCCACTTCCCTCGGTGCATGCATCATGTTTGTCTGGCCCAATCGCATCGAAGATCTGTTGGGCCGCCTCTCCTTCAATAGAGAATGCAATCTTCTTGTCGTTCGTCTTGGGAGGAATGGGATCTCCAAGTCCGCCACCATACAGCCAGTACGAGGCTTTTGCCGGCTTATATGGTTCGAGATTGTCGCTGGCGACAGAAGCGGGCGGGATCAAGAGGATCAATAAAAGACGCAAGAGTCGAATGTTCATCGCCTGCCTCAAGCTAGCCCAACATGAAAATGGTCGTCGTGCCCGCGGCTGGGCCGGACGCCAGTGATGGAAGCGTCATTAAAAAGTATCCCTTGAACGTAAGGATGGCGCAGGAATAGCCCAATCAAGACAGCGGTTGCTGCCTGATCATATTGCGGATCACCGATGCTGCATCCAATTTCACGACCGTCTTTTCGGATTGTGCGAACATCTACTTGAAGCCCGTCTCGATGTGACCGATGAGGCTTGAATTCTGCACCATTCGCAAGGCTGATATTTCCCACGCCAAACTTTCGGCGGTCAAGTTGACTCCATTGATAGCCTATCAATAGCAGAAGCGTGATCATGCGCGGATGCGCATACTGTCCCTGTCCCCTGCTAGGCGTGCCGTAGGTGTAATAGCCGCCTCCCTCGTATCGTTGTGGAAGAACGAAAAAACCACGATCGTCCTGCGGTGATGCTGTCATCGACGCTCTCCAGAATAGGCATGGGCACCACGCTTACTTTAATCAAGCCGCATCGCTGAGAACTGACAAAAGGCAAGCATTGAAGAGCACCGCACGGACGGGGGCACGCGGACGGGGTCAGGTGCCTACCTGCCAGAGAAGAACAGCAACGCTTGGGGAGTGTGATGCCGCATCCCGATGTCCTTTAAGCTCACGAAGCAATCAGCATCACGGTATGTCCCGCCGACAATCGAGGCTCATTCTTCAATGCGCTCCGCACGAGATAATCGCGCAGCGCTGGCACTGCTATCACGCGGCCCAGCAAGCGGTAGCGCATGCTGTTATCGATCAAGCGGGAACGATAGACGCCGAATCGTGCCAGTGCGTGATAGGCCAGCGTCGTCGCATGCCACTCCTTGTGGAAGTCGGCAACGGGTTCGTGCCAGATATCGGCTTTTTGGAAGCCTTCGCGATGAGCCAGATTAGTCAGGGCGCGATCGGTCCAGCGCGTGACGTGGTGCGGGGCATATTAAGCGGCGAGTTCGTCGCATGGACGGGGTCACGTCGCATGGACGGGGTCAGGTCTGACATCCGGACACGACCTCAGCTGTATCCTGTGGTTCTTGTTGCGATCGCGAGCGCATGGACGGGGTCAGGTCTGACATCCGGACACGACCTCAGCTGTATCCTGTGGTTCTTGTTGCGATCGCATGGACGGGGTCAGGTCTGACATCCGGACACGACCTCAGCTGTATCCTGTGGTTCTTGTTGCGATCGCGAGCGGATGGAGATAAGTCAGGGCGGTTTGCGCCTGTGCAAGAAATAGCCTCCGATGAGTCCAGAGACGACAAGTCCGCATGCCGCATACGCTTGCAGGTAGTAACCGTTGCCCTGTTCCAATCGCAGATACGGCCCAACGTCAGGCGAGTGTATTTCCAGGAATAGACCGGTAAACCAGATCGCCGCCGGCGCAAAGCAAATCGCGCCGAGCCATGGCCTGAAGCGAGCGGTGAAGAGGCATAGAAGCGCCGCGGCCAAACCCACCTGCCAAAAAAGGACAGCACTAGGCTCCTTATCGCTTACTTCAGCTTGTAGAACTGCGGGATAGAAAAGGCAGGCGAGCGCTAGTATTGCACGGTGAGAATGACATAGCATTCCGGAAGTCCTCCGAGCTCCTGCTTGAGGCGCTCAACAAACCTGTCGATATACTGGACTAGATCGATGCAGCCTGCACTGCCCGCCACGGCACCCCCATGGATGAAGAAGCCTCCTCGGCCATGTGTCTGCGTATGCGGATATGGATGGATTGTAAGTCTAAAATTACCCCAAGCTCCTCGAGGTGAATGAAGAGCGCTCTTGATCCAGTTGTTTTCCCATAGTTGGGATGGCTGGATCCAGTATTGACCGGCAGGGATAGGCCCGTGGAAAGGAATGCGTTGCCGCTCTGTCGAGTAGTCGAAGTGTCCTCTCCCGTTCGGCTTTCCTGACGCTGCGGGGAAGACCAATGACGCTTTGGTTCCGAAAGCGTGTAGCGTTTTTCCATCAAATCTCAACGAAATGCTTGATTTTGCACACGCTGGCGAGCACGGCAATCCTCTTTCCTCAGCATATCTTGCCATCATCCGCATCCTCGATAGATCGGCTTGAGCATGTGCTTGCCGCCAATGGATGATTGGTCATTCTGCGAAGGTCTAATTTATTCTTACTCAAGTTAACTGAAGATGCTCGCCAGTGAACGGCAACGTTCAATGGTGGGTGGAGGGCCAGAGCAGGTTCGATCCTTCAGGTTACGAAGCAGCCAGCATTACTGTATGTCCGACCGTCAGTCTTGGGCTAGCCCTAAGTGCACTCCGCATGAGATACCGGCGCAGCATGGGTCTGCGAACCAGGTGACCAAGCAGTCGATAGCGCATGCCGTTATCGATCAAGCGAGGACGATAGAGACCGAACCGCGTCAACGCGTGATAGGCCAGCGTCGTCGCATGCCACTCCTTGTGGAAGTCGGCCACGGGTTCGTGCCAGATGTCGGTCGTGCTGAAACCTTCACTACGGGCCAGATTGGTCAGCGCACGGTCAGTCCAGCGCGTAACATGATGCGGCGGCATATTGAGCGGAGAGTTCGGTGCGATCGCCAGGAAGCTGTCCTGGGCTGGCACGGCGATCAGCAGGGTGCCGCCGGGCTTGAGCGCCTGGACGCAGGCGTGGAAGAACTGTTTGGGATGCTCCACATGTTCGAGCACCTGGAACGCGCACACGACGTCGTAACGGGGGCTCGCGGCGGCATGCTCCTCGACCGGCTGTTTCATGACGTCCAGCCCAGCCGCACGCGCCTTTTGTACCGCCTCGTCATTGAACTCGAGCCCGGTGTACCGGATCGATTGCGGCAGCCAGCGCCGGAATGCTCCCTTTCCACAGCCGACTTCGAGGACCGAGCTATCTCGGTGAATCAGCTTCGCCGCATGGGCGTATTCTGGTTTGTCATCCTGGTAGTACCAGTCCTGTGTCTGCAACTGCTCGTAGAAGCGACCATCACCCACGCACGCTGGATCGAAAAAGCCCAGTTTGCAATGATTGCAGTGGCATAAGGTGACGCTGTCGCCATGGAGATAGGCACTGACGTCGATGCCTTTCTGGCGATAGCTGCGGATCAGGTCCTTCCGATCGACTGAGTCGACGGCCTCGGTATCGTTGGCATGGCATGCTGGACAAATGCGCTCAGGCATAACGTCCTCTCATGGCGGAGTCCTGGTCGATCAAGTGGCGTTGCTGGTCAGCGTAGCAAGCGGTGGATGTGTCAATCTGCCCATCCTCAAACGTGCGCACTTGCATGCCAACGTGCGCAGTATTCGATCGCATCCAATAATCGTTGCTCCACGTAACTCCTGTATCCCGACAGCACTGGCATAAGTTCGAACAGAACCTCCGTCGGCAGTCATACCCAAGTCAGCAGGACGCCCCAATGCATGGGATTGTTCTACACTGGGTTGGCTTTTTACTATCCCTGTAGATCTTCGAAGGAGCAAACAATGAAAATGCGATGGATGAGCGCCGTCCTGCTGAGCGCCGTATGCGCTACCGCCAGTGCTGCCGACAATACCGTGACCCTCAAGCTGGCCACCGACAAAGGCGATGGCGCCACCGTTGGCACCGTGACGCTCAGCGAAACCAAGTTCGGCGTCGTGCTCACGCCCGACCTCAAGGACCTGCCTCCGGGCCTGCACGGCTTCCACATCCACGCCAACAGCAGCTGCGCGCCGAACCAGGCTGACGGCAAGACCGTCCCGGCCGGCGCGGCGGGCGGCCACCTCGACCCTGCCAAGACGGGCAAGCACGGCACCCCATGGGGCGACGGCCACCTGGGCGACCTGCCTGCGCTGACCGTCGACGCCAAGGGCGTCGCCACCAACCCGGTCCTGGCTCCACGCCTGAAGATGTCGGATATCAAGGGCAAGGCCCTGATGGTCCACGTCGGCGGCGACAACCACTCCGATCACCCGGCGCCGCTGGGCGGCGGAGGCGGTCGCATGGCGTGCGGCGTGATCCAGTAATCCTCGACTCGCACTGACAGCGGATGGCGGCGCCTGGCGCGCCGTCCGCGATCAATCCACGCGCGCCTGCCCGCGCAGCCACACCAGGCTCGACGCGGCATAGTTCATCACCGAGATATGCCCATCGTCCGGCCGCTGCCACAGCTCGGACGCACAGCAGTGACGCGCCAGCCATTCGCTGTGCGAGGCCGGCACCACGCGATCCTGCATCCCATGCACGAACAGCGCCGGACAGGCGATGCGCGTGCAATCGAATCCCCATGGCGTCACATAGGCGATATCGTCGTCGATCAAGCCGTCGGTTCCCTTGGCCACCGCCGGTCCCACCACGCTGTCGAACCATGACCACGGTCCCGCCAGCGCGTCCCAGTCTTCAAGCGTAAACATCTCCCGGTCGAACGCGAGCCCGAGCGCCTCGTGATATGCCTTGGCCGCACGCCCCTGCGCGGCAGCGCGCAGCGCCGCCGCCCCGAATGCGCCCATGCCTTTGAACCAGTCGAGTCCCTGCGCGTCGGACGGCGCCAGGCCCGCGATGCTGACCGCGCCCACTACCCGCTCGGGCAGCAGGGCGGCGCAAGCCAGCGCATGCGGCCCGCCGCCTGAATGTCCCATCACCGCGAAGCGCCGGATGCCCAGCCGGTCGGCGATGCGCTCGACGTCGAAGGCAGCCGAGGCGACGTCCCGCCCGCTGCGTTCCGACGAGCCGCCATAGGCCGGGCGGTCGTAGCCGATCCAGCGGATGTCCAGCTCCGCCGCGAGCGCGAACAGCGGCTCGGGCGGGCGGCCGATGTTCGGCGTGCCGTGGTGCCAGAACACGGCCAGCTCCTGCTCGCCGGGTGGCGCCAGGTCGTAGAAGTGCAGCGTGCGCCCGTCGCCGAGCACCAGGTCTTCTTCGCGCATCGTTCGCCTCTCTCGTCAGTAGGTCGGAAATCGTTGGCCCAAACGCGTCGTTCCCGCGGAGGCGGGAACCTAAGTGTGCCAGCGTTATCGTAACGCGAACAACTTGGGTTCCCGCCTGCGCGGGAACGACGTGGTACTGCTGACTAAACGTGAAGCTTGGCGGGTACGATTACTTCGCCGCGCGCGCCTTGCCGAACGGATCGCCTTCCTTCCACGCCGGCATCTTCGGCGCGTCGGCCACTGCGCGGCCCAGGTTCAGCGTGTACTGCGCCTGTTGCACCATGCCCGACAGGTCCCAGCTCGGATCGTATTCGTCCGACGCTTGATGGTACTTGTCGCGGTAGGTCGCGGCCTTGGCGTTGTTGGCTTCGACGTCCTTCACCCAGCTGCGGCCCGCGCCCACCGAGAAGGCCGGCACGCCGGCCTTGGCGAAGCTGAAGTGGTCGCTGCGGAAGTAGCCGCCGGCCAGGTCAGGCTTAGGCTGCGCGACGGTCAGGCCCATGGCCTGGGCGGTGGTGGCGGCCATCGCACCGAGTTCGGTGCGCTCGCTGCCCGGCACGCTGACGTCCTTCACCAGGCCCACCCAGTTCAGGCTGTCCAGGTTCAGGTTGGCGGCGGTCTTTGCGATCGGCCACAGCGGCTTGGCGACGTAGGCGGCGCTGCCCAGCAGGCCTTGCTCTTCGGCGGCCACCCACAGGAACATCTGGCTGCGCTTGGCAGGGTTCTTGACGGCTTGCTCGGCCATCGCCAGCAGCGCGCCGGTGCCCGAGGCATTGTCGACCGCGCCGTTGAAGATGGTGTCGCCCTCGGTGCCCTGCTTGCCCATGTGATCCCAGTGCGCGCTGTAGATCACCACTTCGTCTTTCAGCTTCGGATCGGTGCCCGGCACCACGCCGGCCACGTTGAACTCTTCGAGCTTGCGCACTTCCGCGCGCGCCGTGCCTTTCAGGCGGGCCTTCAGGGTCACCGGCTTGAAGTTCTTGTCTTCGGCGGCGGCGCGCAGTTTATCGAGGTCCTGGCCGGCCGCGGCGAACACCTTGCGTGCGGTGGCGTCGGTCATCCAGCCCTGCAGGCCGGTGCCTACCTTGCCTTCGGTGAGCTGGAAGCGCTCGGCGTTGGCCCAGCTGTTCTGCACCACGCTCCAGCCGTACGAGGCCGACTTGTCGGTGTGGATCAGGATGGCGCCGGCCGCGCCCTGGCGGGCCGCTTCCTCGAATTTATAGGTCCAGCGGCCGTAGTAGGTCAGGCCTTCGCCGTTGAAGCGGTTCGGTTCCGCTGCGGTCGGCAGTGGGTCGTTCACCATCATCACCAGTACCTTGCCCTTCAGGTTCATGCCCTTGAAGTCGTTCCAGCCGCCTTCTTCCGGCGCCACGGTGCCGTAGCCGACGAAGACCAGGTCCGCGTCCAGCTTGTGGTCGGCCTTGCCGTCGCCCGGGCCCCAGACCCAGTCAGCGCCGAACTGCAGCGGCAGCGCCTTGCCGCCGGCGGTGATCGCGATGTCGCTCTTGGCCGGCAGCGAACGCACGCCGGCGATCTTGACCGCCTGGCGGAAGCTGTTGCCGTTGGCCGGCTTCAGGCCGGCGGCCTTCGCCTGCGCCTCGAGGTAGGCGACGGTCAGCTCGCCGCCGCGCTGGCCGGTGCCGCGGCCTTCCATGGCGTCATCTGACAGGTGGGCCAGGTGCGCGCGCAGCGGTGCTTCCTGGACGGTTTGCGCATGGGCCGGATAGGCCAGTGCCAGGCTGCCGGCGATGGCGGTAAAGACGAGGGAAGAGACGATCTTGTACATAAAATCCTGCGACTTGAGTTGATCGGGAAGGGCACGTTCGTGGCGTGCGCGGAACATTCTATGACAAGTTCTCAATAAAATCGCAGGATATCGGTCGACATCGTCATTCCCGATTGCTCCCGTAAATACGGGGCGCCTTCGTCGCGCGAGGGTAGAAGATGCTGCGGTACGCCGGGCATGCGCTCCTGCACCGTGATCGCGAAAATCTCGTCGGGCGCACTCTCGATCTCGAAGTGCAGCACCCGGTCTTCCATTCCGTACAGCGACAGCAGCCACGGCGCCTCCTTCGACGTGAGCGGCATGCCGTCGAGCCGTGAGCGCAGCGCCTTGGCGCCCGACATGCGCAGCTCGATGTGCGGCGCGCGGTTTTTTGAACGCACAGTGAACGTAGCGCGCCGCACCTTGCCGACGGTGTTGAGCAGGGCGAAGCATTCGGGGAAGGCGACCGCATCGTCGCGCGGCGCCTCGGCATACCACTGGCGCGGGCTGTTCCAGCCGAAGACTTCGACGAAGATGGTCGGCTGCCGGCCGGGGAACAGCTGGCGGCGCCAGTCGTCGAGCGGCTGCTCCGGCAGCAGCCAGTAGGAGCGCCAGGTGTTCGCATCCTTGTAATAGACCAGGCGTTCGAGGCCATCGGATACGGGCAGCGGCGCGTCGCGTGGCGCCGCCTGTCCCGGCAGGGCGAAGCAGCTTGCGGCCAGCAACGCCAGCACAGCGGCGACGGCCGGCGCGATGGACAGCACCATCAACAGGCTGGCAAAGCACAGCATCGGCAGCGCCATCAGCATCGGCGGCAGGTACATGTGGTGCGGCGTGAGCAGTAGCCAGGCATCGCGCAGCGCCGGGGGGAACAGCGCGGCGGCCGGCGCCAGCCCGGCCACCAGCACCAGCAGGCGCAGGGCGAAGGCCTGGCGCCCGCCCCAGCGCGACTGCAGGCCGAGGAAGGCGGCCAGCGCCGCCGTCAGCGGCCAGGCCAGCACATAGGCGGCGCCGGGCAAAAAGAAGACGACCAGCAGCAGCGCCAGCGCAGGCCAGGCCAGCGCGCCGAGCACCATCGCGGCGGCGCCGACGCTGCGGCGGAACAGATACAGCCCGGCGACGAAGACGCAGGCCGCGACGATCATCACCACCAGCGGCAGGCGGTGCTCGCCCGCAAGGCCGGCGGCGGCCAGCTCTTCGCGCCAGGTCCAGCTGCCGACGCGCACCACGAGCAGCAGGAAGCAGACGCCGAACACGCCTTGCGCCGCCTCGGTCGCGCCGTCCGCACCGAACAGGCGGCGCCAGGCGAAGCCCAGCATCAGGCAGGACAAAATCGCCGGCGCCCAGGTAAGCCAGGCCGGGTGCTGCACCAAGCCGACGATGGGCAGCGAAAAATAGGCGGCGGCCGTCTGCGCTCCGCGCTCGAGCGGCGTGTCGCCGTAGGCCTGCGCCAGGCGCAGCATCGCGTCGCCCAACTGCCGCGGATCGTTCTCGCCGCCGGCGAACAGCAGCACCGGCGTATCGAGCGCCGCCAGCGGACCGACGTGCGGCGCGTCGTTCAGCATGCGCGCCAGGGTCGTCTCGAGCGAGGAGCCGCGCAGCTCGGGCGCGGAGCGTATCCAGCCGGCCAGCGCGGCGCCGCCCGCGCCGCTGGTTTCAAGCATGCGCAGGCCTGCATCGCCGGCAGGATCGAACTTGAGCGCCAGGCCGACGTTGGCGGCCAGCGGATGCTGTTCGACGAAGCCCTTGGCGCCGAGCGCGCCGACATGGTGGCCGTCGGCGAACAGCAGCACGACATCGTTGGCGGGCGGCGCGGCGCGCAGCGAGCGCGCCGTTTCGAGCAGGGCCGCCATGGTGGCGGCGCCGCGCGCTGTATCGCGCACAGCGTTGCCGCTGTCGTAGTGCGCCGTGAGCAGCAGCGCCGGGCGGCGGCCCGCATCCGGCGCGCTGCCGGGAATCCTGGCGACGACGTTATGGACGACGCCAACTGTGTTGTGGATGGCGCCAAAATAGTAGACGACCGACTTGCGCACCGTGGCGCGCTGCACCGCCGGCGCCAGGCCCATCGCCCGCAGCTCCGACAGCAGGTAGGTGCGCGCCTGGGCATTGCCTTCGGTCGCGATCGAACGCGGACTGGCCCCCAGCACTCGCATGTGCTCCTGCACGCGGGCGTTCCAGCTGCCGGCTGCGATCTCCGCCTTCGGCTCGGGCGGCGCCGGTCGCGTCAACGCCATCCAGCCCAGGATGACCAAGATGGCCAGTCCCAGGCCGCCGGCAAGGGCCTGCATGAACCCGGTGACACGTATCGCCGGTATCTGTGCGCTTGCTGCATCCATGTGTTCTCTCTCCATTGTTGTTGTGATCGGATGTCGCCCGTGCTGGCGTCTATGCACCAGTCATAGGGGCGAAAAAAAGCCCGCCGGATGAAGATTGGCGGGCTCAAGAGGGGAAGACGGTCTTACTCGAGTGTCCAGACATAGGCGAGCTGCGCCCACCCGGATTCGGCTGTTCCGCCGTTCATCGCCGGCTGGAATTTGCACATGCTCAGGGCATGCACGGCAGCCCGATCGAGCTCACGCGAGCCGCTGGAAGACTGGATGCGGGAGTCCTGCACCCGGCCATCGGTCCCGACCAGCAGCGCCAGGGTCACGGTCCCGGTCTCGCCATTGCGCGCAGCGCGCACCGGATAATCGGGTTTGGCGCAGCCGTTGGCGTCGGCCAGCACGGCGCTACGCATCTCGCCGCTGTTCGACGACGGCGTGGAGGCCGGCTGCGGCGGGGCTTCGGACTGGGTTTGCTGGGACGGTTCGGGCGATGGCTCCGTGCTTGCCTCTATCGCCTGCTCGATCGGCGGCGCGGGCACTTCGACTTCCACATCCGGCACCACGATATCGGGCGGTGCAGCCTTGGCGACGGGTTTCGGCGGTTCGGGTGGCGGGGCAGGCGGCGGCGCCTCCGGCTGGATCCACACCAGCTTGTCTTCCAGCATGGCGGGCAGCGAGAGCGACTTGGCGTTCATGGTGCTGATGACGCCCATCGCCACCAGTACGTGCAGGCCGGCCACCAGGGCGAACTTGCCGGCCTTGCCGCCGGCGCCTTGATTGATGTCAGAAAAATGCATGGCAACCTCCTTTATTCGTTCCGGCATCCCGCGGGATGGCCAAGTTTACTACCTTGGAAGAATGCATATCTACAGCTCGTTAGAATCAATATATGCTATGTCCTAGCAATTTGCAAATCCATAATCTAGTAAATTTGTTTCCAGTTGTGTGTGCGCCAACATACCAAGCGATGCCAGCCGTAGGGTGGACCGCTCCGCCGTCCCCGCGTCCAGCAAAAGGAAGCGCCTCAAAAACGCCTGCCGCAGAGCACAAAAGTTCTCCGCCTTTCCATTCGCTTCCCCGCCCGTTGTATGAAATAATTCCCAACTGTGCCGGGGCTTTTCGCCCCGACCTACGCAAAGCCAGACACTGGCAAAGCACACCGGCCACGCGCCAGGAGAATCAAATTGGCAGAACAGAACAAACCCATCCGCGTCATGCTCGCGGATGATCACCCGATCGTCATGACCGGTTTCGCCATGTCGCTGGAAGCGGCCGGCATGCAGGTGGTGGGGCAGGCCAAGACCCCGAGCGAGGCGACCGCGCTGTACGCCGCCGAGCACCCCGACGTCGCCGTGCTCGACATGCGCTTCGGCACCGAGCTGACCGGCATGGACGCGGCCCAGGCCATCCTCAAGTCCGACCCGTCGGCCAAGATCGTTTTCCTGAGCCAGTTTGACCAGGACAGCCTGATCAAGGAAACCTACCGCCTCGGCGCCCATGCCTTCGTCACCAAGGATTGCGACCCGGCCGACCTGGCCACCGCGGTGCGCCACGCCCACGAGGGCAAGCTTTACTTCCTGCCGCACATCGCATCGCGCCTGGCCAGCATGGCGGTGCGCGGCGAAGTCACGCCGCAGTCGCAGCTCGACGAGCGCGGACTGGAGATCTTCAAGCTGATGGCCGAGGGCATGACCAATGCCGAGATCGCGGAGCGCCTCGACCTGTCGACCAAGACCATCAGCAATATCAGCCAGTCGATCAAGGAAAAGCTGGGCGTGCACCGCCAGGCCAGCATCACGCTGCTGGCGGTCAAGCACGGCCTGATCGAGCCCTGACGCGATGGCCATCCTCCCGCGCCGCATGCCCCACCAGCGCAGGCGCGCGCCCGTGCTGGCGCCCCTGCTGGTCCTTGCCTTCATGCTGGCGCTGTCGGCCGGTGGCGTCCACGCCGCCCAGCAGTCCGAACGCGAACGCGAAGAAGCGCAGGGCTTCCGCTTCCAGATCCTGACCGGCGACGACAGCGCCGTCACCCATCGCATCGCCGACGACCTGTACAAGCGCCTGGTGCCCACCTTCGCTGCCTTCCGCACCGAGCTGGCGCAGAAGCGCCGCATGCTGTACGTGGCGATCGGCCCGACCGCGCTGCGCGACGCGCTGTCGCGCCGCTGCGATTGCGTGGTGATCTCGGCGTACACCTCGAGCCAGGTGTGGCGCACGCTCACCGCGCGCCTGCCCAAGCCGCGCCGCATGGCCATGACCGCGATCTATGCCGAGCCGGCGCCGAACGACCAGATGCGCCTGGCCGAACTGCTGTACGGCCGCCCGGTGCGGGTCGGCGTGCTGCTCGGCCCCGACACCGCTTTCCTGAAGCCGGCGCTGACCGATGCCACCGAAATCCAGATGTATGCGCCGGGCGACGACCTGAATCACACGCTCAACAGCATGACGCGCGCCGAGACCCTGCTGGCGCTGCCCGACAGCGACATCTACAACGCCGAGAACGTGCGCAACATCCTGCTCTCGACCTACCGCCGCAAGCAGGGCGTGATCGGCTTCTCGGCCGACATGGTCAAGGTGGGGGCACTGGCCACCACCTATTCCGAGATCGAGGAGATCAACGCCCAGGTGGCCGAGCTGGCCGCCGACTTCGTGCGCACTGGTGAACTCGATCCGCCTCAGTTCCCGCGCTACTTCCGCACCATCATCAACGAAGGGGTGGCCAGTTCGCTCGACCTGCGCGTGACCGACAGCGCCCGCAACTTCGCACGGCGCGCGCCGGCTCCGCAATGAACCTGCGTTTCTGGCGCGGCTGGGGTGTCGGACGGCGTATGGCCGTGATCACCATGCTGCCCGTGATCCTGCTGTTCACCTCCTTCGTCTGGTATTCCTGGTATGCGCACCGGGCCCAGGTGGCCGAAGAGCTGGCCGAGCGCGGACGCATCCTGGCGCGCGCGCTGGCCGAGACGTCCGAGTACAACGTCATCTCGGGCAACCTGTCCGACCTGCGCCTGACCATCAACGGCCTGGTGCAGTCGGACCGCAGCATCTACAAGGTCGACGTGATCGACGGCAGCGGACGCGCCGCGGTGCGCGTGGTGTCCGACTCGGCCAGCGACGCCCAGGCCCATTACTACGAGGCGCCGATCCGCAAGCAGGTGGTGTGGATCAACCTGTTCTCGGACAACGGCACGCCGCACGTGTCGGCATCGAGCGATTCGCGTCCGCCCACGCTCACCACCGAAGTCGTCGGCTGGGTGCGGGTGACGATGTCGCCGGCGAACATGATGGCCAAGCAGACCGACCGCTTCCAGATCGAGCTGTCGATGGCGGCGCTGGCGCTGGCCGCGAGCGGCATCCTGGCATGGGTGCTGGCGCGCTCGCTGATCGTGCCGCTGCGCGAGGCGATCGGCACCCTGCGCCAGATCCGGGGCGGCAACTACCGCGTGCATCCACCGGTCACCACCGGCGGCGAGATCGGCGAGCTGCAGGCCTCGATCGGCGAGATGTCGCTGGCGCTGGACGAATCCAAGCGCGACCTCGAGAACAAGGTGGCCGAGCGCACGCGCGACCTGCTGGCTTCGCGCAACGAGGCGCTGCGCGCCGACGCCGACAAGCGCAAGCTGATCCAGAAGGTCAACGAGATCATCGAGGACGAGCGCAAGAGCATCGCGGTCGAAATCCACGACGAACTGAATGCGTCGCTGATCGCGGCGCGCCTCGAGGCGCAGTCGATCGGCCTGCTGGCGGCCAAGGCGCCGCCCGGGCCCGAGGTCGACGAGATCCGCCGCAAGTCCGAGGCCATCACCAAGCTGGCGCTCGACCTGTACGCCAACGGCCGGCGCCTGGTGCGCCGCCTGCGTCCCGAAGTGCTCGACATGCTGGGCCTGCACGGCGCGGTGGAAGAGATGGTGCGCCACTACGACACCACGTCCGGCTGCCGCTTCGACCTGCACAGCGAGGGCGATTTCGCGCGCCTGTCGAACGAGCTGGCGATCTCCGCCTACCGCATCGTGCAGGAAACCCTGTCCAACGTCATGAAGCACGCTGCCGCGCGTTCGGCCCACGTCAGTCTGCTGCTCGACGAAGGCAAGGGCCTGCTGCGCATCCGCGTGGTCGACGACGGCGCCGGCTTCGACACCGCCAGCGCCTCGGAAGGCATTGGCCTGATCGGCATGCGCGAGCGCGCCTATGCGCTGCACGGCACGATCGAGGTGCGCTCCAGCCCGGGCGAGGGCACCGACGTCGCGATCGCGCTGCCGCTCAACCTGCCGGTCCAGACGCCGGCCGTGCCGGCGACGATTTCTGAAGCATCAACCTCACAACGATAAGATTTATGTCCACTGAACTGCTGACGCCCTACGAAAAGGGCAACCTGAACCAGACCACCACCTGGGCCGAGTGCATCGCCTGGTACGAAGACCTCGCGCGCCGTTTCCCTTCCGTGCTGCGCTTCGAGAAAGTGGGCGTGTCGGATGCGGGCGTGCCGATCCACGCGGGCGTGGTCAGCAGCGACGGCGTGTTCGAGCGCGAGGCGATCAAGCGCGCCGGCCGTCCGGTCTTCTTCAACAATAACGGCATCCACCCGGGCGAGCCGGAAGGCGTCGACGGCTGCATGGCGATCGTGCGCGACTTCTGCCTGCAGCCGGAGAAACTGGCGGCGCTGGGCCAGACCGTGTTCCTGTTCGTCCCGCTCTATAACGTGGACGGCAGCTTCAACCGCGCCGACACCTCGCGCGTAAACCAGGACGGGCCGGAGCAGTTCGGCTTCCGTGGCAACAGCCGCCACCTCGACCTGAACCGCGACTTCGTCAAGTGCGACACCCTGACCGCGCGCACCTTCAATCAGCTGTTCGCGAGCTGGGATCCGGACGTGATGGTCGACACCCACACCTCCAACGGCGCTGACTACAGCTATACGATGACCCTGATCCACACCCAGGCCGACAAGCTGGGCGGCGGTCTGGGCGAGTTCCTGCGCGCCGAGATGCTGCCCGCGATGTATGCCGGCATGGATGCGCGCGGCTGGCCGACCTGTCCCTACGTGAATCCGGTCAAGGACAGCCCGGACCACGGCATCGCCGAATTCCTCGAGACGGCGCGCTTCTCGACCGGCTACGCGGCGCTGCACCACACGATCGGCTTCATGCCCGAGACGCACATGCTCAAGCCGTTCAAGGACCGCTACGAGTCGATGCTGGCGCTGGTCGAAGTGGCGCTGGAGTTCACCGTCAAGAACGCCGACCGTATTCAGACGCTGCGCCGCGCGGCGCGCGAGGAAGGCCGCAAGCAAAGTGAATGGCCGGTGCGCTGGAAGATGGACGAAGCCAATCCGGCGAGCTTCCGCTTCAAGGGCTACGAGGCCAGGTACAAGAAGAGCGCCATCGGCGACTACAGCCGTCTGTACTACGACCGCAGCAGCCCATGGGAACGCGACATCGCCTATTACAACAGCTTCCCGGTCGACGTCGCGGTGCCGGCCCCGCAAGCCTATGTGGTGCCGCAGCAGTGGCGTGAAGCGATCGAGCGCCTGGAGTGGAATGGCGTGCGCATGGAGCGGGTCGAGGCGGACCGGGTGCAGGAAGTGGCCTATTACCAGATCGCTTCGGTGACCTCGCGCCCGTCGGCCTACGAAGGCCATATGTTCCATGACGAGGTGGCGCTGGACCGCCGCATTGGCCAGGTCCTGCTGCGCGCCGGCGACTACATCGTGCCGCTGGACCAGGACCGGGCGCGCTATGCGGTCGAAACGCTCGAGCCGCTGGCGCACGACAGCTTCTTCCGCTGGGGCTTCTTCAACAGCGTGCTGGAGAAGAAGGAGCATTACTCGGATTATGTGTTCGAGGACGAGGCCGAGAAATTGCTGGCGGACGAACCCGAACTGGCGGCGAAGTTCGCCGAGTGGAAGGCTGCGAATCCAGGGCTGCTTACGAGCCAGGAAGCGGTGCTGGACTTTATCTATGCGAACTGCGCGCGTTATCGCGAGCCGGAGTGGAACCGGTATCCGGTGTTCATGATCGCGCGCTGACGCGCATTCACATCAATCCGTAGCGCTAAAACGTCGTCCCCGCGAAGGCGGGGACCCAAGTCTGCTTGCGCAGCCACTTCGCTTGATAGGTCGGCAGCGCGAAAAAACTTGGGTCCCCGCCTCCGCGGGGACGACGTGGTTTAGTGGGTGGTTAATTCGACAGCGCTTACTTCGACGCCGCAATCCACCGATCGACCTTCGCCTCCAGCACCGCCAGCGGCAAGGTGCCTTCGTCCAGCACCACCTCGTGGAACTTCGGCAGGCTGAACTTATCGCCCAGCGCAGCCTGCGCACGCTGGCGCAGTTCCATGATCTTCAGCGAACCGATCTTGTACGCCAGTGCCTGGCCCGGCATCACCATATAGCGCTCGATCTGCGCGCGCGCTTCCAGTTCGGCGTAGCCCAGCGTATCGCGGAAGTACTTGATGCCCTGATCGCGGCTCCAGCCCTTGGTGTGCATGCCGGTGTCCACCACCAGGCGCGCGGCACGCAGCATCTCGTCGTTCAGGTGGCCGAAATAGTCTTCCGGCTGCTCGAACAGGCCCATCTCCTTGCCCAGGGTCTCGGCATACAGCGCCCAGCCTTCGGTGAAGGCGGTGTTGCCGCCGAACTTGCGGAAGTTGGGCAGGCCAAGTTCTTGCAGCAGCGCGATGTGGAAGTGGTGGCCCGGCTGGCCCTCATGCAGGTACAGGGTCACCATGCCGGTGCGGCCGTACTTGGTCGGGTCGTTCACGACCGACCAGAACACGCCCGGCCGCGAGCCGTCGGCCGCCGGCGCCGAGTAATGGTCCGATGCGGTTTCGCGCGTCAGTTCCGGCTCCAGCCGCACTTCCAGCGGCGCCTTCGGCATCAGGGTGAACAGGGCCGGCAGCTTGGCGCGCACTTGCGTGTCCAGCTTCTGGAACACCTCGATCACCTGCTGGTCGGTCGTGAACGGCTTGTACTTCGGCTGCTCCGACACCCACTTCGGCAGGCCGGCGGCCGGGCCGGTATAACCCATCTTCGGGCCGATCTTGCCGTATTCGCCCTGGATGCGCGCCACTTCCTTCAGGCCGATCGCGTGGATCTGCTCGGGCGTCATGTCGGTGGTGGTCATCGCCGCCACGCGCGCCTTGTACCACTCGGCGCCGTTCGGCAGCGCGTTCCAGCCGGCTGTGGTGCGGGTCTTCGGTAGGTAGTCCTTCTCGACGTAGTTCGCCAAGCGGTCCAGGGCGGGATTGAGCTTGTCGACCGTCTTGCGATAGGCATCCGTCAGGCTGCGCTTGTCGGCGGCCGAGAAGCCTTCCGGCAGCTTCTTGATCGGGGTGTAGAAGATGCTGGCTTCCGCGCTCTTGGCCTGCAGCTGCTTGAGCTGCGGCAGCAGCGACTCGATTGGCTGGCGCGGATGCACGACGCCGCGCTTGACGCCTTCGCGCATGTTCGCGATCGACTGGTCGATGTAGGCCACCATCTGGTCCAGGCGGTTCAGGTAGTTGCGGTAGTCCTTCGGCGTGGCGAACGGTTGGGCGCCTTCGCCACCGGCGTAGTTCGCGATGAAGGCCGGCATATTGAACATCTGGTCCATCGGCAGCAGGTGCTCGGGGAAGGCGCCCAGGCGCAACGCGGTCTCGAGCTCGAACTTGACGATGTCGTAGCTGGCCTGCTCGTGCGCATTCAGGCGCTCGCGCGGGATCGTGGCCAGGCGCTTCAGGTAACCGCGGTACAGCGCAAACTGGGCTTCGCGGTTCTTCGGCGCGATCGACAGGCCGAGCTGGTCGAAGAAGCGGCCGTCGCCGCTCTCGGTCGCCCACACCGGCTCGAAGCGGGCATAGGCCTCGTAGTACTCGTCGACCAGCTTGTTGATCGCCTTGCCGGCTTCGGTCGTGGCGACTTTTTGTTTGGCTGGCGCAGCATTGGCGGCGACCGCAGGCGCGGCCTGGACGGCTGCGCATGCGAGCAGGGCGCCAAGCGCCAGCGCGCCGAGCTTGAAGTTCTCTCTCATCTTGTTTTCCTTGTGGTGGTCAGTAGCTGGCCAGCGGCGTCAACGCGCCGTTCTTGAAGGTGTACACCGTCACCGCCGTTTTCTTGAGGTTGCCCTTGGCGTCGTAGCCGTAGGCGCCGACCACGCCCTGGTAGCTGATCGCGTGCATCGCGGCGCCGACCTGTTTGGCGTCGACCGACTTCGCCTGGGCGATTGCCTGGGCGATGAACTTGGTCTGGTCGTAGAACGATGGCGCGTAGACGTCGGGATCGCGGCCGAAGCGCTTCTTGTAGCTGGCCAGGAAGGCCGGGCCGCCCGGCTGCTTGGCGACGATGGCGCCGGCCTGCGCGCAGCGCACGTTCTCGCCGACCGCCGCGCCGCCCAGCCTGGCCATCTCGGGGCTGCACAGGGTGTCGCCGCCCAGCAGCGGCACGTTCAGGCCCAGCTGCTTCATCTGGCGCACCATCGGCGCGCCTTGCGGGGCGTAGCCGCCGAAGAAGATCGCGTCCACCTTCTTGGCGCGCAGCGAGGTCAGGATGGCGGCGAAGTCGCTCGCCTTGTCGTTGGTGAATTCATGGCCCGCGACCTTGATGCCGGCTTGCTGCGCCTGGCGCTTGAATTCCATCGCGATGCCCTGGCCGAAGGCGGTGCGGTCGTCGATCACGCCGACGTTCCTGACCTTGAGCTCCTTGGCGGCATAGCCGGCGACCGACGCGCCTACCTGCGTGTCGCTGGCCACGATGCGAAACACCGTCGGGTAGCCGGCGGCCGTGATCTTGGGATTGGTGCCGACGGTCGACATCAGGATGCCGTTGTCGTTGTAGACGCGCGAGGCCGGAATCGCCACGCCCGAGTTGTACGGGCCGAGCACGTACTTGACGCCGGCGTCGGCGAATTTCTGGGCCACGGTCACGCCCTGTTTCGGGTCGCCCGCGTCGTCCTCGGACTGCAGCACGAAGCGCAGCACGTTGCCGCCCACCTGGATCTTCTGCGCGTTGAGTTCTTCGATGGCGAGGCGCACGCCGTTCTCATTGTCCTTGCCGGCGAAGGCGTTGGAACCCGACAGCGGGCCGCTCACGCCGATCTTCACGACTTGTTCCGCGGCGGTTGCCTGAGCGGCGAACAACGCCGCCAGCGCCAGCGGCGCCATCTTTATTTTCGATCGCATTCCCTTGGTCTCCGTTGATGTCAACGGGCGCCATCATCGCACGATTCGCACGCCGCGCGAAAGCACGGCGCTCCGTGTAAACACTCAGGCCGGCACGCCGTGCGAGATCAGTTCGAGCGGCAGGGCGGTGGTCGACTTGATCTGTTCCATCGAGAAGGCGGACGACACGCCAGTCAGGCGCGCAGTCTTGATCAGCTTTTTGTAGAAGCGGTCGTAGCCGGCGATATCGGTAGTGACGACCTTGAGCAGGTAGTCGACGTCGCCGCTCATGCGGTGGAACTCCAGCACTTCGGGCAGGGCGATCACGGCGGCGGCGAAGCGGGCCAGCCATTTTTCGTCATGCTCGGTGGTCTTGATGCTGACGAACACGGTGACCGGCAAGCCGACCTTCTGGCGGTTGACGATGCTGACGCGGCTTTCGATATAGCCGTCTTCCTCGAGGCGCTTGACGCGCTTCCAGCAGGGCGTGCTGGAAAGGCCGACTTTTTCGCTCAGGCCCGAGATGGAGAGGGTGGCATCCGCCTGCAAGGCGGCGAGAATCGCACAATCAAACTTGTCGAGTGAGTTCATATTCCGTAAAGCGTGTTTATAAGAATAATTATTCTATTAACAGCCCACAAATCGAGAAATTTGGGACGTTTCGATTGGCGTATTTCCGTACCATATTACTGGACAATAACGTGTTGTGCGACACCTTTTTTTATGTTTTTGGCAGCTAATCCATGATCACCGAAATCTATCTCGACGCCAATGCGACTTCGCCGGTGCTGCCTGCCGCCGCTGCTGCCGCCATGGCCGCGCTGCAGGAGTGCTTCGGTAATCCGAGCAGCAGCCATGCGAGCGGCCTGCGCGCACGCGCGCTGCGCGAGGGCGCGCGCGCCTGCGCACGGCGGGTGCTGGGCGCCCCGAGCGGACGGCTGATGTTCAATAGCGGCGCCACCGAGGGCATCCAGACCGCGGTGCTGTCGGCGCTGTGCGCGGTGCGCGAACGGCGCGCGCGGGGTGAGGCCTGCGGAGACGTCGTGCTGATTGGCGCCACCGAGCACAAGGCGGTGTCCGAAAGCCTGGCGCACTGGAACCGGCTACTGGGAACCGGACTCGAATTGCGCGTGCTGCCGGTCGACGGCGACGGCCGCCACCGCCTGGACGTGCTGCGCGCGCTGGCGCCGCGCCTCGCCTTTGTCTGCACCATGGCCGCCAACAACGAGACCGGCGTCGTGTCCGACCTGGACGGCATCGCGGCGGTGCTGAACGAGACGGCCAGCCCGGCGCTGTGGATGGTCGATTGCGTGCAGGCGCTCGGCAAGCTGCCCTTGAACCTGGGCGCAAGCCGCATCGACTACGCCCCGTTCTCGGGCCACAAGCTGCATGCGCCGAAAGGCATCGGCATGCTGTACGTGCGCGAAGGCGCGCCGTTCACGCCGCTGATCTGCGGCGGCGGCCAGGAAGACAATCAACGCTCGGGCACCGAGAACATGGCCGGCATCGCGGCGCTGGGCGCGGTGCTCGAGGCACTGGAGCGCGGCGACACCTTTCTCGGCCATGAAGCGCTGCAGGCCTGGCGCGCGCGACTCGCGGACGCCCTGACCCTTGCCTTCCCCGGCATCGTGTTCAACGCGCCGCCGGCATACGCGCTGCCGACCACGCTCAACTTCTCGGTCCCCGGCGTCGCCAGCGCCGAGCTGCTCGACCTGTTCGATGCCGCCGGCATGCGCGTCAGCGCCGGTTCGGCCTGCGCCGCGTCGAAGGCCGCGCCGAGCTATGTGCTCGATGCGATGGGCTTGCCGGCCTGGCGCAGCGCGTCGGCGGTGCGCCTGTCGATCGGGCCGCTGCTGGACGAAGCCGCGCTGGAACAGGCGTGCGAGCGCATCGCACGCTGCGGGGCGGCGCTGGCAATGCCGGCGCCTGCACCGGCTGCGGTAACGACGGCAGCGCAGCCGGATGCCACGCTGGACGCCGGCATGGAGCTCGACGTCATCGCGGCGCGCGGCTGGCTGGCGGCCCATCCCGACGCCATCGTGGTCGACGTGCGCGATGCGCGCGAGCACAGCGTCGCCGGCCAGGTTGAGCTGCACGGCCGCATGGCGCTCAACGTGCCGCTGGCGAGCGTGGCCGAACACGCCGCCGCCTGGCTGGGCGCCGATGTCCGCCCCTTGCTGTTCGTGTGCCGCAGCGGCGCACGCAGCGCCCGCGCCGCGCGCACCCTGCGCGCCCTGGGTCATCCGCGCGCCTGCTCGCTGGCCGGCGGTTTCGCGCTTGCCTGAGTAAGAGCCTATCCCGGCCGCCTGCCAGCCCGGCAGGCGGTGTGTGTACGCCAGCGCACGGTAACTTTCCGGTCCTTTCCCTAGCATGGAGTCAGCCGTGCGCGCCCAGCATTGTTTGTCTGGTCTCTTGCCCTGACTACCCCAGGGTGTCCCACCGCGCACGCCTCCATCCCGAGGTCCCCGTTGAAAGTTGAGAACGACAAGATGCCCTCCGGGCAGCATGCGCCACATGGCGCCGGCGCCACCGCCCCCGTGGCGCTGCTGGCCGCGAATGCGGAGGCCATCGTTCGTTCCTGCGATACGCTCGACCGCGCCATGCGCGCCGGGATCGAACTGCCGCCCGCCGGCGCACGCCTGCTCGATGGCTACCACCTGCTCGACACCCAGCTGCGGCTGGCGCGAGCACAAGCGCGGCAAGTCGCCGCCCACGGTGGCGCCGCGCGTGTGTGGGATCTGGCGGTCGACGCGGTGGCGCGTGCCGACGGCGTCGTCGACACCGAAGAATTGGCAAGCATCCTCGCCGCCAGCCAGCAGGACGCGCCGTTGCGTGTCGCCGAACTCGATGCGCTGCCCGCGCTATTGCGTCTCGCGCTGATCGACCGGCTGGCCGCCCTGGCGGCGCGCGCCGCGCATGCCTGCGCCGGCCGCGAACGCGCCGCCGCCTGGGCCGCGCGCTTCCTCGACACCGCCGAGGCCCGCCCGGGCGACCTGGTGCTGCTGTTCGCCGACATGGCGCGCAGCGAAGACGCGGACAATGGCGCTTTCATCGCCGAACTGGCGCGCCGCCTGCAGGGCCGCGGCGCGGCGCTGGCACGGGTAGCGGACTGGCTCGACGCGCGCCTGGCGGATGCGCAGGGCAGCATCGCCGCGTTGACGCAGGACGAGAGGAGCAGCCAGGCGCAGGATGCCGTCGTCGCCGGCAACGCACTGGCCAGCCTGAGAGCGCTCGGCGGCGTCGACTGGCGTGCATTCACCGAGCGCCTGGGCGTGGTCGATGCGCTGCTGCGGGACGATCCGGATGGCAGTTATGCGCGCATGGACGGCGCCACGCGCGACCGCTATCGCCACACGATCGCGCGCCTGGCGGCCTCCCTCGGCGTGAGCGAACCCGCGGTGGCGCAAGAGGCGATCGCGCTGGCCGGCGTGCATCGCGCGCCGGGCGAGGGCGGGCTCGATACGCGCATCCGCCACGTGGGCCATTACCTGGCCGGCCCTGGCCTGGCGACGCTCGAAGCCAGGTTGCGCGGACGGCATGGATGGGCGCCACGCGTTCGCGCCGCATTACAGGGCGCTTCCTCCGGCATGCATACCGGCGCCACGGCGGCGCTGGCCCTGCTGTTTACGGGCGCGGGACTGGTCCACGCCTGGCAAGGGGGGGCCGGGCCGCTGCTGCTGGTCCTGATCGGTATTCTGGCGTTGCCGGTCGCCGGCGCCCTGGCGCGCGCCCTGATGGGCATGGCGGGGCACTGGCTGGGCCGGCCCGAAGCCACGCCGCGCATCGACGTGGCGGCCGGCATTCCTGACGATGCGCGCACGCTGGTGGCCGTGTCGGCGCAGCCGGCCGACGCCGCGCAGCTCGCGGCGCTGTGCGAAGATCTCGAAGTGCGCTACCTCGGCAACCGCGATCCGCGCCTGCGTTTCTGCCTGTTGCTCGACCTGCCCGACGCGCCAGAGGCAACGCTGCCTCTCGACGCCGGCCTGCTCGCCCAGGCGGGCGGCGCGATCGAGGCGCTCAACCGCAAGTACGGCGTTGAACAGGATGGCCCCTTCATGCTGCTGGCGCGTGCGCGCACCTGGAGCGAAGACCAGCAGGCCTGGATCGGCCGCGAACGGCGGCGCGGCCAGCTGGCCGACCTGGATGCCTGGCTGTGCGGCGAGCGCGAACGCTTCGCGCTCGCGGTCGGGAACCTCGGCGGCGCGGCCGAGATGCGCTACGTGATCGCGCTCGATGCCGATACCGGCCTGCCGCGCGACGCCGCGCGCAGCCTGGTGGCGGCGATGGCGCATCCGCTGCACCGGCCGTTGCAGGATGAAGCGGGCCGGGTACTGGAAGGCCATGCCATGCTGCTGCCACGGCTCGGGACCGCCTTGCCGCAGCCGGGCGCGATGCGCTACCAGCGCCTGTGGCCTGACGGTGGCCATGGCTGGGCCGCGATCTACGACGTCGATGCCTGGCGCCGCGCGATGGGTCTCGAGCTGCGCGACGAGGGCCGGGCGCAACCCGGCGCGGTCGAGGAAGACCGCCTGCGCGCCGCGCGCGTGGACGACCTGCGGCTCGATGCCGCGCATCCGGGCAGCTTTGGCGAATACGTGCTGCGTCGCCATCGCACCTTGCGCGCCGCCTGGCAGGAAGCGCGCCGCCTCGGGCGGGGCGCCGATAGCCTGCGCGCCGCGCGGGTGCGCCGGCGCCTGTTCGACACGCTGGCCGGGAGCCTGGCCGCGCCGGCGTCGATCGCGCTGCTCGTGTTGTGCTGGAGCCTGCTGGCCGCGCCCGTGTTCTGGGCCGTGGCCATCCTGGCGCCGCTCTGGCTGCCGGCGCTGCTCGAGCTGCTTGCCACGCTGGCTGGCCGCGCGCCGGATGCGCCGCTGCGCCAGCACCTGGACGCCTGGGTGCGCGGCGCGCGCACGACCCTGGTGCGCGCCGCGCTGGCGCTGGCCTTCCTGCCGCACCGGGCCTGGCTCGACGCCGACGCGGTCGTGCGCGGCCTGTGGCGGCGCGACGTGAGCCGCCGCAAGCTGCTCGAACTGCGTCCGCCGGCACTGGCGCGCGCCAGCAGCGCGATGGAGAACACCTGGCGCACGATGTGGTTCGCGCCGCTGCTTGCGGTCGGCGTCGCGGTGCTGCTGACCTTCGCCAACCCCTACGCCCTGTTCGCGACAGCGCCGCTGCTGCTGGTGTGGTTCCTGTCGCCGGTGCTGGCCTGGTGGGTCAGCCAGCCGTCGCGGCGCGGCATGCGCCTGGCGAAGGGGCAGACCCTGTTCCTGCGCACGCTGGCGCGCCGCAGCTGGGCCTTCTTCGAGCAGCACGGCGCGGGCCGGCACGGCCTGGCGCCGGAAGCCGTGTTCGACCATTCCGAGCCCACCGTCGACGAGCGGGTGTCGCCCGCCAGCATGGGCATGACCCTGCTTGCAACCCTGAGCGCGCGCGACTTCGGTTATCTGCCGCTGGGAGGCCTGCTCGCGCGCAGCGAGCAGGCGCTGGCGTCGATGGCCTTGCTGGAACGCTGGCATGGCCACCCCTTCGAATGGTATGACGGCGTCACGCTCGCTCCCCTCGAACCTGCCCGTGTCGATACCGCGGCCAGCGGCGGCCTGGCGCTGGCGCTGCGCACCTTCGCCGCCGGCCTCGATGAATTGCCGGACCGGCCGATCTTCGACGCGGCCGCGCTGGACGGCATCCGCACCACGCTGTGCGTGACGCGCGAGCATGCACCGCCGGACCTGCTGCCGGCGCTGGACGCGATGGACGAGTCCCTGGCGCCGGGCCACCGCCGCGCCACCGATACCTTGCCGGGCCTGGCCGACTGCCTGCGCGCGGTCGTGGCCAAGGCGGCCGAGCTGGATGCCGGCTTGCCTGGCGACGCCGCCCCCGCGTTGCGCGCCTGGACGGCGCGCCTGGCGCGGCAGTGCGCGGCGCAGCTGGACGACCTGCATGCGCTCACGCCCTGGACCCGCGCGGTGCAGGAATACGTGCTCGATGCCGGCCTGACCCGCATCCCGACCCTGCGCGAGCTGGCCGCGGTCGAGCCGCCAGGCGACAACGCGGGCCTGGCCCAGTTGGTCGCGCAAGGGCGCGACTGCGCGCAAGAACGCATGGACGGCATCGCGCGCCTGGCCGCGCAGGCGCGGCAAGCGGCGCGCATGGATTTCGGCGCGCTGGTCGACCCGTCCACGGGCCTCTTGGCCACCGGCTGTCACGTACGCGAGGGGCGCGACGGGCGCCTGGACGGCGACAGCTGCGACCTGCTGGCGTCCGCGGCGCGCATGGCCAGCTTCGCCGCCGTCGCCCAGGACCAGTTGCCGCAGCGGCACTGGTGGGCGCTCGGCCGTCCCTTGCGCATGACCGGGAGCGGCGCGCTGCTGCTGTCGCGTACGGGCGCGCTGGCCGACTATCTGGCGCCGCAGCTCGTGATGCCTTCGTTCCGCGACACCCTGCTGGACGACGCCGGCCGCGCGGTGGCGCGCTTGCAGGCGGCCCATGCCAGGGGCCGGAACCTGCTGTGGGGCTATACCGAATCGGGCTGCAACGCGGTCGACGCGGCGGCGCGCTACCGCGTCGGACGCTTCGGCCTGGACGCCGCGGCGCTGCAGCGGCGCGCGGCCGACGACCTGGTCGCCGCGCCCCATGGCGCCGCGCTGGCGCTGGCCGCGGCGCCGGCGCTGGCGGCGGCCAATCTGCGCCGCATGGCCGAGCAGGGCCTGCTGGGCGAGAACGGCTTTCATGAGGCGCTCGACTATGCCCCGGCGCGCCTGCCGCAGGGTGAACGCCAAGCGGTGGTGCGGGCCCAGCTCGCGCGCCACCAGGCCACGACCCTGCTGGCGCTGGCGCGCCACCTGCAGGGCGAACCGATGCAGCGCCGCTTCATGCGCGATCCCGAATTGCGCGCCGCGCTCAGCCTGTTGCAAGAGGCGGCGCCGGCCGCCGGCGCCGAGCCGCCCCTGCGTTACGAGGCCGGTCTGGCGCTTGAAGGCGTCGCGGCGATCCGCCCCTACGCGCGCGTGCTCGCGCCGGACGCTTCGCCGCTGCCGGAAATCCAGCTGCTGTCGAATGGCCGCTACCACCTGGTGGTCGACAGCGCTGGCGCCGGCGCCAGCCGCTGGGATGGCGCCATGTTGACGCGCGCCGGAAACGGCGAGACCGGCCTGGCCCTTCACGTGCGCGATACGGCCTCCGGCGCCACCTGGGCCAACGTCCTGCTGCCCGGCGCACCGGCGCCGGACGAGGTCGAGGCGGTGCTGGCCGAAGGGCGGGCCAGCCTGCGCCGCGTGGACCACGGCATCGAGATGCGCACCGATGCGGTGGTGGCCCCTGGCGACGACGTCGAGCTGCGCCGCATCCGCATCGTCAATCGCGCGCCCGAAGCGCGCACCCTGGAGTTGACGGGCTGCGTGGCGCTGGCCGGGCCGCCGCTGGAAGAGGGCGGCCGCAGCGACATCCGGATCGAATTCGACGGCGCCGCCGACAGCCTGCTGTGCGTGACCGAGGCCAGCGCGCCCGTCCTCGTGCACCGCATGACGGTGCGCGCGATGGCGGGGCAGCCGAGCGTGGAAACGAATCGCGCGCGCTTCATCGGGCGCGGCCATGACCTGTGCCGGCCGCAGGCGGTGAGCAACGGCGGCGCGCTGCCGGGCCTGGACCCGGAGCCGGACGAAGCATTGCTGGCGCTGCGGCGCGGCGTGACCCTGGCGCCGGGGCAGGAGATCACGGTCGACCTGGTGCTGGGCGCCGCCGCCAGCCGCGCGCTGGCGCGCGAGCTGGCGGCGCGCTATGGCGTCGCTCACGAGGTCGACCACGCGATCGAGGCCGCCTGGACCCTGGCCCAGGCCGAGCTGCGTCGCGCCGAGATCGGCGAAGCCGACGCCCAACTGATCAACCGCCTGGCCGGATGCCTGCTGCGGCCCACGCTGGCGCTGCGCGCCGATCCCGCCGTCATCGCGCGCAACCTGCGCGGGCGGGCCGACTTGCCGGCGTATGGCATCGCGGGCGACTTGCCGCTGCTGTTGCTGCAACTGGGCGAGGGACCGGACACCGGCCTCGCGCGCCAGCTGCTGCAAGCCCACGGCTATTGGCGCGGCCACGGCCTGGCGGTCGACCTGCTGGTCCTGTGCGACAGCCGCGCGGCGCGCGAAGCCCTGATGCACCTGGCGGTGCCGCTGGTCGATCCGTCCAGCTTCGACCAGCCCGGAGGACTGCACCTGCACCTGAAGGAAGACGTGCCGCACGAAGATCGCATCCTGCTGCGCGCCGCCGCCAGCGTACTGCTCACGGGCGAGCGCGGCGACCTGGCCGACCAGCTGCGCCGCGCCGGGCGCGCGGGCAGCGCTGCAGCGGCGCCATTCGTCGTCGCCACGCCGGCGCCAACATGGACCGCCGCGCCCTCGACCGAGGCCGAGCTGGAACTGATGTTCGACAACGGCACCGGCGGCTTCACGCCGGATGGCCGCGAATACGTGGTGCGCAGCAGCCCAGGCATCGCCGCGCCTGCCGCGCCGTGGATCAACCTGCTGGCCAACGAGGCCTTCGGCAGCATCGTCTCGGAGCGCGGCCATGCCGTCAGCTGGAGCGGCGAGCGCGCCACGCGCCTGACAGCGGGGGACATTGATGCGGTCGCGCCTCAGGGTGGTGAAGCCTTCTACCTGCGCGACGAGGACAGCGGCGCAGTCTGGTCGCCGACGCCGTGGCCGGCGCCGTCGCCAGAGGCGTACACGACGCGCCACGGCATCGGCTACAGCGTGTTCGAACACCGTGTCCACGGCATCGATTCCGCGCTGCGCTGCTTCGTCGCCCAGGACGCGCCGCTCAAGTACAGCGTACTGCGCCTGCGCAACGACAGCGATGCGCCGCGCCGCCTGAGCGTTACCGCTTATGTGGAGTGGCTGCTGGACGACCGCCACGCAGCGCCAGGCCTCCAGGTAGTGACGGGACGCGATCTGGCCAGCGGCGCGCTGTTGGCGCGCAATGCCTTCGGCGCGGGCTTCCATGACAAGGTCGCGTTCTTCCACGTCGACGCCGAGCAGGTTGCCGTGAGCTGCGACCGCCAGGAGTTCATCGGCAGCCTGGGCTCCATCGCGCGGCCGGCGGCGCTGGAGCGTGCCGGGCTGTCGGACGCCGCCGGCGCGGGCTTCGACCCATGCGCGGCGCTGCAGGTCGGCGTCACCCTGGAGCCGGGCGCCGAGTGCGAACTGGTCTTCGTGCTGGGCGTGGCCGGCCCCGGCAGCCTGGACGCCAGCGCGGTCGTGCAGCGCCATGGCACGGCGCAAGCCGCCGCCGCCGCATGGCATCGCCTGCGCGACTGGTGGGATCACACGCTGGGCGCACTCACCGCGCACACGCCCGACCCCGGGTTCGACCTGCGCGTCAACCGCTGGCTGCCTTACCAGGCGCTCGGCGCCATGATGGGCGAGCGCGATCCGGCGCTGCGCCTGCAGTCGGCCCTGGCCTGCGCCCACGCCCGCCCTGAGCTGCTGCGCGAGGCCTTGCTGGGCGCCGCGCCCGCATTCACGACGGGGGCCGATGTCGAGGACTTCCTGTGGCTCCCCTACGCGTTGACGCACTATCTGTCGGTAACGGAAGACCATGCGCTGCTGGCGGTGCCCGTGTCGGACCGTGACGATCTGTACCAGCACTGCGTGCACGGCCTGCGTGGCTGCCTGCGCTTCGGGCCGCGCGGCCTGCCGCCGGCGGCGGGGCGCCTGCATGAGGAAGGCGTCGCCGGCCGCGTCGAAAGCGTGCGCCTGGGCTTCTTCATGGCGACCGTGCTGCAGCGCTTCGCCGAGGTGGCCGACCGGCGCGGCGACTTCGGTTTCGCCACCACCTGCCGCGGCGCGGCGCTGGCGCTGCGCGCACAATGCGAGGAACACGGCTGGGACGGCGACTGGTATCGCTGGACCTGGCTGGACAGCAGCACGGCCCTCGGCTCGATCGCCAATGCCGCCTGCCGCGTCGAGCTGTCGACCCAGTGCTGGGCGCTGGAGGCCGGCGCGGCGCACGGGCCGCAGGCGTTGCGCGCGGCGGTGCGGCGCCTGCGCATCGACGGCGCCGTGCCGCGCTGCGATCCGCCGGTGGATGGCGACTGGAGCGAGCGGGTAAGCTCGAGCCCCGGCCAGGACCATCGCGCCACCGCCTGGGCCGCGGCCGGATTCGCACGGCTGGGCGACACCGGCAGCGCCTGGCAGCTGGCGCGCATGCTCGACCCGATGGCGCAGGGCGACGGGCCGCCCTACCTGATGAGCGGTGGCCTGCGCACGATCGCGCCGCATGCCGGCCGCGCCACCGGCGGCTTCGCTACTCCGGCGGCGGGGTGGACCTGGATGCTGTTCGTCGAAGCGTTGCTGGGCCTGGAACGCCATGGCGACACGCTGCGTTTGAGGCCGCGCCTGGCGCCGGGCTGGGATGGTTTCAGCCTGCGCTACCGTCATCGCGGCGCGTTCTACGAGATCGCGGTGCGCGCCACGGAAGGCGTTGAAGAGATGCTGCTGGACGGCCAACCGTGCCCGGATTGGACGGTCGTGCTGCGCGACGATCGGCGTGACCACAAGGTAGAATTGCGGGTTGCGCGCACGCCGATAGCGCCGGAAGCATAGGAACAAGATCATGAACATCGTCACCCGCGCCTTCGGCTGCGGCGCCTGCCTGCTGGCCGCGGGATTCGCGGCCGGTCCCGCGCAGGCGCTCGACTGGAGCGATACCGCCGTCAGTTGGCGTTACGGCAGCCGCTTCGCCGAGCCCTTCAATCCGGACCACATCGACAAGCACGTCCTCGCGCTGACCCACGCCAGCGGCTACAAGTACGGCAGCAACTACTTCAACCTCGACTGGCTCAAGTCGGACCGCAACGATCCGCGCTCGCTCGGCGGCAGTGCCGGCGCCGAGGAAGCCTATCTGCTGTACCGCCACACGCTCGACATCGGTGCGCTGAGCGGACGCGAGCTGCGCTTCGGGAAGGTGAAGGGCATCGGGCTCACCGCCGGCTTCGACGTCAACACCAAGCGCGACGTCGGCTACAACTCGCGCAAGCGCATGCTGGTGCTCGGGCCGACCCTGATGTGGGACGTGCCGGGTTTCCTCAGCACCAGCATACTCCTGATCCGCGAAAGCAATGCGCCGAGCGGCGCCTTCGCCCCGATCTCCGACGTGCGCGGGCGCTACAAATACGAGAACCACCCGATGCTCAACGTCAGCTGGGGTATTCCGCTGAACGAACGCTGGGCCTTCGAGGGCTATGCCAACTTCATCGCCGAGAAGGGACTGGACGAAACCGGCAACCCGACCGGCGCCGAAACGAATATCGACATGCAGCTGATGTACGACGCCGGCGCGCACTTCGGCCAGAAGAAGAACCGCTTCCGTGTCGGCGTCGAATACCAGTTATGGAACAACAAGTTCGGCAATACGCGGGCAACCACCGGCGGGCGCGGACAGCGCGCCAGCACGCCGATGATCCGCGCCGAGTATCACTTCTGAGCTATGTTCCGCTGAAGTAGCGCCACAGCCGCACCATGGCCAAGGTATCGAGTTCGCAGTAAGCGAGCAACTGCGTCTCGATCGCGCGCTTGCGCGCCGGCGCCGTGCCGGCCGCGATCGCCTCCAGGTAGGCCTGCATCGCGGCGCCGCCGTCCTGCACGCCGTCCAGGTCGTCGTAGCGCAGGTCGGGCGCGACCGCCGGCAGCACCTTCTTGATGCTCCAGCTGCCCTCTTGCGACGGGTGGTAGTAGCGCTCGCGCGCCACCGGCAGCAGGTCGACCACGCGCGCATTGATCGCCAGCAGTGCATCGTGGAGGGGTGGTAAGCGCTCGGCCAGTTCCTTGATGCGCGACTTCTCGAAGCCGGCGTTATACACGAACACGGGGCCGTGCTCGCCGCAGGCCTCGATCAGCCTGATCGCGAAAGCGTGCGACGGATCGTCGCCCGAGATGTCGAGGAAGGCGGCGTGTTCGAGCTCGCCCTCGCGATCCAGCCGGTGCACGCTGAACTGGAACGGGATCATCTGGAACGGCCGCGTGCCTGGCCAGACCGGCACCGCGAAGGCGATGGTCTCGAAGTCGAGGAAATACCCCGGCAGCGGATGCGGCGCCAGGTCGGCGGCGGCGCCGGCGGCATCGAAGTAGGCCTGTCCCGACATGGTGTGCTGCTTCACGCGCAGCTGCCTGTCGTTCAGCAGCGCATCCGGGATATCGCGCATATCGAGCGCGCCATCGTCCACGCATTGCCTGGCCGCCTTGCTGCGCAGCTGCGGCAGCCAGGCGACCGGAAACTCGGCTTGCGGCATGCCGCTGGCGCAATGGGCGACGAAGCCGCAGTCGAAGGGACTGGCGCAATGCTTGCCGGGCTTGACGTCGGGTTCGTCGATCGAGGCGGCCACGGCGCGCGCGCCGGCCACCCAGGCCGCGACTTCGTGCCCGCGGCCGAAGGCTTCCTGGGTCAGGTCTTGCTCGACCAGCAGGCCGCGATAGTCGCCGCCTCCCGGATAGACCCAACTGCTGTCGATGTGGGCCAGCGCAATGCCTTCCAAGGCCACTCCGGCGTCCAGCGCCACCCGCGCCTGGATCGCGGCGTCGTCGCGGTGGTAGTCCTTGACCGAGGTCGAGGACTTGACCTCGACCATGCGCCAGCGGCGCGGCCCCTGGCCCGATACGGGAAGCAGGATGTCCGCGAAGGCCATGGCGCCGCCGGCGGCGAAGCCGGCCTCGAAGATCGGCCGGCCGGAATCGAGCAGCGCCAGGCTGCGCGCCAGCGCCGCATCGAAGCCTTCGGTGTGCGGATCGAGCAGGGCGCCCGTGCCGTGCGGGTCGTACAGGCTGCGCGCCAGGTCGCCGACCTGGTGACCGGCGGCGAAGGCCGCCATGCTCGCCGCATTGTCCGCGCGTAGCGCGGGGCGGTGCAGCTCGAGCCACAGGCGACGCTCGCACTGGCGATAGGCCATCAGCCTGGATTTCGAAAGACGTCGCATCGTTTCTCCTTCTGAACGGTGATTATGGCATCGCGGGTTCAGGCCAGGAAGCCGATCGATGCCTGGCGGCCGCGCTTCCCCGCGCACTCCTGCTCGAGCGCCGCCACCAGTTGCGCGCAACCGGCAAAGGGGGCGAAGCGGTGGCGCCGCGCCAGGGCGGCGAAGTCGCCCGGGGTCAGCTGCGCCTGGCCTTTCACGCGCGCAGCCTCGGATGCGCCGGGCGGCGCCAGGCCGAGTGCGGCGCACTGGCGTTCCAGCATCAGCAGCGCCTGTTCCGGGCGCAGGTAGCCGAAGCGCAGCTTGAGGTCGAAGCGGCGCAGCGCGGCCGGGTCGATGTCGTCCATCAGGTTGGTCGAGGCGATGAACACGCCGCCGAAGGCTTCCATCCGGGTCAGCATCTCGTTTACGCGCGTGACTTCCCACGAGGCGCGCGCGCCTTCGCGGTCGCGCAGGAAGCTGTCGACTTCGTCGATCATCAGGAGCGCGCCTTCGCGCTCGGCCTGGCGGAAGGCCTGGGCGATCGCCTTTTCGCTCTCGCCGACATATTTCGACATCAGTTCCGAGGCGCTGCGCAGCATCAGCGGCATCTCGAGCTGTTCGGACAGCCAGCGTCCGAAGGCGCTCTTGCCGGTGCCGGGCGGGCCGTACAGGCAGATGCGCCCCGAGCGGGCATGCTGCAGGCCGGGCAGCAGCGCCGCCAGCGCGGTGTCGGCGTTCAGGATGGCCGGGTCGTAGTCGGACGGCAGCCGGCTGGCGGCGCCGGCATCCAGGCCCGCATGGCCTTGCGCCTCGAGCGAGCGGTTGGCGAGCCAGGCGACGGCGCGCGCGGCGCCGCGCGCGTCGAACTGGTCGCGGATCGTGCGCACCACGGAGGCCACGCGGTCGACCACGGCCGGGGCCAGCGTCTCCACCTGTGCCATGCGCGCCAGGGTCGGCGGATCGACCAGGTCGCCGCAGGCGGCCTGCAGGATGCGTTCGCGCTGGGCGCGCGGCGGCACCTGCACTTCGACCAGCACGTCGAAGCGGCGCAGGAAGGCCGGGTCGATGCCGGCGATCGAGTTCGACAGCCACAGGGTCGGCACCTGGTTTTGTTCCAGCGTGCGGTTGATCCATGCCTTGCGCCGCTGGGCGGTGCTGCGCTGCCCGAATATGCCGTCGTCGGCGAACACGTCCTCGACCTCGTCGAACAACAGCAGCGCGCGGCGGCGGTCGAAGAAGCTCTGGGCGGCGCGGTAGGCGCGCAGCCGGCGTTCGCCGCCGACCGGGTCGCCGTCCTCGTCTTCGCTGGCCACTTCGAACAGCTCGCAGCCCAGCTCCGCCGCCAGTGCGCGCGCCAGCTCACTCTTGCCGGTGCCGGGCGCGCCGTAGACGAACACGTTCACGCCCTGGTGCACGCCGTCCCGGGCCACGGTGCGCGCCAGGTAGGGGCGCAGGATGGCCAGTTCCTGTTCCAGGTGGGGAAAGTCGTCCAGCGTCAGGCGCGCCGGCGCGCTCGGCGCCACCGTGTCGCGCAGCAGCGAGATCGGATCGGCGTCGAGGCCGACGACCGAGTCGGCGAAGCGGTTCGACAGCAGATCGAGCTTGCTGCGCAGCGAGCCGTTGATGGCGCGGTCGACGGTGAGCAGGCCCGAGCGCGCCAGCACGCCGCCGGCGCCCAGCGCGGCGCGCACCGCGTCGGGCTGCAGCTCGAGCAGCGTGGACAACACGTCGACGATCTTCGCCGCCGACAGGTTGCCCAGCATCTCGGCGGCGTCGTCGAGGATGCGCTCGTGATGCAGCATGGTGGCGAATTCGAGGATGCGGCATTCGGTGGAGGACATCCCGACCAGGGCCGCCAGGCGCGCCACGTTAGCGTGCAGGATCGCGGGCACCTTGCGCTCGGCGTCACGCCCGGCCTCGCGCTCGGCCTCGCGGTGCAGCTCGCGCAGGCGCGCGCGCACCATTGCCGCATCGAAGCCGCGTTCGTCGTCGTCGATCCAGTCTCCCAGTCCCAGCGCGCGCGCCAGGTGGTCGTTGGAAAAGCACATCGACCCGACCAGGTCGCGGTGGCCGCCGAGCGGCATCATGATGCGCAGGACCCACAGGCTGACGGCCGGGGCGAGGTCTTGGGGGACGGAACGGGAACGGCGGCGGCGTACGGTCAAATTGGCTCTCCTGGTGATGGGGTGACGTCATTGTGCGGCAGGGGTGCGACGGTTTGCGTCGCGGACTACTTGACGCGGGTGAGCCGCGGCGCGGCGCCCAGGGGCGGCGCCGGCAGGCCGCGCCGCTGCGCCATCTCGGCGTAGCGCTTGCGGAATGCGCCCTTCCACGGCGCGACCCCGGCCCCGTCCTGGGCCATGGCGTCGCGCAGGCCGGCCAGGCGGCCGACCACGAAGGCGCCGAGCCAGTCGCGGCGGCTGGCCACCTGCATCGCCGGCCCGTTGCCGGCCACCGCATCCTGCACCGAACCGGGCCACGGCGCGCGGCTGGCGCTCACCTGGTCGTCGAGCGCCCCGAGGGCCAGGCGCAGATCGAAGTCGCGGCTGTCGACGCAGGCCAGCAGCGCCGCCAGCTTCAGGTGCGGGGACAGCGCCGACATGCCGATGAAGGCCAGCAGCGCATCGTGGTGGCGGACCGGGTCCTGGCCAGGCAGGCTGGCGGCCCGCTCGAGGAGGGGCTGCCACTGGCGGCGGATGGCGTCGAGGCTGCGGCACTGTTCGAGCGGGAGATACCAGCGCAGGTCGGTCATTGATTCCTTGTCGGCTGTGAAAGACGGAACACAGCATAGGAGGCCCTGGCGACAGGATGTGTCGCAGCCAGCAGCGGGCATGGCGCGACGCAAGCTGTCGCAGGCGCATGCCAATCTGCGTCTGTCCGGCCGGTCTTTAATTTCCCAAGGGTAATTTGTTTGCTAGTATCACATCTTGAACGCGCCACGTCGGCGCGGCGAAAGCCACCATGCCTGCACTGATCGAACACATCGACGCCATCGCGCGCCAGAAGGGGCGCGCCGCGCTCTACCTCGAATTCCATCCGCAAGCCGCCGCCGAACGGCGCGCCTACCACCATGAAGAAGACCCGATGCGCGCCCAGGTGCTGGCCTGGCTGGACGCCAACGGCGTTCCGTGGCGGCCCTGCGGTCCGCTGGCCAATCCGTCGGTGATGGCGTCCTGGCGCGGCCAGGTGTACCTCGACCTGCCGTGGGACGAGGCGCTGCCGGCCTACCAGGTGCTGCGCGATTATCTCGAGCTGCCCGACGGCAGCATGCGCCATGCCGGCGTGCGCTTCTACGCAATGCCGCTCGAACTGGCGATGGAAAACGCGGAACACGACGAGCCTGGATACTGGCAGCGCCGGGCGGAGGAATTCTGATGGCAAGCAACCAGCAAGCCCTCCTGCGCCAATGGCATATGCTGCAGTTGGTGCCGCGCGCGCCGCTGTCGATCGAGGCCGGCGAATTGTGCAAGCGCCTGGATGCGCTCGAATTCCCGGTCACCAAGCGCACCGTCGAGCGCGACCTGAATGCCTTGTCCGAGGTGTTCCCGCTGGTGTGCGACGACGCCGAGAAGCCCTTCAAGTGGAGCTGGCTGCGCGGCGCCCAGCGCTTCGACCTGCCCGGCCTGACCGTGCCCGAGGCGCTCACCATGACCCTGGTCGAGCAGCACTTGCGCCACCATCTGCCGCCCAGCACCGCCGAAGCGCTGCAGCCGTATTTCGCATCGGCCGCGCGCACCCTGTCGACCGACGACGATCCGGCGCCGTCCAAGGCCTGGCTGCGCAAGGTGCGCAGCGTGCCGCCGCAGCAACCGCTGATCGCGCCGCGCCTGGACCACGACTGCCAGCGCACCGTGTACCTGGCCCTGATGGAAGACCGCCAGCTCACGCTGCACTACCGCAAGCGCGACGCCCTCGAGCCCACCGTCTACGAGGCGGTGCACCCGCTGGCGATCGTCCAGCGCGGCGGTATCGTCTACCTGGCCTGCATGTTCGGCGACTACGAGGACGTGCGCACCATCGCGCTGCACCGCGTCGTGGCGGCCGAGGCGCGCTACGAGGATGCGCGCAAGAAGGAAGGCTTCGACCTCGACGCCTACATCGCCTCGGGCCAGTTCGGCGTGATCGCCGGCGAGCCGCTGCGCCTGCGCGCCGTGTTTACGCGCGCGGCCGGCGAGCACCTGTATGAAACGCCGCTCAGCACCGGGCAGGAACTTACCGCGCATGGCGACGGTCACCTGCTGCTCACGGCCACCGTGCCGCATACGCGTTCGCTGGTGTGGTGGCTGCTGGGCTTCGGCGACGGCGTGGTGGTCGAGGAACCGGCCGGTCTGCGCCAGGAGATGGCGCAGACCGCGGCAAAGATGGCGCAGGCCTATGCCTGACGTCATTCCCGCGTAGGCGGGAATCCAAGCCCTGTGCGCAGCCGCTCGCTTGAGGATGGTGGCTGATCGCGCTTACTTGGATTCCCGCCTTCGCGGGAATGACGTGTCGAGGCCGCGGGTATGACGTGTCGACGTTACGGATATGAACCTGCAGGCCCGCGCACCGGCGCTAGCCGCCTGCCGCGTCCCGCAGCGCCGCATACAGGCAGCGCTCGGCTTCGGGCGACAGCACCAGCTCGACCGCCATCTGCGCCCGGGTGAGGGCGACGAACAGCATGCGCCGCGCCTTGTCGTCGAGGACCTCGACGTCGAATTCGGTCACCACCACTGCGGGCGCGCTCTGGCCCTTGTAGCGGTACACCGATTCCACCAGCAGCTCGCCCTCGCTCCAGCGCTGCACGCCATCGCGGTCGTATTCGCCGGTAAAGCGGCGCGTCAGCCAGGGCCCGATCGTGGCGCGGTTCAGCAGCTGCGAGCCGCCCCGCCCGCGGCCGCACACCACCGCGATATCGTCCAGCGCAAAGCCGCGCGCCAGCAGCGCCGCCACCGCCGCCCCGGTCTGCGCCAGCAGTTCTTCGCCGGACGCATAGCTGCGGATGCCAGGCACCTCGCCGGCGTAGGGATTCATGCTGCGCACCGGTGGGCGCACCAGGTCCAGCGCATTGATCATGTCGCACAGGATGCGCGGGCTGCGGAAGTTGTCGCTGCAGCGGATCATGACCGCCTGGTCCAGATCGAAGCCCTCCTTGCCGTAAATGCGCTGGGCCTCGTCTTCCAGCACGTACAGGCGGCCGCCTTCGCGCAGCTGGCCGCACAGGCTGGCCACCCATTCGGCGCTGAAATCCTGGGCTTCGTCGATCACTAGCAGGTCGAAGCGCGCCTTGAAGCCGGCGCTGTCGTCCAGGTAGGCTTGGGCCATGCGCTCGAAGCCTTCGGGCGAGAATGCGGGTTCGCCGTGGCGGTCGCGGTAATGCTCGACGCACAGCTCGTGGTAGTTGACGATCTCGCACGACGGCGGCGCCAGGCTGCGCACATGGTCGGCCAGACTGCGGTTGTAGCAGACGTAGAGCGCGTCCTGGCGCGCGGCGCGCGCATCTTCCAGCAGCTGCAGGGCCAGCTGGGTCTTGCCCGAGCCGGCCGTGGCCTGCACCCGCACAATGCCGGACGCCGCCTCGACCCGTGGCACCCACGTCGCCAGGCCGTCCGCCAGCCGGCGCACCGTGCCTTGCAACTGGTCGCGCAGCACGTCCAGTGCCGGCATCACCTGGAACTGGTTGAGCAGCAGGCGCCGCAGCGCCTCGCGGTCGACTTCGCGCGGGGTCGGCGCCAGCCAGTCGCGCACCGCGCTGACCATGCGGTCGTAGCCGTGGGCGTCGATGATGCGCTCGCGCGGGATCGCCGAGACCTGGCCGTCGCCCAGCGCATAGTCGGGCAGGACCAGGCAGCTGATGAGTTCTGGATGGATGCCGGCCTGCTGCAGGCGGTTCTGCATGGCGCCGCGCTGCACCGTGGTCTGGCGCGCCACGTCGCATTCACGCTTGCCGTACAGCTTGTAGATGCCGCCTTCGCGCAGCACGACGTCGCCGGCCTTCACTTCCATCAGCAGCAGGTTGCCGTTCGGCGCCAGCACCACGATATCGATCTCGCCGTAGCGGTCGCGTCCATGATGGAGCGTGTGCAGCGCCACGCTGTGGAAGACTTCGAAGCCGTCGGGCAGGTGGTCGCGCAGGCGCTCGAGGACCTCGAGTTCGCGGTAGCGTCCGGCGTCGGTGCGCAGTGGCGGGAGCAGGTGGGGAGACAGGGTGGCCATGGCGGGAGCAATCTTCAGGAGTCGCCCATTATCGAGCAAGCAGCCGGATGACACCATGGCTTGTCGCTTTTTTGCCGCGGCCGGAATGGAAGGTCAGTCGTCGTTGCTGCTCTCGCGCACCACCAGCTGGACCGCGAGCGTCTGCTCCAGGCTGGCGCCGTCCGCTTTCTCCAGCAGCGATTCGACGCCCATCCGCCCCAGCAAGTCCTTGTCGATCTGGACGCTGGACAGCGGCGGGATCGCGCTGGAGGCGGCGCTGATGTCGTCGAAGCCGACGATCGCGATGTCGTGCGGGATCTTCAGGCCGCGCTCCAGGCAGTGGCGCATGGCGGCGAGGGCCGTGCTGTCGTTGTAGCAGAACAGCGCATCGGGCCGAGGCTGGCGCGCCAGCAGGGCGTCGACCGCCTGGCGCACGTTATCGAGGCTGTTGCCGATGCTGGGCAACTGGACTTCGAGGTCGGGATCGGCCAGCATGCGCGCCTCGAACAAGGCCTTGCGAAAGCCGCGGTAGCGCTCGAGGATGCTGTGGTGGGCCAGCGGGCCGGTGAGCATGGCGATGCGGCGCCGGCCCTGCCGGATCAGGTGGCGCGTGGCCAGGTAGCCGCCCAGCGCGTGGTCGGGATTGACCGAGCGGTAGCCGGGCAGGCGCATGTCGAGCAGCACCATTGGTTTGCCGGTGTCGCGCAGCGCCGCCACGAGTTCCGGCTCGAAGAAGCCGGCGCACAGCAGGGCGTCGGGCTGGTGCAGGCGCACCAGGTCGAGCACCGGCTCGGCCGGGCCCACCACCACGAACGAGAGCGCGATGCCGCGCTTGCGGCAGGCATCCTCGGCGCCATGAAGCACCGGCAGGTAGAACGGGCTGGCCGACTGCGTGTTGTGCTGGCGGTGCAGCAAAAACGCGATGCGGCGCACGTCGCCTTCGCGCAGCTTGGCGAAGTCGTAGCCCATCTCGCGCGCCACGGCGCAGATGCGTTCGCGCGTCCTGTCGGTCAGGCCGTCCTGGTTCTTCAGCGCGCGCGAGACCGTGCCGATCGAGTAGCCCGTGGCGCGGGCGATGTCGCGGATCGTGACGGCCATGGCGCGCTTTCCTTCGTCAGTACCTGGTCTGGGTGTAGGGGCGGGCGTTCTGTTCCTTGCCCCAGTCCTTGTTCGGCGTGGCCTGCATGGTGAACACCAGTTCGCCGCCGGCCATGATGTCCTCGTGGCGGATGAAAGTGCGCGTCAAGGGCTTGCCATTCAGGGTCACGCGGCCGACGTAGCCGTTGCCGCTCGAGAGATTATCGGCGCGCACCGTGAAGCGCTTCCCGTTCGGCAGGTTCAGGGTCGCCTTGTCCAGGAATGGGCGGCCGATCACGTACTCGTTGCTGCCCGGCGCCACCGGATAGAAGCCGAGCGCGGTGAAGGCGTACCAGGCCGACATCTGGCCCAGGTCGTCGTTGCCCGACAGGCCGTCCGGCTTGTCGCTGTACTGGCTGGCCATGATGTTGGCCAGGCGCTCCTGGGTGCGCCATGGCGCGCCGGCGTAGTTGTACAGGTAGGCCACGTGGTGCGAAGGCTCGTTGCCGTGGGCGTAGTGGCCGATCAGGCCCGAGATGTCTTCCATGTGGGCGTACACGGTCTCGTCGACCTTGGCGTCGAACACCTGGTCGATCTTCTCCACCAGCTTGGTGTCGCCGCCCAGCAGGGAGATCAGGCCGGCGTTATCGTGCGGCATATACCAGGAATACTGCCAGGCGCTGCCCTCGGTGTAATCGCTGCCGAAGTTCGACAGCTCCGGATTGAACGGGGTGCGGAATTCGCCGGTGGACTTGCGGGCGCGGATGAAGCCGGTCTCCTTGTCGAACACGTTGCGGTAGTTCTGGGCGCGCTTGTAGTAGCGCGCCGCGATGTCCTTCTTGCCCATCTTCTCGGCCATGCGCGCGATGGTCCAGTCGTCGAAGGCGTATTCGACGGTCTTCGATGCGGCCTCTTTCTCGAGGTCGATCGGCACGTAGCCCAGCTTCATATAGTGCTCCAGGCCGCCGTAGGGACCGTATTCGGCGCTGGCCGTCATCGCGGCCAGGGCCTTGTCGGCATCGAAGCCGCGGATGCCCTTCATATAGGCGTCGGCGATCACGGGCACCGCGTGGTAGCCGATCATGCACCAGGTTTCCAGGCCGTGGAACTGCCATACCGGCAGGATGCCGTAGGGGCTGTGCTGCTGCGAGGCGATCAGCGAGTTGACGAAGTCGGCGTTGCGCTGCTCGGGCGCGACGATGGTGAGCAGCGGATGCAGCGCGCGGTAGGTGTCCCACAGCGAGAAGGTCGAGTGGAAGCGGAAGTTCTTCGCCTTGTGCACCTGGTTGTCCGGGCCGCGGTAGCTGCCGTCGATGTCCATGAACAGCGACGGTGCCAACATGGTGTGGTACAGGGCGGTGTAGAACTTGGTGCGCATCGGGCCCTCGGCCTCGACCTTCACCGCGCCCAGCGCGTCGTTCCAGGCCTTGCCGGCGCGCTCGCGCTCCTGGTCGAAATCCCAGCCCGGCATCTCGGCCAGGTTGGCGATCGCATTGTCTTCGCTCACCGCCGACAGGGCGACCTTGACCAGCAGCGTGCCGTCGTTCGGTACGCCGAAGTTGAAGTCGGCCATCAGCTGCTTGCCTTCGACCAGCGCCTTGTCTCCAGGCGTCTTACCCGGCGGGGCGAAGCCGCGGTAGGGGATCGCTTCTTCGCGGTTCAGGAGCTGGCGGGTATCGATCGGGCGCGAGAACTGGATCGCGAAGTGCACCTGGCGGCCGGGCGCCCAGCCGCGCGTCTCGCGCATGCCGGTGATGGTGGTGCTGTTGCGCACGCGCAGGCGCGCCCACAGGTTCTTCTCGTCGTAGTTGTAGATGCTGGTGCGCAGGTCGAGCAGCACCTTGGCCGGCTCGCCGGCCTTGAATTTATAACGGTGCAGGCCCACGCGCTCGCTGGCGGTCAGCTCGACGTCGACTTCATGGTCCTTCAGGCGCACGGCGTAGTAGCCCGGTTCGGCCTTTTCCTGGTCGTGCGAGAAGCGCGAACGATAGCCCGAGAACGGACGCTCCGGATAGCCCGGCTCCAGCTTGGTCTCGCCACTGTAGGGCATCAGCAGCACGTCGCCCAGGTCGGAGTGGCCGCTGCCCGAGAAGTGGGTGTGCGAGAAACCGAGGATCGAGCTGTCGGTGTAGTTGTAGCCCGAGGCCCAGGGATAGCTCTGGCGGAAGTGGCGGTGCTGGGTGTCGGGGCTGAGCTGCACCATGCCGAAGGGGCGGCTGGCGCCGGGGAAGGTGTGGCCGTCGCCGCCGGTGCCGATGAAGACGTCCACGGCTTCGGCCGGGCTGCCCGGCGGGGCTGCCAGGGCGGGGGCCGCACTAAACAGAAATGCCGCACCCACGGCGATCGAGAGTTGTCCGAAATTGAGTCTGGCCGTCATGAAGTCTCCACGCGTGGCGGCAGCGATAGGCGCCGCCTGTTTTAGTTGCACTATACCCAAATGCAACTTATATGTGGAGACTGGTTTCCGGGCAATCCTTACCGTGTTTCAACCCATCTGTTTAGCCGGTTTACTAAACATTTTGCGCGCGGCGCTTGGCCACCGCCTCGATTTCGACCAGGGTGTCGGGCGAGGCCAGCGAGGCCACCCCGATGCCGGTCAGGGCCGGGCGCGGCAGGCCGAGGTGACGCACCAGGATCGGCGCCACGGTCTCCAGGTGCTCGCCGATCTCGCCGCGCACGTAGACGCGCAGTTGCAGGATCTGCTCGACCGAGGATCCGGCGGCCTCCAGCACCGCGATCAGGTTGCGCGCCGCGCCTTCGGTCTGCTCGGCCAGGGTGGTGTGCCTGACCTTGTACTCACGATCCCAGTCGACCTGGCCCGACACGAATACCAGGCCGGTGTCATGGTCGATGGTCGCGTGGGACAGGCCATGCGGGGCGCCGTCGTACAGTGCAGGGGGATTGATGCGTTCGATGCTCATGCGGGTTCCTTTGCGTTGAAAGGCGCCAGCTTAGGCATGCGCACCCGCCGCCGCAATCAAGCGCGGCTTGTAGCGGATACAAGGCCGGATCCGACCCGCTCCAGCACCCAGGTGATGAAAGCATCGTTTTGCGTATTCGGATGGTGGGCGGCCACGACCTGGTAGCCGGGCGGGTACTTGGGCAACGCGATCTCGAATACTCCCTCGCAGGGCAGCAGGCGCGATGGCATGAAGGCGACCAGGTCCGATCCCTTCAGGTATTCCAGCGCCATGAAGAAGGACGGCGCCGACGCCGCCACCCGCCGCTGCAATCCCTGGCGCGCGAACCAGCCGTCGGCCGATCCCGTGAAACTGGCCATGCCCGGGTTGGTGATGATGAAGTCGTGCTCCACCAGCTTCTCGAGCGGCATGACGCCGCCGCCGGCCAGGGCGCGGTTGCCCGTGACGCAGCGGTACTGCTCTAGAAACAGCGGTCGCGTCACCAGGCCCGGCGCGACGTAACCGTCCACCGTGAAAATCAGGTCGATGTCGCCCTGGTGCAGCTTGCGGGTGAGGGCGCTGACCTCGATGTCGACCACCGCCACCTTCACCTTCGGCGCCTCGCGCCGCAGCACGCGCACCAGGTCGGCCACGATCACCTTCTGGGTGTAGTCGGTGCCCGAGATGACCAGCGTGCGTTCGGCGTGTTCGGGCCGGACCTCGAAGGGCAGTGGAATCCCGTTCAGCTGGGCCAGCACCTGGCCGATGTGGGGCGCGATCAGCTTCGCATAGGGCGTCGGCGCCATGCCCTGGCCGGTGCGCACGAACAGCTGGTCGCCCAGGATGGTGCGGATCTTCTTGAGCTGCAGGCTGACTGCCTGTTGCGAGACGTCCAGGTGCTCGGCCGCAGCCGAGATGGTGTCGAAGCGGTTCAGGGCGTCGAGCGTGCGCAGGTGGGTGAGTTCGAGCTTGTCGATCATGAGGCTGCCAACATAAACGGCTATCCCGCGCGTTGCAAGTTGTCATGGTTGAAATTCATCAAAGCTAGTGGACGAAATGACAATTTTTGCGGGAGGCTGATCAATATGGCTGAGGCATGAAATTGTAAAAATTGCATCATGAAAACCTCGCTCCTGCCCCCACTTCTGGCCCTGTCGCTGTGCTGCAGCCTGGCGCAAGCCGCCCCCGCAGAACACCAGGAATTCGAAGCCACCCTGCTCGCGCCGTTCCAGGCCGGCGCGGCCCCGGGTCGGACTTTCACCCTGCAGTTCGCCTATCCCGGCTTGGCGCGCACGGACACGGTCGACTGGCGGGTGGAACTGATGCGCCCCGACGGCCGCGTGGCCCTGCGCTGGCACGGCGCGGCGCCGTTCACCGGCGATGAAATGACGGTCGCCGTACCCTGGTCCGGCCGCCTGGGATTGTCTCCCGCGCCGAGCGGCATCTACCGCGTCCGGCTGCGCGCGACCGTGCGCGGCGATGCGCATGAGGAAATCGAGCAGGATTGGGAGATCGCGGTCGGTGCGCCGCTGCTGCCTGCCATGCCGGCATTTTCGCCGCTGCCGCGCGCCTTCGAGCCGGCGGCCGTCGCCGCGCCGGGCGCGCTGCCCTACACGGTCTATCTCGGCAACCTGCACAGCCAGACCAACCACAGCGACGGCGGCGCCGACATCGCCGAGTGCAAGGGCGCGCAATCGCCCCTGAAGGCGCCGCACGGCCCGGACCACGCCTTCGCCTATGCGCGCGGCCGCGGCCTCGACATCCTGGTCGCCTCGGAACACAACCACATGTACGACGGCTCGGAGGGCAGCGCGCCGGATGCCGACCCCGCCGCCGCCAGGGCCCTGTACCGCGCCGGCCTGGAAAGCGCAGCCGGCTTCTCCAAAAAGAACCCGGACTTCCTCGCAGTGTATGGCCTGGAATGGGGCGTCATCAGCAACGGCGGCCATATCAACATCTTCAACAGCGACGAGCTGCTGGGCTGGGAGACCAATGCCAAAGGCGAGCTGATGGCCGACACGCGCACGCCGCGCGGCGACTACGCGGCCCTGTACACGCTGATGCGCGAGCGCGGCTGGGTAGGGCAGTTCAACCATCCGGCGCATTCGGGCCAGTTCCAGGTCGATGGCGTGCCGCTCGCCTATACCGAGGACGGCGGCGAAGCGATGGCCTTGTGCGAAGTGATGAACAGCACCGCCTTCTCGACCAACGTCAGCGAGACCGAGACCCGCCGCAGCAATTTCGAAGGCGCCTGCAACCGGCTGCTGGAGGCGGGCTATCGCCTGGCCTTCAGCACCAACCAGGACAACCATTGCGCCAACTGGGGCGCGTCGTTCACCAACCGCACCGGCGTGCTGCTCCCGAACGGCACGGCGCTGAACCGCGCATCGTTCGTCGAGGCGCTCAAGGCGCGCCGCGTGTTCGCGACGATGGACAAGGATTCGCAGCTGGTCCTGACCGCGAACGGCCGCCTGATGGGCGAGCGCTTTACCAATCGCGGGCCGCTCGCGCTGGTGGCGAACTTTGCCAGCTCAACCGGCAAAAAGGCGGCTTCGGTTGCGATCATGGAAGGCGTCCCGGGCCGCAAGGGCACGGTCACGCAGATGTCGGACCAGGCCGAGACCAGCTTCACCCCGAGCCCGGGGGCGCACTTCTATTATGCGAAGGTGACCCAGGACGACGGCAACGTGCTGTGGTCGGCGCCGGTGTGGGTCATGCAGGAAGATTAGAAGCCCAGGCCTTCGCCCATCCCCAGCAGGGTGGCGATGCCGAGCACCGCGAAGATCAGCGCCGCGATGCCATGCACGAGCCTGAGCGGCACGCGGTTCGCGATGCGTTCGCCGAAGTACACGGCCGGCACGTTGGCCAGCATCATGCCGAAGGTGGTGCCGGCCACGATCGCCGCCATCGATTCATAGCGCGCGGCCAGCGCCACGGTGGCGACCTGCGTCTTGTCGCCCATCTCGGCAACAAAAAAGGCGATCAGGGTGGTCAGGAACACGCCGTATTTCGCCAGCTGCGCTTCCTCTTCGTCGATCTCGTCCGGGATCATCGTCCACGCCGCCATCGCGAGGAAGGACAGCCCCAGCACCCAGCGCGTCACGCCGGCGCCCAGCAGCTGGCTGACCAGCGCGCCGACGGCGGCGGCGAAGGCGTGGTTGGCCACCGTCGCGACGAAGATGCCCAGCACGATCGGCAGGGGGCGGCGAAAGCGCGCGGCGAGCAGGAAGGCCAGCAACTGGGTCTTGTCGCCGATCTCGGCGAGGCCCACGATGCCGGTCGAGACGAGAAAGGCGTCCATCAGTCGGGTGTTTACACAGCAGGAGGAAGGCCGCGATCATAGCAGAGCCTGTCCCGTTTTCGCCGGTCCGCACGCGTATTTATCGGGCGTGATGCCGGCGCCGGCCCGCTTTCGCTGCCCAGGCGTGCATGCTATCCTGCACCCGCCCCCGGCCTGCCGGGCACACCTTCCCCTGCGAGAGACCATGAACCAAAGCACCCTGCTGCGCGCGAGTACCGCCGCCTTCCTGAGCGCCTGGAGCGCCTACGCCTTCGCCCTCGATCCCCTCAGCTACGCCAAGTACGACCAGGTCAAGACCACGGCCCTGCACCTGGACCTGAAGGCCGATTTCGCGAAGAAAAGCCTGGATGGCTACGCCGAGCTGACCCTCGACTGGCTGGACAAGAAGGCGACTACGCTCGACCTGGACACGCGCGAGCTGACGATCTCGAAGATCGAGGCGCAGGATGCGAAAGGCGCATGGCGCAAGGCCGACTACTCGCTCGGCAAGTTCGACGAAGAGAAGGGCCAGCCGCTGCACGTCAAGCTGCCGGGCCAGCAGAAGAAGGTGCGCATCCACTACCGCACCGCGCCGACCGCCACCGCGCTGCAATGGCTGCAACCGGTGCAGACGATGTCCGGCAAGTACCCGTTCATGTTCAGCCAGTCGCAGGCGATCAACGCCCGCTCCTGGGTGCCGATCCAGGACACGCCGGCGGTGCGCTTCACCTACAGCGCGCGCATCGAGGCGCCGCAAGGCCTGCGCGTGGTGATGAGCGCCGATAACGACATGAAGGCTACCGGCAAGGGCGGTTGGAAGTTCAATATGCCGCAGCCGATTCCCTCCTACCTGCTGGCGATCGGCATCGGCGAGCTCGAAGCCGCCACACTGGGCGGACGCACCGGCGTCTACGCCGAGCCGCAGCGCATCAAGGCCGCCGAATACGAGCTGGCCGACACCGAGAAGATGGTCGAAGCGGCCGAGAAGCTGTACGGCCCGTATCGCTGGGGGCGTTACGACATGCTGGTCCTGCCGCCATCGTTCCCGATCGGCGGCATGGAGAACCCGCGCCTGACCTTCCTGACCCCGACCATGATCGCGGGCGACCGCAGCCTGGTCGACCTGATCGCCCACGAACTGGCGCACAGCTGGTCGGGCAACCTGGTGACCAACTCATCGTGGAAGCACTGGTGGCTCAACGAGGGTTTCACCACCTACGTCACGACCCGCATCCTGGAGGAGATCTACGGCAAGGAAGTCGCCCTCATGAACCTGCAGCTGGAGCAGGAAGAGGCGCTGGAGATGCTGAAGGACCTGCCGCCCGCCAAGCAGGCGCTGGTCTCGCGCCAGCCGGACACCTCGGCCGAGTACTATCCTGATACCTCGCTGGCCTATCCGAAGGGCGCCTGGTTCCTGCACACGCTCGAGCAGCGCGCCGGCCGCGCCGCCTTCGACACCTTCCTGCGCGGCTGGTTCGACGGCCACGCCTTCCAGAGCGTGACCAACGACCAGTTCCTGGATTACCTGCGCAAGAACCTGCTGGCCAAGAATCCGAAAATCATGAGCGAGGCCGAGCTGGACGAGTGGATCTACGGTCCCGGCATCCCGCAGAGCGGGAAGCAGGCCGTGTCGCAGCGCCTGGCGCAGCTGAACGCCTCGATCGACGGTTGGGTCAAAGGATCGGTGTCGACCGAGCAGCTGAAGGCCAAGGACTGGAACGCCGCCGAGTGGATGAAGTTCCTGAACGATATCGACAACAAGGCCGATGCGAACAAGCTCGCAGAGCTGGACCGCGTCTATGACCTGGCCAACACGAAGAACAACGAAGTCGCGTTCCGCTTCTACCGCGCCTCGGTGCACGCCGGCTACCGCGCCGTGCGTCCGCAGCTCGAAGCGTTCCTGATGAGCGTGGGCCGCCAGAAGTTCGTGGTGCCACTGTACGCCGCGCTGCGCGAGAAACCGGAAGACCGCGCCTGGGCCGAAGGCATCTACAAGAAGGCGCGCGAGCGTTACCACCCAGAGACGCAATCGAGCGTCGACAAGGCGATGGGCAAGCAATGATGATCATGAATCGACTCGCCGGTGTCGCAGTGCTTGCGCTCTGCAGCATCGGCGCCGCAGTGGCGCAAACCGCCGCCGCGCCAACGGCCAGCGCCGCGGCGCCAGCGTATAACCTCGAAGCCGACATCAACCGCGTCCTGAAAACCTTCGATGTCCCCGGCATCGCCATCGCGGTGGTCAAGGACGGCAAGGTCGTCGTCACCCAGGGCTTCGGCGTGCGTAAACTTGGCGACCCGACGCCGGTCGACGGCAAGACCATCTTCGAGATCGCATCCAACTCCAAGGCCTTCACGGCGGCGGGGCTGGCGATGCTGGTCGACCAGGGCAAGCTGGAATGGGACGATCCGGTCATCAAGCACCTGCCGGACTTCCGCATGTACGATTCTTACGTGACGGCCGAGATGACGGTGCGCGACCTGCTCACCCACCGCAGCGGCCTGGGACTGGGCGCCGGTGACCTGATGTGGTGGCCGACCACCACCTTCAGCACCGACGAGATCATCCACAATCTTCGCTACATCAAGCCGGCGACGAGCTTCCGCAACAGCTACGCCTACGACAACCTGCTGTACATCGTGGCCGGCAAGATCATCGCCCAGAAGTCCGGCAAGGATTGGGGCACGACCATGCGCGAGTGGATCCTCGATCCGGTCGGCATGGGGGCCACCACCACCAGCCTGGACCAGCACAAGCCGGGCATGAACGTGTCGGCGCCGCACAGCAAGATCGATGGCAAGGCGGCGGTGGTGAAACCGATGCCGGTGGCGAACGCCATTGGCGCGGTGGGCATCAACACCAATGCCGAGGACATCGCGCGCTGGATGAACGTGCTGCTCGACCAGGGCCGCATCCCGCAGGCTGCGGGCGGCAAGGAAGTGCGCCTGTGGTCCGAGAAACAGGCGCGCGAGATGTGGACCGCGCAGACGCCGATGAAGATCAACGAACCGCGTCCACCGCTGGCGGCAACCAAGCCGAACTTCTTCGCCTATGGCCTGGGCTTCCAGCTGCGCGACTACCAGGGCAAGCTGGTGGCGATGCACGGCGGTGCGCTGCAGGGCTTCTATTCGCGCGTGCTGCTGGTGCCGGAAGCGAAGCTGGGCATCGCGATCTTCACCAATGCTGAAAGTGGCCCGTCGCTCAATGCGCTGCAATACCGCCTGCTGGACCAGTACCTGGGCGTGGCGCCGACCGACTGGATCGGCCGCATCGCCGACGTTGCCGAAGAAGCGAGCCAGAAGGAAGCTGCGCGCGTAAAAACCGAGACCGCCAGCCGCGCCAAGGCCTCGAAGCCGTCGCTGGCGCTGTGGGACTACGAAGGCGAGTACGAGGACGCCTGGTATGGCAAGGCGATCGTCAAGCGCCAGGGCAGCAAGCTGGTGATGACGTTCTCGCGCACTCCCGACCTGACCGGCGAGATGGAGCACTTCCAGCACGATACCTTCATCGTGCGCTGGAAGGAGCGCAACTTCAACGCCGACGCCTACGCGACCTTCTCGCTGGACCATGACGGTTCGATCGAGCGGATGCGGATGAAGCCGGTGTCGACCGAGACGGACTTCAGCTACGACTTCCAGGACTTGCTGTTCACGCCCGTGAAAAAGGCGAAGTAAGACCAACGAAAAACGCCCGCATGTTCGCGGGCGTTTTTCATGGTGGGGATTATTTGCGCTCCCACACCTTCATCATGTCTTCCGACCCTTGCGTCCTGATCCCGTTATCCGACAGGATCGACTCGGTCGCCGCCAGCGTCGCCTGGCGCGGCAGGATCATGGTCTCGCCGTAGCGCTGGTCGAAGCGCAGCACCACCTGCTCGTCCTTCAGGTCGCGCAGCAGTTCCACCAGGTGGCGCAGGCTGCGCACCGGTTGGCCGTTCACCGATTCGATCACCGAGCCGAAGCGGTTGTTGTAGCCGCTCACCAGCTTGTGCGGGAAGAACGGCGCGCTGATCACCACCAGCTCTTCGCGCTCCGGCGTCGGCGAATCGCCGCGCTGCGTGACCAGGGGGCTGGCGTTGAAGGCATAGGCGTTCATCCCGGGCGCGCTGCCGGCGACAAAGCTCATGAATTCGCTGGTGGCGCGCGAGAAGGTGATCGGGCCGTAGATGAAGTAGGACGGATAGCCGCCGTCCAGGTCCGAGATCAATAGCGGACGCGGACCGGTGGCCGGCACCTCGACCTTCATGTGCTTGCCGCCGCGGATGATCGTCATCGGCACCTTGCCGTTCTTCGCCACCTGCTGGATGCGGTACTGGAAGCGCACGCGCAGGTTCGAGCCCAGCTTGACCATGCCCTGGTTGTCGACCGCGTACTCGCCGATATGGGTGATCACGTCCCATTCCTTCAGCGGCCAGCTGGCGTCGACCCGGTAGGGGCGGTGCACCACCGCGCCTTCGACCGATTTATCCAGCTTGAGGAACTGGCGCAGCGCCGGGTTTTCCAGCGTCTGCACGCTGTCGTGCAGCAGCGGCTTGCCATCGTAGCGGCCGTCGGCCACGTCGCGCAGGAACAGTTCGATTTCCTCGTTGGGGATCACATAGCCGATGTTCTGCGCATTGGTCGCGCCAGCGAAGGCCAGGCCGACCATCCGCTCGCCCGAGATCACCGGGCCGCCGCTGTTGCCGGGATTGATCGGGGCGTCGATCTGGATCCGCAGGCCCGAGCTGAAGGCGCCGTAGTTGACGAACTCCACCCGCGAGACGATGCCGGTGGTGGTCGACAGCGAGTTGCCGCCGACCGGATAGCCGTAGGCGAACACCTGCTGGCGCACGTCGGGCAGCACGGGCGCGCGCGGCACCGGGGGACGCTTGTCGAAGAAGGACGGGTCTTCCAGTTCCAGCACGGCCAGGTCGATGCCGCGCGCCAGCGCGATCACCTTGGCCGCCACCTTGTCGCCCGACTGGCTGGCCTGCACCTCGACCTGGCTTGCGTAGCCGACCACGTGGGCATTGGTCAGGATGCGCTTGCCCTCGATGATGACGCCGGAACCGGTGACCGAGGCTGGCGCCGCCTTGGTCCAGGGTTTATAGGGTTCGGGGCGGCGGATCGTGGCGAAGATCTTCACCACCGAGTTCTCGACCGCAGGCAGGACCGGCGCGGGCACGGCGCTCTTGGCGGCAGGGGGCGCAACGGTGGGAGTAACGGCAGGCGCCGGGGCCGGAGCGGGGGCCGGCATGGCCTGGGCTTCGGGCGGCACGGTATCCTGGGCGTGCGCGGCGCTGCAGACGCCAAGGAGGAGGGCGGCCAGGCGCAATGTCGGCAGAGTCTTCATGGTTTCCTTCGGTGGACGATGCAGGATGCAATTGGAAGAATAACCACAGGCGGCGCAAAAGGAAATACAAGAATCGTCGCGGAGAGAGGCGTGGCCTTCCTCCGCGACCGGGGTTCCCCGTTACTGCTTGACGAACTTGAGCGTCATGCGGTCGCTCTCGCCGATGGCGAGGTACTTTTCGCGGTCCTTGTCCTTGTTGGTCAGTACCGGCGGCAGGCTCCACACGCCTTTTTCATGGTCGGCGGTGTCCTTCGGATTGGCGTTCACTTCCGACTTGGCGGCCAGCTTGAAGCCGGCGCGTTCGGCCATGCGAATCACATACGCCTCGTGCATATAGCCGCTCGAGGCCTTGGCATCCTGCGTCATCTTCGCCGGCAGGCGGTGCTCGACCACGCCCAGCACGCCGCCCGGTTTCAAGACCTTGTGCGCTTCTTTCAGGACGGTGAGCACGGCGTCGTCGCCATTGCCCAGCCAGTTGTGCAGGTTGCGGAAGGTGACCACCATGTCGACGCTGTTCGGGGCGCCCAGCGCGATGCTGTCAGGTGGCGCGAACTGGACCGGGGTCACCTTGCCGTACACGGCACCATTGGCGGCCATCCGGTCGCGGAATGCCTTGCCGCCGCGGCTCTCGGCGTCCGGCACGGCGCCATACAGCTTGCCCTGGTCGCGCAGGTAGGGCGCCAGGATCTCGGTGTACCAGCCGCCGCCCGGAGACAGCTCGATCACCGTCATGGTCGGCTTGATGCCGAAGAAGGTCAGGGTTTCGTAGGGATGGCGGTAGGTGTCGCGGGCCTTGTTGGCGGCGGCGCGGTGTTCGCCGGCGATGGCGGATTTGAGGGCGTCGTCCGCGTGCGCGGCGCCGGCAAGGCCAGTTGCCAGCATCGCGGCCAGGATCAGTCGTTTCATCGTGCGAGGTCTCCGTGATGGGTCGGACGGCAGGCGGGTTCGCCGCCGTCAACCCGAAGATGATCGAACAGGCAACCTCCATAGTCAAGCGTTCCCCGTATATGCATATACGAGGAATGTTCATCGTACAGACACTGCCTTGCACAGGCAGAGAACGTTGCATTGAGGTGGCACAAAGATTGCCTATTCAAAACGTTAAGTCAATGCTATGGTTGAGAGGTTTGCCGCGTGGCACACAGGCAAATCCACAACAATAGCGATGTACATACAAGAGCGGCGCCGAGCTGTTTTGCGGAACCGCTGCCCGGAAGTAGGTCATTCAGGAGAACACATGGAACGCCGTACCTTTCTCAATCTCAGCAGCCTGGCCGCCGCCTCGATGCTGTTGCCATTCGGTCGCGCGATCGCTGCCGAGGAACTGGTCAGCACGATGCCCGTCGCCGCCAAGAAGGCCCTGGCCGACGTCGCGCTGAACGCCGCCACCAAGGCCGGCGCCAGCTACGCCGACGTGCGCATCGGCCGCTACCTCAACCAGTTCATCACCACCCGCGACCTGAACGTCGAGAATGTCGCCAATACCGAATCGGCCGGCGTCGGCGTGCGCGTGATCGTGAATGGCGCCTACGGCTTCGCCGCCACCTCGGACATGTCGAGCGACGGCATCGCCAACGCCGCGCGCCAGGCAGTCGCGATCGCGAAAGCCAACGCCAGGCTGCAGACCGAACCGGTGCAGCTTGCACCAGTCAAGGGCGTCGGTGAGGTTTCGTGGAGCACGCCGTACACCAAGGACTGGCGCACGGTGCCGATCGCCGAGAAGACCGACATGCTGATCGCCGCCAACAAGGCGGGCATGGAAGGCGGCGCCAACTTCATGCGCACGATGCTGTTCCAGGTGAACCAGCAGAAGTACTTCGCATCGACCGACGGCTCGTATATCGACCAGGACGTGCATCGCCTGTGGGCGCCGCTGTCGGCTACCGCGGTCGACAAGGCCACCGGCAAGTTCCGCTCGCGCGACGGCCTGAGTTCCCCGGTGGGCAAGGGCTATGAATACTTCGACGCCCGCCCCGAGCACAAGATCAAGGCCGCGGGCGGCGTCGCCACCCTGTACACCGAGACCTACGACATCGTCGAGGACGCGCGCGCCGCGGGCCGCGACGCCAAGCGCAAGCTGACCGCCAAGTCGGTCCAGCCGGGCAAGTACGACCTGATGCTGTCGCCGGAACACCTGTGGCTGACCATCCACGAGAACGTCGGCCACCCGACCGAACTCGATCGCGTGCTGGGCTACGAGGCCAACTACGCCGGCACCAGCTTCGCCACGGTCGACAAGCTCAAGTCCAAGACCTTCAAGTACGGCGCCCCGATCGTCAACCTGTACGCCGACAAGACCACCCCGGGTTCGCTGGGCGCGATCGGCTTCGACGACGAAGGCGTCAAGACCAAGCGCTGGGACATCATCAAGGACGGCATCCTGGTCAACTTCCAGGCCACGCGCGACCAGGCCCACATCATCGGCGAGAAGGAATCGCACGGCTGCTCGTACGCGGATGGCTGGAACACGGTGCAATTCCAGCGCATGCCGAACGTGTCGCTGGCGCCGGGCAAGGCCAGGCTGACCCCGGACGAGATGGTCAAGGGCATCAAGAAGGGCATCTACATCATCGGCGACGGTTCGTTCTCGATCGACCAGCAGCGCTACAACTCGCAGTTCGGCGGCCAGCTGTTCTTCGAGATCAAGGACGGCAAGATCGGCCAGATGCTGGAAGACGTGGCCTACCAGTCGAACACCCAGGAATTCTGGGGCGGCTGCAGCGCCATCTGCGACGAGCGCGATTGGCGCATGGGCGGCTCCTTCTTCGACGGCAAGGGACAGCCGCCGCAGATCAGCATCGTCTCGCACGGTTCGTCGACCGCGCGCTTCAACGGCATCAACGTGATCAACACCGCTCGCAAGATCGGCTAAGGCAGGAACGCACATGAGCATCTTGACCCAGGAACAAACGAAAAAGATCAGCGACCGCGTGATGTCGCTGTCCAAGGCCGACGAGTGCATCGTCAATATCGAAGGCAGCCGCATCGGCAATATCCGCTTCGCCCGTAACGCCGTCTCGACCGCCGGCCTGGCCGACGACACCCGCGTGCAAGTGCAGGTCGCCTTCGGCAAGAAGCAGGGCACGGCCACCATCAACGAGTTCGACGACAAGTCGATCGAGCGCGCGGTGCGCCGTGCCGAAGACCTGGCCAAGCTGGCGCCGGACAATCCGGAATTCATTCCGGCGATCGCCAAGACCGAGTACAAGAAGTCGGACACCTTCGTCCAGAAGACCGCCGACATCGATCCGGAATACCGCGCACAAGCCGCCGCCTACGCCATCGAAGGTTGCCGCAAGCGCGGCCTGGTCTCGGCCGGCTTCTTCACCGACCGCACCAGCTTCGAGACCATCGCCAACTCCAACGGCCTGTTCGGCCACCAGGATTCGAGCTCGCTCGACTTCACCCTGACCGTGCGTACCGAAGACGGCCGCGGTTCGGGCTGGGTCAAGCGTTCGGCGCGCGACGTTACCAAGTTCGACCCGCGCGAAGCGGCCGAGATCGCGATCGAGAAGGCACTGCGCTCGGTCGACGCCAAGGCGCTGGAGCCGGGCCGCTATACCGTGATCATGGAGCCGGCCGCGACCTCGGACCTGCTGTCCTTCATGCTGGGCGGCTTCGACGCGCGCCGCGCCGACGAGGGCCGCAGCTTCCTGTCGAAGGCCGGCGGCAAGAACCGCCTGGGCGACAAGCTGTTCGACAGCCAGGTCAATATCTGGTCCGACCCGTGGGACAAGGATGTCGCCGTGCTGCCGTGGGACGACAATATGCTGCCGCGCGAACGCGTCGAACTGGTCAAGGACGGCAAGATCAATGCCCTCGACTACTCGCGCTTCTGGGCGCAGCAGAAGAAGCAGCGCGCGGTGGGCGCGGCCGGCAACATCATCATGGCCGGCACCAACAAGACCACCGAAGAGCTGATCGCCAACACCAAGAAGGGCGTGCTGGTCACCCGCACCTGGTACATCCGCATGGTGGACCCGCAGTCGGTGCTGCTGACCGGCCTGACGCGCGACGGCACCTTCTACGTCGAGAACGGCAAGATCAAGCATCCGATCAAGAACTTCCGTTTCAACGAGAGCCCGGTCTCGATGCTGAACAATATCGAGGAAATCGGCAGGCCGGTAGTCATCGGCGCCGACGAGGCGCGTTACTCGATGCTGATCCCGTCGATGAAGATCCGCGACTTCAACTTCACGTCGCTGTCGGACGCGGTGTAATCACCCGCGGCCCCAGCACCGTCGTTCCCGCGCAGGCGGGAACCCAAGTTTGCATGCGCTTGCCACTACGCTGAGAACTTGGATCCCCGCCTGCGCGGGAACGACGGGTACACGCTAACATTAGTGTGAACGCAAACGGATAACACATATGGAACGTCGTAAATTCCTGCAGATCGGCGCCGGCACTGCCGGCGCCATGCTCATTCCGGTCTTCGGCAACGCGATCGCGGCCGAAGACCTGCTCAAACCGATGGCGGCAAGCGCCAAGAAGGTCCTGGCCGATACCGCGATGGGCGCGGCCACGCAAGCCGGCGCATCCTATTGCGATGTGCGCATCGGCCGCTACCTGAACCAGTTCATCATCACGCGCGACCTGAACGTCGAAAGCATCAACAACACCGAGTCGAGCGGTGTCGGCATCCGCGTGATCGCCGACGGCGCCTACGGTTTTGCCTCGACCAACAGCATGACCGCGGACGGCATCGCCCAGGCCGCGCGCCAGGCGGTGGCGATCGCCAAGGCCAACGCCAAGCTGCAGATCGAACCAGTACGCCTGGCGCCGGTGAAGGGCGTGGGCGAGGTGGCCTGGGCCACGCCGATCAAGAAGGATTGGCGCACCCTGCCGGTCAAGGAAAAGGCCGACATGCTGATCGCCGCCAACAAGGCCGGCCTGGATGCGGGCGCGAACTTCATGACCGCTTCGCTATTCCAGATCAACCAGCAAAAATACTTCGCATCGACCGACGGCTCCTACATCGACCAGGACGTGCACCGCCTGTGGGCCCCGATCAATGCCACCGCGGTCGACCAGAAGACCGGCAAGTTCCGCTCGCGCGGCGGCCTGGGCGCACCGGCCTCGATGGGCTATGAATATTTCGACGCCCGCGCCGAAGACAAGGTGCGCGCCGCCGGCGGCGTCACCACGCTGTACACCAAGTCCTACGACATCGTCGAGGATGCGCGCCTGGCCGGCAAGCAGGCGCGCGAGAAGCTCAGCGCCAAGTCGGTCGAGCCGGGCAAGTACGACCTGGTGCTCTCTCCCGAACACCTGTTCCTGACGATCCACGAGAACGTCGGCCACCCGACTGAACTCGACCGCGTGCTTGGCTACGAAGCCAATTACGCCGGCACCAGCTTCGTGGGTCTCGACAAGTGGCAGAGCAAGAAATTCAAGTATGGCGCCGAGCGCGTCAACTTCGTGGCGGACCGCACCACGCCGGGCTCGCTGGGCCTGATCGGCTACGACGACGAGGGCGTGCCGGCCAAGCAGTGGGACATCATCCGCGACGGCATCCTGGTCAACTACCAGGCCACGCGCGACCAGGCCCACATCATCGGCGAGAAGGAATCGCACGGCTGCTCGTATGCCGACAGCTGGAGCACGGTGCAGTTCCAGCGCATGCCGAACGTGTCGCTGGAGCCGGGCAAAGCGCGCCTGACCCCGGACGAGATGGTCAAGGACGTCAAGAAGGGCATCTACATCCTGGGCCGCGGCTCGTACTCGATCGACCAGCAGCGCTACAACTTCCAGTTCGGCGGTACGCTGTACTACGAGATCAAGAACGGCAAGATCACCGGTCCACTGGAAGACGTGGCCTACCAGGCGAACACCCAGGAATTCTGGAACGCCTGCTCGGCCATCTGCGACGAGCGCGACTGGCGCATGGGCGGCTCCTTCTTCGACGGCAAGGGCCAGCCGAGCCAGGTGAGCGCGGTGTCGCATGGATCGAGCACCACGCGCTTCAACGGCATCAACGTCATCAATACCGCACGCAAGATCGGATAAGGAGACCAGGATGAAAACCCTGAACCAGGAACAAGCAAAGAAAATTACCGATCGCGTGCTGTCGCTGTCGAAAGCCGACGAGTGCACGGTGCAGATCGGCGGCAGCCGGGTCGGCAATGTGCGCTTCGCGCGCAATAGCGTGTCGACCGCCGGCCTGACCGAAGACATGCAGCTGGTCGTGCGCGTGGCCTTCGGCAAGCGCAGCGGCACTGCCGTAATCAACGAATTCGATGACAAGTCGCTCGAACGGGCGGTACGCCGCGCCGAAGAGCTGGCCAAGCTGGCGCCGGAAAATCCGGAATTCATGCCGGCTATCGCCAAGCAGGAATACCGCGCCACCAATACCTTCGTCACCAAGACCGCGGCTATCGATCCGGACTTCCGGGCCGATGTCGCGGCGACCGCCATCGAACTGGCGCGCAAGAACAAGCTCGTCACCGCGGGCTTCTTCACCGACCGCACGAGCTTTACGACCATCGCCAACTCGAACGGCGTGTTCGGCCACCAGGACTTCACCGACCTGTCATTCAGCCTCACCGCGCGCACCGAAGACGGCCGGGGTTCGGGCTGGGTGACCCGCTCGGCGGTCGATGCGGCGCGTTTCGATGCGCGTGAAGCGTCGGAAGTCGCCATCGAGAAGGCGCTGCGTTCGGTCGAGGCGCGTGCCCTGGAGCCGGGCCGCTATACCGTGATCCTGGAACCGGCGGCGACCTCGGAAATCCTCGGCAATATGTTCAGTGCTTTCGATGCGCGCTCGGCCGATGAAGGCCGCAGCTTCCTGTCCAAGGCCGGCGGCAAGAACCGCCTGGGCGACAAGCTGTTCGACAGCCAGGTGAATGTCTGGGCCGATCCGTGGGACAAGGACGTGCCGGTCTCGCCATGGGATGAGGAATCGCTGCTGGCGCGCGAGCGCACCCAGTTGATCAAGGATGGCCGCATCGCCTCGCTCGACTACTCGCGCTACTGGGCCCAGAAGATGGGCAAGCGCGCCACCGCGGGCCACGGCAATATGATCATGGAAGGCGGCACCAAGTCGCTGGAAGAGCTGATCGCGGGCACCAAGAAAGGCATCGTGGTCACTCGCACCTGGTATATCCGCATGGTCGATCCACAGTCGCTGCTGCTCACGGGCCTGACCCGCGACGGCACCTTCTATGTCGAGAACGGCAAGATCAAGTACCCGCTCAAGAACTTCCGCTTCAACGAGAGCCCGGTCACGATCCTGAACAATATCGACGAACTGGGCAAGCCTCAGATCATCGGCGGCGACGAAGTGCCGTTCCAGATGGTGCTGCCGCCGATGAAGGTGCGCGACTTTAATTTCACCTCGCTGTCCGACGCGGTCTGACGACCGAGCGTTTATTTACATGGCAAGTTACGACTTCTACTTCACGCGCCTGATGTATGAATCGGGCAACTGGGACGTAGATATCCGCATGCCCAGCAACGTGCTGAACTCCCTGGTGGAGTACACCACGTTGCGGGTGGATACGACCGAGCGCATGGTGGCCCTGTCGGATCCGAAGATGCTGCAGGCGCCGTTCTGCTACCTGGCCGGCCACAAGCTGGTGCAGTTCACCCCGGCCGAACGGAGCAATTTCGAGAAGTACGTGCGCGGCGGCGGCTTCGTCTTCGTGGACGACTGCAACCACGACATCGACGGCCTGTTCGCCAAGTCGTTCGAGGCCGAGATGGCGAAGATCTTCGGCGCGCAGGCGCTCAAGAAGATCCCGAACAACCATCCGCTGTACTCGTGCTTCTTCAAGTTTGAGGACGGGCCGCCGACGACGTCGATGGAACTCAACGGCTGGGGCGACGACCTGGTGCACGAGTACCTGAAGGCGATCGAGATCGGCGGGCGTGTGCGCGTGCTGTACTCGAACAAGGACTATGGCTGCGAGTGGGATTACGACTTCCGCAACAAGCGTTTTCTCGCGGTCGACAACACCCGCTTCGCGGTGAACATCATTCAATATGCGTTGGGAGCATGACCAGTGTCGCAACAAGATGCAGTAGCGTGGAATGAACAGGATATCGCCGCCCTGACGGCGAAAGTGGGTGCGCTGAAAGCCAGCATGGCGCGTGTGATCATCGGCCAGGAAGAGGTGGTCGACCTGCTCGTGACCTGCCTGCTGGCAGGCGGCCACGCGCTGGTCGAAGGCGTGCCGGGGCTGGGCAAGACCCTGCTCGTCAAGTCGCTGTCGCAAGCCACCGACATGCAGTTCCGCCGGGTGCAGTTCACGCCCGACCTGATGCCGTCGGATATCGTCGGCACCGAGATCCTGGAAGAAGACGCGAACACCCGCCAGCGCGTGTTCCGCTTCCAGCCCGGCCCGGTATTCACCCAGGTGCTGCTGGCCGACGAGATCAACCGCGCCCCGCCCAAGACCCAGTCGGCGCTGCTGGAAGCGATGCAGGAACGCTCGGTGACCTTCGCCGGCCAGACCCATACACTGCCGCGTCCCTTCTTCGTGCTGGCGACGCAGAACCCGATCGAGCAGGCCGGCACCTATCCGCTGCCCGAGGCCCAGCTCGACCGCTTTTTGCTGCGCATCGACGTGGTCTATCCGACCGAGGACGAAGAAGTGCTGATGGTCTCGCGCACCACCCACGCGGGCCTCTCGGACGCCGAGCCGGTGATGGACGTCGAGACCCTGCTGCGCCTGCAGCAGCTGGTGCGCGATATCGAGATCGGCGACCACCTGGTGCGCTATGCGACGCGCCTGGTGCGCGCCACCCGTCCGAGCGAGACCACGGTCGAGGCGGTGAAAAAACACATCGGCTGGGGCGCCGGCCCGCGCGCCGGCCAGGCGCTGGTGCTGGCCTCCAAGGCGCGCGCCCTGATGCAGGGCCGCCTGGCGGTGACCCGCGACGACATCGGCGCCATGTTGCTGCCGGTGCTGGCGCACCGCGTGCTGCGCAACTTCGAGGCCGAGGCCGACGGCATCGCCATCGCCGACGTGCTGCAGGCCCTGCGCAACGACATCAAGGTGCCGTAAGCGGCGTTCGTACCATGTCGCTTGCGAACACCGCGCTGATCGCGCATACAAGGAAGCTCGACCTCGTCATTCGCCACGTGCTGGCAGGCCTGGGTCACGGCATCCACGCCGGCCGCGAACGCGGGGCGGGTGTCGAGTTCTCGGAATACCGCGCCTATGTGCCCGGCGACGAGTGGCGCCGCGTCGACTGGAAACTGGCGGGGCGCGCCGACCGTTATTTCGTGCGCGAGGCCGAGCGCGACAGCCATGTCGCGGTCTGGCTGGTGCTCGATGCCAGCGCTTCGATGGCCGAACCAAGCCGCAGCGCCCCCGGCCTCGACAAGCTGGCCTACGCACGCATGCTGCTCGGCTGCGTCGCCGCGATCGCGCAGCGCCAGGGCGATGCCTTCGGCCTGGTGGTGCTCGGCGGCGGCAAGGCGGCGTTCACGCCGGCCCTGCGCGGACCGCGCCACCTGCAGCGCGTGCTGTCCCAGCTCCAGCGCGCCGAGCCGGATGGCGAGCTGCCGGATACCGAGACCCTGAAAGCGAGCCTGCACTTCGCCCAATCGCCGAGCGCGATCTATGCTGCCAGCGACCTGCTCGACTGGCCGTCGCCGCTGTCGGTGGCCCTGACGCGCCTGCGCCAGATGCGCCACGACGTGCGCGTGCTGGGCCTGCAGACCCAGGCCGAGGTCGACGCCAGCTTTTCCAGCGAGCTGGCCTACCGCGACCCGGAGCGTCAAGAGGGCGTGTTCCGCTTCGGCGCAGACCTGAAGGAAGGCTACCGCCGCAACCGCGAAGTCCACTTCGGCGCCGTCACGGCGCAGTGCCGCAAGAGCGATATGCCGCTGACGCTGGCCGCGATCGAGCAGTCGCCGATCGAGGTGTTGCGGCGCTGGTTGCGGCGTCCCGGAAGGTAACTCATGAATGCACTCTGGTGGCTCGCGCTGCCTGTCCTCCTTTTGCCGATCTGGTGGCACCGCAAGAAGCGCGTGCAGAACCAGGCGGCGCCGATGGCGACCGCGCGCTTCCTGCCGCGCACCGAGCCGCGCCAGACCCGCGTCTGGCGTTGGAGCGATCCTCTGTTGCTGTTGCTTCGTTGTCTGCTGCTGGCCGTCCTGATCGCCTGGCTGGCCGACCCGGTCTATCCGTGGCGCGGCGATACGGTCGTGGTGACGCAAGGCGCCGACCCGGCGTGGGTCGAGCGCGAAGCAACGCAAGCCGGCCTGGCGAACGCCGAGCGCGTCACGCTGCCCGCCGCACAGGCTTTGGGCTGGGTGCATACGCACGAGCGTGAGTGGCGATCGGACGCGTGCCTGCTGGTGCTGGGCGACGTGCCGATGCCGGCGGCGAAGCCGGCGTTCGGCCGTGCGGTCGAGGTGCGTACCCAGGCCGCCGCGCCCGCCAAGGCCGAGCGCCACATCTACATCGCCAGCGAGCGTGCGGCCGAATGGCGCCGCATGTTTGCTGCGCAGGGCGGTCTTGACACCGTCATCGTCGATGACGCGCCGGGCGCCGCGACCTCGCTGATCGTGTGGGACCGTGCCGAAGCGCCGCCCGCCGCGCTGCGCGCGCCGTTGTGGTGGGTGACGCAGCCGTCGGCCTTCCCCGAGCTGGCCAAGGCGCGCGTGGTCGACGGCCTGCGCTACGCCGACAGCGCGCGCGGCCGTTTGTGGCATCATGCCGATTGGCCCCCACATGACGCGGATGCCGCGCGTGCGCTGCTCGACGATTGGCAGCAGCTGCACGTAGGCCCGCGCCACATTACGCTGGCGCCGCAGACGTTCGCGGCGGTCGATGGCGCCAATGCGCCGGAACCGAGCGGCGCGCTGCGCAGTGTCCTGCTGGCCGTCCTGGCCGCACTTTTTGTACTGGAAAGGAGTCTCACGCATGCACGGAGGCGTTGAGATCACCAAACGCGTATGGCGTGCAGCCCAGCTGCGCCGCCTGCCGCTGTGGATACTGGGCGCGCTGCCATGGCTGGCGATTCCTTCGGGACCGGGCCTGCTGGCCTGGGCCGGCTGGTGCGCGCTGGACTGGGTCAAGCTGCGCCGCCGCGTCACCTTCGAGTGGACCGCCTGGCTGGACGGCGCCGTGCCCGAGATGGAAGACAGCGCGGCCCTGCTCGAGGCGGCCGATTCCCCGATCGGCCGCCTGCAGCAGCAGCGCCTGTTCGACCGCCTGGACGCCGTCATCTCGCCGGCCCAGCTGCGCCAGATCGTCGCACGCTATGTGTCAAGCGGGTATCCGATCATCCTGGTCAGCGCCCTGCTGGCCGGGATGGTGTGGTACGCGACCACCAGGCCGTCGGATGAGGGCGGCGTGGCCCCGGCGAGCCCGGTCGGCAGCGCGACCGCGGCCACGCTGGCCCAGCTCACCATCAAGCTGGCGCCGCCGGACTATACCGGCGTCAAACCATCCGAATCCGGCCCGGGCGACCTGCAGACGCCGGAACAGACCGTCGTCAGCTGGTGCCTGAAGGACGGTACGGCGGGAAACAACAAGATTGAGCTGGGCAATGGCCAGGTTCTGGAACCGGGCCAGGAGTGCGCGCGCTGGACCGCCACCGAGTCGGTGGTCTGGCGCTGGCGCGGAAATCGTCACACCCTGCGTGTGATCCCCGACCAGCCGCCCGAGATCACGATCGCTGCGCCGACCCAGATGATCCAGGACCTGCGCGAGAACGCGACCGGCACCGCGATGGCGATCCAGATCCACGACGACTACGCGATCCGGCGCGCCACCCTGCACATGACGCTGGCGCGCGGCAGCGGCGAGAACGTCAAGTTCACCGACCGCGAAATGCCGCTGCCGGCATCCAGCGATCCGAAGCGGCGCGACTGGTCGAAGCAGTGGACACTCGCCGAGCTGGAAATGGAACCGGGCGACGAGCTGTATTTCTTCGTGCGCGCGACCGACAACGCCGGCCGCCCCCAGACCGTGCAGTCGCCCACCTACACGGTGCGCCGGCCGGCGCCGGAACAGGAGGCGGAAGAAGAGAGCGCGGCGATGCCGTCGCTGGTCAAGCCGGCTTCGCTGCGCAGCCAGCGCCAGATCATCATCGATACCGAACAGCTCATCGCCGATATGCGCGGCACGAAGATGGCAGCCGATGACGTGCGCGACCGCAGCGAACGCATCGCCAACGACCAGGCGCAGCTGCGCCGCCGCTACGGTCAGTTCCTGGGCGAGGAATCGTCGCTGTTCGCCGACAATGCCGGTTCCGGCATGGCCGGCGCGCAGAAAGCGGACGACCATGACGATCACGAAGGCCATGACCATGGCCCGGGCGAGCATCCGGATGAGGATGGCCACGGCCACGACCACGGCAGCGCCAATACCCGCAAGAGCGCGATCCGCAACGAAACCCAGCACATTCTCGAAACCTACGGCCACGCCCACGACGAGGCCGAGAACGCGACAATGTACGACGAGGGCACCAAGAAGGTGCTGCGGCGCGCGCTGGTGGCGATGTGGGATGCCGAGAAGTCGCTGCGCGCCATCGTACCGAAGACCGCCTTGCCGCCCGAGCACAAGGCCCTGGAAGCGATCAAGGAGTTGCAGCAGGCCGAGCGCATCTACCTGCACAAGACCGCCTTCACGCCGCCGCCGATCAAGGAAGAAAAACGCATGACCGGCGAGATGGTGGGCGCCGCCAGCTACCGCCGTGAACAGGCCGGGGAGGATTCGCCGCTGCCGGAAGAGTTGCGCGCATTGGTGGTCTCCCTGTCCGGCGAAGCCGGATTGCCGTCGCTGTGGATGCGCACCGCCAACGACTGGGTGCGTACGCGCCTGAAGGACGACGAACAGCGCCTGGCCGCCCAGCGCGCGATCCAGGACGTGGCCGACGGTTGCATCGCCTGCCGTCCGGTGCTGCGCGCCTGGCTGCGTACCGGCGCCGGCGAAGGCCAGGTGCTGCTGCAGGCCAGCAGCAAGGTCGAGACCCCGTTCGCGCGTCACTGGCGCGAGGCGGGCGCGCCATGAACCAGACCCTGCTCATTGACCCCATCATCGGCCTCATTGCCCTGGCCGGCATCGTCAGCGCCGCGCTCTACCTGCGCCGCCGCCAGTGGCTGGACGCGCTCTTGATCGTCGTCGCGGCAATCGCCCTGGGCCTGTTCGCAAGCGACCTGCGCGTGCCCGGCGAGGCCGGCCGCACGCTCGCCATCGACCCGGCCGCGCCACCGCGATCGCTGGAAGGGGTGAATGCCCTGCGCCTCGAAGGCGATGGCTTGCGCGCCGCCGCATGGAACGATCTGCCGGCCCTGCCGCTCGTCTGGAACGCGCCGAAGGGCGGCGCGCTGCGCCTCGACTTCCCGAGCCAGCTGGCGCTGGGCCGGCTGTTCACCCTGACCGTCGAGCGCGAAGACAAGACCGAAGCCCGTCTGGAACTGCTGGCCGAGAACGGCCAGCCGATCGCGCAGGCGCGCGGCGCCGGCAATCTGACCGTCGAATGGATGCCGCCGGTGGCCGAGCGCGTCGTCCTCAGGGCGCGCCTGCTGGATGCGAAGGATAAGGTCATCGCCGAAGGCCCGGTGCCGTTCACCGCGCATGAGCCGGTCCAGTTGCAAGTCGTCGGCCGCTTCGGCGCGCCGTCGTTCGACCTGCGTGTGCTGAACGATTTGATGGCCGGCAGCGGCGCGCTGCTCGACTGGCAGGTCACGCTGGGCCGCGACGTCACCCGTACCGAGGCGCCGCGCGAAGAGATGACGGCGCCGAACCTGATGGTGATCGATGCCGCCCGCTTCGAGCGCATGGGCGCCGGCGAACGCACGTCCTTGCTGGGGCGCGTGGCCGACGGCATGCCGTTGCTGGTGCTGGGCGGGAACGCGAACGATCCGGGCGTCTGGTCGCGCACCCTGCAATTGCCGCTGCGCGTGCAGCCGCTGGGCGGCATGCTCGATGCGCCGCTGGAGATGCCGCTGGCGCCAATGCTGCCGACGGCGCGCGACGCCGGCCCCTGGACCGGGTCAAGCGACATGGTCTGGACCCGCGACTGGAAGAAGGGCCGCATCGCCTGGCTGGGCGTGAGCGAATGGCACCGCCACGCGATTGCCGAACCGCGCAAGCTGGCGCTGTGGTGGCAGGGTGTGCTCGACCGCGTCGGCGTCGAGCGCCGCCAGGAGACCGAATGGCTGGCTGCCGCCGAGATGCCGCTGCCCGGACAGCGCCTGGAAGTCTGCGCCCGCGGCGTCGATGGCGAGGTCACTTTCCCCCAACTGAAGCAGGCCTTGCGCTGGCAAGCCCGCGCCGATCGCATCGATGCTTCCTGCGTCGCGCTATGGCCGCAGAAGTCCGGCTGGCTACAGATCGCGGACCGCAAGGCGGGCGCGCATGCCGTCTACGTGTATGCGGCCAACGACTGGCCGCAATGGCAAGCCATGCAACGGCGCGACGCCACGGCGCGCTATGCCGCCCGCACGCCGCTTGCCGCCGAGGAGGGACCGACACGCCCGATGCCGGCCTGGCCGTTCGCCCTGGCCTTCGCCGCGGCGATGCTGGCGTTGTGGTGGCGCGAGCGCCGCTGACGCCGCCCCTGGCGCCACCGCGGGTGGCGCCGATGTCGACTTGTCTCGTACTAGAAGATTAGGCAAGAACTCCAGAAGAACGGGCATTTGTGCCCGATCCCGCCACATCTACCATCTGCAGAGTTCAATCCTGACAACTCGGAGGTGAGATGAGCGACTCCCATGCAACCCGCCTGGTCGTCAACGGTAAGGAAACGACGCTGGTCCTCGAGCCGGCGGTCACCCTGCTGGACGCCCTGCGCGACGACCTGGGCCTGACCGGCACCAAGAAAGGCTGCGACCATGGCCAGTGCGGCGCCTGCACGGTCCTGGTCAATGGCCGCCGCATCAACAGCTGTCTTTCGCTCGCGGTGATGCACGACGGCGACGCGATCACGACGATCGAAGGCATCGGCACGCCCGGCGAGCTGCATCCGATGCAGGCCGCGTTCATCCGCCACGACGGCTTCCAGTGCGGCTTCTGCACGCCGGGCCAGATATGCTCGTCGATCGGGGTGCTGGACGAGATCCGCCGGCAGGTTCCGAGCCACGCCACGCGCGACCTGCTGGCGATCGATGCCGGCGACGACGAACTGCGCGAGCGCATGAGCGGCAACCTGTGCCGCTGCGGAGCGTATCCGAACATCATCGCAGCGCTGCGCGAAGTCGGGGAGGGGCGACCATGAAGGCGTTTACTTACCAGCGCCCCGCCTCCGTTCAGGAAGCGGTGGCCGCCGTGCGCGCGAATCCGGGCGCCCGCTTCATCGCGGGCGGCACCAATCTGCTGGACCTGATGAAGCTGCACGTCGAGACGCCGGCCCATCTGGTGGACGTCAACCGCCTCGGACTCGACCGGATCGAGACGACGCCGGAGGGGGGATTGCGCATCGGCGCCATGGTGCGCAACGCCGACCTGGCCGCGCACGAGGGCGTGCGGCGCGACTATGCGCTGCTCAGCCGCGCCATCGCCGCCGGCGCGTCCGGCCAGCTGCGCAACAAGGCCAGCACCGCCGGCAACCTGCTGCAGCGCACGCGCTGCCCCTATTTTTATGACCGGGCGATGGCCTGCAACAAGCGCACGCCGGGCAGCGGCTGCGCCGCGCTGGGCGGCCACACCCACAACCTGGCGATCCTGGGCGCCAGCGAGCATTGCATCGCCACCCATCCGTCGGACATGGCGGTGGCCATGCGCGCGCTCGATGCCGCCGTGGAAACCGTCGACGCGGACGGCGCCACCCGCGTCATCCCCATCGCCGCGCTGTACCTGCCGCCGGGGACGACGCCGCACCTGGAAACCAGCCTGCGCCGGGATGAGCTGATCACGGCCGTGACCCTGCCGCCGCCGCTCGGCGGCGTGCACGTTTACCGCAAGGTGCGCGACCGCGCCTCGTACGCCTTCGCGACCGTGTCGGTCGCGCTCGTCGCCCACTTGAAGAATGGTAGAGTAAGCATCGGCCGGATGGCGTTCGGCGGCCTGGCGCCGGCGCCCTGGCGCCGCGAGGAGTCCGAGCGCATGCCGGAAGGCGCATCGGCGGCGGACATCGCCGACAGCGTGCTGGCCGGGGCGCGTCCCACGGCGCACAATGCCTACAAGCTCGCGCTGGTGCGCCGCACGCTGGCGGCCACCATGGCGCACGTTCAGGATATCCAGTCGCAAGGAGCACGCACATGATCGGCTCGCCCATCGAACGCATCGACGGCCCGTTCAAGGTCAGCGGCACGGCCCGCTACGCACTGGATCGCCGGGAAACCGAACCGCCCCTGTCCGGCGTCATCGTCGGCGCCGCGATCGGCCTGGGACGGATCCGGCGCATCGATCCGGCCGAGGCCGAGGCGGCGCCGGGCGTGGCCCTGGTGCTGACCCACTTGAACGCTCCGCCCCAGGGCCGGCTCGACACCTCGACGCCCGCCCAGTTCTCGCGCGCGCGGCCGGTGTTTACCGACGATCGCATCCGCCATGCCGGCCAGGCGGTGGCGCTGGTGGTGGCCGACACGCTGCAGCGCGCCCAGGCGGCGGCGGCGCTGCTGGTCGTCGAGTATGAGCCGGAAGAAGGCGAGTTCGTGCTAAAAGACCAGGAGGGCTACGCGCCCGAAACCGCCAATGCCGGCTTCGCGACCGACACCGCCGTGGGCGACTTCGAGCATGACTTCGCCGGCGCCCCGGTGCGCCTCGACCGCGCCTACCGCACGTCGCACCAGGCCGCGCACGCTCTCGAGCCGCATGCCTGCCAGGCGCGCTGGCAAGGAGACCAGCTGCACCTCTGGAGCAGCCTGCAAAGCATCCGCAACGCGCGCGCCGCGGTTGCGGCTACCTTGTGCGTGCCGGAGGAAGCGGTCCATCTCGACGCCGCCTTCGTGGGCGGCGGCTTCGGATCGAAACTGAACATGCATGTCGAGACCATTTGCGCAGCGCTGGCCGCGCGCATCCTGGACCGGCCGGTGCGGGTATCGCTCGCGCGACGCCAGATGACGTCCCTCGTCGGCGGGCGGCCGGAGACACGCCAGCGGGTGCGCCTGGCGGCCACGCCGGGCGGACGCCTGACCGGCATCGCGCACGAGGTATGGATGCAGGGAAGCCGCGACGAGGAGTTCGTCGAGCAGACCGCCACCGTCACCCGCTCGCTGTATGCGGGGGCGCACCGCCTCACGCGGCATCGTGTGGTGCCGCTCGACCGCCCGCTGGCGGAGGCCGTGCGCGCGCCGGGTGAACTGCCCGGCCTGCTGGCGGTGGAGACGGCGATGGACGAGCTGGCATATGAACTGGGAATCGACCCGGTGCAGCTACGCCTGCTGAACGACGTGGCCATCGATCCCGAGCGCGGCCTGCCGCTGTCGTCCCGCAGGCTGGCGGACTGCCTGCGCAGCGGGGCCGAATTGTTCGGGTGGGCGCGCCGTCCGCAGGCTCCCGGCGCAGCGCGCGAGGGGCGCCTGCTGGTCGGTTGGGGAATGGCGTCGGCAATCCGCAGCCATTTCCAGAGCGATGCGCGCGCCATCGTACGGGTGGCCGGCGATGGACACATCCAGGTCCTCTCCGACATGACAGACATCGGCACCGGGACCTATACCATCGTGGCCCAGATGGCCGCCGCCACGCTGGGCGTGCCGCTCGAAGCGGTCGAGGTCCAGCTGGCGCGCACCGACCTGCCCGCCGGCGGCGGCTCGGGCGGTTCGTGGGGCGCGGCCAATACTTGCCTGGCCGTGCGGCGCGCCTGCGAGGCCCTCAAGGACAAGGCGCGCGCGGGCGGCGTGCTGGCGCCCGGGCTGGAGGCAGAGGGCAGTATCGTCGGCCAGGCGGACGACCCGCGCTACGAGCGCTTCTCGCAGCATGCCTATGGCGCCCACTTCGCCGAGGTGGCAGTGGACATGGACACTTTCGAGGTGCGGGTGCGCCGGATGCTGGGCGTGTTCGCGGCAGGACGCATCCTCAATGCCAGGACCGCGCGTTCGCAGCTCCAGGGCGGCATGATGTGGGGCATCGGGTCGGCCTTGTCCGAAGCCGGCCACATCGACCCGCGTTTCGGCCACATGGTCAATGGCGACCTGGGCGAGTACCTGGTGCCGACTCATGCCGACGTGCCGCCGATCGAGGTGCACCTGCTCGACGACGTCGACGAAGGCGCCAACGAGATGGGTATCAAGGGCGTCGGCGAACTGGGCGCCTGCGGCAGCGGCGCCGCCGTGACCAACGCCATCTATCACGCCACCGGCATCCGGGTGCGCGAGTTCCCCATCACGCCCGCCAGGTTGCTGCTGGCCGCCGAGTCGCCGGGAAGGTGTTGAGCGCCATGTCCGGAAAGCTGAGCGCATTACGGCAAGAGCTGGTCGAGTGCCTGCGGCGTGGTGCGCCCGGAGACGGCCTGCACATCACGGCGGTGCCGAAGCTCAAGCTCTTGCGCGCGTCCAGCGCGTCGTCCATGGCCGAGGTGCTGTACGAACCGGCCTTGTGCCTGCTGGCCCAGGGGCGCAAGCAGTTGCTGGTGGGCGAGGCGCGTATTGCCTACGATCAGGCGCACCACCTGGTCGCCGTGCACGACATACCGGTCTCGGGCCAGGTAGTCGAGGCATCGCTTGACGCCCCTTACCTGAGCGTCTGGCTTGACATCGACCCGCTGGTGGTGGGCTCGCTGCTGCTGGGCCAGGGCGTGCCGGCCGCGCCCGCGCCGGAGCATGACGACGTCACGCTCGGCATCTATACCGCGCGCACCGACGAGGCGTTGCTGGATGCGGTGCTGCGCCTGTGCCGGCTGGTGGAGACGCCCCAGCACATCCCCGAGCTGGCGCCGCTGGTCTACCGCGAGATCATCTACCGCCTCTTGAGCGGCGAAGGCGGTTGGCGCCTGGCGCAATTCATGACGCCGGGGACGCAGTCGCACCGCATGCGCGTCGCCACCCAGCAGATCACGCTGCGCTACAAGGAGCCGCTGCGCATGGGCGAGATCGCGCAGGCGGCCAATATGAGCCAGTCTTCGCTGCACCACCATTTCAAGCTGGCCACCAATATGACGCCCCTGCAGTACCAGAAGCGACTGAGGCTGCAGGAGGCGCGGCGCCTGCTGGTGTTCGAGGCTACCAGCGTGGCCAGCGCGGCGCACCGGGTCGGCTATGAGAGCGCGTCGCAGTTCAGCCGCGAGTACACGCGCGCTTTCGGCATCAGTCCGTCGCAGGACGTGCGCGAACTGCGTTCTTCCCTGTTCCGGTCGCGCGGCGGCACGCCACCGGGCCTGGACGAATTGAGCCAGGCCGAGCGCGCCACCTGGGCCGCCGTCGGCCAGGCCGTCACGGCCGAACCGGCGACCTGAACGAGGAGGGCATCGGCATGCAAGGGCCATCGTCCCACTGTGCGCAACAGCGCCTGATCGAGCTCATGCTGCGCATAGCGCCGCATGACGGCCTGCACGTGACAAAAGTGCCGAAACTGAAGCTGGTCCGCGTCTCTGGCCCCACCGCCCTGGGCCAGGTGCTGTACCAACCCGGTTTGTGCCTGCTGGCGCAGGGATCGAAACAGCTGCTCGTGGGCGATACCCGGTTCGTCCACGACAGCGCGCGCCATATGGTGTTCGCGCATGACATCCAGGTGTCGGGACAGGTGGCCGAGGCGTCGCCCGAGAAACCGTATCTGTGCGTCTGGCTCGATATCGACCCCGCGGTGATCGCCAGCCTGCTGCTGGAGGACGCGCACCAGGCCGCGCCGTTGCCGACCGGCGTGGACGCCACCTTCGGCATCCATACCGCCAGCACTGACGACGACCTGCTCGACGCGGTGCTGCGCCTGTGCCGGCTGCTCGAGACGCCGCGCCACATCCGCCAGCTGGCGCCCCTGGCCTACCGCGAAATCATGTACCGCCTCCTGATTGGCGAAGGAGGCTGGCAACTGGCGCATTTCATGACGCCCGGGACCCAGCCGCACCGCATCCGGCTCGCGGCGCAGCAGATCACGCTGCGCTACAAGGAGCCGCTGCGCATGGAAGAGATCGCGCAGGCGGCGAACATGAGCCAGTCGTCGCTGCATCATCACTTCAAGCTGGCCACCAGGATGACGCCCCTGCAATACCAGAAGCAGTTGCGCCTGCAGGAGGCGCGCCGCCTGCTGGTGTTCGAGGCGGCCACCGTGGCCAGCGCGGCGCACCGGGTCGGCTACGAAAGCGCCTCGCAATTCAGCCGCGAGTACACACGCGCTTTCGGCGTCAGTCCCTCGCAGGACGTGCGCGAGCTGCGTTCCTTCCTGTTGCAGCCCGCGTCCGGCGCGCCGGACGGCCAGCCTCAGAAAGTATAGTCCGCCTTGACGTAGGCCGAGCGTCCATTCATGCCGAACGGGCAGGTCTCCCAGCAGTGCGTGAAGCCCATCTGCGGGAAGGGCGCCGCGCGCTCGGGATCCCAGCGCGTCGGATAGGTGTCGAACAGATTGTTCACGCCCGCCGACAGCGCCAGGTTCTTGTTGAAGGCATAGCGCCCGGTCAGGTCGACGATCCACTTGGCTTCCCAGGTCTGCACGAATGGCGCCGTGAACCCTTGGCCCTGCACCTCGCCGAAGTAGTTGGCGCGCGCCGTCAGGTTCCACGGCCCGGTGGTGTAGTCGGCCGACACCACGTGGTGCTTGCGCGGCTGGCCGCGTTCGATCAGCGTCACCTGGGCGTCGTCGAACAACTGGGCGCCGGTGAGTACCGGCGACTGCGAGTGGCGATCGTCGACCTCGGTCTTGTTGAAGCCCAGCTGGCCCGACAGCACCAGGGTCGAACCCTGGCCCTTGATGGTCTGCTGCGCCACCAGGTCCAGGCCGGTGGTGGTGGTGTCGATCGCATTGGTGAAGAACTGGGCCTGGCCCACGCGCAGCGGATCGAGGATGTTGCGGATAGGGCAGGCGGCCGGCGTCGCGCAGGGGCCGGACTCGGGCGCGATATTGCTGGAGAAGACGATGCGGTCGTCGATCCTGGTGCGATACACGTCGGCGGTGAGCGAGAAGCCCTGGGTCGGGCGCAGGATCATGCCGATGCTGGCGCTTTTCGAGGTTTCTTCCTGCAGCGGCGCGATGCCGAAGGCGCGCGTGACGGCGCTGTCTTCGCGCGCGGTCAGGGTCTCGGTCAGCACGCCGGCGGCGTTCAGGTTGGTCGAGACCGAGCTGTAGAACTTCTGCTGCACGCCCGGCGCCCGGAAGCCGGTCGAGGCGCTGCCGCGGATGCCGACCGTACGGCTCGGGTCCCAGCGCAGGCTCAGTTTGCCGATGGTGGTGTTGCCGAAGTCCGAGTAGCGCTCGTGGCGCGCCGCGGCGCCGAGCGTGACGCTGTCGCCGAATTTGCGCTCCAGGTCCAGATAGTAGGCGGTGTTGTGGCGGCCCTCGTCGACCGCGGTGCTCGGGGTGTAGCCGGGGAAGCCCTGGATGCCCGAGGCGGCGATGCCGCCGTTCTGGTCGCGGATGATGATGGCGGGATTGTTGGTGCGGCCATACTGGTACGAGACCGGATCGCCGGCCTCGATCTCGTAGTTATCGCGCCGCCACTCGAAGCCGGCGGCCACGAACAGCTCGCCGCCCAGTACATTCACCGGGCCCTTGAAATCGAGGTTGAAGGTGGTCTGCTCGAACTTGAGCGTGCCGGTGTCGGCCGACGTCGGCGATTCGCCGTTCTCGTACCAGTAGCTGACGTTGATCGAGTTCCGTTCGTGGAACTTGAGCTGGCTGCGGCCATGGTTGATGCTGGCGTCGGCGTTCCAGCCGTTCGGCAGGTCGTGGCGGTAGCCGACGGCCAGCGAGGCGTCCTGCACGGTGGTCACGATATTCGGCAGGAAGCCGTTCGGATAGATCTCGGGCACGTTGCGCGAGTCTTCGGCCGGGCGGAAGAAGCCGCCCGAATCGCCCTTGCGCTTGGAGGCGCCGCCGAAGGCATACAGTTCGCCGCCGGCGGTCGGGATGGCCGAATTCAGCCACAGGTAGTAGTCCTTGGCGTTGCTGTCGCCCAGGCGCTGGGTCACGCGCGGCGGGTCGACGCGCAGCGTGTCCGGGCCGGCGCGATTGGTCTCGTCGCGCTTCCTGGCCTCGACCGACAGGTTCAGGTAGCCGCCGTCGGCGCCCAGCGCGAAGCCGCGGTTGGCGCTGGCCGAATAGGTGTCGCCGTCGCCTTCGTCGGTGGTGCCGGCGCTGGCGCTCAGGGTGCCGTTGCCGGCGCCCTTCTTGAGGATGATGTTGATGACGCCCGCGATCGCGTCCGAGCCGTACTGCGCCGCGGCGCCGTCGCGCAGCACCTCGATCGACTGGATCGCCGACAGCGGGATCGCATTGATGTCGGTGCCGGCCGAGCCGCGGCCGATGGTCTGCTGCACGTTGACCAGGGCTTGCTGGTGGCGGCGCTTGCCGTTGATGAGCACCAGCAGCTGGTCCGGGCCCAGGCCGCGCAGGGTGGCGGGGCGGATGATGTCGGTGCCGTCGCTCACGAAGGTGCTGGTGAAGTTGAACGAGGGGTCGAGGTCTTGCAGCACCTTGCCCAGTTCGAGCGTGCCGGCGGACTGGATGTCCTTGCTGTTGATGAGGCCTACCGGGACCGCGGTGTCGAGCGCGGTCTTGGCCTGGGTGCGCGAACCGAGCACCACCACCTGCGACATATTGCTGTCCGTCTCCTGGGCGCTCACGGGCGCCAGTGCCGCCATCAGTGCCGACGCCAGCAGGGCGCGTTGCGGCAGTATTTTCTTGTTCAACTTCATGGTCATCCTCTACCCCCTGCAATGAGTTTTGTCATGTCATCCGCTTGTTCGGATGTCATTTGATGTTAGCAATGGGATATGTCCGTACACTACGAAGATATTGAAATAAGTAAATACGAAGGTAAATAAGCGGGATGTCCGTGGCGCAAAAGAGACGTGCTCTTGTAGTTCACAACATTTTCATGAGTGTCGGGTAATGCATTGAGAATAAAGAAGTTTTTGGTGAGAAATGTTGCAGGAAAGAGTTTGCTGGATTGTTACGTTCTCTAACAAGATTTCCAATGGTGTGCTGCCGAGGGGCTTTAGCATAGGTCTCAAGACGGCGCTTTCGCCGCACTTCGTAGGCAGCCACATCATGATCCAACGACGAATCGACGAGCGGTCCGCGCTCGCTACCGAATATGCGTTGTTCCTGGCCGAGACGCGTGGCGTGTCGGCGGGGCTGGTGTACCTCGAGAGCTGCAATGTCTCACAAGAGGTCCTGCTGCGCGCCATGCAGGATCCCGCCGCCCGCCGCAACCGCGAGCGGCGCCAACGGCAACGGAACGACTAGATGAATATCACCCAGCTATGCAAGCGCTACGGCCTTGAACACCACGGCAGTCTCGAAAGCGCCTGGGACGCCCACGGGCCGACCGGCATCGTGCTGATGCAGCTCTGGCACGCTCCCAACCAGAAGATCGATGATCATCCACTGCCGGGCGCGCAACTGCGGGTGCGCTGCATGGATGCCGGCCAGGGCGGGGAAGCGGATGAAGAGGCGCATGCCGCCCGCGTGCGCAGCATCGCGGCGGTAGAGAAGGGCGCGCGCGGCTTTGCCGCGATGTCGATCCCGCCGAGCCAGTCGCGTGGCGCCGGCGCCTGGGCCAAGTACGCCAACCTCGAACGGGTGTTCCCGGTGCTGGGGCTGGAGCGCGAACCCTGCGGCGCGGTGTTCGCGGTGCTCGGCGCGCCGGTGCCGGCGTCCGAACTGGGCGTCAGCGGCCACCTGCCGGGCCGCCGCCCGCCCACGCCGCGCCATAAACTCACGAATGGTCGCGCATCCACTCTTTCAGGCCGTTGACCCAATTCTTGGCCGGCAGGTTCAGGCGCCGCTTGATCTCGCCGGCGCGCTCGTACAGCACCGCGAAGTCGATCTCGGGCGCCTCCTTGAAGGCCAGCACCACCACGTTCGCATCGTGCACTTCGGGCAGCCAGGCGACGGCGTCGAAGACCTGTTCCATGTTGAGGAAGTTCTTGTCGTAGTTGCTGAAGTCGCCGAACACATTGGCGGTCATGAGGCCGCCCGGCGCCAGGCAATCGCGGCAGCCCTGGTAGAACTCGACCGAGTCGAGCACCGGGCCGCGCGCGTCCTGGTCGTACAGGTCGACCTGCAGCACGTCGAACTTGCCGTGGTTGCCGCGATCGAGCACGAAGTCGAGTGCATTCATCTCGCGCACGTCGAGGCGGGCATCGTTGTCGGGCAGGCCGAACAGCGCGCGGCAGATCGCGATCACGTTGGGATTGAGTTCGACCGCCGTGACCTTCGCCTCGGGAATGCGCTGGTAGCAGAACTTGGTGAGCGCGGCACTGCCCAACCCGAGCTGGGCGATCTGGCGCGGCGCGCGCTGGAACAGCGTCCACATCATCATCATCTGCACGTATTCGAGCTCGATCGTGTCCGGCTTGGCGATGCGCATCGCGCCCTGTACCCAGGAGGTGCCGAGGTGCAGGAAGCGCACGCCTTCGAATTCGTCGATGGTGGCGGGCGGATGGCCGGGCTGGGCGAAGCGGGGATCGATGGTGGAAGGCGGCATGGTCGCAACGAGGCAAAATCAAAGCCGATCTTACCAGAGCGCGCCGGGCTTCAGCCGGATGGCGGGGCGGATAGCGCCGGCAGGAACAGCGTCACCGCCAGCCCGCCGCCGTCGCGGTTGGCGAGCAGGATGCGTCCGCCGTGCGCTTCGGCGATCTCGCGCGCCAGCGCCAGCCCCAGGCCGGTGCCGCTGCGCTTGGTCGAATAGAAGGGCACCAGGGCCTGGGTGAGCACGGTGTCGCTCATGCCGCTGCCGCGATCGAGCACGTCGATGCGCAGCTGGTCCTGCACGCGCCGCACCTGCAGCCCGACGTCTTCAGGCTTCGAGCCCGATTCGTGCGCATTCTTGAGCAGGTTCAGGAGCGCCTGTTCGAATTGGGCGGCATCGACCCAGGCAGGGTCTGGCGGCAGCTCGCCTTCGACCGAAAAATCGACCTGGCCGGCCAGGCGCGCGACCAGGTCCGGCCACGGGCAGGCTTCCAGGCGCGGTGTGGGCAGCTTGGCGAAGCGCGCATAGCCGAGGATGAAGCTTTCCAGGTGGCGGGTGCGCTCGCCGATGGTCGAGAGGATCTGCGGCAAGCGTTCCACCTGCCCGCGCCGTACCAGTTCGGCGCCGGAGTGGGCCAGCGAAGCGAGCGGCGCCAGCGAGTTGTTGAGTTCATGGCTGATCACGCGGATCACCTTCTTCCAGGTCTGCACTTCCTGGCGCCGCAGTTCGGCCGTCAGCTGGCGCAGCAGCAGCAGCTCGTGGCGGCGCCCGTTCAGGTTGAAGGTGCTGCGCGCCAGGTGATAAACCTCTTCGTCCTCGCCCTGGCCGGCGCTGAACAGGCCGTCGCCGCCGCGCGCCAGCGCTTCGCGCAGGGCCGGCGCCGCCTCGTCGAGCACGGCGCGCAGGGCGTTGCCCTCGAGCTTGCGGCCATGCGCCAGCAACTGGCGTGCGGCGACGTTGGCGTAGACGATGACACCTGAGTGCTCACCCGCGTGGGCGGAAGAATCGGCTACCAGCAGCATCGCCACCGGCGTGTTCTGCACCATCGAGTCGAGCAGCAGTTCGCGCTGCACCAGGCCCAGGCGCTGTTCGCGCAGCACGGCGCCAAGCCGGTTATGGGCCGCGATCAGGTCGCTCAGCTCGTCGTTGTGCGGCCAATGCAGGCTGAAGGAAAAGTCGCCGTCGCGGTAGCTGTCCACCGTGCCTTCCAGTGCGCGAAACAGCGACAGGATGGGCTGGACTTGCGCGCGCAGGGTGATGATCGCCACCGGCAGCAGTCCAAGCAGGCACAGGCCCGCGACCAGCAGCGGGCGGCCGGGGAACAGGGCATCGAGGCCGAGCGCGGCCAGCATGGCCAGCACGAGCAGGGTGCCGACCAGCGCCGACAGGCGCGTGACCAGCGAAAACCTGGTCCGCGTCGGCGCCTGGCTCATGGACGTTCGATTCCCAACCGTTCCATGCGGCGGTACAGCGCCTGGCGCGACAGGCCAAGCTCGTTTGCCGCCTGCGCCACCACACCGCCGGCGCGCGCCAGCGCTCCCACGATGGCGTCACGGTCGGGCTCCGTGTCCTGGGCCGGCAGGCTGGCCGCCGGTAGGCCGAGGTCCGCCACCGTGATGGTGCCGCCGGCGGACAGCAGGTTGGCGCGCGCCATCACGTTCTTCAGTTCGCGCACATTGCCGGGCCAGGGGTGGGCCAGCAGTGCCGCTTCGGCCGACGGGTGCAGGGTCTTGCCATGCGCCAGGAAGGATTGCGCCAGCGGCAGGATGTCGCCCGGGCGGCTCGTGAGCGGCGGCAGGCGCAGCTCGATCACGTTCAGGCGGTAGAACAAGTCTTCGCGGAAGGTCCCGGCGCGGATCATCGCGGAGAGATCGGCATTGGTGGCGCTGATCACGCGCACCTTCACCTGCCGCTCGCGGTTCGAGCCGAGCCGCTCGAAGCGGCCGGTTTCCAGCACCCGCAACAGTTTCATCTGTCCGGCCAGTGGCAGGTTGCCGATTTCGTCGAGGAACAGGGTGCCGCCGTCGGCCGCCTCGAACTTGCCTTCGCGCGCCTTAGATGCGCCGGTATAGGCGCCGGCGTCGGCGCCGAACAGCTCGGCCTCAATCAGTTCGGACGGCAGGGCGCCGCAGTTGAGCACCACAAAGGGGCCGTCGGCTACCGTCGAATTGGCCTTGATGATCTCGGCGATGCGCTCCTTGCCGGTGCCGTTGGGACCGGTGATCAAGACCGGCACGAAGGCAGCAGCCACCTGGCAGGCCAGGTGCAGCACGCGTTCGGTGGCCGGGTCCTGCCACACCAGGCCGCGCAGGTCGAAGTTCAGCTCGAGCTCGCGCTTGGCCTTGTGTTCGCGTTGCAGGCGGCTGGCAAGCAGCCGGTTGGCCTGGCCCAGCTCGATCAGGTTGCTGACCGTGGCCAGCAGGCGCTCGTCGTTCCAGGGTTTGGAAAGATAGTCGGCGGCGCCAGCCTTGACCAGGTCGACCGCCGCATCCAGGTGGGTCCAGGCGGTGAGCAGGATCACCGGCAGGTCGGGATGGCGCAGGCGGATCTCGCGAAACAGGGCCACGCCTTCCTCGCCCGACGTGGTGTCGGCCGTGAAGTTCATGTCCTGGATCACCAGGTCGACCGGCTCACGGCCGAGGAGGTCCAGGCCCTCCTCGGGCGAGGCCGCGCGCAGCGCCGCGATGTCGTGCAGCGAGAACAGCACTTCGAGCGCCATGGCGACGGCGGCATTGTCGTCAATGATGAGAACTGTGGGCATGGCCGCCAGCATAGCACCCTCCCGCCTAGGTGCTGCGGGTGGCCAGCGCCGGCGAGGTGCTGGCCGCGCGCCACGCCGGGCCGTAGGCGGCCAGGATGCCGATCGTCCAGAACATCAAGGCGCCGCCGGCAAGGTACACCAGCGGCAGGCGCGTCATTTCCAGCTTGCTCACCAATAGCCCGTTCAGGCCCACGCCCAGCAGCACGCCGCCCGCGACGCCAGCGCTGGTGATCAGGACATTCTCGACGATGAAGTAGCGCAGGATGTCAATCTTGCGCGCGCCGAGGGCACGGCGCACGCCGATCTGCTTGCGGCGCTGGGTCACCCACAGGCTGGCCATGCCGACGATGCCGCTGCAGGTCACCAGCAGCAGCAGCACGCTCACCGTCACCAGCATCCATGACAGCGCCATGTCGGCACGGTAGCGCTTCTGGCGATCCTGCTCCACGGTGGCGGTTTCGAGGATCATCGGGATCAAGGACGACTTGCGCAGCGCCTGCTCGGCATCCTTGATGATGCGATCGCGTTGGCCCGGTTCGGCGCGCACGGCATAGATCGCGCCGGCTGCGCCGTACAGCCGCGCCGGCATGATCACCGAGAACTCGCCCAGGTCCCCGATCTGGACATGCGCGGTCTGCAGGCGCTCGACGACGCCGACGACCATCGCGCCCGGCGCGTCGCCTGTACCGAAGTACATTGTCTTGCCGATCGCAGAGGCGCCAGGCCACAGCCTGTCGGCCAGCGCCTTGGTGATGATGACGGTGCGGGGCGGCGTGCGCTCCTGCTGCTCGTTGATATCAACCAGCTCGCCGGGAAGAAAATCACGGCCCTCCACCAGTTGCAACCCGAAGGTCTGGACCAGGGAATCTCCCGACACGTACATGGCGGCCGACGTGGTCTCCTGCTGGGGATCGCGGGTGGCCGACATGCTGCTGGTGCTGCCACTGTTCGACAAGGGCATTTGCGAGACATGCGCCACCGAGAGTACGCCCGGCACCCCGCGCAATATCTCGGTATGCCGCTTGATTGTCGCCAGCATCTGCTCCGGGGTATCGTTGTTCAGGCTGCGTACCTGGAAGTAGAAAGTGGCTGCCTCGTCGAGCAGGCCGGACGGGCGGGCGGCGACGGTGCGGCGCTCGTTGACGATGTGTAGTGCGTTGGCCAGCAAGGCCAGGCTCAGCGCCACTTGCAGCGCGACCAGGATCGGGCCGGTCTTGTTGCGCAGGAGCGCCGAAAGGATGGGACGGATTTCCATGGAGGCTCCCGGATTATTGAGATTTGAGTTGGATGGCCGGCGTGACCTTGCAGGCGCGCCAGGTCGGCAACAGGCCCGCAATCACGGCAGCCGCGATCGACATCACGAATGTCAGGGCCAGCATTTGCCAATCCATGCGCGCAGCGGCCGCCATGCGCGCGCTTTGCATGCCGATCAGTGCTAGCGCGCCGAACGACAGCGCCAGGCCGAGCAGACCGCCTGCAAGGCCGATCACACCGGTCTCGATCAGGAATTGCCGGAAGATGTCGCCACGGGAGGCGCCCAGTGCGCGCCTGATGCCGACTTCGGTTGCACGTACCGAGAACTTGGCCAGCAGCAGGCCGATGGTGTTGACGAGGCATAGTACCAGGAAGGCGAATGCCAGCCACGCCGACAGCTTGCTGTCATTGCCGACGACCTTGAGCTTTTCCATCCATTCCATCACGTTGTACAGCGCATTGGGGGCGTTGCGCTGCATCCGGCCAAGCTTGCGCTGCTCGCTCGCATAGTTGTCGATATAGGTTTGCAGTTCGGCGCGATCGGCACTCGAGCGGGTCTCGAACCAGAACTGGATCCAGGTGCACTCGGAGGCGAGCAGGTTGGCGTAGCCGCTTTCGCGGTTGCTGCTGCAGCTCATGCTGCCGGAGTGCCCGGTTTCGTGGCGGATGGCGCTGGAAAATGGGATGAAGAATTCCTCGCCCTGTCCAGGGTGGCCGCCGCCGACGAGCTTGTAGTAGCGCGTCAGCGGCTTCCAGGTATCGGTTACCCCAACCACCGTGTAGGGATTGCCCATCAGCGTCAGACGTTGGCCGATCGGGTTCGCATCGCCGAACAGTTTTTCCGACATGGCGCGGCCGAGCACGACGACGTCCGCCCCGCGTTCTTCGTCCTGCTCGCTCCAGGCCTGTCCGTGCAGGAAAGGCACGTCGAACATGGCGAAAAAATCGCGCGTCGGCGCGATGCCATTGCTTTTGAAGGCCGACATATCCTTGCGCGGCGGTTCGATCGGAAGCTGCACGCCGTACATGGCCGTGCGGCGCTCGCCCTGGCCGCCGCGCAGCAGGTTTGCGGCATCCTGGTAGCTCATCTGCATATCGTCGGGTTCGGCGCCGGGCGTGTAGCCATCCAGCCCACCGTTGTCGAACTGCGGCACGAACAGGCGTTCGCTCTTGGATGGGATCGGGTCGCCCGACATCATGTGCAGGATAGTGAGGGTCGAGACGCTGGCGGCCACCCCGATCGCCAGGGTCAGGACCATCAGCGCGGTCAGCGCCGGATTACGGCGCAGGCTGCGAAGGCCGAGCTTGAAGTAGTAGCCGAACATGGAGGCTCCTTATGCCGGCAGGCCGGCGTTGGCGTCGCTATCGACGTTGGCCAGGGAAGGGCTGCGCCGCACCAGGTCGGACACCTGGCCGTCGATGATGTGCACATTGCGATGGGTGCGCACCGCTAGCTCGGGATCGTGGGTCACCATCAGGATGGTGGTGCCGGCGGCGTTGATCTCCTCCAGCAGTTCCATCACGCCGCGCGCCATTTGTGTATCCAGGTTGCCGGTCGGTTCGTCAGCCAGCAGCAGTTTCGGCGAGCCCGCCAGCGCGCGCGCGATCGCAACCCGCTGCTGCTGGCCGCCCGACAGTTCGGCCGGATAATGCTTCATGCGCGAGGCCAGGCCGACTTTGGCCAGCGCGTCCTCGATGCGCTCCTTGCGCTCGCGCGCATTGAAGCCGCGGTAGCGCAGCGGCACGTCGACATTGTCGAACAGGTTCAGGTCGGGGATGAGGTTGAAACCCTGGAAGATGAAGCCCAGCTTCTCGTTGCGCAGGCGCGAACGGGCAGCGTCGTCCAGGCCCTTTACGTTCACGCCGTCAAGGATGTACTCGCCCGAGGTGAATTCTTCGAGCAGGCCGGCGATGTTCAGGAAGCTGGTCTTGCCCGAGCCGGACGGGCCGGTGACGGTGACGAATTCGCCAGGCTTGACCTGGATCTCGAAACCGCGCAGCGCATGGGTCTCGATCATCTGGGTACGGTACACCTTGCTCAGGTTGGACATGCGCAGCATGGTTTGCTCCTTGTTCTGTTTGTGTGCTTGAGGGTAGTTCAATTGTTGAGCGAGACGCGTGCGGCGTCCTTGAAGGCGTCGGTGCCCGAGATCACGACCTGGTCGCCCGGTTTCAGTCCGGACACGATCTCCACCGCCGAGATGCTGGTCGCGCCCAGCTGGATCGGGGTGCGCACGGCGACGCCGTCCTGCATCACATACGCATGCCGGCCACCTTCGTTCTCGACGAAGGGGCCCCGCGGGAGCATCAGGACGCCAGGCTTCTCCTCGATCAGGAGGCGCGCCGTGACGCGCTGGCTCTGGCGCAGGCCCTTGGGCTGATCGCCGTCGAAGCGCACCCGCGCCAGCACCTGGTTCTTGACCACCTCGGGTGACAGCGCCGACAGCTTGCCGGTGGCGCGGCCCGAGGGCAGGGTGATCTCGGCGCTCATGCCCAGGCCCAGGTCGCCGGCATAGGTTTCGGGCACCTCGACCTCGACTTCGAGCTTGGACAGGTCGACCAGCGTCATCAGGGGGGCATTGGCGATGACCACCATGCGGTTCTGCACGTTCAGGGTGCCGATGAAGCCGTCCACCGGCGCGCGTACGGTCAGTTCGTCGACGCGGCGCTGGGCGTTGGCCATCGACAGGCGCGCGCGCTCCATCTCGTTGGTCTTGGTGCGGATCGCCAGCTGGACGTCGTCGCCTTCGAGGTTGGCCGCCTGCGCCGCATGCTTGGCGCGGATGCCGGCCGAGTTGAGGGCATCCTGGGCCTTCTGGTAGTCGATCTTGGCGATGATGCCGACCACGCCCACGCTGTCGTAGCGCTCCACCGTGCGCTGGGCCGACAGGCGTTCGATCTCGGCGGTGTCGGCTTCGCGCTTGGCCAGCAGTTGCTGCTTGCGCGCCAGGATCTGCTGGCGCGCCACTTCGGCCTTGAGCTGTTCGTAGGTCGAGACTTCGCGCTTGAGGGCGTCGCTCAGGTCGGGCGACTCCAGTACCGCCAGCACGTCGCCCTTCTTGACGGTGTCGCCGGCGGCGACCTTCAGGTTGACGGTGGCGGGGGCGGTGGAATACAGGGTGGGGCTGACGGCAGCGACCACGCGGCCGTTGACGGCGGCATCACGCACCAGGGTGCCGCGCTGGACTTCGGCGATGCGCACGCGGCTGCCGGAGACGGAATGTTCGCTGCCGCTCCAGGCCGCGAACACGGCGACGCTGGCAGCCAGCAGGGCGGCGGCGGTACCGATCAGCAGCGCGGGGCGCTTGAACTTGTGGGACGCCGGCGTGGCGACGACGGCGTCTTGTTGGGATGTATCGCGGATCATGTTGTGTCCAGTAACGACGAGTTTCCTGTCGTTACTGCACGATCCGTGCCAGCGCTTATTCCAATGTTAAGTCATTGATTCATATGGGAGAGGCCGGACGGACACCACTGTCCGCGGTGTCCGTCCGGCCTGGGCCGGTCGTTCGCGGACAGGGCTGTCCGCGTTCAGGAGCTCACTTCTGCGGCTGCTGCTTCTGCCCATACTTGCCCACGATTTCGCCCTTGGCCAGCACATGGCCCTTCATCGCCTGCAGCACCTGGTCGCGGTCGGCGCCGAATGGCACGTCGAGCATCTTGTCCAATGCATAGACCTGGAAGTGGTAGCGGTGCGCCGCCTCGCCGACCGGCGGCCTTGGCCCATAGTAGCCGGGCGCGCCGCGCGTGGTACGGCCCTGCAGCACGCCGTCCGGGTCGGACAGGCGCGGCTGCTCCTGCACGCCTTCCGGCACGCTGGTGATGGTGGCCGGGATGTTCCACATCACCCAGTGCACGAAGGGCGTGACCGGCTTGGCGTCCGGGTCTTCCACGATGACCGCGTACGATTTCGCGCCCGCCACAGGTTTCCAGGACAGCGCCGGCGAGACGCCGTCCGCATACTCGGTGTAGCGATCGTCCATCGTCCCGTTGGCGCTGAAGCTCGACGAGGTCACGCTCAGTTGGCCTTTGGCCTCGGTCTCGGGGCGCTTGTTCGCCAGCGGGACCTTGTTGCCCTTGTTGACTTGCTGCTCCATGGGGCCGGCCGGCGCCTTCGGCGGCGTGGCGGCGGCTGCCTTGCCACCGGTGTAGGCGATGCGGTAGATCACACCATTGGCGTCGTCCGCCATCAGGAGCGCGCCGTCCTTCGCCAGCGCGAGGCCGACCGGACGCGCGATATGGGTCTTGCCGCCGTCCGTCAGGAAGCCGGTGACGAACGGCTCGACCGACTTCGGCTGGCCGTCCTGGTAGCGCACGCGCACGATCTCGTAGCCCGATGCCGGCACCCGGTTCCACGAACCGCGCATGGTGACGAAGGCGTCGCCCTGGTAGTCGGCCGGGAAGGCGCTGCCGGCGCCCCAGACCCACTGCATTGGCGCCGCGTGGGCGGTATAGCCCAGCACCATCGGCGTGCTGCGCGCCTTCCATTCTTCTTTGGTGATCTCGCCCTGGGGCGTGCTTTGTGGGTAGATCTCGCCGGCCCCGTAGACGTGCGGCCAGCCATACTGCTTGCCCAGCTCGATCTTGTTGATCTCTTCGGGCTGGACGTCGTCGCCCAGGAAGTCGATGCCATGGTCGAAGCCCCACAGCTCGCCCGTGGTCGGATGCCAGCCGAAGCCGATCATGTTGCGCAGGCCGCTGGCGAAGATGGTGCGGCTTTTACCATCGGGGGATACGCGCAGCAGGGTGGCGTTTTCCACATTGCTTTCGTTGCAGGTATTGCAGGTGCTGCCGACGCTCAGGTACAGCATGCCGTCCGGGCCGAAGGCCATGGTACGGTTCGGGTGCTGGCCCGAATCGGGCAGGTCGCCGATCAGCATCTTGAGTTCGCCCAGGCGGCCGTCGGGCTTGATGTCGGCCACGAACAACTCCTTGACGGTGACCAGATACAGCTTGTTGTCGCGGATCGCCAGGCCGTGGGCGCCGGCGCGGTTGGCCACCGTGACCGGCGCGCCGTCGGCGCGGCCGTCGCCGTTGGCGTCGCGCAGCAGCAGCACGTCGCCCTGGTCGCGCCGGCTCAGGTAGACGTCGCCGTTTGGCGCCACCGCGATGATGCGCGCGTTCTTGAGGCCCGTCGCGAAGGCGCTGACCGTGAAGCCAGGCGGCGCCTTCAGGGCAGCGATGCGCTCAGGCGTGGCCTCCACCTTATTGGGTTTCCAGACGTTGATCTTGGTGGAGAACATGGTGCCGTCGCCCTGCTGGGCGGTAGCGGAACCGAACACCATGCACAGCGCGGCTGCGAGCGAAGCGCGTTTCATTGGGGCCTGCCTTTCTTGGTCATTGTTGGTGGGAGCCTTGCGCCAATGATCGTGCCAGCGATTCGGAACGCGGTATGTTTGGAAACGTACATTGTCGGATTCAATGTTGAACATGCGCCACGGGTAATTTCAGCCCATAAATTTTTTCGATCTTGCAAGATGGCAATCGATCCGTATATTGGATTGGCACCCGGCGTCGCCGGTTCTCCAGAAAGTTCATCAGTGTCGTTGTTCGACCGCCTGCAAGACCTGTTGCGCAGCCTTGCGCTCGCCCCACCCGCCCCGCCGCCGCGCCATTTCTTCATCCCGGACGAAGTCGAGCGCCTGTACCGCCTCAATGGCGCCGCCGGCATCGACGACCAGACCTGGAACGACTTGCTGCTCGAATCGTACGAAGAGAAATTGGCGCCCCGGGCCAGCATCTTCGCGCGCCAGGTGCTGCACCGGCGCCTGCGGGCCGGCATCGACGATGCGGCGTGCGTCGCACAGCGCGCGCGCCTGCAGGCGCTGATGGATGACCCGGCGCGGCTGGATGCGATCGACGCCAGCCTGTCTACCTTGCGCCATGCCGATGCCGAGGTGGCCGGACTGCTGTTCCAGGATACTGCGCCGACCATCCCGTGGTGGCCGCGCTGGCTATGGCTGCTGCCGCTCGCGCTGCTGCTGTCGCTGGCCGCCCTGGCGACCCTGCCGCTGGGCTGGATGTTGACCCTGGCGGCGCTGGCGCCCCTGATGGCGCTGCAGATGCGCCTGCACCGCCCGCTCGAGCAATGGGCCGCCACCATCCGCGCGCTGCACGCACTGCTGCGTGCGACCAGCCTGCTGGGTGGGCAGGGCGGGCAGCTGCTGGAACCTTTCGTGGCGGCGCGCCCGCGAGCGGAACGCCTGCACCTGCGCCTGGCGCGCTCGCTGAGCCTGCGCATGATTCCGGGCGCGATCCAGTACGCCGACTGGTTCGCGGCGGCCAATGTGGTCTACCATTTCAAGACGCTGCGCATCGTGCACGCCGAGCGCGCCTTGCTGCGTGAGTGCTACCTGGCCTGCGCCAACCTGGAGGCCGACGTGGCCCTGGTGCGCCACCTGGCATCGATCGGGCGCTGGTGCTGGGCCGAGCGCGGCGATGCGCGCACCCTGGTGCTGGAGGGCGGCATCCACCCGCTGATGGAAAGTCCGGTTGCGCTATCGGTGGCGCTGGAAGGAAAAGGCGCTTTCGTCTCGGGCCAGAATGCCTCGGGCAAGAGCACCTTCCTGCGCATGGTGGGCCTGAACGCAATCGCGGCGCGCGCCTTCGGCTTTTGCTATGCCGCGCGGGCCTGCCTGCCGGCGGTCCCGGTGCGCGCCAGCATGCAGAACGAGGATTCTCTGCTGGGCGGCGAGAGCCTGTACATGGCGGAACTGCGGCGGGCAAAGGAATTGCTGGATGCCGCAGGCCAGCCGCCGGGCATCTGCCTGATCGATGAGGTATTCCGCGGCACCAACCACCTGGAGTCGGTATCGGCGGCGTGCGCCGTGCTGGAACAGCTGGCCGGCCGCGACCTGGTGCTGGTGTCGTCGCACAACCTGGTGCTGGCGCCGCTGCTGCGCGAGCCGCTGGCGCCGTTCTTCATCGACACCGCCGGCGGCCAGCCGGTGCTGGCGCCGGGCGTGCTACGTAACCCGAACGGCATCGCGCTGCTGGCGAGCCAGGGCTTTGGAGCGGAGATTGAAAACAGGGCGGCCGAGGTGGCGCGCTGGTTGAGCAGCCACCTCGTGGAGCCCGCCCCGCCTCAATCTTCCAGCTTCAAGGCCTTGGCGATATCGTCCCAGGCCACCGCCTTGTAGTTCTGGGCCGCGTCCGGCATGCGCTTGAAGCCGTCGTGCACCACCAGCATGCCGCGCGCGAACGGGCCGCCGAAGTTGGCCGAGCTCACTTCCAGGCCGTCGGTCTCGGACGCGCCATCGATGCCTGCCACCGGGTCCATGCCGACCCGGAAGGCGCCGCGCACCTTGAACGGCGGCGCCGCATCGAACACCACGTAGCTGCTATTGCCCTGGCTCGACACCACCAGGTAGCTCTGCTTGTCGCCGTGGTAGATGCCCATGCCTTCGATGTCGTCGTGCAGCCATTCGCCCACCGGCATCACCATCTTGAGCGTGGCCGGCTGGTCGGCCTTGGCCGACGTGACCCACAGCGCCTTGTCTTCTTCGCCCACGAACAGCAGGCCGCTGTGGTCGTCCGCCACGCAGCCTTCGGGTTGCGTCGCGACCTTGAACTGGCGCGCCAGCTTCGCGCTGAACTTGCCGCCGCTGCGGGTGATCTGCCAGTGCTCGTAGCGGCCGTCCTTGTCGTTCACGAAGGCGTCCATGCCGCCTTCAGCGGTGCGGTAGGTGCAGGTGCCGTAGATGTCATCCAGGCCGGTCGGCAGGCGCGCGGCTTCCGCCAGAGTGCCCCTGGCGTCGATCGTGAACAGCACCATCGCATTCTCGTCGCGCTGGGTGGCCAGGGCCAGGTCGAAGCGCTCGTCGCCGAAGCGCAGGTCCTGGCGCACGTCGACGTTGTTCAGGCGGCCCGCCGGCAGGAACTGGGTTTCCTTGCCCTGCAGGTCGTACACCAGCATGCCCTGCTTCTTGTTGGTGCCGAGGATGCGCGACTGGGTCGCATCCTTCGGGTTGACCCAGATCGCCGGATCGTCGGCGGCGTCGCCCAGTTGCGCGACCGGCGCGGTCTGCATGCGCGGCATCACGATCGGCAGTGCGCGCGGCGGCGGGGTGCCGGCCTTCCATGCCAGCGCCGGCGCCTGCCAGCCTTTCTTCGTCTGCACCAGCAGCGAGGCGCCGTCCAGCGCCACCAGCTGCTTGCCGCCCAGCGCGCGCGCCGGCAGCGCAGTCCAGGCCGCGCCGGCGCGGCGCCAGCTCAGCAGGTCGCCCTCCTCGTCCAGGGCGGCCACGCCGCCCGGCAGCACGGCCAGGCCCTCGATCTCGCCGGCCAGCTTGCCGTACGGCGCGCGCAGCGCCACCGGCACGCGCGCCGACGGACCTTCGGCATCGGCGCCATAGGCCCACAGGCCCATGCCTTCCTCGGCCACGAATAGCGTGGCGTGGGCGTCGTCGACGCGGCAATGGGTAACCGCGGTCGGCAGCGCCAGGCGGCGCACCAGGCGATAGCCGCCCTGCGCCTCGCTGCCCAGCAGCCACTGCTGCGCCTGGCCGTCAGGGCCGACCATGAACACATGGTCCAGGCCCTGGGCGTCACGGTACATGCAGGCAGCTTCCAGGCCGAAGCCGGCTTCCGGCATCGGCGGCAAGGCTTTCAGTGCGCCGGCCGCGAGGTCGACCCGCACCGGTTGCACGCGCTCGGTGTTGGAATCCATGATCACGGCCAGCACGCCTCCTTCGACCGGGCGCAGGTCGAGCTGCTCGGCGCGGATGGGCAAGCTGGCGCGTTCGCTGCCGTCGGCGCCGACCAGGCGCAGGGCGTTCTTGTCGAGCGCCAGCCAGGCGCCGCCCGGCAGCGCGGCCAGGGCTTCGGTCCTGGCCAGCGAGGCCGGCACTTGCGGCGCAGCGGCGGCGGCCGCGTGCAGGGTGGTGAGGAGAACCAGGGATACGATTTTTTTCATTAGAAGATGCTCGCTTTCAGGCCGATCTTGAAGGTGCGGCCGTATTGTTCATGTTGCGCGTTGCGGGACTTGTCGCCCATGTACACGTAGTATTTTTCGTTGTTCAGGTTGCTGGCGTCGAAAGTCAGCTGCCAGCGCTTGTCCAGCTTGAACGACATCGAGAAGTCCAGCTGCTTCTGGGCGTCGACGTAGCGGTCCTGGCTCGCATCGAGCACGTCCTCGCCCAGTTCGAGCAGGTAGGGCGACTTGTAGTTCATCGCCAGGCGGGCGCTGAACGGACCGGACTCGTAGCCGACCATCAGGTTGCCGATGCGGTTCGACTGGCCCGGCATGCGGATGCTGCGCGAAGCCACGCCTCCATCGCCATCGGCGCTCTCGATGTCGGCCCGCGAGTGAGTGATGGCGCCGTTGATGCCGATCAGCAGGCCGTTGAACGGCGCCGGCAGCATGCGCAGCGGCTGCTGCCAGGCCAGTTCGATGCCGCGCACACGCGCTTTTTCGCCGTTGGCGTACGAGATCGCGCTATTGAAGTCGGCCCAGGCTCCGCGTCCGGCCAGGTCGGTGGCGTAGGTGAAGTCCTTGATATCCTTGGTGAACACATAGGCCGACACCACGCCGTCGCCGCCGATGGTGCGCTCGATGCCCAGGTCCAGGTTGTGCGAGCGCAGCGGATTCAGGTCCGGATTGCCGATCGTGGCTTCGTCGTCGCCATCCAGGCTGACGCCCGGCGCCAGTTGGGCGAAGTTGGCGCGCACCACCGAGTTGCTCCATGCCGCGCGCAGGCTGGTGTGCTGGTCCATGTCATAGCGCAGGTGCATGCCCGGCAGCCAGTTGGTATAGGAGCGCGATGCGCCGCGCGGCGTGATTTCTTCTTCGTCCGTCACCTGCGAGCCGTCGGCCTTGAAGCGGGTGCGCTCGGCGCGCACGCCCGCCAGCAGCGACCAGGCGCCGCTGCGCAGGCTGGCCTGCACGTAGGCGGCGTCGATGTCTTCCTGCAGCTTGAAGTCGTCCAGCGCCGAGTCGACGATCGCGCGTGCGCCGTCGCGGTTCAGGCCGGCCAGGCGGGCGCGTACCAGGTTCGGGTCGAGCGTGTAGCCCAGGTTGCCGAACGGGTAGTCGATGCGGGTGCCATTGACGAAGGCGGCCATCGAGGTCGGGCCGGCGCCCCAGTAGTCGCCATCTTCCGGGTCGTCGCTGCCGAATTCCCAGGCGTCCGTGTCGGTGCGCTTGTCGCGGCGGGTGGCCTTGGCGCCGAATTTGAACGCGCCGCTCCAGTCGCCGGCGTCGAATTCGCGCTGCAGGTCGAGGCGCAGCTGGTGGCTGGTGTCCTTGGCGTAGGCGCGCTCGATTGCGAACGAATCGAGCTCGTAGTTGGCGGCGTCGGCCACGCCGGCGGGGGCGATCAGGTGCGGAGCGCGGGTGTTGGTGAAGCCGACGCCCTCGAAGCTCTCGATGTTGGTGAAGCGCGCGTCGCTGATCGCGTTCGGCGTCTTGTCGGTGGCGCGGCTGGTGGCGGCCTCCAGGTGCATCTTCCAGGCGTCGCCGAAACGGCGGTCCATCGAGCCGGTGAGAGAGCGGATCTCTTGCGTGTACTTGCGCTGGCGCAGGCGGCGCTCGACGGTGGCGGGAGCGAGTTCGCCCTCAAGGACGCTTTCCTCGTCGTTCTCGAAGTCGCCCACGGTCATGCGGTCGCGCGACTCTTCGTCCGAGAAGCGGCTGAGGAAGCCGCGCAGGGCGTAGCTGGTGCTGGCGTCCGGGCGGTAGTCGAGGTTGAAGGCGCCGGCGCGGCGCTCGCGCGTGGGCAGGTAGTCGCGCATCTCGAAGCCTTCGAGGCGGTTGCCGTCCCAGGCGCCACCGGTTTCCACGTTGTCCGAGCCGAACTTGCGCTTCTCGCCCGACAGGCCGGCGGCGATGCCCAGCTTGCCGTCCATGAAGCGCTGGGCCCACAGCAGGTTGGCGCTGGGGCTGTTCTGGTCGGTATTGGTGTCGTGGCTGGCGGCGACGCCGACGCTGAGCAGCTTGCCCGGCAGGTCGAACGCCGACAGGGTCTTGACCTCGACCGTGCCGCCCAGCGAGTTGGCGTCCTGGTCGGGCGTGGCCGACTTGGTCACTTCCAGCGAGCGCACCAGGCCGGCCGGCAGCACGTCCAGCGCCACCGCGCGTCGCGTCGCTTCCGGCGAGGGCACCATGGCGCCGTTGATGGTCACGCTGTTGTAGTCGGCGTCCAGGCCGCGCACCACCACGTAGCGGCCTTCGCCCTGGTCGCGCTGGACCGAGATCCCCGGCACGCGCGCCAGCGCCTCGGCGGCATTCTTGTCCGGCAGGTGGCCGATGTCGTCGCTGCTGATGACGCTGACGATGTTGTCGGCCTGTTCCTGGGCGGCGATGGCGCGCGCCAGGCTGGCGCGCTGGCCGGTGACGACCACGCTGGATTCGACGGCCGGCGCGAAAGCAGGGGCAGCGTGGACGCCGGCAGCGGCCAGCAGGCTGGCGGTGATGGCGGGGAGGGCGAGATAGCGCATGGGGGCAAGGAGATAGTTGGAGTGGGGCGGATTCTGGTGTCCCAATATGACGAGTTGGTGACGCCCTCCCAGCGCCGGAGTCCGGTCGAGCCCCGTCGGGCCGACCATGAGCTGAAATGACCCGCCGCCCATGACGCAGGCCGCATGGCGCGGCCGGATGCATTCGAGGGGACGCCATTTGCCGTGAGCCGTTCGGACCCTGTGCCCGGATGCGACAGTTTTGCCATCCTGTCATCCTGCGGTCATCTGGCTGCGCTATGTTCCGGCGATCCACCTTGAACGCTGCCTCCATGTCCAACGTTATCCGCCATGCCTTGCTGATCGGTGCGCTGCTCGGCGCCTTCGCCTTCCTGTTCGTCGGCGCCGGGACGACGATCCCGATGGCCGATTGGGACTGGGTCGACATCGCGAGCGAGGGTGGCACCTCGCTGCTGGCGGTGCTGTGGTGCCTGATCGTGCTGTCCAGCCGGCCGGACGGGCTGGTCACGCGGCTGCTGGCCGGCGGCCTGGCCTGCATCATGCTCGGCTCCTGGGCCGATTGCCTGGACGAGGTGGTCGACATCGACAAGGCGGCGTTGTGGGACAACGCGCTGGAGTCGCTGCTGCCGCTCGGGATGCTGATCCTTACCGTCGGCATGTATTACTGGAAGCTGGAGCAGGCCACGCTGTCCGACCACATGCGCAAGCGCGAGCGGCTGTTTCGCAATCATCGTCCGTTCGACCGCATCACCCAGCTGGCCGACGCCGTCTACCTGCGCGAGCAGCTGCGCCTGGAGAGCCGTCGCAATGAAGGCGAAGGCGTCAGCGCGCTGGTGCTGTTCGACATCGACGAATTCCACCGCATCAATCGCGAACACGGCCAGGCGGAGGGCGACCGCGTGCTGCAGGCGGTGGCGCACATGCTGCTCCTGAACCTGCGCAACGAAGACCTGCTGTGCCGCTATGCCGGCGACCGCTTCGCGGTGCTGATGCCGGGCCTGACGGAGCTCGACGCGCGCGACGCAGCCCAGCACCTGTGCCGCATGGTGTCGTCGATGCGCCACCATGCGGCGGGCGGACGGGTGCGGATCTCCCTGCGCCATGGCTGCGCGCCCGCGCAGGGCGCGCCGGATGCGCTGCTGGCCGCCTTGTGCCGCCAGATGGACGCCGTGTGATCGCCTGGCAGCCAGCCGGAGAGCCCTCGATCCCGGCGCGGCAGCAGCCCGCGCTGGCGCTGGAATACGGCCGCTCGCGCGACGCGGACGACGCCGACCTGTTGCGCCACACCGGGCTGGTGGCCGGCCTGGATGCCGATGGACTGGTCGCGCCGGCGCAATACCTGCAGCAGCTGTCGAACACCCTGCACACGCTGGACAGCCCCGACACCAGCTTCATGCTGGGCCAGTTGCTGCTGCCCGGCCACGACGGCGCCGCCAGCCACGCGCTGGTGCAGGCGCCTAACGTGCGCGCGCTGCTGCAGACCCTGTGCCGCTTCCATGCGCGCCTGACGCCGCTGTTGCGGCCGCGCTTCGAGACCTGGGGCGACGTGGCGCTGCTGTACTGGGTTGACGCCTATGGCGCGCCGGGCATCCGGCCGGCCCTGGTCGAGATGCACATGACGGCGGTGGTGGCGCTGTGCCGCTGGCTGGGCGGCGAGCGCCTGCCGTGGCGCTTCTGCTTCAACCGCAGCGCACCGCGTCACGTCGAACAGCACCACGTCCACCTGGGCACCGAGCTGCGCTTCGGTTGCCAGCTCGACGCCATGCTGCTGCCCGCCGCCTGGCTCGACCGGCCGTGGCCGCGCGCCAGCGAGATGGCGGCGCGCCTCGCGCTGCAGTCGGCCGAGCAGGAACGATCGCGCGCGCCGGGCATCCTGGCCGCGCTCTACGACTACCTCCTGGAAAATGTGCGCCTGGCGCCGACGCTGGAGCGCACGGCGGCCGATTTCGGCGTCAGCCCGGCAACCTTCAAGCGCCAGCTGCTGCGCCACCACACCCATTTCCAGGGTGAGCTCGACGGGGTGCGCACCCATGTCGCGCTGTGGCTGTTCCAGGTCGAACGGGCCGACAACGAACAGGTCGCGCGTTACCTGGGCTTTCATGACGCCGCCAATTTCCGGCGCTCGTTCAAGCGCTGGACCGGCCTCACGCCGGGGCCGATCCGAGCCGCGCTGGACGGGGAGCTGGGCTGGTTCACCGGGGCGCTTGTGCCCGGGGTGTAGCGCACGAGAGAATTCACGCACATTTCCTCCTTCGAGAAGTGGTATCTTTCACAACCAAGAGCGTTTTCGAAGAGAAGGAATGAGCGCCAGCCAGGTCTTGCACATCGTCTGTCCAACCCAGAAGCGCGGCTTTGCCGCGGCCATGTCCTTTTGCTTCGTCTGCCTGCTGGCCTATGGCCTGGCGAGCGGCGCGCGGCGCGACCTGTCTCCCGGCGTCATCATCTTTACCGCCTGCGCGCTGTCCATCGTCAGCGTGGCCGCCTGGGCGCTATATCGCAACTTCGTGTTCCGGGATGAGCTGTACATCGCCCCTGCAGGCGAGCTGCCGCCGATCGAGCTGGCCTTCCGGCCCGACGAGATCCGCGCGGTGCGGCTGTTGCCGGCGCCGGAGGCCTGGACGCCGGAAGCCAAGTGGGATGCTTTGGGCTTCGGCCATGGCCGGATCGAGATCGAGACCACGACCCATCGCTACCATTTCGGGGCGGGGCTGGATGAGCGTGAAGCCGAGGCAGCGCTGGAGCGCATCGAGGGTTTCTGCCTGGCGCAGCGCGGCATGCCAGTGGCGGCGTGAGTGATATTGAATGAGGAGTGCTATGTCAGAGCTTGAAAAAAAGTGGTGGTTTTCAGGGGCCGTGGGCGGACTGGCCGCGTTTCCGACGATGTGCAAACTCAGCGCGGCGCTGCTGCTGTTCCTGGCCGCCGGCATCGCCTCGGCACAGACGAGCGAAGAACACATCAATCTCGACACGCCGACCGGCCGCATCGCCGGCACCCTGCAATTGCCGGCCGCCCTCGAGGGCAAGCCGCGGGTCGCCCTGATCATCGCCGGCTCCGGCCCGACCGACCGCGATGGCAACAATCCCCTGATCCCCGGTCGCAACGACAGCCTCAGGATGCTGGCGCTGGCGCTGGCCGGGGAGGGCATCGCCACGCTGCGCTACGACAAGCGCGGCGTCGCCGCCAGCCTGGCGGCCGGTCCGACCGAATCCGAGCTGCGTTTCGAGAACTATGTGGAAGACGCCGCGGCCTGGATCGCCAGGCTGAAGGCCGATCCGCGTTTCGGCGCTGTGGCCGTGATCGGCCACAGCGAAGGATCCCTGATCGGCATGCTGGCGGCGCAGCAGGGCGGCGCCGCGGCCTTCGTCTCGATCGCCGGCATCGCCGATGGGCCGTCCACCGTCCTGCGCAAGCAGTTGGCCGGCAAGCTGCCGCCCGAACTGGACAAGGAGAGCGAACGCATCCTGGCATCGCTCGAGAAAGGCACGACGGTCGACCAGGTGCCGCCTGCGCTGCTGACCCTGTACCGGCCGAGTGTCCAGCCCTATATGATCTCGTGGTTCAAGTATGTGCCGTCGGAGCGCATCGCCGCCCTGACCATGCCGGTGCTGATCGTCCAGGGCAATACCGATATCCAGGTGGCGGTTGCCCAGGCCAATGGCCTGTACCGCGCCAAGCCGGATGCGACCCTGGCCATCATCCCCGGCATGAACCATATCTTCAAGCACGTGCGGGCCGACCCGGCGCTGCAGGCCGCGGCCTACAGCGATCCGTCGTTGCCGGTCTCGCCGCTGCTGGTGAAGGCAGTCGGCGATTTCCTGAAAAAGGTCGACTAGACCTCAGGCGGCGCGCAAGGTGTGCGCCGCGGCCACCATATTGCGCAGCGCCGGCAGCACTTCTTCCCAGTTGCGGGTCTTGAGGCCGCAGTCCGGATTGATCCACAGGCGCTCGGCCGGGATGCGGGTGGCGGCCTTGCGCATCAGGTCCACGATGTGGTCCTGGCTCGGGATGTTCGGCGAGTGGATGTCGTAGACGCCCGGCCCGATCTCGTTCGGATAGCTGAAGTCATCGAAGGCGTCCAGCAGCTCCATGTCCGAACGCGAGGTCTCGATCGTGATCACGTCGGCATCCATGGCGGCGATCGCGGCGATGATGTCGTTGAACTCCGAATAGCACATATGGGTGTGGATCTGGGTCTCGTCGGCCACGCCGTTGGCCGTGATGCGGAACGATTCGACCGCCCAGTCCAGGTAGTCCTTCCACTCGCCGCGCCGTAGCGGCAAGCCTTCGCGCAGGGCCGCCTCGTCGATCTGGATCACGCGCACGCCGGCGCGCTCCAGGTCCAGCACTTCCTCGCGGATGGCCAGCGCCAGCTGGCGGCAGCTCACGGACCTCGGCTGGTCGTCGCGCACGAAGGACCAGTTGAGGATCGTCACCGGGCCGGTCAGCATGCCCTTCATCGGCTTGTCGGTCAGCGACTGCGCATAGGTGGTCCACTTGACCGTCATCGCCTGCGGCCGGCGCACGTCGCCGAACAGGATCGGCGGCTTCACGCAGCGCGAGCCGTAGGATTGCACCCAGCCGTTCTGACTAAAGGCATAGCCGTCGAGCTGCTCGCCGAAGTATTCGACCATGTCATTGCGCTCGGCCTCGCCGTGCACGAACACGTCCAGCCCCAGCGCTTCCTGCTCGCGCACGCAGCGCGCGATCTCGCCGCGCATCGCTTCTTCGTACGCCGCCGCATCCAGTTCGCCTTTTTTATGGGCATTGCGGGCCTGGCGGATTGCCGCCGTCTGCGGGAAGGAGCCGATGGTGGTGGTCGGGAAGCTGGGCAGCTGGAGCAGGGCGGCCTGTTTCAGGCTGCGTTCGGCGTGGCTGCTGGCGCGCTGGCCCAGCTCGGCAGTGATCGCGGCCAGGGCCTGCGCCACTTCCGGGTTCGACACGCGTTTCGAGGCGCGGCGGCGGTCGATCGCGGCGGCATTCTCGACCAGTTCGAGCTGCACTTGCGAGCGGCCATGGTCGAGTGCATGGGCCAGGATGCGTAGTTCTTCCAGCTTCTGCACGGCGAACGCCAGCCAGGAGCGGATCTCGGGATCGAGCGCGGTCTCGTTCTGCAGGTCGACCGGCACATGCAGCAGCGAGCACGATGGTGCGATCCACAGGCGCTGGCCCAGCTGGCGCTGCACCGGATCGAGCCATTCGAGCGTCGCGTGCAGGTCGGTCTTCCAGATATTGCGGCCGTCGATCACGCCCAGCGACAGCACCTTGTCCTGGCCCAGCGCGTCGATCACCGGCGCGATCTCGGCGCGGGCATTGATCGCGTCCAGGTGCAGGCCGTCCACCGGCAGCCCACATGCCAGCGCCAGGTTGTCTTCCAGGCGGCCGAAATAGGTCGCCAGCAGCAGTTTGACGCCGCTGTGCTGGAGCGTGTCGTAGGCGCTCGCATAAGCGGCCTGCCAGTGCGCATCGAGCTCGGTGACCAGCGCCGGCTCGTCGACCTGCACCCATTCGATGCCTTGCGTGACGAACCAGGCCAGCAGCTCGGCATACACCGGCAGCAGGCGAGGCAGCAGGTCGAGCCGGTCGCTGCCATCCTTGGCCTTGCCCAGCCACAGATAAGTCAGGGGGCCGACGATGACCGGCTTGGCCTTGACGCCCAGCGTGCGCGCCTGGGCCAGCTGTTCGTCGAGGCGTGCGGTGTCGAGCTTGAAACCGGTGTCGGCGCCAAACTCGGGGACGATGTAGTGGTAGTTGGTGTCGAACCACTTGGTCATTTCGCCGGCGTGGACGCCGCCGCAGGCGTGGTCGTGCTCGCCCTGGCTGCGTCCGCGCGCGACGCGGAAATAAGCATCGAGCGCGTCGCCATGGTGGCTGTGAGCGCGCTCCGGCACGTTCCCGAGCGTGAAGCTCATGTCGAGCACCTGGTCGTACAGGGAGAAATCGCCGACCGGCGCGAAGTCGAGTTTCGATTGCTGCTGCCAGTGGCGCTGGCGCAGCTGTGCCGCCTGGGCGCCGAGCTCCTGGGCCGTGGCTTCGCCCTTCCAGAAGCGTTCGAGGGCGAATTTCAGTTCGCGGCGCGCGCCGATGCGCGGAAAGCCGAGGGTGTGGGTGGTCGTCATGATGGTGTCAGCCTGGTGAAGAATGGATGAGTTCATCATAGGCCGCTTGATTCATGAATAAAATTGGTATGATTTCATCCATCCATTAATTCTGTTCATGTGAAATGATCGAACGCATCCACCTGTCCCTCATCCGCGAGGTCGACCGGCGCGGCTCGCTGACCGCCGCCGCCGACGTGCTGTGCCTGACGCAGTCGGCCCTGAGCCATACGGTGAAAAAGCTCGAGCAGCAGCTCGGCACGCCGGTCTGGACGCGCGAGGGACGCTCATTGCGCCTGACCCAGGCCGGGCGCTATCTATTGGCGCTGTCCGAGCGGGTGTTGCCGCAGCTCGAGCATGCCGAGCGCCTGATGCACGAATACGCGCGCGGCGAACGCGGCACACTGCGCATCGGGATGGAGTGTCACCCCTGCTACCAGTGGCTGTTGAAAGTGGTGGATCCTTACCTGGCGGCGTGGCCCGAGGTCGACGTCGACGTCAAGCAGCGCTTCCAGTTCGGCGGCCTCAAGGCCCTGCACGGCTACGAAATCGATCTGCTGGTCACGCCCGACCCGCTGTTCAAGCCCGGTTTGCGCTTCGTGCCGGTATTCGACTACGAGCAGGTGCTGGTGGTGGCCCGCGGCCATCCGCTGGCCGGGCGTTCCCACGCCGAGCCGGCCGACCTGTCGGACGACGTGCTGATCACCTATCCGGTCGACCTCGAGCGGCTCGACATCTATAACCAGTTCTTCCTGCCGGCCGGCTGCGCTCCGCGCCAGCGCAAGACGATCGAAACCACCGACATCATGCTGCAGATGGTGGCCAGCGGCCGCGGCGTGGCGGCGCTGCCGCGCTGGCTGGTGGACGAGTACGCGGGCCGGATGGCGGTGGCGCCGGTGCGGCTGGGGCGGGAGGGCGTGTTCAAGCAGATCTTCCTGGGCACGCGCGAGGTCGATGCTGGCACCGCCTACCTGGAGGCCTTCGTCGACACCGCTCGTCGTACATAGGCAACGCTGGCATATTCGCCACGGTTTACCGGCCGCGCGGCCGGTAACGACTTAACAGGGCAGCAAATAGGTTGACCCGTCGTCACATTCGGCGTATATTCGCGAGTTCTCGTTTTTATTCTGCACATCGTATACGCATTCGCAGCCGCTCCTTTCGTTGAGTGGCTTTCGTCGCCTCCGCTGTCAGTTCTTACGGGACTAGGTTTAGTCCCCGGGCCAGCATGTTCGCCGTCCCGGGTCGTCAATTCAGTAGCAATTTTGTTGGATTAGGAACGATGCCAACCATCAATCAACTGATTCGCAAGCCGCGTGAAGCCGCGGTTGTGAAGAGCAAGTCGCCGGCACTGGAAAACTGCCCGCAAAAACGTGGCGTGTGCACCCGTGTGTACACCACCACCCCGAAGAAGCCTAACTCGGCACTTCGTAAAGTCGCTAAAGTGCGTCTGACCAACGGTTTCGAAGTCATTTCGTACATCGGCGGTGAAGGCCACAACCTGCAAGAACACAGTGTCGTGCTGCTGCGCGGCGGCCGTGTGAAAGACTTGCCAGGTGTGCGTTACCACATGGTTCGCGGTGCACTGGATACCCAGGGCGTCAAAGACCGTAAGCAAGCGCGCTCGAAGTACGGCGCCAAGCGTGCCAAGGCTGCGAAGAAGTAATCTTCGAGGTGCGTGTCATTGACACGTCACATTAATTAGATAAGTTGAGCCGGCCGTAAGGCCGAGTAAGTGAAGGGTCATGAGGACCTTTCGCGAGTGCGGAATCCGCACTCAACTGAAGACAGGAAGGAATTGAAATGCCACGTCGTCGTGAAGTACCCAAGCGCGAGATCCTGCCGGATCCAAAATTCGGCAACACCGATGTCGCCAAATTCGTCAACGTTCTGATGCTGTCCGGCAAGAAGTCGGTTGCAGAAAACATCATCTACGGTGCATTCGAACACATTCAATCCAAGTCGGGCAAAGACCCGCTGGAAGTGTTCACGACCGCGATCAACAACGCTAAACCGCTGGTGGAAGTCAAATCCCGCCGTGTCGGTGGCGCCAACTACCAGGTGCCAGTGGAAGTTCGTCCGGTTCGTCGTATGGCGCTGTCCATGCGTTGGTTGCGCGAAGCCGCAAACAAGCGCAGCGAAAAATCCATGCCGCAACGTCTGGGTGGTGAACTGATGGAAGCGGCTGAAGGCCGCGGCGGCGCGATGAAGCGTCGTGACGAAGTCCACCGCATGGCAGAAGCGAACAAGGCGTTCTCGCACTTCCGCTTCTAAGCATCAGGACTTGGCTTGGGGCTTTTTGCCCCAATCTAGGGCCCTTGCAGTATCTGTTGTTCAGGCCGAGCTCATTTTGATCGTCAAGATGTTGCTCGGTTTTGTCCATTCAAAGATTTAGGAAAAATTATGGCACGCAAGACCCCCATCGAGCGCTACCGCAATATCGGTATTTCGGCTCACATCGATGCTGGTAAAACCACCACCACCGAACGCGTCCTGTTCTACACGGGCGTCAACCACAAGATCGGCGAAGTGCACGATGGCGCAGCGACGATGGACTGGATGGAGCAAGAGCAAGAGCGCGGCATTACCATTACCTCGGCAGCGACGACCTGCTTCTGGAAAGGTATGGCCGGTAACTTCGAGCCTCACCACATCAACATCATCGACACCCCGGGCCACGTTGACTTCACCATTGAAGTCGAACGCTCGATGCGCGTGCTCGACGGCGCCTGCATGGTTTACTGCGCAGTCGGCGGCGTGCAGCCACAGTCGGAAACCGTGTGGCGTCAGGCTAACAAGTACAAAGTTCCACGTCTGGCCTTCGTCAACAAGATGGACCGTACCGGCGCGAACTTCTTCAAGGTCTACGAGCAGATGCGCGCTCGCCTGAAGGCGAACCCGATCCCTCTGCAGATCCCGATCGGCGCGGAAGAGAACTTCCTGGGCGTGGTCGACCTGGTCAAGATGAAAGCAATCATCTGGGACGAAGCATCGCAAGGCATGAAGTTCGACTACCGCGACATCCCTGCGGAACTGGTCGATCAAGCCAACGAGTGGCGCGAGAAGCTGGTCGAGACCGCGGCTGAAGCCAGCGAAGAGCTGATGAACAAGTACCTGGAAGAAGGCGACCTGACCGAAGCCGAGATCAAGGCTGCTCTGCGTCAGCGCACCATCGCATCGGAAATCGTCCCGATGATGTGCGGCACCGCGTTCAAGAACAAGGGCGTGCAAGCCATGCTCGACGCCGTGATCGAATACCTGCCATCGCCGATCGACATCCCACCAGTCGCCGGTACCGACGAAGATGACCAGCCGGTCACCCGTAAGGCCGATGACAACGAGAAGTTCTCGGCGCTGGCATTCAAGATCATGACCGACCCGTTCGTGGGCCAGCTGATCTTCTTCCGCGTCTACTCGGGCATGATCAATTCGGGCGACACCGTCTACAACCCGGTCAAGGGCAAGAAGGAACGCCTGGGTCGTATTCTGCAGATGCACGCCAACCAGCGCGAAGAAATCAAGGAAGTCCGTGCCGGCGACATCGCCGCTGCGGTCGGCCTGAAAGAAGCGACCACCGGCGAAACCCTGTGCGATCCTTCGGCTGTCATCACCCTGGAAAAAATGGTCTTCCCTGAGCCGGTCATCCAGCAGGCTGTCGAGCCAAAGACCAAGGCTGACCAGGAAAAAATGGGCCTGGCGCTGAACCGCCTGGCACAAGAAGATCCGTCGTTCCGCGTGCGTACCGACGAAGAATCGGGCCAGACCATCATCGGTGGTATGGGCGAGCTGCACCTGGAAATTATCGTTGACCGCATGAAGCGTGAGTTCAACGTGGAAGCAACCGTCGGCAAGCCACAGGTTGCATACCGCGAAACCATCCGCAAGGCAGTCACCGACGTCGAAGGCAAGTTCGTCAAGCAGTCGGGCGGTCGTGGCCAGTACGGTCACGCAGTCCTGTCGATCGAGCCGCAAGAGCCAGGTAAAGGCTTCGAGTTCGTCGACGCGATCAAGGGCGGTGTGGTTCCACGCGAATACATCCCTGCAGTCGAAAAAGGTGTGCGCGAGACCCTGACTTCGGGCGTGCTGGCCGGTTACCCAGTGGTCGACGTCAAAGTCACCCTGACCTTCGGTTCGTACCACGATGTCGACTCGAACGAAAATGCGTTCCGCATGGCCGGTTCGATGGCGTTCAAAGACGGCTGCCGTAAAGCAAGCCCGGTCATCCTCGAGCCGATGATGGCCGTGGAAGTCGAAACGCCAGAAGACTACGCCGGTTCGGTGATGGGCGATCTGTCGTCGCGTCGCGGTATGGTGCAAGGCATGGACGAAATCCCAGGCGGCGGCGGCAAGATCATCAAAGCCGAAGTGCCACTGTCGGAAATGTTCGGTTACTCGACCTCGCTGCGTTCGGCGACCCAGGGCCGCGCGACCTACACGATGGAATTCAAGCACTATTCGGAAGCTCCGAAGCACGTGATTGACGCCATCGTCACCGCGAAGTCCAAGTAATACATAATGGGGGGATGGGACGTCCCGTCCCCCCGGTAAACAAAATATATCGTTTCTCTTAAAGGAATTTGGAAATGGCAAAAGGTAAATTCGAACGGACCAAGCCGCACGTCAACGTCGGCACCATCGGTCACGTTGACCACGGCAAAACCACCCTGACGGCTGCAATCGCTACCGTCCTGTCGAAGAAATTCGGCGGCGAAGCCAAGGCCTACGACCAGATCGATGCGGCTCCAGAAGAAAAAGCACGCGGCATCACCATCAACACCGCGCACGTCGAGTACGAGACCGAAAACCGTCACTACGCTCACGTTGACTGCCCAGGCCACGCCGACTACATCAAGAACATGATTACCGGTGCTGCGCAGATGGACGGCGCGATCCTGGTGTGCTCGGCCGCTGACGGCCCAATGCCACAGACCCGCGAGCACATCCTGCTGGCGCGTCAGGTTGGTG